>NZ_JBZEMO010000001.1:0-893385 GCF_058313055.1 Flavimobilis sp. BM9 | reverse complement strand
TTTGGCATTGACTATCAAGCACACTGTTGAGTTCTCAAGGAACAGACGCGCATCCCCACCCGCCCTTCCAGGCCGGCTCGGAGGCAACCGTTCAAACTTACCCGATCCATCCCGCCGTGTCCAATCCGCGTTCCGGGTGAACCGGAGACTCAGATGTGATCGGCTGGAGGGCCGGACAGATACTGTACCTCATTCCCGTGCGGCGCACGAGAGCCTGGTTCAGGATCTTGGAGTCACCCTCGGGGACCGGCCGGCCGCTCCTTCACACGTGAGTGCGAGGCCTGCGGCTGTCCGTTCCTCCCCTGTCGGGGCGACTCGCAGAACACTACGGGGCCACGGCGATCACGGTCAAGTCGCGTAGCGGTGACCACCGTCACCGCCCGACCGCGCGGGTCTATGCCGCTCCCTGACCCGGCGCTTCGCCCAGCACAGCGACCGTCACCGTGCGCTTGCCGCGGCGTACCAGCACGTACCGTTCGGCGAGCACGTCACCCTCCGAGAGCACCGCGTCCTCACCGGTGACCTTCACGTTGTTGACGTAGACGCCACCCTCGGCGATCGCGCGACGTGCTGCAGCCTTGCCCTTGACCACTCCGGTCGCTGCGAGCACGTCGGCGACCGGGTCGCCGATCGCGAAGGCCGTGCGCGGCAGGCCTTCCGTGGCCGCAGCCAGAGTGTCGGGATCAAGGTCGGCGAGCTCGCCGCGACCGAACAGCGCCTGGCTCGCCGCGATCGCCTGCTGCGTCGCCCGCTCGCCGTGCACCATGGTCGTGACATCGGCCGCGAGCGCCTTCTGCGCCTCGCGCGCCGCGGGGCGCTCGGCCACAGCCGCCTCGAGCTCCGCGATCTCCTCGCGCGTCCGGAACGTGAACGTGCGCAGCCAACCCACGACGTCGGCGTCGTCCGCGTTGACCCAGAACTGGTAGAAGGCGTACGGCGACATCATGTCCGGCGCCAACCACACCGCGCCGCCCTCGGACTTGCCGAACTTCGTGCCGTCCGCCTTCGTGATGAGCGGAGTCGTCAGCGCGTGGACAGACCTCTGGTCCGACTTGCGCACCAGCTCAACACCCGAGAGCAGGTTGCCCCACTGGTCGTTGCCGCCCGTCTGCAGGGTGCAGCCGTAGCGACGGTTGAGCTCGAGGAAGTCCATGCCCTGGAGGATCTGGTAGCTGAACTCCGTGAACGAGATGCCCTCGTCCGAGGCGAGCCGGCGCGCGACCGTCTCCTTCGCGAGCATCGTGCCCAGGCGGTAGTGCTTGCCCACGTCACGCAGGAAGTCGAGCGCCGACAAGCCCGCGTGCCAGTCCAGGTTGTTGACCATGCGAGCGGGGTTGTCACCCTCGAACGACAGGAACCGCGAGATCTGGTTCTGCAGGCGCTCCACCCAGCCCGCGACCGTCTCACGATCGTTCAGGACACGCTCCCCCGACATGCGCGGGTCGCCGATCAGCCCGGTCGCCCCGCCGACGAGCGCGATCGGGTGGTGCCCCGCGAGCTGGAGGTGACGCAGCAGGACGAGCTGGACCAGGTGCCCGTGGTGCAGGCTTGGCGCGGTCGGGTCGAAGCCGCAGTAGTACGTGATCGGACCGTCCTCGAGAGCTCTGCGCAGGGCCTCGACATCAGTCGTCTGGCTGACCAGCCCGCGCCACTGGAGTTCATCAAGAACGTTGCTCACCGCTGCTCCTTCGTGCATCCCGACCTCGGACGAGGCCAACAGCACTAGTCTGCCCTGTCCGCCGACGCGGCTGCGACGGACCTCGGAACGCCGAGACGGTCGGCTCCCCCGCGAGCCACAGACGCCAGGGAAACCGGTCCGGGTCCGCACCCGCGGCCCCCACACCGACGCGCGGCCCCGTCATCACCACGCCTGGCGCGACCGGACGGGCACGGACACGAAGCTCCAGGCTGTCGCCAGCCACGAGGCTCGCCCCGTCGTCGGCCAGCGTCAGACCCAGCGCGTCCGCGAGGCGCGCCGGACCCCGAGCGACGTCGACAGGGGTGCGCACGACGCCGCGGACCGTCCGTCGCGCCGTCGCCAGGCCCACGCCCTCGACGACCTCGCCTGCGCGCAGCAGCACGGCCCGCGCACTCCCCGGCTCGCCGCAGACGACGTTCACGCAGTGGTGCAGACCCATGTGCCGGTAGACGTAGAGACGACCTGGCGGTCCGAACATCGTCGCGTTGCGCCGGTTCGGGCCCTTGAAGGCGTGCGACGCCGGATCCGTCTCCCCCGCGTACGCCTCGACCTCCGTCACACGCAACACGACGCTGCCCTCCGGCGTCGTCCGCACCAGGTGCGCCTCGAGCAGCCCGCGCGCGACCTCGAGCACCGGGCGGAGGAACCACGCAGCGGCCGGCGCACAGCGCTCCACCGCAGGTTCGTTCGAGTGAGGGTCCGCTGCAGCACCAAGCACCCCGCCATCGTCCCCCGTCACCCCGTCAACCGCCGCCCGACGGCGGCCTGGTCACGATCAGGGAGTGACCAGGTTGCCGACGCCGTCGAGCCGGACGTGGGCACGCTCGCGCGTGCGGTGCTCCGCGTAGTGCTCGCGCTCCGCCCGCATGAACTCCCGCCAGGCTGGCTCTAGCGCTGCCCCGTCACGCTCGAGCCCTCGCTCGAGACGCACGTCGTCAGGCGCCTCGACCCACACCACCAGAGGCGAGTACGGCTCCGTGCTGAGGCTCGCGGAGCCGCAGCCCTCGACCACGAGGAAGTCGGCCAACGGCACCGTGTGCCTCTCCGCGTACTTGCCGAGGCCCCAGTCGTAGCGCTGATAGCGGCCCGGGCGCCCCGCCGCGAGCGGCTCGAGCACCCACTCGGCAAGCCTGGCGATGCCCGCCCGCATACCGGTCCAGCCCTCGTAAAGGTCGTCCATGTGCACGACCTGCGCCGGGAGCAGCGCACCGAGCTGAGCGGCGAGCGTCGTCTTCCCGGAACCTGCGGGACCGTCCACGCACACGAGGCGCGTCGCCCCCAGGCCCGCCGGTCGGTCCGCCGCCATCACCGCGACCAACGCCACCACGTGGTCGGGGGCGGTCACGACGTCACCTCCGTCGTCATGACCGCCCCCGTCGTCGTGCCGCTGGTCGTCAGCGCCTCACGCACCGACCTGGCCCCGGGCGAACGCCCGCAGCTGTGCCGCACGCTCGCGCGCGGCGTCGAGCTGCTCGGCCACCCGCACAGGCGCAGTCCCCCCGACCGCGTCGCGCGAGGCCAGCGAACCCTCGACGGTCAGGACGCTACGCACGGCCGGCGTCAGGTGCACCGAGACCTCCGCGAGGTCTTGATCTGTGAGATCCCACAGCTCGATCCCGCGCTGCTCGCACACCTGGACGCACGCCCCCGCGACCTCGTGAGCCACACGGAACGGCACGCCCTCCCGCACCAGCCACTCGGCGATGTCCGTCGCGAGCGAGAAGCCCTGCGGAGCGAGCGACGCCATCCGCTCAGTGTCGAAGGTCATCGTGGCGACCATCCCCGAGAACGCCGGCAGGAGCACCTCGAGCGTGTCGACCTGGTCGAACACCGGCTCCTTGTCCTCCTGCAGGTCGCGGTTGTACGCGAGCGGCAGGCCCTTGAGCGTCGTCAGCAGCCCGGTCAGGTCACCGATCAGCCGACCCGCCTTCCCGCGCGCCAGCTCGGCGACGTCCGGGTTCTTCTTCTGCGGCATGATGCTCGACCCCGTCGAGAACGCGTCGTCGAGCCGGACGAAACCGAACTCCTTCGTGTTCCACAGGATCACCTCCTCCGCGATGCGGGAGAGGTCGACGCCCAGCATCGCCGAGACGAACGCGAACTCCGCCATGACGTCGCGCGACGCCGTCCCGTCGATCGAGTTCTCGACAGGACCGTCGAAACCCAGGTCTGCCGCGACCGCAGCCGGGTCGAGCCCGAGCGAGGAGCCAGCGAGCGCTCCCGAGCCGTACGGCGACCGGGCCGCACGCGCGTCCCAGTCGACGAACCGCTCGACGTCACGCATGAGCGGCCACGCGTGGGCCAGCAGGTGGTGCGCGAGCAGCACCGGCTGCGCGTGCTGCAGGTGCGTGCGCCCCGGCATCGCCGCGCCCGGGTGGGCGGCAGCCTGCGCGACGAGCGCATCGACGACGTCGAGCACGAGACCGGCGATCACACGCGCCTCGTCACGCAGGTACATCCGCGTCAGCGTGGCGATCTGGTCATTGCGCGAACGACCCGCCCGCAGCTTGCCGCCCAGCTCGGCACCCGCGCGCTCGATGAGCCCGCGCTCGAGCGCCGTGTGCACGTCCTCGTCGTCGTCGCCGGCGACGAACGCCCCGGACGCGACGTCCAGACGCAGCCGCTCGAGCGCGTCGAGCATGCCCGCGAGCTCAGCATCCGTCAGCAGCCCGGCGGCGTGCAGCACGCGCGCGTGCGCCTTCGAACCAGCGATGTCCTGGCCCGCGAGCCGCCAGTCGAAGTGCGTCGACTTGCTCAGCGCCGCGAGCGCGTCGCTCGGCCCGCCCGCGAAGCGACCGCCCCACAGGCTCACGCGCTGCGTGCCCTCCTCGTGCCCGTCCGCCGTCATCGTCAGAGCTTCCCGGACCCGAGGTCGACGCCGTTGCCGAACTTGACGTCGCGCGCGGCGGCAAGCTTGGCGGTGAGGCCGTAGATCTCGATGAAGCCCTTCGCCTGCGACTGGTCGAACGAGTCCCCCTCGTCGTACGTCGCGAGGTTGAAGTCGTACAGGCTCGCCTCCGAGCGGCGGCCCGTGACCGTCGCGCGGCCGCCGTGCAGCGTCATGCGGATCTCGCCCGAGACGTAGCGCTGCGTGTCGTCGATGAACGTGTCGAGCGACCGCTTGAGCGGGCTGAACCACATGCCGTCGTAGACGAGCTCCGTCCAGCGCTGCTCGACGCCACGCTTGAAGCGGGCCTGCTCGCGCTCGAGCGTGACGTTCTCGAGCTCCTGGTGCGCGGCGATGAGGGCCATCGCTCCCGGAGCCTCGTAGATCTCGCGCGACTTGATGCCGACGAGACGGTCCTCGACGATGTCGATCCGGCCGACGCCCTGGGCGCCCGCACGGCGGTTCATCTCCTGGATCGCCTGGAGCGGCGTCACCGCGACGCCGTCGAGCGCGACCGGCACGCCCTGCTCGAACGTGATGACGACCTCGTCAGCGACAGGCGGGAACGTCGGGTCGTCCGTGTAGCTGTAGACGTCCTTCGTCGGGCCGTTCCAGATGTCCTCGAGGAAGCCCGTCTCGACGGCGCGGCCCCACACGTTCTGATCGATCGAGAACGGGTTGTGCTTCGTCGTCGCGATCGGCAGGTCGTTCGCCTCTGCGTACGCGATCGCCTTCTCACGGGTCAGCGCGAGGTCGCGCACGGGCGCGATCGTCTTGAGGTCAGGCGCGAGCGACGTCGTGGCGACCTCGAAACGGACCTGGTCGTTGCCCTTGCCGGTGCAGCCGTGCGCGACGGTCGTCGCACCGAACTGGCGGGCAGCGCGCACGAGGTGCTTGACGATCGTCGGGCGCGACAGCGCCGAGACGAGCGGGTAGCGGTCGAGGTACAGCGCGTTCGCCCGCAGGGCGGGCATGCAGTACTCGGCTGCGAACTCGTCGCGGGCGTCGGCCACGTAGGCCTCGACGGCACCGCAGTCGAGCGCACGCTGGCGGATGACCTCGAGGTCCTCACCGCCCTGCCCCAGGTCGACGGCGACAGCGACGACCTCGGAGCCGGTCGCCTCCGCGATCCAGCCGATGGCCACAGAGGTGTCCAGGCCGCCCGAGTAGGCAAGCACGACGCGATCAGTCATGACGTTTCTCTCTCTCACACAGTTGGGTTGTTCATAGTCTTTCAGGGCCGCGCGGTCGCGGTCACGTGCGGTCGTGCGTCAGTCACCCTCGGCGAGGCGCAGCAGCCGCGCGGCGACGGCGGCGCCGCCCTCGTCGCCGTCCCGTGCGATGACGAGGACCGTGTCGTCCCCCGCGATCGTGCCGATCACGTCGGGCAGGACCGAGTGGTCGAGCGCCGAGGCGAGGTAGTGCGCCGCACCTGGCGGGGTGCGCAGCACGACGAGGTTGCCCGACGCCTCGGCGGAGACGAGCAGCTCCTCGCACAGGCGCGCGAGGCGCGCCGCGAGAGACTCGGTGTCCGACGTCGTCTGCAGGCTCCGGTCCCCGCCCTCGCCCGGGACCGCGTACACCGACACCCCGCGCGACGTGCGGACCTTCTGCGCACGCAGCTCGATCAGGTCGCGTGACAGCGTCGCCTGGGTGACCTGCACGCCGTCGTCCGCGAGCGCCGACGCGAGCTCCGTCTGCGAGTGGATCTCGTGGGACGTGAGGATGGCCCGGATCCGCGCGTGGCGCGCAGCCTTCGTCGACGGCGTCCCGGTCGGAGCGCTCACGCCTGCTCCAGGAGCCACGTGAGGAGCGCCTTCTGCGCGTGCAGCCGGTTCTCGGCCTCGTCGAACACGACCGACTGCGGGCCGTCGAGCACCTCGGCGGAGATCTCCTTGCCACGGTAGGCAGGAAGGCAGTGCAGGACGATCGCGTCAGGCTTCGCGTGCGCCAGGAGCGCCGCGTCGACCGCGAACGGCAAGAACGGCAGCTCCCGAGCGCTGCTCTCGCCCTCCTGGCCCATCGAGACCCACGTGTCGGTCGCGACGACGTCGGCCCCCGCCACAGCAGCGACCGGGTCCGACGTGACCGTCACCGAGCCGCCCGTCCGCGCGGCCACCGCCTGCGCGTCAGCGACGATCGCCGGAGCCGGCAGGTAGCCCTCCGGCGTGCCGACGCGCACATGCATGCCCGCGACAGCACCACCGAGCAGGTACGAGTGCGCCATGTTGTTCGCACCGTCACCGACATACGCGAGGACCTGCCCGGCGAGGGCGTCGACGCCGCCCCGGTGCTGGGCGACCGTCGCGAGGTCCGCGAGGATCTGGCACGGGTGGAACTCGTCCGTCAGCGCGTTGACGACCGGCACCGACGAGCTCGCCGCCATCTCCTCGACGCGCTCCTGTCCGAACGTGCGCCACACGATCGCCGAGACCTGACGGTCCAGGACGCGCGCGGTGTCCGAGATTGGCTCGCCGCGACCGAGCTGCGAGCCCGCCGCGTCGATGACCAGCGGGTAGCCGCCGAGCTCGGCGACCCCCACCGAGAACGACACGCGGGTGCGGGTCGACGGCTTGTCGAACATGACCGCGACCGCCTTCGGACCCTTGAGCGGGGTCCGCAGGAACCGGTCGGCATGGAACTCGAGCGCCAGCTCGAGGACCTCGCACTGCTCGGCAGGGCTGAGGTCGTCGTCTCGCAGGAAGTGGCGGGGCATGTCAGCTCTTCTCGGTCGTCGGGAAGGGGAGCGCGGCGAGGAACGCGACGAAGTCACGAGCCTGGTCCACGGTGAGGATCAGCGGCGGAGCGAGCCGGAGCGCGTCCGGCGCGACAGGGTTGACGATGAAGCCCGCCTCGAGCGCGGCCGCAGCGACCTGCGCGGCGACCGGCTCGGCCAGCTGGACGGCGAGCAGGAGGCCCGCCCCGCGGACGGACACGACGAGCGGGTTCCCGCACGCCTCGATCTCGTCGCGCAAGAAGGCCCCCACCGCGCGGACGTGCTCGAGCACGTCGTCTCGCTCGATGACACCGATCGTCGCGAGCGCCGCCGCGGCGGCGACCGGGTTCCCGCCGAACGTCGTGCCGTGCTGACCACGACCGACGAGGGTCGCAGCCCGGTCGTCGAAGGCGACGATCGCGCCGACCGGGAAACCTCCCCCGAGACCCTTCGCGAGCGTCACGATGTCCGGCACGACGCCGTCGCCGATCGTCGGGTCCTGGAACGCGAACCAGCTGCCGGTACGGCCCATGCCGGTCTGCACCTCGTCGAGCACGAGGAGCGCGCCGTGCGCGGCCGTGAGCTCGCGAGCACGAGCGAGGTACCCCACCGGGTGCGACCTGACGCCCGCCTCCCCCTGCAACGGCTCGACGACGAGCGCTGCGACGTCGTCTCCGTCCGTCGCGAACGCGGCCTCGAGCGCGGCGAGGTCGCCGAACGGGAGGAACTCGACGCCGCCCGGGAGCGGCTCGAACGGCTCGCGGTACTGCGCCTTCGACGTGATCGACAACGCGCCCATGGTCCGACCGTGGAACGCGCCCTCGAGCGCGAGCACGCGACGGCGCGGCGAGCCGTCCGCACGCAGGTTGCGGCGCGTCATCTTGAGCGCGCCCTCGTTCGCCTCAGCACCCGAGTTCGAGAAGAACACGCGCGAGCCCTCGGGCGCGCCCGCGAGCTCGAGCAGGCGCTCCGCGAGCGCGATCTGCGTCGGGGTGCCGAAGAAGTTCGAGACGTGCCCGAGGGTGCCGAGCTGCGCGCTGATCGCGGCGGTGAGCGTCGGGTGCGCGTGGCCGAGCGCGTTGACCGCGATCCCGGCGAGCAGGTCGAGGTACCGCTTGCCGTCGGCGTCCCACACATACGCACCCTCGCCGCGCACGAGCACACGCTGCGGAGGGCCGAACGTGTCCATGACGGCGCCGCGGTAGCGCTCGGTCCACGCCGCCGAGCTGTTCGGGGCGAGCGTCGCGTCGCCCGTGGGCTGGAGGCCGCTCACCGTGCCACCTCCTCGTCGCGCGGACCGCCCGGGTGGACGAGCGTGCCGTTGCCCTGGTCCGTGAACACCTCGAGCAGCACCGAGTGCGCGACCCGGCCGTCGATCACCGTCGCGCGCGAGACGCCGCCGCGCACCGCGCGCAGGCAGGCCTCCATCTTGGGGACCATCCCCGACTCGAGCGACGGCAGGAGCGCCTCGAGCTCGGACTCCGAGATGGTCGACACGAGCGAGGACCGGTCCGGCCACGACGTGTAGAGCCCCTCGACGTCCGTGAGCACGATGAGCTTGCGCGCGCCGAGCGCGATCGCGAGCGCCGCCGCCGCCGTGTCGGCGTTGACGTTGAGGACCTGCGTCGCGTCGTCGAGGTCTGGCGCGACGGTCGACACGACCGGGATCCTCCCCGCGTCGAGGAGGTCCTGGACGGCAGACGGGTCCACCGAGACGACGTCGCCGACCATCCCGACGTCGACAGGCTCGCCGTCGACCGTCGCCGTCCGGCGACGTGCCTGGAAGAGGCCGCCGTCCTCGCCCGAGAGACCGACCGCGACCGGGCCGTGCGCGTTGATGAGGCCCACGAGCTCCCTCGAGACCTGGCCGGTGAGCACCATCCGCACGACGTCCATCGCCTCGGGCGTCGTCACGCGCAGCCCACCGCGGAACTCCGACTCGATGCCGAGACGCTCGAGCATCGAGGAGATCTGCGGACCGCCGCCGTGCACGACCACGGGACGCAGCCCGACCTGCCGCAGGAAGACCATGTCCTGGGCGAAGGCCGCCTTGAGCTCGTCGTCGACCATGGCGTTGCCGCCGTACTTGACGACGACGAGCGCGCCCTCGAGGTCGCGCAGCCACGGGAGCGCCTCGACGAGCACCTCGGCGCGCTGGTGCGGCGTGAGGTCGATCGGTGCGGTGGTCATGTCTTCCGTCTCTCGTGTCGTGTCCGGGCCGGCTCCTCAGGAGGAGTAGGCGCTGTTCTCGTGGACGTAGTCGTGCGTGAGGTCGTTCGTCCAGACCGTCGCCTCGGCGTCGCCCGCGTGGAGGTCGATCTCGACGTGCACCTCGCGCTGCGACGCGAGGTCGACGAGCTCGCGGCCCTCCCCCACACCGCCGGCACGGCAGACCTGGACGCCATTGATGCTCACGTCGAGCGCGAGCGCGTCGTACGGAGCGACCTCGGGCGGGACGGTGCCGACCGCCGACAGGACCCGGCCCCAGTTGGGATCGTTGCCGAAGACCGCGGCCTTGAAGAGGTTGGAGCGCGTGACGGCGCGGGCGACCGCGACCGCGGCCGTCTCGTCGGAGGCGCCGACGACGCGCACCGCGATGTCGTGGCTCGCGCCCTCGGCGTCCGCGACGAGCTGCCGAGCGAGCGACGCGCACACCTCGGTGAGGACTGCGGCGAGCGCGTCCTTGTCCGCGCGCACGCCCGAGGCGCCCGAGGAGAGCAGCACGACCGAGTCGTTCGTCGACATGCAGCCGTCCGAGTCCACGCGGTCGAACGTGCGGCCGGTCGCGGCACGCAGCGCCGCGTCGGCGTCCTCGGCGGTCACGACCGCGTCGGTCGTCAGGACGCACAGCATCGTCGCGAGGCCGGGAGCGAGCATGCCCGCGCCCTTCGCCATGCCGCCGACCACCCAGCCCTCGCCCTCCACGACGGCGGTCTTCGGCACGGTGTCGGTCGTCATGATCGCGGTCGCTGCGGACTCGCCGCCTGCCGCGTCGAGCGCGGCCACGGCCGACTCGACGCCCGGCAGCAGCTTGTCCATCGGCAGGCGCACGCCGATGAGCCCGGTCGAGCACACGACGACGTCGCCCGCCGAGACGCCGAGGGCGTCACCTGTGCGCTCGGCGGTGACGTGCGTGTCGAGGAAGCCCTCGGGCCCGGTGCACGCGTTGGCGCCGCCCGAGTTGAGGACGACGGCGTGCGCGACGCCGTCGGCCAGGGCCTGACGCGACCAGACGACGGGAGCCGCGACGACACGGTTCGACGTGAAGACGCCGGCCGCGACGTGCTCGGGCCCGTCGTTGACGACGAGAGCGACGTCAGGCTTGCCGGTGGACTTCAGCCCCGCCGCGACGCCTGCCGCCCGGAACCCCTGTGCTGCGGTGACGCTCACGGCGCAACCCCTTCGACGGTCAGGCCCGTGGTCTCGGGGAGGCCGAGGGCGATGTTCATGGACTGCACGGCGGCACCCGCCGTGCCCTTGACGAGGTTGTCGATCGCGGTGACGGTGACGACGCGACCGGCACGGCGGTCGACCGCGACCTGGACGAGGGCGGTGTTGGCTCCGAGCGTCATCGCGGTCGTCGGCCAGACGCCCTCGGGGAGCAGGTGGACGAAGGGCTCGTCCGCGTACGCGTCGTGCCACGCGGCGCGGATCGCGGCGTCCGACGTCGACGGGTCGACGAGTCGTGCAGTCGCGGTCGCGAGGATGCCGCGGGACATCGGCACGAGCGTGGGCGTGAAGGAGAGGGTGACGTCCGGCGCGCCGGCCGCGCGCAGGTTCTGCGCGATCTCGGGGATGTGGCGGTGCGTCCCTCCGACGGCGTACGCCTGGGCGGAGCCGAGCGCCTCGGACGCGAGCAGGTGGCTCTTGAGGCTCTTGCCCGCGCCGGAGTAGCCGTTCGCGAGGACGGCGACGATGTCGGTCGGCGAGACGAGCCCTGCCGCGACGCCGGGCTGGAGACCGAGGGTCACCGCGGTGACGTTGCAGCCGGGGACGGCGATGCGGCGCGCACCGGCAAGGTTGTCGCGCTGCCGGGTGCCGGGGCCGGTGATGAGCTCGGGCATGCCGTACGGCCACGTGCCGGCGTGCGCGGAGCCGTAGTACGCCTCCCAGTCCGTGCCGCTCGCGAGCCGGTGGTCAGCGCCGAGGTCGAGGACGAGGACGTCGTCGGGGAGCTGTGCGGCGATCTCGCCGGAGGCGCCGTGCGGCAGGGCGAGGACGACCACGTCGTGCCCGGCGAGCGTCGCGGGCATCGTGGGCTCGAGCACGCGGGCGGCGAGGGAGCGGAGGTGCGGCTGGTGCTGGCCGAGCGTCTGGCCCGCGTTGGAGTGCGCGGTCACCGCTCCGATCTCGACGTCCGGGTGCGCGGCGAGGAGCCTGAGGATCTCGCCGCCGGCGTACCCGCTGGCTCCGGCGACCGCTGCTGAGAAGGTCATGCGCATAAACATACACCGTATTGCATAACTCTCCACTCCCCTCGCGGAGCGTGTCCCACCATCCTGCCCCAGCGCGCCCCCTCACCCCAGGGACGCGAGCACGACGCGCCGAGCCGCATCACGGCCGAGCGCCCCGACCTCCACACGGGCGACGACCCGGCCCGGCCGCGACGACAGCACCACCACGTGGTCCGCGAGCGCGACCGCCTCGTCGACGTCGTGCGTCACGAGCACGACCGCCGCACCGTCACCCAGCACACCCTGCGCCCGGTGCGCCGCGAGCCACCCGTTCATGTCGCGCCGGGTCAACGGGTCGAGCGCCCCGAACGGCTCGTCCAGGAGCAGCACACGACGGCCGGCGAGCACCGTGCGCGCCAGCGCCGCACGCTGGCGCATCCCGCCCGACAGCTCGTGCGGCCACGACTGCTCGAACCCCGCGAGGCCGAAGCGGTCGAGAAGGCCCCGAGCCGCCGCAGCCGCGTCCCGGCGCGACGCCCCACCGACCTGCGCCCCGAGCGCGACGTTCCCGAGGGTGCGCCGCCACGGGAGCAACGAGTCCCCCTGCGGCATCCATGCGACGTCGGGCCGCCCGTCCTCCGCCAGCGGAACCTCGACCTCGCCGCCCACCACCACGGTCCCCGCGACCGGTAGACCGCCCAGCACGCGCAGCAGGGTCGACTTGCCGCACCCGGACGGGCCCACGACCGCCGTGAGCCCGCCCGGCACGACGCGGAGCGACACAGCGTCGAGGACCGTCCGGCCGCCGATCGACACCGTCAGCCCCGCGACCACGACGCCGCTCCCCAGCGCACCCGGCAGAGCGACGGCCTCCACGTCCGGCCGGACGTCAGCCGACGAGGTCATCGGTCCACAGCTCCTCCGCCGTCAGCCCCCGCTCGACGAGCCCCTCCTCCTCGAGGAACGCCAGGAACTCCCGCCACACCTCCGGGTCCTGCCAGCCCCACGGCTTCCCCGGCGCCGCGATCTCCCCCGCCAGGTAGTCCGCGCTGCGGGACACCAGCTCGCGGTCGAGCTCCGGCACGGCCTCCAGCAGCGCGTCAGCGGCCGCCTGCGGGTCGGCGACCGCGTCGTCGTAACCCCGCCCGATCGCCGCGACGAGCCGGTCGACGACTCCCGGCCGCTCGGCCAGCACCTTCTCGGACGTCGCGAGCAACGGCGTGTACCAGTCCGGGATGCAGTCCGTGTGCTCGGCGAACGGGATCGACGTGACGTCGAGACCGTCGACGTCACGCAGCCGGATCGTGTCCCAGCCCTCGAACACCCACGCGGTGTCGAACTGCTCCTGCGTCAGCCCGACGCGGAAGTCGTCGCTCACGAGCGGGGCCAGCTCGACCGCGTCCGGGTCGCCGCCGTCGCACGCGACGAGCCGGCGCACGAGCGCCTCCTCGAGCGCGCTCCCGTAGCTGCCGTACGTCCGCCCCGCCAGGTCACGGGGACGCTCGATCCCCGCGCTCCGCAAGGAGATGAGGCTCGAGGTGTTGCGGCGCAGCACCGCGGCGACCGAGACGACGTCAGCCCCCTTGGCCCGCGCCGGGACGAGCGACTCGGCGACCGAGTACGCCACGTCGGCCTTCCCCGCCGCGACCAGGCTCAACCCCGACGCCTCCCCCGGCTCGACGATCGTCACGTCAAGACCCGCCTGCGTGAAGTAGCCGCGCTCCTGCGCGACGTACAGGCCGAGGTGGTTCGTGTTGGGCGTCCAGTCGAGGACGACGGTCACGGGCGTCAGGTCAGCATCGGCGGCACCGCTCTCGGGCGTCGTCGTGCAGCCTGCGGACAGGATCATCAGTGCCGCAGCGATCGCGGCGGTGGTACGAGCTCTCATGCTGGTCTCCTCAGGAGCAGGTGGTTTCCGGACTCGCGCCGCTGCCACGGCAGCGCGGCGCGCGACGCCACGTCGACGATCACGAACAGCAGCGCAGTGAGCAGCGCCACGAGGGCGACGGCCACGAAGATGCGATCGACGTCGTAGCCCTTGCGTGCCCGCTGGATGAGCACGCCGAGACCGCTCGTCCCCGCGAGGTACTCGGAGACGACGGCAGCGCCGACCGCATACGTGGCCGCGAGGCGCAGCCCCGAGAGCGCGCCAGGAAGAGCGGCGGGCGCGCGGACGAGGAGCAGCACCTGGCGGCGCGTCCCACCGAGGCCGCGCAGGACGTCACCGAGCTCCCCTTCGGCGTCGCGCATCGCCCCCGCAGCGGCCACGAGCACCGGGAAGAACACGGTGAGCGCGACGAGCACGACCTTGGGTGCGAGCCCCACGCCGCCCCACAGCACCATGAGCGGCGCGAGGACGACCGTCGGCACGGTCTGCGTGAGTGTCAGCAGCGGCAGGAGCGCACGATCCAGCCATGGCGACGCGGCCGTCGCGAGCGCGAGCGTCCCTCCCGCGAGCACCCCGAGCACGAGCCCCAGGAGCGCCTCCGTCATCGTCGTCGCGACGTGCGCGCCGAGCACCGGCGCGAGCTCTGCCCCGGCCGTGACGACCTGGCTCGGGGCAGGCAGGACGAACGCGGGGACGTTCGCGACGTAGACCGCCAGCTCCCACACGACGACGAGCCCGACCGCGAGCACCGCGGGCGGCCAGACGCGCGACACGACGTCCGCGCCCGCCGGACGGGATGCGATGCTCACGCCCGGAACTTCGCGACGAGGTCCTCGATCGTCGGGCCTGCGTCGTCCGCGCCCTGCCCGACCTTGATGTGGCTCGTCACCCCGCGAGCGCCGGCCGCGAGCGTCGCCTCGTGGACGCGGCGCAAGAGCGCCCAGACGTCGTCCGGGCTCCCCTGCACGGTCGTGCCCATCGCACCGACCTCGTGGACGAGACCGGACTGCTGGATGACCGCGATGGCAGGGTCGATGTGGGCGTAGGGCTGGTCGGCCGTCCCGGCGGGACGCGGCGAGACCTGGATGTGTGCGAGCACTTCTTCGCTCCTCGAGCTCGAGGGCGCCGCCACGGCGGGCGCGCACGGCACGACCGCCGCGCGCCGACAGGGCGCGCCGCTGCGCACGTCGATCGTGACGCGCGCAGCGGGACGGTTCGAGCAATGAGGGTGCCGACGGCACCGACGCTTCCCTCCGCTGGCATTACCCAGTTCAGGTTCGCGGGTCGGCGACTCGGTGGTTTCCCATCCGCCCTCTCAGCTTGGTGCACCAAGCTCCCCGGCGTTTCCCGGTCAACGTATCGGCCGTGCCCGCGCGCTGCACGCGTCGTCTCGCGATCCGGGACCGTCGCGTCGACCCGAGCGGCCGACGGGTGGTTGGCTGGGGTGATGAGAGCGATCGAAGCCGTGCACGCAGGTGGTCCCGAGGTCCTCACGCTCGTCGGCCGCCCCGCCCCGACCGCAGGTCGTGACCAGGTCGTCGTCGATGTCGCCTACGCGGGCGTGAACTTCATCGACACGTACCGCCGCTCGGGCGTCTACCCCGTCCCGTTCCCGCACGTCCCGGGGAGCGAGGGTGCGGGCGTCGTCAGCGCCGTCGGGCCCGACGTCACGGACGTCGCGCCAGGCGACCGCGTCGCCTGGGTCGACGGGCCCGGCTCGTACGCGGAACAGGTCGTCGTCGCGGCGGACCGCACGGTCCCCGTGCCCGACGGCGTCGACCTCGCGACCGCGGCAGCGCTCATGCTGCAAGGGCTCACCGCGCACTACCTCGCCGACTCGAGCCACCCCGTCGGGCCGGGCGAGGACGTGCTCGTGCACGCGGGCGCAGGCGGCGTCGGCCTCCTCCTGACGCAGCTCGCGGTCGCGCGTGGCGCCCGCGTCGTCACGACCGTGTCGACGGACCTGAAGGCCGAGCTCTCGCGCGAGGCAGGGGCGACCGCGGTCGTGCGCTACGACCAGCTCGACGACCTCACGACACAGCTCCCGGCCGCCGTCCGCGCCGTCGCACCGGACGGCGTGCACGCCGTCTACGACGGCGTGGGACGCACGACGTTCGACGCCTCGCTCGCTTCCCTGCGCCCTCGCGGCATCCTCGTGCTGTTCGGTGGCGCCTCCGGCCAGGTACCCCCGTTCGACCTGCAGCGGCTCAACTCGGGCGGCTCGCTGTTCGTCACCAGGCCCACGCTCGGCGACCACGTTGCGACACGACCCGAGCTGCTGCGTCGCGCCGACGAGCTGTTCCACGCCGTCCGGCTCGGGGCCCTCAAGGTCCGTGTCGGTGGGACGTACGCGCTCGCCGACGCGGGCGAGGCGCACCGGGCGCTCGAGGCGCGCGAGACGACCGGCAAGGTGATCCTCGAGGTCGCGGGCGAGCACACCGGGGGGACGCTGTGACCGAACGGTCTGACGGGTTCGCCGAGCTTGTCACCGCCGTCCGCACGTTCTCCGAGGAGCGCGGCTGGACACCCGTGCAGACACCGAAGAACCTCGCGATGGCACTCACCGGCGAGGCGGGCGAGCTCGCAGCCGAGCTGCAGTGGCTCGGGTCCGACGAGAGCCTCGACGCCGTGCGGACGGACCCGGAGCTGCGCGAACGTCTCGCGATGGAGATGGCCGACGTGACGATCTACCTCGCGCGCCTCGCCGACGTCACCGGCATCGACGTGCTCGACGCCGCCCGACGCAAGCTCGCCGTCAACCACGGCCGGTTCCCCGTCGGCTCACCTCCGTCGCGCACGCACCGTGGGTAAGGCCTGGGCGCCACCCTCGCCGCGCCTGGGCGCTCTCACCGTGGGCAGCAGGCGACGAGGTGCGCATGCTCGAGGCATGACCACGATCACCCCGAACATCTGGTACGCGGGCGATGCCGAGGAGGCAGCCGCCGCCTACACCGCGTCCTTCCCCGACAGCCACGTCGTGGCGACCACCCGGTACCCCACCACCGGGCTCCCCGACTTCCAGGCAGGCATGGCCGGCAAGGTCCTCACGATCGACGTCGTCGTCGGTGGCCTCCCGCTGACCCTCGTCAACGCCGACGCGTCCTTCCGTCCCAACCCGTCGATCTCGTTCATGGTCAACCACGACCCCTCCCGCGACCCGGACGCGCGCGATCACCTCGACGCGCTCTGGGACCGGCTCGCTGACGGAGGTCGTGTCCTGATGGAGCTCGGCGAGTACCCGCACAGCGCCCGCTACGGCTGGGTCGAGGACCGGTTCGGCGTGTCCTGGCAGCTCATCCTCACGAACCCCGAGGGCGAGCCACGTCCGTTCGTCCTCCCGTCGTTCCTGTTCGGCGGCGCCGCTCAGAACCGCGCCGCCGAGGCGAGCGCGTACTACCGGGACGTCCTGCCTGGCTCGCGCCCAGGGACGACGGTGACATACCCCCAACCCCACGGCCCCGCCGCGGCGGGCTCCGTCATGTTCAGCGACCTCGTGCTGGCAGGGACGTGGGTCGTCATGATGGACGCCGCCGCGACGCAGGACCACACGTTCAGCGAGGGCGTCTCGCTCGCGGTGACCGCTGCCGACCAGGACGAGATCGACCGGCTCTGGGCGGCCCTGTCGAGCGACCCCGCGGCCGAGCAGTGCGGATGGTGCAAGGACAAGTTCGGAGTCTCGTGGCAGGTCGTCCCCGAGAACATGGGAGAGCTCATGTCCCACCCGGGCGCGTACGAGCGGCTCATGGCGATGGGGAAGATCGTCATCGCCGACCTGTGAGGATCAGTTCCGGACCTCGAGCCCGCCCATGATCGCGATGACGTTCACGACGAGCCGGGGCGCGTCCGGTGCGACCGGGCGGACCGTCTTGTCCTCCCAGCCGCCGAGGAGAGGCAGGCCGCGCACGGTGACGCTCCACGTCGGCGGGACCTTGATCTCGACCCCGCCCCAGAGGGTGAACACGGAGACCTCGGCAGGCTCGACGACGCCCGCGCCGCGCAGGTCGACCTCGATCCCGCCCATGACGGCGGTGAACACGCCGGAGCGGAACGCGGGCGAGGCGGTACGCGGGTTCGAGGCACCCATGATGACCAGGGAGGACAGCACGTCCGGGTCACCCTGGGGCCCACGCACCCCGCGCGTGATGAGTGCCAGGCCAGCGACCAGCAGGATCAGCGGGACGACGAGCTCCCACAACGACATGCGCGGGTAACCGAGCCGGTTGGACTGCAGGATCACTCCGACGAGGACGAGCACCGCGGGTCCGTGCCACGCACGCGGCGCCGTCACGAGCCCGAAGACGCCGACCAGGACGATCACCGTCGGCCACCACGTCCGCACGAGGTGGCCGAGGCTCACGTCCACGACGCCGGCGCGCGCGAGCAGAGCGAAAGCGGCAGCCGCGACGAGCAGGACACCGAGGGCACGTTGAGCAGAAGGTCTCACGGCTCGACCCTACCGAAGCAGGGCCGAGCCGTGGTGGACGTCGCGGCTCAGCGGAGCTGGGCGCCCAGGCGCTTGCCCGCGAGCTTGACGACCCGGCCGCGAACCTCAGCGGTCTGCTCCGCCGTCAGCGTGCGGTCCGCGCCACGCAGGCGCACGGCGACGGCGACGGACTTCTTGCCCTCGCCCACCTGCGGGCCCGTGAACACGTCGAACACCCGCACCTCCTCGGCAAGCTCACCAGCGGCCTGCGCGACGACGGCACGCACGGCACCGGCGGTCACGTCCTGGTCGACGACGAACGCGAAGTCCTCCTTCGCGAGCGGGAACGTCGAGACCGGCACAGCCTGGACCGGCTCGGTCGAGGCCGCCGCCACGATCGCGTCGAGGTCGACCTCGAACGCGGCAGCGCGACGCGGCAGGTCGAGCCGCTCGAGGACCTGCGGGTGCAGCTCACCAGCCCAGCCGACGACCTGGCCCGACGCCAGCTCGAACCGCGCGCAGCGGCCCGGGTGCCACGGCATGCGCGACGTGTCGTTCGTCGTCGTGAGCTCGATACCGACCGTCCGCGCGACGAGACGGACCGCCTCGACAGCGTCCTCCCAGCCTGCGGCACGTCCAGGACCCCACCAGCCCGCACGCTCGCGCGCTCCGGCGAGGACGCCCGCCGCGTGGCGCGGCTGGTCCGGGACCGCAGCGCCGAGCGCCTCGAGCTCCTCGTCCGACGGGCGGCGAGCGCCAGGCAGCTGGGGCGCGACCGGCGCGCCCGGACGGGGCTGCGTGACGAGACCGATCTCGTAGACCGCCAGGTCGGTCATGCCGCGCCCGACGTTGCGTCGCGCAGTACCGAGCAACGTCGTCAGGAGGTTCGTGCGCAGCTCAGGAGCCTCGTCCGAGAGCGGGTTCGCGAGCCGGACGGCGCGGCGTCGCGCGTCGTCCGCGGCGAGGCCGAGCTCGTCGTGCTGGACCGAGCCGACGAACGGGTAGGACAACGTCTCCACGAAGCCCGCCTCCGCGAGCGCACGGGCGACCGAGCGGCGCGAGCGCTGCGCGGCCGTGAGCCCGGTGCCGGCGGGAGCAGCGGGGACGACCGACGGGATCTTGTCGTATCCGTCGATGCGCGCGACCTCCTCGACGAGGTGCTCAGGCGCCTCGATGTCAGGTCGCCACGTCGGCGGCGTCACCGCGACGGTGTCCCCGTCGCCGTCAGCGAGCTCGCAACCGATCATCGTGAGGATCTCGGCGATGCGCTCGCGACCGTGGTCGACCCCGGTCAGGCGCAACGGCTCGGACCACGGGAACGTGATCGCAGGCGTCGCCGGGACCGCGTCGAGGTCGGAGACGGCCGGGTCAGCCGTGCCGCCGCCGTGCTCGACCAGCAGGTCGACGACGCGCTGCGCTGCCACCCCGGGCAGGCGCGGGTCGACGCCGCGCTCGAACCTCTTCGCAGCCTCCGACGGGATCTTGTGGCGTCGTGACGACCGCGCGACCGTCACGGCGTCGAAGTGCGCAGCCTCGACCAGGACGTCCGTCGTCGACTCCGACACCTCGGACACCTGACCGCCCATGACGCCTGCGAGCCCCTGGATCCGGGAGCCACGCACGCCGTCGGGCGAGTCGGTGATGAGCAGGTCGCCCGGGTCGAGCGTCCGCTCGACGTCGTCGAGCGTCGTGAAGTGCTCCCCCGCGGCAGCACGGCGGACCACGATCGGGGCGGCCACCTTCGCGAAGTCGTACGCGTGCAGCGGCTGGCCGAGGTCGAGCATGACGTAGTTCGTGACGTCGACCGCGAGCGAGATCGGCCGCATGCCCGCCTGCGTGAGGCGCTTCTTCATCCACTCGGGCGTCGGGGCGGCCGGGTCGATCCCCCGGACGATGCGCGTCACGAAGCGGTCGCAGCCGACGACGCCGTGGACAGGCGCGACGTCGTCGACCTCGACGGCGAACCCGTCAGCCGTCGCGGCGGGCGTCTCACGCACGCCAGGGTCGGTGAACGTCGCGCCGGTCGAGTGCGAGTACTCGCGCGCGACGCCGCGCATCGAGAAGCAGTAGCCGCGATCGGGCGTCACGTTGATCTCGAGCACGGACTCGCCGAGCCCGAGGAGCTGGACCGCGTCCGTGCCGTTCGGCTGGCCAGTGAACCCGAGCCGGTCGAGCACGATGATGCCGTCGTGGTCGTCCCCGAGACCGAGCTCGCGCTGCGAGCAGATCATGCCGTCGGACACGTGGCCGTACGTCTTGCGCGAGGCGATCGGGAACGGGCCGGGCAGGACGGCGCCCGGGAGGGCGGCGACGATGCGGTCGCCTGCCTCGAAGTTGTGCGCGCCGCAGATGATCCCGCGCGGGACCGTCGGCTGGCCGTCGTCGTCGAGCACGTTGTGCTCGCCCACGTCGACCTGGCACCAGTTGATCGTCTTGCCGTTCTTCTGCTCCTCCTTGACGAGGGAGACGACCGTGCCGACGACGAGCGGGCCGGTGACGGCAGGACCGTGCACCGCCTCCTCCTCGAGCCCGACCCGGACGAGGTCGGCGGCGAGCTGCTCCGCGGTCAGGCCAGCCGGGACCTCGACGTGCTCCGCGAGCCAGTCCAGTGCGATGTTCGGCATCAGAACCCCATTCCGAACTGCGTCGAGAAGCGGACGTCGCCCTCGATGATGTCGTGCATGTCAGTGATCCCGTGGCGGAGCATCAGGGTGCGCTCGAGGCCCATGCCGAACGCGAAGCCCGTGTACTCGTCCGGGTCGATCCCTGCGGCGCGCAGGACGTTGGGGTTGACCATGCCGCAGCCACCCCACTCGATCCAGCCCGCGCCGCCCTTCTTCTGCGGGAACCACAGGTCCATCTCCGCGGACGGCTCGGTGAACGGGAAGAAGCTCGGGCGCAGGCGCGTGCGCGCCTCGGGACCGAACATCGCGCGGGCGAACTGGTCGAGCGTGCCCTTGAGGTGAGCCATCGTCAGGCCCTTGTCGACGGCGAGGCCCTCGACCTGGTGGAAGACGGGAGTGTGCGTCGCGTCGAGCTCGTCCGTGCGGAACACCTTGCCGGGGCACGCGATGTAGATCGGGACGTCACGCGAGAGCATCGTGCGCGACTGCACGGGCGACGTGTGCGTGCGCATGACGAGGCCCGAGCCCGCGCCGTCGGCCTCAGGTCCCTCGACGAAGAACGTGTCCTGCATCTGGCGCGCCGGGTGGTCAGGGCCGAAGTTGAGCGCGTCGAAGTTGAACCACTCCGCCTCGACCTCAGGCCCCTCGGCGATCTCCCAGCCCATGGCCACGAAGAAGTCCGCGACCTGCTCCGAGATCAGCTCGAGCGGGTGACGGGCACCGGAAGCGACACGGTCCGTCGGGAGCGTCACGTCGACAGCCTCGGTGACGAGGACCTGCGCGGCGCGCTCGGCCTCGAGCTCCTCCTGGCGCGTGGCGAGCGCCTTGGCGAGGCGGCCGCGAGCCGGGCCGAGAAGCTTGCCGGCGGTCGCCTTCTCGGCGGGCTCGAGCTGGCCGATCTCACGGTTGGCGAGCGCGAGGGGGCTGCGGTCCCCGGCGTGGGCGATCCGCACCTCCTTGAGCGCCTCGAGGTCAGCAGCCGACGCGACGGCGGCGAGAGCCTCCGTCAGCGCCGCGTCGATGCCGGCGGCGTCGAGCGGGGACAGGGGCGTTTCTGGCGTGGACATCCGTGCCTTCCGGAACCGGAGCGAGTGGGATCGTCGATCATTCTACGAGGCCCGGAACCCGGATCCGCGCCCCGTCCGCACCCCCGCGCGGCCCGGCGTGGTGCACCAGGCCGCGCGGGGCGGGCGTCAGAGCGCGAAGATGCGCCAGCCGACCTCGTGGCTCTCGCCCGGCTCGAGCAGCACCAGGTCCGTGCGCGAGTTGAAGGCGTCGGGCGGGCACGTCATGGGCTCGACGGCGAGGCCGCTGCGGAACGCGTCGCCAGGACCCTCCGGCGTGTGCACCTGGAGCCACGGGCTGCCCGCCTCCCACTCCATCGCGACACCCGTGCCCGACGGCGAACGCACCTCGACGCGACCCGTACCGTCCTCGAGGACGAGGCCCGTGTAAGCGTGGTCGATGAACGTGCTGCCGACGACGCGAGGCGTACGGAAGTCGAGCGTGCCGCCGTCGTACGTCGCGACGTCGGCGACGCCGGTCGGGACGAGACGGTCAGGTGTGACCGTCAGGACCTGCTCGGCGGGGATGAGTGCCTCCCACTCGTCCACAGGCTCGGGACCAGCGACGAGGTACGGGTGCGGGCCCGTGCCGTACGGGGCACGCCCCGTCCCGACGTTCGTCGCGCGGACGCTCCAGCTCAGGCCGTCGCCGGACAGCGCGTAGGTCACCTCGCACCGCACGCGGAAGGGGTAGCCGGCCTGCGGGGCGATCGTGTGGCCGAGCGTCACGGACGTCTCGTCGCTCGAGACGACGGTCCACTCGGCCCACGCCCCGAGGCCGTGCAGCGCGTGGCCACGCTCGGGCTCCGTCAAGGAGAGCGCGTAGGTGCGTCCGTCGACGTAGTAGTGCCCGTCGACGACGCGGTTGGGCCACGGTACGAGCACCGCGCCGCGGTAGCCGGGCCGGACGTCCTCCTCGCCGAACGGCGTCACGAGGGGACGGCCGTCGTGCTCGAGCACTCGCAGGCTCGCGCCCACCGAGGCGATCACCGCACGGTAGGGGCCACTGGTCAGGATGTGTTGCGTGCCCGAGACGGGCACGGTCGCGTCGTTGCTCACGTGAACATCTAAGCGCACCAGACGCATGTCGTGCGCGGGGCCGAGGGCCCAGCAGCCGTCACCGCTGGGCGCGTGCGGAGCCGTACAGGCAGACGGTCGCGGCCGTGGCGAGGTTGAGGGACTCGGCGCGGCCGCGGATCGGCACGCGGACGACGGCGTCAGCGCGGTCACGGTCCTCGGGGCGCAGGCCCCAGGCCTCGTTGCCGAACACCCAGGCGGTCGGTGCGGCGAGGTCTGGCTGTCCTCCACCCGAGGCGCCGGCGGCGTCGAGCAGGTCGTCCAGATCGTGCGGCCCGACGCCGTCAGCGGCGAGGACCGTCATGCCGAGCCCGTGCACGGCACCGAGGACGTCGTCGTACGACGCGCCTGCGACGACGGGAAGGTGGAAGAGCGAGCCGGCCGTCGAACGCACGACCTTCGGGTTGAGCACGTCGACGCTCTCCCCGGCGAGGACGACGGCGTCAGCGCCTGCCGCGTCAGCAGCGCGGATGACCGTGCCGGCGTTGCCGGGGTCGCGGACGTTGAGGAGGACCGCGACGAGGCGCGGGTTCAGGGCGGCCACGTCCTCGAGGGATGCGTGGGGACGGTCGAGGACGGCGACGATCCCTTGGGCGTCGGGGCTCATCGCGTCGAGGACCTCGTCCGAGCCGGTCCGGGGCGTGACGCCCGCCTCGTGGGCGGCGTCGACGATCTCCGTGTACCGGTCAGCGGCCGTCTCCGTCAGGAACAGGTCGCGCACCAGGTCCGGCGCGTAACGCACAGCTTCGCGGACGCTCTGCGGGCCCTCGACGAGGAACCGACCGGTGCGCGAACGCGCAGAACGCCCGGACAGCGCCCGGACTGACCGCACCCGCTCGGAACGGGGGTTGATCAGCTCGGGCATGTCCGGGCGTCCTGAGGCTGCGAAGCGCGCGACGTCGTGGAGACGTACGGCTCAGGCAGCAGCCTTGGGGGCGTTGACGTCGGCCGGGAGGGCCTCCTTCGCGACCTTGACCAGCGTGTTGAACGCGTTGGCGTCCGTCACGGCGAGGTCAGCGAGGACGCGACGGTCAACCTCGACACCAGCGGCCTTGAGGCCCTGGATGAAGCGGTTGTAGGTCATGCCCTCGGCGCGGACCGCAGCGTTGATGCGCTGGATCCACAGCTTGCGGAAGTCTCCCTTGCGCGCCTTGCGGTCGCGGTAGGAGTAGACCATCGAGTGAGTGACCTGCTCCTTCGCCTTGCGGTACAGGCGAGAGCGCTGGCCGCGGTAACCGCTGGCCCGCTCGAGGGTTGAACGACGCTTCTTGTGGGCGTTGACTGCCCGCTTCACGCGTGCCACGTGATGCTCCTTGGTTCTCGGGGCTCACAAGCTCCTTCAGGGCGCAGGACGCGCCCCGAGGGTCACTTGCCGAGCAGCTTCTTGATCTTGGGGGTGTCGGCGGCCGAGACGACCTGGTCGGCGCTCAGGCGGCGCGTACGACGGCTCGACTTGTGCTCGAGCAGGTGGCGCTTGTTGGCCTGCTCGCGCATGACCTTCCCGGAACCGGTGATGCGGAACCGCTTCTTGGCACCGGAGTGCGTCTTGTTCTTCGGCATGGCTGCCGTGTCTCCTCAGGGTCGGTCGTGCGCCGGCTGGCGTACGACAGTGTCGGTCGGGACCTCACGTGCAGGTCCCGCTCGGTGTGCAGGTCTCGTCACTCGCTCTTCGGCGCAGGCTTCGGGGCGGGCTTCGGTGCGGGCCGGGCAGGCTTGGCAGCCGCCGGCTTCGGGACTGAAGGCTTGGGCGTCGCCGCCGGCTTGGGGCTCGCCGCAGCGGGCTTCGGCGCGGCAGCAGGCTTCGCGGTCGCGGGCTTGGCAGCAGCCTTCGCCGGCGCGGCCTCGACGACCGGGGCTTCCACAGGCGCAGCCGTCTCGACCGGAGCAGCAGCGGTCGCGGCCGCGGGCGTCTCGACGGGGGCCTCGGGCGCAGCAGCCTCCACGGGGGCGGACGCCTCGGCTATCGAGTCGACCTCGGCCTCGGGACGCGGGGCACGACGAGTCTCCTCGCGCTTGCGACGCTGCTCGCTCTTGGCCTCGGCCTTCTTCTTGACCGGGCCGAGCACCATGGTCATGTTGCGGCCGTCCTGCTTGGGCATGCTCTCGACGAAGCCGAGCTCGGCGACGTCCTCCGCGAGACGCTGCAGCAGACGGACGCCCATCTCAGGGCGCGACTGCTCACGGCCGCGGAACATGATCATGACCTTGACCTTGTCGCCTGCCGACAGGAAGCGCTCGACGTGGCCCTTCTTCGTGCCGTAGTCGTGCGGGTCGATCTTCAGGCGGAAGCGGATCTCCTTGAGGACCGTGTTGGCCTGGTTGCGCCGGGCCTCACGCGCCTTCATGTCTGCCTCGTACTTGAACTTGCCGAAGTCCATGAGCTTGCAGACCGGAGGACGCGCGTCAGGCGCGACCTCGACGAGGTCGAGGTCCGCCTCCTGCGCCAGGCGCAGCGCGTCCTCCACGCGGACGATGCCGACCTGCTCCCCGTTGGGGCCGACAAGCCGGACCTCGGGGACGCGGATCCGATCGTTGATGCGGGGCTCGCTGATGGAAGTCTCCTCAGAACTCGGTGGTGTGCACAGAGACGAAGAAGGCCTCCGTCCCTGCGAGCAGGAGGAGGCCATCACATCCATCCCATGGGCACGGTGCGCCCACGAGCGAGCGGACGCGTTGAAGCGCCCGCTCTGGACCGGGACCCGGTCCCTGTCGGCTGCGAGGCAGCTCGGGCGGGACCTAGGTGGGATGTTCTCCACTTGCTCTCGGCGCATGCGTGAGCACACACCGATCAGTCAGGGGTCAACGCTACCACATGCGCATCCCGACTCCGACACAGACAGAACTGAAGAGTTCCGTTACTTGAACGATTCCAGATAACATGCTTGACTGCAGGTCATGAGCACCCCGACCCATGCGAGCGACGACGTCGCAGCCCAGCTGCGTTCGGCCGGGCTGCGCGTGACCGCGCCCCGCATCGCGGTCCTCGAGTGCCTGCGCGCCACCCCGCACGCCGACGCCGACACCGTCCTGACACGAGTGCGCGAACGGCTCGGCACGGTCTCCGTGCAGGCCGTCTACGACGTCCTGCACGCGCTCACCGAGCGCGGCATCGTCCAGTGCATCGAACCGGCCGGGCATCCGGCACGCTTCGAGGTCCGGGTGGGCGACAACCACCATCACGTCGTCTGCCGCTCGTGCGGAGCCGTGGGCGACGTCGACTGCGCGACAGGACATGCACCATGCCTCGTCCCGTCCTCGACCCACGGCTTCGCCATCGACACCGCCGAGGTCATCTACTGGGGCACCTGCCCCGACTGCCGCGTTGCCGGCACCACGACAGCCTGACCAGCCACAGCCTCCGGTGAGCACGCTCGCCGACGACGCCTCCACGGCACACCACACGAGCCCGCACGGGCAGAAGGAGACACCAGTGACCGACCCCAGCTTCACGACCAGCCAGACCGGCGCACCCATCCCCTCGGACCAGCACTCCCTCACGACCGGCCCCGACGGCATCACCGCGCTGCACGACCGCTTCCTGGTCGAGAAGCTCGCCTCCTTCAACCGCGAGCGCGTGCCGGAGCGCAACCCGCACGCCAAGGGCGGCGGGGCCTTCGGCCGGTTCGTCGTGACCGACGACGTCTCGCGGTTCACGAAGGCCGCCGTCTTCCAGCCCGGATCGGAGGTCGAGACGCTCCTGCGCTTCTCGTCCGTCGCCGGCGAGCAGGGCTCCCCCGACACGTGGCGCGACGTCCGCGGCTTCGCGCTGCGGTTCTACACGACCGAGGGCAACTACGACATCGTCGGCAACAACACCCCGGTGTTCTTCATCCGTGACGCGATCAAGTTCCCCGACTTCATCCACTCGCAGAAGCGCACCGGCGCCTCCGGGCTGCGAGACGCCGACATGCAGTGGGACTTCTGGACGCTCTCCCCCGAGTCCGCCCACCAGGTCACCTACCTCATGGGCTCCCGCGGCCTGCCGCGCTCGTGGCGCCACATGAACGGCTACGGCTCGCACACGTTCTCGTGGGTCAACGGCGAGGGTGAGCAGTTCTGGGTCAAGTACCACTTCAAGTCCCGCCAGGGCGTCGAGGCCATGTCCGCCGACGAGGCCCAGCACCTCGCCGGATCCGACGCCGACTACTACCGCCGCGACCTCTTCGAGGCCATCGCGCGCGAGGAGCACCCCGTGTGGGACCTCTTCGTCCAGGTCATGCCGTACGAGGAGGGCAAGACCTACCGCTTCAACCCGTTCGACATCACCAAGACCTGGTCGCACGCGGACTACCCGCTCCTCAAGGTCGGCGAGCTCACCCTCGACCGCAACCCGCAGAACTTCTTCGCGGAGATCGAGCAGGCGGCGTTTTCGCCGTCGAACCTCGTGCCGGGCATCGGCATCTCGCCCGACAAGATGCTCATGGGCCGCGTGTTCGCCTACCCGGACGCGCAGCGCTACCGGATCGGTGCGAACTACAACCAGCTCCCGGTGAACATGCCGCACGCCGCCGAGGTGCGCAACTACCAGCACGAGGGCCAGATGCGTTACCACTACGCGCCTGCCACGATGCCGGTCCACGCGACCAACTCGACGGGCGGCCCGGCTGCCGACGGCGCACGGGCCGGCGAGGTCGCGTGGGAGACGGACGGTGCGCTCGTCCGCGCGGCCCAGACGCTGCGCTCGGACGACTCCGACTTCGGTCAGGCCGGAACCCTCTACCGCGACGTGTTCGACGACGCCCAGAAGGCGGCCTTCCTCGAGACCCTCACGGGCCAGGGCGCCGGGATCACGGTCCCCGAGATCCGTGAGCGCTTCTTCTGGTACTGGGGCCAGGTCGACGCTGGCCTCGGCGAGCAGCTGCGGGCGGCGCTGAACGCCTGACGCCGTCATGCCGCACCGGGGACCCGGTCGCGGAGACGCAGCCCCGCACGCTCGTCGAGTGCGGGGCTGCGTCGTCTCGCCGTACGTCGTCCCCCTCCCGGTGGGCGACAATAAGCGCATGACGAACCCCTCTCCCCAGGCCAGCCCGAGCGACGACGCCGCGCAGGCCACCCGAGACATCGCCGACGTCGCGGCCGTCGAGGTCATCACGACCGCCGCGGTCCACCTCATGAGCGCGGCCGCCGTCAAGTGCGGCCTCGCCGAGGGCGAGGAGGACCTCACGGACCTCGACGAGGCACGTAAGCTCATCACCGCGCTCGCCGGGCTCGTCGTCACGTCGGCACCCGACATCGGCAACCAGCACGCCCGCTCCCTGCGTGACGGGCTGCGCTCGCTGCAGCTCGCGTTCCGCGAGGCGAGCGCGATCCCGGACGCACCGGGCGAGGGCCCGGGCGAGAAGCTCACCGGTCCCGTCTCCTGAGAACGGTCCCCCGAGCACGACGAAGGCCGCGCCCCTTGCGGGCGCGGCCTTCGTCGGACGTCAGGCGTCAGGCCTTGCCGATACGCAGCTCGAGCGAGTCGACCCGCTCGCTGATCACGCTGCTCGCGGCGAGCGCGCGGTTGACCCAGGCAAGCACCTGGTCGAGTCCCGCACGGTCGAGACCGCCATCGATGCCGAGCGCCACGGCGACCTCCGCCGTACGCCCGGGCACGGCGTCGGCCCGGACCACGTGCTGAGCCGGGAGCGCGGCGTCCCGCACCGCGGCACGCACCGCCTCGTCGACGACGCCGTCGCGCACCGCAGGCTCCCACGTACGCCCCTGCGCGAGCGCCCACACGGCGGGACGCGGCACGAGCACCGTCGTCGGGCCGCCCGGGTCGAGGACGACGAGGGCCCAGCCTTCCTGCACTGCCGAGAGCGCCGCGCGCGTCGCGTACGACGGCACCGGACGGGCGTCGGCACGCCACCGCGTCATCGCCTCGACCGAGGAGAACACGGGCAGCGCCTTGCGACCGTCGGGAGCCTCGAGCGCGACGACCCCTGCGCTCGCCTCCTTGTCGACGTCCTGGCCGTGCTCGCCACGACCCGCGACGTCGAGCTCGGCGATGATCGGCACGAGCACCCGCGCAGACGCGAGCGCCCCGATGACACGTTCGAGATCGGCGGTGCGTCCGCCGGACGCGTATGCCTCGAGGGCCGCGGCGAGAGCCGGCTCGCACGACCCGTCGTCGCCCGCGAAGGGGTTCGACCTCAGGTCACGACCGGACCACGGCGTCCCCGCCGAGTCCGCCGGGACGCCGTGATCGTGTCCGTCGTGAGCGCCGTGCGTCACGGCCGACCAGCGACGTCGAGCGCCTCGGGCAACGTGAACGCGCCCGCGTAGAGAGCCTTGCCGACGATCGCGGAGTCGACGCCCTGCGGGACCAGCGCGCGCAGGGCGCGCAGGTCGTCGAGGCTCGAGATGCCACCCGACGCGACGACGGGAGCCTTCGCACGCTGAGCTACCTCGGCGAGCAGCTCGACGTTCGGGCCGCGCAGCGTGCCGTCCTTCGTCACGTCGGTCACGACATAGCGCGAGCAGCCAGCGGCCTCGAGGCGGCCGAGGACCTCCCAGAGGTCACCGCCGTCCTCGGTCCAGCCGCGTGCCGCGAGAGTCGTCCCGCGCACGTCGAGCCCCACAGCGACGACGTCGCCGTGCTCCGCGATGACCTTCGCGGTCCACTCAGGGTTCTCCAGGGCAGCGGTCCCGAGGTTGACGCGCGCGCAGCCCGTCGCGAGCGCACGGGCGAGCGACTCGTCGTCCCGGATGCCGCCCGAGAGCTCGACCTTGACGTCGAGACGGCCGACGACCTCGGCGAGGAGCTCCGCGTTCGAACCGCGCCCGAACGCCGCGTCCAGGTCGACGAGGTGGATCCACTCCGCACCGCCCGCCTGCCAGTCGAGCGCCGCGCTGAGCGGGTCGCCGTACGAGGTCTCCGAACCTGCTTCGCCCTGGACGAGGCGCACAGCCTGCCCGTCGGCGACGTCGACGGCAGGGAGCAGCACGAGACGGTCGGTCATGGGGTTCATCTCCAGGGGGTTCGGGCTCGGCGACAGCCGAGACGGAGGGCTGTCCCGCGCGTCAGCGCAGGGACGAGAGCCAGTTGGTGAGGAGCTGGGCGCCAGCGTCGCCGGACTTCTCCGGGTGGAACTGCGTCGCGGCGAGGGGGCCGTTCTCGACGGCAGCCACGAAAGGACCGCCGTGGTCTGCCCAGGTGACGAGCGGTGGGCGGAACCGGCCGTCGGCCGGCTCGTCCTGACCGAGCGTGAACGTCTGCGCGGCGTACGAGTGCACGAAGTAGAAGCGCTCGTCCTCGATGCCCGCGAAGAGAGCCGTGCCCTCGGGAGCCTCGACGGTCGCCCAGCCCATGTGCGGAACCACCGGGGCGTGCAGGCGGTCGACGACACCGGGCCACTCCCCCAGGCCTTCGGTGTGAACGCCGTGCTCGTCGCCCGCCTCGAACATGACCTGCATGCCGACGCAGATGCCGAGCACGGGACGGCCACCGGCGAGGCGCCGACCGACGATCTGGTCGCCGCGAACCGCGCGCAGCCCCTCCATCACCGCGGCGAACGCACCGACGCCGGGCACGACGAGACCGTCGGCCGACTCGGCGGCCGCACGGTCGTTCGTGAGCTCGACCTCGGCGCCCACGCGCTCGAGCGCGCGCACGGCCGAGCGGACGTTCCCGAAGCCGTAGTCAAGGACGACGACGGACGGCGCGCTCATGACTTCTTCCTAGCCTTGCGTGCGAGAGACGTGAGCAGCCGCGCAGCCTTGAGGCGCGAGTACTGGCCCGCCGGCAGAACACCCTTGACGTCGGCGAGCGTGTGCGTGCCGAGGAGCAGCCCCTCGAGGTCGTCAGGGGCGCCGTCGAGCAACAGGCCCGCAGGGACGTCGTCCCCGCGCTCGCCGTCGAGCCAGCGCGTCGCGGTGATCTGGTTCTCCCGGCGCTCGACGAGGATCGCCGGGACACCGCTGATCAGCTGCGAGATGCCTGCAGCGACCTGAGCGGGGCCGTCACCGTCGAGGTCCCGGCAGACCGCGACCGCGCCGACACCCTGTGCGAAGAACACGTCGACCTCGAGCTTCGCGACGGCGCACACTGCCGCGAGCGGGTCCGCACCGGCGACCTGGGTCAGGACGAGCGCGACGGTCGGCTTCGACGTGGTCTCACCGAACATGCTCAAACCCGACAGGTCGTCCGGGATCTCGAACGACACGTCGTCGGGCAGCTCGTCTGCGGCGCCCGGGACCGCGCCGGACGTCACAGCGCGCCCTTGGTCGACGGCACGCCGTCGACACGCGGGTCGAGCGCGACCGCGGCGCGCAGAGCCCGCGCGAGCGCCTTGAACTGCGCCTCGACGATGTGGTGCGGGTCGCGGCCCGAGAGCACCGTCACGTGCAGGCAGATGTTCGCGTGGTGCGCGATCGACTCGAGCACGTGCCGCGTGAGCGAGCCCGTGAAGTGGCCGCCGATCAGGTGGTACTCCTGGCCCGCGGGCTCGCCGTCGTGCACGAGGTACGGGCGGCCGGAGACGTCGACGACGGCACGCGCGAGCGCCTCGTCGAGCGGGACGTGCGCGTCCCCGAAGCGCGCGATGCCCCGCTTGTCACCGAGGGCGACCTTGAGCGCCTCGCCGAGGCAGATCGCGACGTCCTCGACCGTGTGGTGCGCGTCGATGTGCGTGTCACCGGTCGCCTTGATGGTCAGGTCGATCAGCGAGTGCTTGCCCAGGGCCGTGAGCATGTGGTCGTAGAACGGCACCGTCGTCGAGATGTCCGTGCGACCGGTCCCGTCGAGGTCGATCTCGACGAGCACCGACGACTCGGACGTCGCTCGCTCGATGCGTGCCGTCCTGCTGCTGCGGGTCACAGTCCTGCTACCTCCACCAGGGCGTCCTTGAACGCCACCATCTCCTCGCGCGTGCCGATGGACACGCGCAGCCAGCCCTCGGGACCAGTCTCCCTGATGAGCACACCCCGATCCAGCAGACCCTGCCAGATGGCGTGGCGGTCGGCGAACCGGCCGAACAGCACGAAGTTCGAGTCCGAGTCCGCGACGTCGAGCGGGCGACCCTCGTGGGTCTGCGCGCGCAGCCACGCGACCGTGCGGTCGCGCTCGGCACGCAGCTCAGCAACCTGGCCGAGCAGCTCGTCCGCGTGCGACAGCGCGGCCCGGGCGGTCGCCTGGGTGACCGCCGACAGGTGGTACGGCAGCCGCACGACGCGCAACGCGTCGACGATCTCCTGGCGGGCCGCGAGGTACCCGAGGCGCGCGCCCGCGAGCGCGAACGCCTTGGACATCGTGCGGCTCACGACGAGGTTCGGGAAGCGGTCGAGCAGCTCGAGCGCCGACGGGACGCCCTCACGGCGGAACTCGCCGTACGCCTCGTCGACGACGACGATGCCGGGCGCGCCGTCGACGTCGACCTCGAGCGCCGCCTCGCACACCGCCACGATCGTGTCGACGGACAACGCGGTCCCGGTCGGGTTGTTCGGGCTCGTGAGGATCGTCACGGACGGCTGGTGCTCAGCGACGACAGCGGTCGCGTGCTCCGGGTCGAGCGTGAAGTCCGCCTCACGACGGCCCACCACGTACGCGGAGTGCGTGTCGCGCGCGTACTCGGGGTACATCGAGTACGTCGGCGCGAAGGACACGACCGTGCGCCCGGGCCCCGCGAACGCCTGCAAGAGGTGGAGCATGACCTCGTTCGAGCCGTTCGCGGCCCAGACCTGCTCGGCCGCGACGCGCACGCCGCTCTCGCGCGCGAGATAGTCGGCCAGGTCGCCGCGCAGGCCGAGGAAGTCGCGGTCCGGATAGCGGTTGAGCCCGGCGGCGGCGTCCGCGACGGCGCTCGCGATCGACGCGACGACCCGCGGGCTCGGCCCGTACGGGTTCTCGTTGACGTTGAGCAGGACTGGGACGTCGAGCTGCGGGGCGCCGTACGGCTCGATGCCCGCGAGCTCGGGGCGCACGGGCAGGCGCAGCGCGCGGGGGACGTCAGTGTTGCGAGGGTTGGCCACGACGCAACTCTAGGAGTTCACCCTGACAGCCGTCCGCGCATTTCACGAGATGGTCGGCGTGCGCGTCGTGGCGCCGTCGGCGTCGCGCCGCACACGGTAGTGCACGAAGACCACCCCGGAGCCGAACGTGCGCGTCTCGACGAGCTCGAGGTCGACCCGGCGTCCGTGCAGCGCGAAGAACGGGGTCCCCCCGCCGACGAGGACGGGGAACACGCGCACGAGGTACTCATCGATCAGATCGAGGTCGGCAGCCTGGGCAGCGAGGTCTGCACCGCCGATCGCGATGTCCCCCTCCCCTTCCTCTGCGCGCAGCCGGGCGATCTCGTCGGCAAGGCTGCCGGTCGCGAGCCGCGCGCTCGGGACGACGCCGGTGAGGGTGCGTGAGAACACGACCTTCGGCAAGGCGTTCCACAGGTCCGTCCACTCGCGCTCCTGCGGGTCGAGGGACGGGTCGTCGGCGACGTCCTCCCAGTAGAGCATCGTCTCGTAGAGGCGGCGCCCGAGGAGGTGGACGCCGACGTCCTTGACCTCGTCGATGGACATCTGGAAGAGCGCGGGCTCCGGGACCGTCCACTGGAAATCTCCGTCCGGGCCGACGATGAACCCGTCGAGGGACATGCCCATCGAGTACGTGACCTTGCGCACGTGCGACCTCCTCGCTCCGCGCGCCGGTACGGACGACGCGCCCTCGTTCCCCAGCGTCGCGGCACGGGCGGGACCTGACCAGGGCACCATCGCCCCGACGGTCGATCCACACCATCTGAGCACCTGCCGGCGATGTCCGTCCCGGTCCGTAGTCTGGAGACCATGACGATCGAGGACCAGCCCGAGCCGCGCGACGAGGATCCCGACGCCGCGCTGCCCCACGGCGACGACGCTCCCGCTGGCGAGCCGCGCGAGCGGCGCGGCACCCCGGGCCGCTGGGGCGCGGAGCCCGACTGGTCGAAGCTCGAGGGCGTGCCGCGCCGCCACGTCGAGGTCACCGGTCCGCAGTGGGGTGCGTCGTCGCTCGACGCGCGCACCCTCGTCGACCAGCCGGGCGCCGAGCCGTCTCTCGACCTCGGCCCGCTCGGAGCGCCCCCGACGCGCCCTGTCACGCCCGCCGCACCCTCGCCTGCCGCGCAAGCGCCAGCACGGGCGTCGACCCCCCAGGCTTCCCCTTCGCCCTCGGTGGAGAGCGGGCCCGCCCCGGTCGCTGCTCCGGCTCCCGCGACGGACCCCGAGCCTGCCTGGTCGACGGCCTGGGACGAGGACGTGCCGCTCGCCGAGCCGCCCGCCGACTGGGACGAGCCGCTCTGGCTCCCCGAGGACGGCGGCGCGACCGCCACAGCCACGGGCTCGCCCTCTGGCCGAGCACCTCGGCGACCACGACCCACGAGAGCTGATCGTCCTGAGATCGTCCCCGTGACGACCGAAGGGCTCGACGGGCGCGAGGCGGCCGAGGCAGTCCTGCGTCGCCTCGTCGGTCGCGAGGACGCACGGCTGCGGGACGACCAGTGGCGCGCGATCGACGCGATCGTCTCCCACCAGCGCCGCGTGCTCGTCGTCCAGCGCACGGGCTGGGGAAAGTCCGCCGTGTACTTCGTCGCGACCTCGCTCCTGCGGGAGCGAGGCGAGGGACCGACCGTCATCGTCTCGCCGCTCCTCGCGCTCATGCGCGACCAGATCGCGGCCGCCGGACGAGCCGGGGTGCGCGCCGTGACGATCAACTCGTCGAACGTCACCGAGTGGGACGACGTCCAGGACCGCATCGCCGCGGGCGACGTCGACGTCCTGCTGTGCTCCCCCGAGCGTCTCAACAACCCCGACTTCCGCGACACGGTGCTGCCCCGCCTCGCCGCGACCGCGGGCCTCGTCGTGGTCGACGAGGCGCACTGCATCTCCGACTGGGGGCACGACTTCCGCCCCGACTACCGCCGGATCCGCGACCTCGTCGCCGACCTGCCGGCGGGCATCCCCGTGCTCGCGACGACCGCGACCGCGAACGAGCGCGTGACGCTCGACGTCGCGGAGCAGCTCGCGGTGCACCGTGACGCCGAGGGGCACGTCGCGGCCGCCGACGGCGTCCGCCCGGGCGACGAGGTGCTCGTCCTGCGTGGTGGCCTCGATCGCGAGTCGCTCCACCTCGCGGTCCTGCCCGTGACCGACCAGCCCACGCGCATCGCGTGGCTCGTCGAGGCGCTGCCGAGACTGACCGGCTCCGGCATCGTCTACTGCCTCACGGTCGCCGCTGCCGAGCAGGTCGCCGAGCAGCTGCGCACCGCGGGCATCGAGGTCCGCGCCTACACGGGTCGCACCGACACCGCTGAGCGCGAGGCGCTCGAGGCCGACCTCAAGGGGAACCGCGTCAAGGCCCTCGTCGCGACATCGGCGCTCGGTATGGGCTTCGACAAGCCGGACCTCGGCTTCGTCGTCCACCTCGGGGCCCCGAGCTCGCCGATCGCGTACTACCAGCAGGTCGGCCGCGCCGGCCGCGGCGTCGACCGCGCGACCGTCGTCCTCGTCCCGGGCGAGGAGGACCAGCGCATCTGGGACTACTTCGGGTCGCTCGCCTTCCCGGCGGAGGGGCAGGTGCGGGCCGTGCTGCGCGCGCTCTCCGAGAACGGCACGATGTCGCTCCCCGCCCTCGAGACGCGCGTCGACCTCAAGCGGTCGCGGCTCGAGATGATGCTCAAGGTCCTCGACGTCGACGGCGTCGTCCGACGCGTCCGCGGCGGCTGGGAGGTCACCGGCGAGCCGTGGGCGTACGAGGGTGAACGGTACGAGCGGGTGGAGCGCGCACGTCGCACCGAGCAGGAGGCGATGCTCGCCTACCAGTCGACCGGCGGCTGCCGCATGGCGTTCCTGCGGCACCAGCTCGACGACCCCGAGCTCGTCGAAGGGTGGCGGTGCGGGCGCTGCGACCGCTGCTCGACGCTCGACCTGCCGGCCGCGCCCGACCCGTCGCTCGTGCGCCGGGCGCGCGCCGCGATGGACCGGCCCGGCATCGAGATCAGCACCCGCCGGCAGTGGCCGTCGGGGATGGCAGCGCTCGGCGTCGACCTCTCGGGGAGGCTCTCCCCCGAGGAGGTCGCCGAGCCCGGCCGTGCGGTCGCACGGCTCGACGGGCTGGGCTGGTCCGCGCCGCTGCGCGAGCTCTTCGCGCCTGCCACGCCCGACGGCGAGGTGCCGACCCCGCTGCGCACCGCCGCCGCGCGGGTGCTCGACGACTGGGCGGACGCTCAGCGGGTCGACGGGATCGTGTGGATCGCGTCCGCGACCCGGCCGGTCCTCGTGAGCCACCTCGCGCACGGGCTCGGCCGCTACCTCGACAAGCCGGTCGTCGGCTCGGTCGAGCCAGCCCCTGGGGTCCCGGCAGGCAGACGGGACGTCAACTCTGCGATCCGCCTCGCGGGCGTCGCGCAACGCCTGCGGCCCGCGCTCTCCGAGGCCGCCGCCGCGGGGCTTCCCGGGCGGAGCGTGCTGCTCGTCGACGACCTGACCGACTCGGGGTGGACCCTCACGGTAGCCGCCCGGATGCTGCGCCAGGCGGGCGCCGCTCGCGTGCTGCCGTTCGTCCTCGCGCAGGCCTGACCGTGTCCCGTCCCACTCCCCAGGAGACCTCATGAGCACTGCACCCGCTGTCGCGCCCGGTGACCTCAGAGTCGTGGCCCTCTTGCGCGGCGTGAACGTGGGCGGCCGGACCATCCCGATGGCGCAGCTGCGGACCGTCGTCGCAGCGAGCGGCGCGCGTGCCGTCCGCACGGTCCTCGCGAGCGGCAACGTCCTGCTCGACGTCACCGGGGACGCCCCGCTCGCGGACGTGCGCGCCGACCTCGAGAGCAGGATCAGCGAGGCGTTCGGATACGACGCGCACCTCGCCCTCCTCCCGCTCGGGCTCGCGACCACGCTCGCCGACGCCGTCCCGTGGCCCGACGACGACACCGCGCACGGCTACGTCGTCATCTCGACCTCTCCCGGCCTCCTCGCGGAGGCGGCGGCCGAGGCGGCTACGGTGACAGCCGCGCGGACCGGGGCTCCCGAGGCATCTCTCGAGGCGTGGCAGGCGCCGCCTGCTGACCTGGCGCGTCGTCTTGCGGACGTGGGCCTCGACGCGCTCCTGTGGCGCTGCCCGCGCGGATCGTCCCTCACGACGCCGCTCGCCAAGGTCCTCGCGCGCTCGCGCTTCCGCGTCGCGACCACCCGCAACGTCAAGACCTTGCGCCGCTTCGCCTGACCAGCGTCCCGGACCAGGCGCGAGCCCGCTCAGGCGTCGGCATCCTCGGGCGGCCAGACGACCCGGAACCGCTCCGCGACGACGACCGAGTCGTTCGTCAGAGCGAAGCCCAGGCTGGCGCCGACACGCTCCCAGTAGCGCCGATGGCCACGACGCCACGACTCGATCGAGCGGTCCCCCTCACCCTCGTCGTACGCGAACGCCGCATCCACCTCGCGGAAACGCACGCGCCGCACCTCGGTCGTCCGCAGGATGATGCGGGGAATGCCCGCACCGTCGCACACGACCCAGTGGTCACCCTCCTCGGGAACCGTGTCCCCGAGAACCTCGTACTCGTCGAGGAGGGACGCGGTCGCGCGCTTGACCCCGGACAGGACGAGGCCGAGCAGCTCGTCCGCGAGCGCCGGACCGTCACCAAAGCTGTCGACGACGGGCACGGGCGCCGACGGAGCCGGGCCCCGGCCCGAGGCGAGGTAGGCGGACCACATCACGGCGGCCGCACGGCTGTCGGGCGGGGTCATCCAGGCACCTCGTCTCGTCGTGCACGGCACCGCCGCGCGACAGGTCAGAACCGCGCGCTGATCGCCTCACCGTGCGCGGGTAGGTCCTCTGCCTCGGCGAACGTGACGATCTGGTCGGCGATCGTCGCCAGTCCCTCGCGCGAGTACTCGACGACCTGGACGGCCCGCACGAAGCTGTGCACGCCCAGCCCCGACGAGAAGTGCGCGCACCCTCCCGTCGGGAGGACGTGGTTCGAGCCCGCCATGTAGTCACCGAGCGGCACCGGGGAGTACGGACCGACGAAGATCGCGCCAGCGCTCGTCACGCGGTCCGCGAGCGCGGCCGCGTCGTTGGTCTGGATCTCGAGGTGCTCGGCGCCGTACGCGTTGACGACCGAGAGGCCCTGCTCGACGTCGTCCACCAGCACGATCGCGGACTGCGGTCCTCCGATCGCGGTCGCGACACGCTCCGCGTGCCGCGTCGCGGCGGCACGCCGCGCGAGCGCCGCATCGACCACGTCGGCGAGCTCGACCGAGTCCGTGACGAGCACGGACGCCGCCATCGGGTCGTGCTCCGCCTGGCTCAGCAGGTCGGCCGCGACGTGCTCGGGGTCAGCGGTCGCGTCGGCGAGCACGGCGATCTCGGTCGGCCCGGCCTCCGCGTCGATACCGACGACGCCGCGCACGAGGCGCTTCGCCGCAGCGACGAAGACGTTGCCGGGCCCCGTGATGACATCGACGGGCTCCGCGAGGACGTCGCCGTCCTGAGGCAGCTCCCCTGCCGCGCCATAGGCCAGCATCGCGACCGCCTGGGCACCGCCGACCGCGTACACCTCGTCGACGCCCAGCAGCGCGCACGCCGCGAGGATCGTCGGGTTGGGCAGGCCGCCGTCCTGCGCCTGCGGCGGAGACGTCACCACGAGCGAGCGGACACCTGCCTCCTGCGCCGCGACGACGTTCATGATGACCGACGACGGGTACACGGCGAGGCCGCCGGGCACGTAGAGCCCGACGCGCTGCACCGGGATCCACCGCTGACGCACCCTCGCCCCGGGGGCCAGGTCGACGACGAGCTCGGTCGGTCGCTGCGCGGCGTGCACCTGACGCACGCGGTTGATCGACTCCTCGAGGCTCGCCCGAAGGGTCGCGTCGAGCCCCTCGAGCGCCGCGGTGATCGCCTCCGCCGGTACCCGCACGTGCTCGGGCCGCACACCGTCGAACTTCTCGGCGTAGTCGCGCAGCGCGGCGGCGCCGCGCGAGCGGACGTCGTCGATGATCGGTGCGACGAGCTTCGTCGCGTCCTCGACGCCGACCTCGGGGCGAGGCAGGGTCGCGGCGAGCTCACGGGCGGACAGGGAGCGACCACGCAGGTCGAGACGGTTGATCACGACGCCAACTCTAGTCCGAGCCCCGCACCCCGGTCGCGGGCTTTGCCGGCGACTGCCGCCGACCTGCGAGACTGGGCTCATGAACGACGTGACGATCCGTGACGAGTCCATCCGGCTCGGTCAGTTCCTCAAGCTCGCCGACCTCGCGGAGTCCGGTGCCGAGGCGCGCGAGCTCGTGGCTGACGGCGCCGTGAGCGTCAACGGTGAGACCGACGAACGGCGTGGTCGTCAGCTCGTCCCCGGCGACGTCGTCTCCGTGTCGGGCCCGGGCGGGACCCGCACGGCGCGCGTCGCGCGCGCCTGACGCGCTCCACGACGGGCTCTTCGCCGGGCCGGTGGATCGGCCTCGCTCGAGGCCTCTGACGTCCCGCCTCAGCGGGCCATGTACGCCGAGCTCATCACCTTGTCGACCGCCATGCGCAGGACGACTCGCTGCGGGTTCGGCTCGAGCACGCGGTAGCGCAGGCCGTAACGGCGCACCGCCTCCGCGATCTCTTCCGGGTCGTCCACGACCGTCGTCGGTCCCTCGAGCGTGATCCACCGACCGCCGTCGACCTGACAGACGGCCGCGCGCGCGGGCCCCCCGTCAGCATTCCCGGCGGCGAGGTTGCGCGCCTTGACGCTCGTGACGTTCGTCGTGATGCGCAGCACCCCGGCGCCGTCGTCCCACGTGAAGCCGACGGGGACGACGTGCGGGAAACCGTCCGCGCGGAGGGTCGACAAGGTCGCGAGGTGCCGCTCCGTGACGAAGACGTGCTGCTCGGGGGTCAGGTGGATCACGTGTCGCTCCGGTCTCGGGAAGGGAAGCAGGCGCAGGTCAGCTGGCGAGGCAGGTCGGGCCCAGGAGTGCCTTGAGGTCGCCGAACAGCGCGGGCGACCGCTCGACGCGCAGCCTGTCCTCGACCTTCATGAGCGTCGCGCGGCCGGGCTCGGTGAGCTTGAGGTGCACCTCGGTCGCACCGGGGTGCGTGCGCAGGATGTCGCGCAGCCGCTCGACGACGGGCTGCGTGCACCGCGACACCGGCACCGTCACGAGCACGGGCGAGTCCGGGCCTGCGCTCGTGTCCGGGAGAGAGAGCTCCATCGCCTGCAGCGACATCGTCTCGTCGCGCCGCCGGACACGTCCCTTGAGCGTGACGATCTGGTCCTCCGCGAGGATCGTCGAGTACGCGAGGTACGTCTCGCCGAAGAACATGACCTCGATCGACCCTTCGAGGTCTTCGATCGTCACGGCGGCCCACGGGTTGCCGTTCTTCGACATCTTGCGCTGGAGCGACGTGATCAGGCCGGCGATCGTCACGACCGAACCGTCAGAACGCCCCTCGTCGGTGATGAGCGCGGCGATCGACGTCTCCGCGGCCCGGGACAGCACGTGCTCGAGGCCCGAGAGGGGGTGGTCGGAGACGTAGAGGCCGAGCATCTCGCGCTCGAACGTCAGCAGCTGCTTCTTGTCCCAGTCCGGCAGGTCCGGGACGTCGACGCTGAACCCGATCGACTCGTCCTCGTCGGTCGCACCGAAGTCCGCGAAGAGGTCGAACTGCCCCTCGGCCTCCTTGCGCTTGACCCCGATCACCGAGTCCACCGCCTGCTCGTGGACCATGACGAGCGAGCGCCGCGTGTGCCCGAGCGAGTCGAACGCGCCGCCCTTGATGAGCGACTCGATCGTGCGCTTGTTGCAGACGACGGCCGGCACCTTGTCGAGGAAGTCGGTGAACGACGTGAAGTCGCCCTTCTCCTCGCGCACCGCGACGATCGACTCGACGACGTTCGCGCCGACGTTGCGGATGGCGGTCAGGCCGAAGCGGATGTCGGCGCCGACGGCGGTGAAGTTCGCCGAGGACGAGTTGACGTCCGGCGGGAGCACGGTGATGCCCATGTGGCGGCACTCGTTGAGGTAGAGCGCCGACTTGTCCTTGTCGTCCTTGACGCTCGTCAGGAGCGCGGCCATGTACTCGACCGGGTAGTTCGCCTTGAGATAAGCCGTCCAGTACGAGACGACGCCGTACGCGGCGGAGTGCGCCTTGTTGAACGCATAGTCGGAGAACGGCAGCAGGATGTTCCAGAGCGTCTGGACCGCGTCCATCGAGAAGCCGCGCGACATCATGCCCGCGGAGAAGCCCTCGAACTGCTTGTCCAGCTCGGACTTCTTCTTCTTGCCCATTGCGCGGCGGAGGATGTCTGCCTGTCCGAGCGTGTACCCGGCCAGCTTCTGCGCGATCGCCATGACCTGCTCCTGGTACACGATCAGGCCGTACGTGTTGCCCAGGACGTCCTCGAGCGCCTCTGCGAGCTCCGGGTGGATCGGGGTGACCTCCTGGAGCCCGTTCTTGCGCAGCGCGTAGTTCGTGTGCGAGTTCGCGCCCATCGGGCCCGGTCGGTAGAGCGCACCGACGGCGGAGATGTCCTCGAAGTTGTCCGGACGCATGAGCTTGAGCAGCGAGCGCATGCCCCCGCCGTCGAGCTGGAACACGCCGAGCGTGTCGCCGCGCGCGAGCAGCTCGTACGCCTTCGGGTCGTCGAGCGTGAGGTCCTCGAGGACGACCGGCTCCTTGCCGTTCGCGACGATGTTGTCGAGCGCGTCGTCGAGGATCGTGAGGTTGCGCAGCCCCAGGAAGTCCATCTTGATGAGGCCGAGCTCTTCGCACTTCGGGTAGTCGAACTGCGTGATGACCGCGCCGTCCTGGGGGCGGCGCATGATCGGGATGATGTCGATCAGCGGGTCGCTCGACATGATGACGCCGGCGGCGTGCACGCCCCACTGCCGCTTCAGGCCCTCGATGCCCTTCGCGAGCTCGACGACGCGCTGCGCGTCCGGGTCGGCGGCGTGGACCTGCCGGAACTCCTCCGCCTCGGCGTACCGCTTGTCGTTCGGGTCGAAGATGCCGGACAGCGAGATGTCCTTGCCCATGATCGCGGGCGGCATCGCCTTGGTGAGCTTCTCACCCATCGCGAACGGGAAGTCGAGGAGGCGTGTCGAGTCCTTGAGCGCCTGCTTCGCCTTGATCGTGCCGTACGTGACGATCTGCGCGACGCGGTCCTCGCCGTACTTCTCCGTGACGTACCTGATGACCTCCCCGCGCCGACGCTCGTCGAAGTCGACGTCGAAGTCGGGCATCGAGACGCGGTCCGGGTTGAGGAAGCGCTCGAAGATCAGGCCGTGCTGGAGCGGGTCGAGGTCCGTGATGCGCATCGCGTACGCGGCCATGGAGCCCGCACCCGAACCACGGCCAGGCCCGACCCGGATCCCGTTGTCCTTCGACCAGTTGATGAAGTCCGCGACGACGAGGAAGTAGCCGGGGAAGCCCATCTGCGTGATGACCTGGCACTCGTAGTCCGCCTGCTTGCGGACCTCGGGGGTGATCCCGTCGGGGTACCGCACGGCGAGCCCCCGCTCGACCTCCTTGATGAACCAGGACGTCTCGTCCTCGCCGGGCGGGCACGGGTAGTTCGGCATGTAGTTGGCGCTCGTGTTGAACGAGACCTCGCACTGCTCCGCGAGCAGCACGGTGTTGTCGCACGCCTCGGGCAGCTCGGCCCACGTCCGTCGCATCTCCTCGGCCGACTTGACGTAGTAGCCGTCACCGTCGAACTTGAAGCGGCCCGGGTCGGCCAGCTTGGAGCCTGAGTTGATGCACAGCAGGGCGTCGTGGGAGTGCGAGTCCTCACGCTTGACGTAGTGCAGGTCGTTCGTCGCGAGGAGAGGTGCGCCGATCGTCTTCGCGAGGCGCAGGAGGTCCTTCTGGACGCGGGTCTCGATGTCGATCCCGTGGTCCATGAGCTCGACGTAGAAGAACTCCTTGCCGTAGATCTCCTGGAGCTCGCCGGCGACGCGCACCGCGTCGTCCCACTGCCCGAGGCGCAGCCTGGTCTGGATCTCGCCGGAGGGGCACCCGGTCGACGCGATCATGCCGCCCGAGTACCGCTCGATGAGGTCGCGGTCCATGCGCGGCCACTTGCCCATCTGTCCCTCGAGGGACGCGTACGAGCTCGCGCGGAAGAGGTTGTGCAGGCCCTCGTTGTTGCGGGCCCACATCGTCATGTGCGTGTAGGCGCCGCGAGCCGAGACGTCGTCCGCCTCCTGGCCGGCCTCGCCGAAGCGCACGCGCGTCTGGTCGAAGCGGCTCGTGCCCGGCGTGACATACGCCTCGACGCCGATGATCGGCTTCACACCGGCCGCCGTGGCCTGCTTCCAGAAGTCGTACGCGCCGAACAGGTACCCGTGGTCGGTCGTCGCGATCGCCGTCTGCCCGAGCCTGTTGACCTCGGTGAACAGGTCCCCGAGGCGCGCTGCGCCATCGAGCATCGAGTACTCCGTGTGGGCATGGAGGTGGACGAAGTCCGATCCGGCTGAGGGCATGCCCCGATCCTATGACGGACGTCGGACGCTCCGACGCCCCGGCGGGAGTGGCCCTCGTCGCGCCCGGCGACGGTGCACGTCAGGCGCGCCGGAGCTCGATCCAGGCGTCCTTGTGCTCGATCCCTGCGTCGAGGTAGAAGTCGCCCACGACGGTGTATCCGAGGCGCTCGTAGAAGCCGAAGGCCTGCCGCTGGGCGCTCAGCTCGCAACGGACGACGCCGTCGACCGCGCACGTCTCGAGCGCCAGCCCGTGGAGCGCCTCCATGAGCGCGACGCCGACGTGCGTGCCACGCGCGACCGCACGCACGGCTACACGCCCGACGTGCACGACACCCGGGTGCTCCGCAGCGGTCAGCAACCGGGCCGTGCCGACGGCACGGCCCGCCGCGTCTCGGGCGAGCACGTGCGTCGTGGTCTCAGCGACGTCGAGCGCGTCCAGCTCCTCGTCCGCCGGGACCTTCTGCTCCTCCACGAACACCTCGAAGCGGACCGCGTAGCACTCCTCGAGCTGGGCCTGCGTCGTGACGACCTCGATCATCACGCCGTCGTGCGCACCTTCAGCGGAAACCATCCGACACCACCTCGAGGGCGTGCGCGAGGTCGGCCGGGTACTCGGACGTGCACAGCACCGGCTGCCCCGTCACCGGGTGGTCGAACCCGAGGCGCATCGCGTGGAGCCACTGCCGCGTCAGTCCGGTGCGCTCGGCGAGGCGCGGGTCCGCGCCGTACATGAGGTCGCCGACGCACGGGTGCCGCAGCGCCGAGAAGTGGACCCGGATCTGGTGCGTCCGCCCGGTCTCGAGGTGCACCTCGACGAGGCTCGCCGCGGGGAACATCTCCAGGACCTCGTAGTGCGTCACCGAGTGCTTGCCGTCGGCGACGACCGCGAACTTCCAGTCGGACGACGGGTGCCGCCCGATCGGGGCGTCGATCGTGCCCGTCGTCGGCTCGGGGTGGCCCTGGACCAGCGCGTGATAGACCTTCTCGACCGTGCGCTCCTTGAAGGCGCGCTTGAGAGCCGTGTAGGCGAGCTCGCTCTTCGCGACGACCATGAGCCCGCTCGTGCCCGCATCGAGGCGGTGCACGATCCCCTGGCGCTCAGCCGCGCCTGACGTCGAGATCCGGTAGCCGGCCGCAGCGAGGGCGCCGACGACGGTCGGCCCCGTCCAGCCCGGCGACGGGTGCGCTGCGACTCCTACCGGCTTGTCGACGACGACGACGTCGTCGTCCTCGTAGCGCACGATCATCCCCGGGACGGGCTCCGGCTCCGGCTCGACCGCCGCAGCCGGGTCGGGCAGCTCTACCTCGAGCCAGGACCCCGCGACGAGGCGGTCCGACTTGCCGACAGTCCGGCCGTCGACGCTCACGGCGCCGTCGCCCGCGAGCTCTGCGGCACGGGTGCGGGACAAGCCGAGCAGACGCGCGAGTGCGGCGTCCACGCGCTCGCCCTCGAGGCCGTCGGGAACGGGGAGGGAGCGCGAGGTCATCGCTGCTCCGGCTCGCCGCTCGCGGTGTCGGCCTCGTGCGCCACAGGGGCGACCGTCGCGCCGGCCTCCTCCTGCGCCTCGGCCGCGCTCTCGCCGGAGTCATCCGGGCCACCGGTCATCGGGGTGCCCCGGAACGACAGCACGATGAGCAGGCCGGCAGCGGCGACGATGGCGATGTCGGCGACGTTCCCGACGAAGAAGCCCGCGTAGTTGATGAAGTCCACGACGTGCCCCTCGGGGAACCCGGGGGCGCGGAAGAGCCGGTCGATCAGGTTGCCGACGGCTCCGCCGAGGACGAGCGCGAGCGCGACGGCCCATGCCCGCGACGTGATGCGCCGGGCGCGTGTCGCGATCACGACGACGACCGCGACCGTGAGCAGCGTGAGGACCCAGGTGATGCCGGTCCCCATCGAGAGCGCCGCCCCCGGGTTGAGGAGGAGCTTCCACCCGAGAAGCTCGCCGAGGAACCACGTCGTGGAGGCGCCGAGCTCGAGGCTGCTCAGCGCGAGCTGCTTGGTGAGCTGGTCGACGACAGCGACCCCAGCCGCGAGGCCGAACATGAGCACCGCGAGCCGCTTGCTGCGAGGGGCGGCCGGCGCGACGACGTCTGCAGGGGCAGGAGCGGGCGCGTCACCGTCGTGGACGTCGTCCTGGCGGGCGCCGTGCGACGTGACGTCGCCCGCTTCCTCGGTCAGCGTCGTTCCTCGCGCTGCTTGCAGGTCACGCACAGCGTGGCGCGTGGGAACGCCTGCAGACGGGCCTTGCCCACGGGGCCGCCGCACGACTCGCACGTCCCGTACGTCCCCGCGGCGATCCGCTGGATCGCGTGCGTGTTCTGCGCGAGGAGGTCACGCGTGTTGTTGACGAACGTGAGCTCCTGCTCGCGCTCGAGCGCGCTCGACCCCGAGTCGGCCTGGTCGTCGCCAGCGCCGTCCCCCGAGTTGCGCAGCAGCTCCGAGAGCTCCGCGTCCGCGTTCGCCAGCTCGACCTCGAGGCGCTCGACCTCGGCGACGAGCTCTGTCGCGACCGCCTTGGCCTCCTTGAGCGTCCACGGCTCTTCGCCGTCGCGGACCTGGAAGGTCTTGACGTCCTTGGCGAGGCGCGGGAACCGCTCCGTGAGACTAGGGGTTCGTTCTTCGTCCTGGATCGACATCAGGTCGCCTCTCTGTTCAGAACTGCCGAGGATAGACGGCAACGACCGGCCCAGACAACACGCGCGGTGGCGGTGCCTGTGGCCGGCCGTGGCCGGTGGTTCAGTCGGGACGGCGTCCCGTCGGCTCAGAGGCCGGGGTTGACCTTGTTCGACGGCGGGATCGAGGAACCCCGCGTGTTGAGGTCGCCGAGCAGCGTCTCGAGGTAGCTCTGGAGGCGGGTGCGGTAGTCACGCTCGAACTGGCGCAGCTCGTCGATCTTGCGCTCCAGGAGCGAGCGCTCCTGCTCGAGCTGCCCGAGCGTACGCGCCGAGGTCTCCTGCGCCTCGCGGACGATGCGCTCGCCCTCGGTGCGTGCCTCGTTGACGAGGCGCTCGCCCTCCTCCTGGCCGGAGCGGACGTAGTCGTCGTGCAGCTTCTGCGCGAGCTGCAGCATCCCGGTGGCCGACTCGGGCTCGCTCGCCCGCGACACCTGGGGCGCCGCGGCAGGCGCAGGGACGGGGGCCGGCGTGGGCTCCGGGACGGGCACGACCTCGCGGACGGGCTCGGGAGCGGAGGCGGGCGACGGGGCGGAGGCTGCCTGCACCGCTGCCGCGTTCTCGCGGGTCAGCTCGGCGACGCGACGCTCGGCCGCGGCAAGCTTGGACTTGAGGTCGTCGTTCTCGCCCTGGAGGGCTCGCAACGTGTTGAGCACCTCGTCGAGGAAGTCGTCGACCTCGACGACGTCGTAGCCCTCGCGGAACTTCGTCGCCGTGAACTTCTTGTTGAGGATGTCCTCTGCGGTCAGCAGTGCCATCGTGTCACCTCGTTGAGTTACTCGGGTTATGGAGCCGGGACGTCGATGACGACCACGGACTCACGCTAGCGGATATTGGGCGCGCTGCGCGCCCAGGTTCGTATTCGGTCCAGGCAGTCAGCTCGCGAGGCTCCCGAAGATGTTCACCAGGACGGAGGTGGTGAGCATCAGCACCAGGAAAGCCAGGTCGAGCTGGACGCGCCCGAGGCGCAACGGCGGGATCAGACGCCGCAGGAGGCGCAGCGGCGGGTCGGTCACGAGGTAGACACCTTCGATCACGACGAGGCCGACCCCGTGCGGACGCCAGTCACGCGCGACCACGCGCACGAGGTCGACGACGATGCGCCCCAGGAGCACGATGAAGTACACGAAGCACAGCGTGGCCAGGACGCCGAACAGCTGCTGCACGCGCGTCTGCTCAGCTCTGGTTGAAGAAGCCCGCGTGGGAACGGGTGTCGCCCGCTGCCACCTGCTCCTCGCCCGTGATCTCGACGTTCTCCGGCGAGAGCAGGAACACCTTGTTCGTGACCCGCTCGATCGCGCCGCGGAGGCCGAAGATCAGCCCGGCCGAGAAGTCGACGAGACGCTTCGCGTCGGCGTCGTCCATGTCGGTGAGGTTGATGATGACAGGGGTGCCCGAGCGGAAGGCCTCACCGATCACGCGCGCATCGTTGTACGAGCGCGGGTGCACGGTCGTGATGCGGCGCAGGTCGGCGGCAGCGGGCGCTTGGGGGCGCTGCGCGGCGGCGCGGTTGATCGGCGTCACCTGGGCAGGGAAGTCGTGGGACATCGCGGGAGCCTCCTCGTGCTCGACGTACTCCTCGGCGTACTCGTCCTCGTATGCGTCGGCATACTCCTGGTCCCCACGGTCGTCCGCGAGGCCCAGATACAGCATCGTCTTGCGAAGCGCTCCGGCCATGACCTATCTCCGTCCATCGTCACACTGGTGGAATCACGCTAACCGTCGGTGTTCGCCCCGCTCGGCACCGACACGCCCGGCGCGCGAGGTTCCGCTCAGGGGCGTGCCGGGTCGATCCGGACGACGCCGGCGAAGCGTCCCGTGGTCGGGTCGCCCGTCCGTCCGGCGCGACGGTAGGAGAAGAGGTCGGCGTCCTCGATCGTGCAGCGGTCCGCACGGGCGACGTAGGCGACGCCCGCGTCGCGCAGCTGCTGCTCGACACCGGCGGCGAGGTCGAGAGCAGGCGTCCCCCACGACGTCGTCGACCAGGTGGCGGGGACACGTGCGGCGACGGCCGCGCGCATGTCCTCGGGAACCTCGTAGCAGGCCCCGCACGCGCACGGCCCGACGGCGGTGCGCACCCGCGCACGGTCGGCGCCTCGCGCGACCATCGTGCCGAGCGCGCGGAGCACGACCTCACGCTCGACGCCGCGACGTCCGGCGTGGGCGACGGCCACGACGCCGGCGTCCGGGTCGGCGAGGAGGACGGGCACGCAGTCGGCGACGAGGACGCCGAGCGCGACGTCGGTCGCTCGGGTCACGAGGGCGTCGGCCTCCCCGACGGTTCCCGACAGGCCGCCGAGCCCGTCGACACCCGAGACCTCGAGGACGTCCGCCCCGTGCACCTGCGTGGCGAAGGCGACGGGCGCACCCACCGCCACGCCCAGGCGTCGCCGGTTCTCGGCGACGGCCGCTGGCGCGTCACCGCACGCAGTCCCCAGGTTGAGGCTCGCCCACGGCGGGGCGGAGACGCCGCCGTGGACGGTCGTGAAGACGGCACAGACCCCGGGACCGAGGTCGACCTCGATCGTCCGGGGCCCGTGCTGCGGGTCGGTCACCGAGCTACTTGAGGAAGTCCGGGATGTCGAGGTCGTCCGCGCGACGGCGCGGGGGCTCCTCGTCGAAGATCCTCGGAACCTCGAGCTGGCCCGTCGCGGGAGTCGGCTGCACCGGCTGGTAGACGTTCGGCTCGGCCGTCTCCTGCGCGGACGACGCGTACGGGTCGCTCGCCGGGACGACGGGCTGGTAGCGCTCGCTCTCCTCGACGGGGACCATCGGGCGCGCCTGGGAGTGCATGCCGGTCGTGGTGGCCGGCTCCTGGCGACGGGTCGCCGGGCGCTCGATCGCGGGAGCGGCGCTCTCGACCTGGCCGAGCCCGCGGCCGTCCTTGCGGACCTGCGGCGCACCGCCGTCGAAACCGGCGGCGATGACGGTCACGCGGACCTCGTCGCCGAGCGCGTCGTCGATGACCGCACCGAAGATGATGTTCGCCTCGGGGTGCGCGGCCTCGTGGACGAGACGTGCAGCCTCGTTGATCTCGAAGAGGCCGAGGTCCGAGCCGCCCTGGATCGAGAGCAGCACGCCGTGGGCGCCGTCGATGCTCGCCTCGAGCAGCGGCGAGGAGATCGCGAGCTCGGCGGCCTGGACCGCACGGTCGTCGCCGCGGGCCGAGCCGATGCCCATGAGTGCCGAGCCGGCGCCCTGCATGACCGACTTCACGTCGGCGAAGTCGAGGTTGATCAGGCCGGGCGTGGTGATGAGGTCGGTGATGCCCTGGACACCCGAGAGGAGCACCTGGTCGGCCTGGTGGAACGCGTCGAGCGCCGAGACGTTGCGGTCGGACATCGACAGCAGGCGGTCGTTCGGGATGACGATGAGGGTGTCGACCTCGTTGCGCAGCGCGTCGATGCCGGCGTCGGCCTGGTTGGAGCGGCGGCGGCCCTCGAAGGTGAACGGTCGCGTGACGACGCCGACCGTGAGTGCGCCGAGAGAGCGCGCGATGCGTGCGACGACGGGCGCGCCACCGGTTCCGGTGCCACCCCCCTCGCCCGCGGTGACGAAGACCATGTCGGCGCCCCGCAGGACGTCCTCGATCTCCTCGGTGTGGTCCTCGGCGGCCTTCTTGCCGACCTCCGGGTCGGCGCCAGCGCCGAGCCCGCGCGTGAGCTCACGACCGACGTCGAGCTTGACGTCGGCGTCAGACATCAGGAGCGCCTGGGCATCGGTGTTGATCGCGATGAACTCGACTCCCTTGAGCCCCACCTCGATCATGCGGTTGACGGCGTTCACGCCACCGCCGCCGATGCCCACCACCTTGATGACGGCCAGGTAGTTCTGCGGTGTTGCCACGGGGGTACCTCTCGATCGGTGCTGGCAACCTTCACCCTCAGGTAGAGGGTTAGAGTTATGTCACGTTCTGCTAGTTGGACGCTATGCGCCGCGACGACCCGGAGCAACGACCGAGGGCGCGTGTCGCCCCACGATGTCCCGCCGCCCCGACGAGCCTTGCCGATCAGCGCGTGATGGGTGCGTTCGGTGCTGAGACGTCGAACACCTTCGAGCCCTTCGACGCCTTCGCGCTGCGCAGCACCTCGAGCACGCGCACCTTGAGCGCGGCCTCGGCAGAGCTCCCCCACACGACCGTCGCACCACCGCGCAGCTCCATCTGGACGTCGTCCGGGCTCGTCGCCGAGATCGTCCGCACGTCCTGCGCGATCTTCGCCGGCAGGGCGTTGAGCAGGATGAGCGCGCTCGCGAGGGTCCGGCGACTGTCCTGGTCGAGCGGGAACGTGATCTCCGGAAGACCGTCCGGAACCTTGGTGGACCGACCGACCTGCACGCCCTCGTCGTCGAGCAGCACGAAGCCACCGCCCTCGGGCACCGCCGCGACCGGCTCGCGCGACACGAGATCGACCGTCAACCCTCGAGGCCAGTCCCGCACGATCGTCGCGTCCCGCACGCCCGGAACCTCGAGGATCCGCGCACGCAGCCGCACGGTGTCCAGGCGCGTCAACGGCGTGCCCGCCTGCACGGCGACCACCTTCTCGACAGCACCCGGCGCGATCACCGTCCCGAGACCGTCCACGACCACCTGGTCCTCGTCGAGCGCGAACGCGGGCGAGAAGAACACGCCCCACACGCCCGCACCCACGACGAGCAGGCCCGCGACGACCCACAGCGCGCGTCGCAGCAGCACGTGCCGACGCGCAGCCGCCTTCTCGGCGAGCCGCGCCGCGAACCCCGTCGACACGGTCGGGACGCGCGTCGACGGGCCAGGGAGCGGCACGACAGGGACAGACCCGGTCGGCACGCTCCTCGTCGCCGGACGGCGCGCCCCCTCCGCCACCCGCACAGGGTCCGACGGTGCGGCCGGCGCAGGAGCAGGCGCGGCGGGCGCAGGGCCAGGCGCAGGCGGAGAAGCAGGCGCAGGGGCGGGCGCTCCGGCCGACGGCTCCTTGCGAGGACGCGGCGTCGGTGGTGCAGCCCGACGCTGCGCCGGACGCTCGCCAGGCCGAGGCGCGCCCGGCCGCGGACGTGCCGGGGGTTTCACTCCGACGCCCTCAGCTCGTCGAGGACGACCGGCGCCAGCTCGGTCACGTCGCCCGCGCCGATCGTCAGCACGAGGTCCCCCGGCCGAGCGAGCCGAGCGACCACCCGCGCAGCCTCGACCTTGTCCGGGACGTACCGGGCGCCACGCGTGCTGCGCGACGTGATGAGCTCACCCGTCACAGCCGGGTCGTCGTCCTCCCGCGCGGCATACACACCCGTCACGACCGCCACGTCAGCAAGGTCGAGCGCGGCCGCGAACTCGGCGGCGAACGCCTTGGTCCGGGAGAACAGGTGCGGCTGGAACAGGGCGAGGACGCGCCCCTCCCCTGCCGCAGGCCGCGCACCCGTCACGAGCGCGGCGACCTCGGTCGGGTGGTGGGCGTAGTCGTCGACGACGCGCACCCCGCCCGCCGTGCCACGGTCCTCGAACCGGCGCCCCGTACCGACGAACGCGCCGACGGCCGCCACGGCGGTGTCGAGCGGGACGCCCAGCAGCAGCGCAGCCGCGACCGCACCAGCGGCGTCGAGCATGTTGTGCTCACCCGGGACGCGCAGCGCGACAGGAGCGCTGCCCACCGATCCCCCGACGCCAGCGACGACCAGCGTCGCCGTCGAACCGTCACCCGACGGCGCATAGTGCTCGACCCGGACGTCCGCGTCCGCGGCCGTGCCGTACGTCACGACCTGCCCGCCCGCCGCACGGTGGACGTCGACGAGACGCCGCGCGCCGTCGTCGTCGAGGCACGCCACGAGATGCCCGCCAGGGCGCACCCGGGCCGCGAACTCGACGAACGCCCGCTCGAACGCCTCCGTCGTGCCGTAGTTGTCGAGGTGGTCCGGCTCGACGTTCGTGACCACAGCGATCGTCGGACGGTAGTTGAGGAACGAGCCGTCAGACTCGTCCGCCTCCGCGACGAGCACGTCACCCGAACCGAGGTGACCGCCCGCCAGCGCGCCGTCGGCCGTGCGCACCGACCCTCCGATCGCGAAGGACGGCGCGAGGCCCGCACCCTCGAGGAGCACAGCGATCATCGCGGACGTCGTCGTCTTGCCGTGCGCGCCCGCGACCGCGACCGCGCGACTGCCCTCCATGAGGGCCGCGAGCGCCTGCGAGCGGTGCAGCACGCGCAGCCCCGCTGCGCGTGCCGCCGCGAGCTCCGGGTTCGACTCGCGCACCGCGCTCGACACGACGAGCGTGCTCGCGCCCGCGACGTGCGCGGCGTCGTGACCGACCCACACGCGCACGCCGTCGGCCTCGAGCGCGTCCAGGACCGCTCCGCCCCGCGCGTCCGAGCCCTGCACGTCGACCCCGCGCGAGCGCAGCAGGCGCGCGACGACCGACATGCCGGCACCACCGACACCCACGAGGTGCACGGTCCCGAGATCTGCGACGGCCGGGATCTCATCCACGAACCGCGACATCGGAGACTCACTCATCGCGCTCCCCCGCCGCCCGCTCGACCATGTCTGCGACGTCCGACGCCGCACCCACGCGGCCCACCCGCGCCGCGGCCTCCGCCATCTGCGTGACCCGGTCCTCGTCCACGAGCAGCGTGAGCAGCTGCGTGCGCACCCACTCGGGCGTCACCTCGGCGTCGTCCACGAGCAGACCGCCGCCCGCGTGCACCGCCGGCAGCGCGTTGAGCCGCTGCTCCCCGTTGCCGATCGGCAGCGGCACGTACACCGCCGGGAGCCCGAGCGCCGTGAGCTCGGCGACCGTGCCCGCACCCGAACGGCACAGGACGACGTCGCACGCCGCGAGCGCGAGGTGCATGTCTTCGAGGTACTCGCGCACGTGGTAGCGGTTCGCGAGCTCGGGACGCTGGGCGAGCGCGCTCTCGAGCGCGCCGGACTTGCCGTTCCCCGTCAGGTGGAGCACCTGGGCGTCGGACGCGGCGACGTCGTCGAGCGCCCCCGTCATGGCGTCGTTGAGGCTCTGCGCACCGAGCGAGCCGCCCGTCACGAGGAGCGTCCTGCGCCCCGGGTCGAGCCCGAGCGTGGCCGCAGCCTCACGGCGCACCCGCGCAGCGTCCACCTCGCGGTCGCGGACGAGGTCCGCGATCTCGTGCCGCAGGGGCAGTCCCGTGATGATGCCGCCGCGCAGCGGCGTGCCCGGGAACGTCACCGCGACAGACCGGGCCCACCGGGCACCGAGCTTGTTCGCGAGCCCCGGACGGGCGTTCTGCTCGTGGATGACCACAGGGACACCCAACCGGCGGGCCGCGAGGTACGCGGGCGTCGACACGTATCCACCGAACCCGACGACGACCTGCGCCTCGTTCTCCGTGATCGCGCGCGAGGCCGCGGCGACCGCCGCTCGCAGGCGCCGCGGCACCGAGAAGAGGTCCGCGCCCGGACGGCGCGGCAGCGGGACCCGCGGCACGACCGCCATCGGGTAGCCGCGGGCCGGCACGAGCTGCGACTCGAGGCCCTCCTGCGTCCCGAGGACGGTCAGCCGAGCTGCCGGGTGCCGCGCTCGCAGCTCGTCCGCGACCGCGAGCATCGGGTTGACGTGCCCCGCGGTCCCACCTCCAGCAAGCAACACCGACTCAACCACGTCTCACGCGTCCTTCCGACGACGACGAACTGACCCGCCGACGACCGCGAGCGACCGTCGTACGGTCCCGGACCGAGCAGCGAGCGCCTCGCGCGCCCCCGGCTCGTCCCGGGCAAAGCTGATCACGACCCCGAGTGCCGCCATCGTCATGATGAGCGCGGAGCCGCCCGCCGACACGAGCGGGAGGGGAACTCCGATGACGGGCAGCGCACCGATCACGACGCCGATGTTGACGAGCGCCTGCCCGACGATCCAGCAGCAGATCGCGCCCGTCGTCACCTTGACGGCCGGGTCCGGGTGCCGCACCACGACACGCGACATCGCATAGCCGAGCGCACCGAACAGCACGAGCATGAGCACCGTGCCCTGCAGGCCCAGCTCCTCGCCGATCACGGCGAAGATGAAGTCGTTGTGCGCCTCAGGCAGGTACAGCCACTTCTCGCTGCCCGCCCCGAGGCCGACACCGGACAGGCCGCCCGATGCGAGCGCCCACTTGCCGTGGATGAACTGGTAGCACGTCGCCACGTCCGGGTTGCACGACGCGTTGAGCCACGAGTCGATGCGCCCGAGCCGGTTGCTGTTGCCCTGGAACGCCACGAGCGCCCAGACGGAGACCGCCATGACCGCGCCTCCCGCGAGGAACATGCGCCCCGGGACCCCCGCGACCCAGAGGGCGCCGGCCACGACCATGAGCAGGATGATCGCCGTACCGAGGTCGTGCCCGGCGAGGACCAGCCCGACGACGATGCCGACGACCGGCACCGCCGGCATGAGCACATGACCCCACTGGTGGAGCAGCCGCGCCTTGCGAGCGAGCACGGTACCGAGCCAGATCGCGAGCGCCAGCTTCGCGATCTCGGCGGGCTGCACGGTGAACCCGCCGAGGTAGATCCAGCCCGTGTTCCCGCCCTTCGACCGGGCGAGCGGCGTGAAGATCAGCAGCTGCATCCCGATCGCGGCGAACAGGAAGGGCCACGAGACCCGCTTGTAGAAGGCGGGCCGCATGAGGCTCGCCGCAACGAGGGCGATCGTCCCGAACACCGCGTACTGCGCCTGCCCCAGGAAGATCTCGTACGCCGAGTCGCCACGCTGGAGGGACTTGACGGACGACGCCGAGAGGACCATCCCGAGGCCGATCAGCACGAGCAGGGACGTGAGACCGACGAGGAGGTAGTAGCTCGCGACGGGGCTGTCCAAGAATCCGAGAAGGCGCCGGCGGGGCGCACGCGCCTGCCCGGCCGGGTTGCCGTCGTCGGTCGAGGAGCCAGCGCGGTCGGTCGCCATCCGCGTCGTCACCTCCTCACTCACCGTCATGGCTGTGCTCGCGCGCGGCCGCAGCGAACTTCTCGCCGCGCTCCGCGTACGAGCGGAACTGGTCCATGGAGGCGCTCGCCGGCGCCAGCAGGACCGTGTCGCCCGGCTCCGCCAGGCCGGCGGCCGCGGCGACGGCGCGCGCCATCACGGTCCCAGTCTCGCCAGGATCGACACGCACGACCGGGAGATCGGGCGCGTGTCGGTCGATGGCTTCCGCGAGCGGGCCCGCGTCGACTCCGATGAGGACGACGGCGCGGAGCCGGTCGCGACGCTCGATCACGAGGTCGTCGAACGTGGCGCCCTTCGCGAGGCCTCCCGCGACCCAGACGACCGACCCCGGGGCGAAGGCCGCGAGCGACGCGGACGCCGCGTGCGCGTTCGTCGCCTTCGAGTCGTCGACGAAGCTCACGCTCCCACCGGGGACGGACGCTGTCGCGACCGTCTCGATGCGGTGCTGCCCGGGCCGGAACGCGCGGGCGCCGCGCCGCACGTCGTCCGCGGACAGGCCGTGGGCGCGGGCGAGCGCAGCAGCCGCGAGGACGTTCGCGACGACGTGCGGCGCCACCCGGCCGTCAGGACCTGCGAGGTGCCCGAGGTCCGCGAGGGTGAAGAGCTCCTCGGCGCTGCTGTGCCGCCCCGGGTCGCTCGCGTGCGTGTGGAACGCACGATCGACGGCGATGTCCTCGATCAGGCCGATCTCGGCACGTCCCGGCGAGCCGAGCGTGAAGCCGACCGCGCGGGCGCCGTCGGCGACGTCGGCGTCCTCGACGAGACGGCGCGTCGTCTCGTCCGCGACGTTGTAGACGCACGCGACCTGGGCCCGCTCGAAGATGCGGCCCTTGTCCACGGCGTACGCCTCGGCGGAGCCGTGCCAGTCGACGTGGTCCGTCGCGACGTTGAGGACCACCCCCGCCTCGACCGCCATGGTGTGCGTGAAGTGCAGCTGGAAGCTCGAGAGCTCGACGGCGAGCACGTCGACCGACGGGTCCACGGCAGCCTCGACCACCGGGCGCCCGACGTTCCCCACCTCCGCGACCTCGAGGCCCGCAGCGGCGAGCATCGACGTGAGCATGCCGACCGTCGTCGTCTTGCCGTTGGTCCCGGTGACAGCGAGCCACGGTGCGGGCCCGCCGCCCGCGGCGCGGTCCACCCGCAGCCGCCAGGCGAGCTCGACCTCGCTCCACACCGGGATCCCCGCCTCGGCGGACGCGACGAGGAGGGGGTGCGTCGGGGCCCAGCCGGGCGACGCGACGACGAGATCGACCGACGTGAGGTCGACGTCCGCGCTGTCCTGGAGGTCGGCACCAGGCGCGTTCGCGTCGAGCGTCGTGACCGCTGCCGCGCGATTCACGAGCGCCGCGACGACGGCACGCCCCGTCACACCCAGACCTGCGACGAGCACGCGCGCCGCAGCGAGGTCCGGTGCGAGCGGTGCGCCAGGGTGACCCGACGTCACCATCCGGCGACCCACTCGGTGTAGAACAGGCCGATCCCGAGCGCGGCGAAGAGGCCGGCGATGATCCAGAAGCGGATCACGATCGTCACCTCGCCCCAGCCCGACAGCTCGAAGTGGTGGTGCAGCGGCGCCATCTTGAAGACGCGCTTGCCCGTGAGCTTGAAACCACCGATCTGGATGACGTCGGACATGACGATCACGACGAACAGGCCGCCGATGATCGCCGCGAGGATCTCGGTCCGGGTGAGGATCGACAGGCCGGCGAGCGCACCACCGAGGGCCAGGGAGCCCGTGTCGCCCATGAAGATCTTCGCAGGCGACGCGTTCCACCACAGGAATCCGAACAGCGCGCCTGTGATCGCGGCCGCGACGACAGCGAGATCCCACGGGTCCCGCACCTCGTAGCAGCTGGGGCCCGCGGAGGTCAGCACCGCGCAACGCTGGTTCCACTGCCAGATGCCGACGAACGCGTAGGCGCCGAACACCATGAGCGACACGCCGGTCGCGAGGCCGTCGAGGCCGTCGGTGAGGTTGACCGCGTTCGACCACGCCGTGATGAGGAAGTTCGCCCACAGCACGAACAGGATCAAGCCGATCGTCGCCCCCGCGAACGCCAGGTCGATGCCCGAGTCCCGCACGAACGAGATCTTGGTCGACGCCGGCGTGCGGAAGCTCGCGTCGGGGAAGTTCAGCGCGAGCACCGCGAACGTGATCCCGACGAAGCCCTGGCCGATGATCTTGCCCCGCGCCGAGAGACCGAGGCTGCGCTGCCGCGAGATCTTGATGAAGTCGTCGAGGAACCCCACGAGGCCGAGGCCCGTCATGAGGAACAGCGCGAGGAAAGTCGAGATGCTCGGCAGCCTGCCCGCGACGATCGCGGACGCCGCGACACCGACGAGGACGGACCCGATGATGACGACGCCGCCCATCGTGGGCGTGCCACGCTTCGTGAAGTGCGCCGTCGGGCCGTCCTGACGGATGAACTGGCCGTACTGCTTGTGCACGAGGTACCGGATGAACAGCGGCGTGAGGAGCAACGACAGCACGAGAGCCGTGCCGCCCGCGACGAGGATGGCGATCATGCGGCGGCCCCTGCGCCCACGAGCCGGTCGGCGAGGCGCCACAGGCCCGTGCCGTTCGATGCCTTGACGAGGACGACGTCACCCTCCTCGAGGTACTCGGCGAGGAGCTTCTCCGCGGCTTCGAGGTCGTCGACCTGGACGACCTCGTCGCCCCACGACCCCTCCATCTGAGCGCCGTCGAAGATGGCCCAGGCACCCGGCCCGACGACGATCGTCAGGTTGATGTTGAGCCGCACCGCGAGCCGACCGACCTCGTCGTGACGTTCCCGGCTCTCCTCACCGAGCTCGAGCATCTCGCCGAGCACGGCGACCGAGCGCCGCTCGCGACCTGCGACGACAGCGAGCGCCTTGAGAGCGGCCCGCATCGAGTCGGGGTTCGCGTTGTAGGAGTCGTCGATCACGGTGACGCCGTCAGGACGGTCGACGACGTGCATCCGGTGCGGGCTGAGCGCCGTCGCCCCGCTGAGGCGCTCGGCGACCGTCGCCACGTCGAGCCCGAGCTGGAGCCCGACGGCGGCGCACGCCAGCGCGTTCGACAGGTGGTGCTCGCCGACGAGCTGCAGGCTCACGGGCGCGCTCGCCCCGTCCGCGCGCAGCTCGAACGACACGCGGCCTGCGCGGTCGATCCGGACGTCGTCGGCTGCGACCTGCGCACCCGAGACCGTCCCGAACGTCACGACGTCGCCCGCAGCGAGCGGCGCCATCGCGGCGACGCGGTGGTCGTCCGCGTTGAGGACGGCGACGCCGCCCTCGGCCGCGCCCGTGACGAGCTCGCTCTTCGCGCGGGCGATCGCCTCCACGCCGCCGAACTCGCCGAGGTGCGCCGTACCGACCGCGAGGACGACAGCGACGTCGGGCGGGGCGATGCCCGTGAGGTACGTGATGTTGCCCTCGTGGTCGGCGCCCATCTCGAGGACGAGGAACCGGGTGGTCTCGGTGACCTGGAGGACCGTGAGCGGCAGCCCGATCTCGTTGTTGAAGGAGCCGCGCGGCACGACCGTCTCCCCCGACGGGGACACGACCTGCCCGACGAGGTCCTTCGTCGTCGTCTTGCCGACGGAGCCCGTCACCGCGACGACCTTGAGCTCTCCGCGCGAGCGCACGCGCGCGAGGACCTCGCGGGCGACCTGCCCGAGCGCCGCCTGCACGTCGTCGACCACGACGACCGACGGAGCGTCCACCTCGCGCGCCGCGAGCACGACGACCGCACCCGCCTCGGTCGCCCGCGCCACGTAGTCGTGCCCGTCGACGTGCTCGCCCGCGAACGCGACGAACATCCCGCCCGGCTCGACGAGCCTCGAGTCCACGACGACCGGTCCCGTGACGACTGCGTCGCCGTCACCGACGAGCCTGCCGCCGGTGAGGCGCGCGATCTCGTCGGCCTTGAGAGCGATCATGCGTGCGTATCTCCTTCGTCGTGCGGCGTGGCCGGCGTGCGCTCGCGCCCTGCGGTGCGGGCGGCCAGCGCGGCCCGCGCCTCCACCCGATCATCCAACGGGAGGTCGACACCGTCGACCTCCTGAACCGTCTCGTGCCCGCGCCCCGCGAGCAGGACCGTGTCCGAGTCACCGGCCTCGAGGACCGTCTGGCGGATCGCTTCCGCGCGGGGCGCGACCTCGAGTATCTCAGGTCCGGGACCTTCACGTCCGGTCGCGGCCCGCGCGCCCGCGAGCACCTCGGCGCGGATCGGGGCCGGCGGCTCTCCGTGCGGGTCGTCGTCCGTGACGACGACGACGTCCGCCCAGCGAGCGGCCACTGCGCCCATGTGCGGGCGCTTGCCACGGTCGCGCTCCCCCGTCGCGCCGAACACGACGACGAGGCGCCCCGGCGTCGTCGTGCGCAGCGAGCGCAGCGCGAGCTCGAGCGCGTCGGCGTTGTGCGCGAAGTCGACGACGACGCGCGGCGCGTCCGAGAGCACCTCCATGCGTCCGGGGACGCGCGCGTCGAAGCCTTCCGGCCCGAGGGCCGCGACGAGCTCGTCCGCGTCGACGCCGGACTCGAGCAGCATGACGCACGCGAGGGCCGCGTTCGCGACGTTGAACCCGCCCGGGAGCGCGACTCGCGTGGGGACGCGACGACCGTCGCGGTGCACGAGCGTCAGACGCGTCCCACCAGCCTCGGTCTCGGCGTCGCGCACGGTCCAGTCGGCGTCCGCACCGGCCGTCGCGACGGTCGTCACGGGCACGCGGGCCTCGCGCGCCATGCGCGCACCCCACTCGTCGTCCACGACGACGACCGCGCGACGCGCCCGCTCAGGCCCGAACAGCTCGGCCTTCGTCGCGAAGTACTCCTCGAGCGTGCCGTGGAAGTCGAGATGGTCCTGGCTGAGGTTTGTGAAGCCGACGACGTCGAAGTCGATCCCGTCGACGCGATGCATCGCGATCGAGTGCGACGACACCTCCATCGCGAGCGTGTCGACGTCGTCCGCGACCATCGCCGCGAGCCAGCCCTGCAGCTCGGGGGCCTCAGGGGTCGTCAGCGTGCTCGGGACGACGGTCTCCCCGAAGCGCGTCTCGACGGTCCCGACGAGCCCCGTGCGGCGGCCGAGCACACGTAGCGCGTGGTCCAGGAGGAACGTCGTCGTCGTCTTGCCGTTGGTGCCCGTCACGCCGAACGTCGTCATCGCCGCCGCGGGATCGCCGTGCACGTGCGCCGCGGACGCGCCGAGCACCGCCCTGACCTCCTCGACGACGAGGACCGGGACCGCGCACCCCGCGTCCCGCACGATCTGGGCCCCGACCGCGTCCGTGAGCACGGCCGTCGCGCCCCGGCGCACCGCATCGTCCGCGAACGCCGCGCCGTGCGTGCGCGCACCGGGGACCGCGGCGAAGAGGTCCCCCGGGACGGTCCGACGGTTGTCGAGCACGACAGACGCGACCCTCGCCGAGGGATCTCCGTCGAGCCTGGCGCCGACGTGCGCGGCCAGGTCGGCCACCAAGACCTGTCGACGGGCAGGCGGGAGGATGCGCGGAGAGCTCACGGAGCAGAACCTATCTGGTGCGTGGCGTCCCGGCCCTCGGACGGGCCGCGACACCACGTGTGAGGAGTGTGCAGGGTCACCACTCGAGCGGGAACGTCTTCGGCTTCGAGTCGTTGGGCTCGACGCCGAGGTGCTGGAGCGCGAACGCCGTCACGTCCGAGAAGACGGGCGCGGCGACCACGCCGCCGTACTGGAGCTCCGGGTAGTAGAGGACGACAGAGACCGCGACGCGCGGGTCGTCAGCCGGCGCGACACCGTTGAACGACGCGACGAAGTGGTCGAGCTTCCCGGTGTGCGGGTTGGCAGCCTGCGCAGTTCCCGTCTTGCCCGCGACGCGATAGCCGGGGATCGCCGCGAGCGAGCCCGTACCTTCGGAGACGACGCTCTCCATCATCGCGAGGACCGTGTCGGCCGTCTTCTCCGAGACGACGCGCACCGGTTCGCCGACCTCGTACGGGGTCACCGTCCCGTCAGGGCCGACGTACTCCTTCACGATGTGCGGCTGTGAGCGGAGCCCACCGTTTGCGATCGTCGCGAACACCTCGTTCGCCTGGATCGCGTTGACGGACACACCCTGGCCGAACAGGACGTTCCACTGGGTGCGGCCGTCCCACTTGTCGACGGGGTGCAGGATCCCGGGCGACTCACCAGGCAGGCCCACGCCGGTGCGCTGACCGAACCCGAACTTCGACAGGAAGTCGTATCGCACCTGCTTCGGCAGCTTCTCGCCGATCTGGACCGTGCCCGTGTTGGAGGACTCCGCGAAGATCCCCGCGACCGTCATCTTCTGGACCGGGTGCTCGTGCGAGTCACGGATCGTCTGGTTGTTCGAGGTCACGTACGCGTCAGGGACCTCGAACTTGCTCGTGGGCGTCACGACCCCGGTCTCGAGCGCGGCCGCCATCGTGATGACCTTCGCGGTCGATCCCGGTTCGAAGACGTTGGACACGGCACGCGACCCCCACGTGGACGGGTCCGACGAGCTCAGGTCGCCCGGGTTCACCGTGTCGGTCTCACCGAGGGCCAGCACCGCGCCGGTCTTGACGTCCTGCACGATCGCGAAGCCGTAGGTCGCCCCGGTCTTGCGCTTGGCGTCCTGGATCGCGTCCTGCGCCTTCCACTGCAGGTCGCCGCTCAGCGTGAGCCGGACGTCCTGGCCGGGCTGGGCCTCGGTGCGCTCCTGCTCACCGGTCGGGATCTGGTGACCGCGCAGGCCGGTCTCGACCTCGTAGGAGCCGGGCGTGCCGCGCAGCGCCTCGTCGAACGTCTGCTCGACACCTGCCGAACCGACGCCCTCGGAGTTGACGAAGCCGATGATGTTGCCCGCCGTCGTGCCGTTGGGGTACTCCCGGACCGAGGTGCGCTCGGCGGCGATCCCGGTGATGTTGAAGGCCTTGATGGCCTGCCAGGTGTCCGGGAGGACGTTCTTGGCGATGTACTTGCCGCGGGCTGTTCCGACGAGGGTCGCGGCGAGCTCGGCGGGCTGCACGCCGAGGAGCGGTGCGAGCACCTCCGCCGCCGCCTCGATGCCCGTGCCCACGATCTCGCGGTCGACGACGTGCTTCCACGTCGGCACGAGAGTCAGGTCGGCCTTGATGTGGTAGCGCTCCCCCGACGTCGCGAGAACGTTGCCCTCCGCGTCGAAGATGTCGCCGCGGCCGGCCGGGATCGTGCCGCTGACGAGCCGCTGCTCGAGGGCGGCGGCAGCCAGCTCGGGGCCCTGGATGATCTGGATCGACACGAGCCGGCCCGTGAAGCCGACGAGGACGGCGAGCACGCACGCCATGAACCAGCGCTGCCGACGGCGAGGGTCGCCGACTCGCGCACGCGGGAACAGCGGGCCGCGGGGCGTGGGAGGTGCAGGCCGGCGGCCCGCAGCGGCACGGTTTCCAGGAGTCCGCTGCCCGGCCCGGGCGCCCGCCGGGACCTGGACGCGTGCGGGCGCGCCGGCGCGCTCCTGCGGGCGGCGGGCCTGCTGGGCGGCGGAGCGCGGCGCGCGAGCGGTCGCGCGCTGACCGCGCCCGTCGGTCGCGGAACGGGGCGCGGCATGCGTCCGCGAGGCCCCCTGGCTGCGGGCGACAGGCTGGGTGCGAGGGCTGGCTTCGCCGCGACGTGCAGCGACGGGGGTGCGACGCGGCTGCTCGCCAGCACGTGGCGGCACGCGACGCGGCTGCGCGGCACCGGACCTCTGCTCGTCCATCCCCACGTCCTAGTTCTTCGCCGGGGCTGGCGCCCCGATGATCTTCCCGGCCGCGAGATCGATGAACGCGGGCGTCGAGTCCTGGACCATGCCCAGCTCGCGGGCACGCGCGGCGAGGGCGCCGGGCGCCGACTTCGCGTCGAGGTCAGCGAGGAGAGCCTGCTCCTGCTCGGCGAGCCGGGCGATCGCCGACTGCAGGTCGCGCTCCTCGTACGCACCGTGCGCCATCGCCGTGTTCAGCAGGAGCACGGCGACGAGCGAGGCGACGAGCACCGCCATGCAGAGCAGGACGAACGGCACCCGGCTGCGGGGTCGCGCAGGAGCAGCGACGAGGTGGATGTCGGGGGCGGACTGCGCCGGGGCTGGAGCGGTGGCCCGCCTGACCGAGGGTGCGAAGGAAGGCACGCGTGCGGGCGCTGCGCTCGAGCTCATGGGTGCACCGCCGTACGGTCGAGAAGGTGGTCAGGGGTCGGACGGGTCCGGCGCGCGGCGCGCAGCCGGACGGAGGCTGATCGCGGGTTGGTCTCGAGCTCCTCACCACGTGCCTCCTCGGCGCCGCGTGTGAGCAGCTCCAGGTAGGGCTTGTGCGTCTCGGGCTCGACCGGGAGCCCGGGGGGCGCGCTCGACGTCGCCCCGCGGGCGAGGGTCCGCTTCACGATGCGGTCCTCGAGCGAGTGGTAGGACTCGACGACGATGCGGCCGTCGACCGCGAGGACCTCGACGGCGGCGGGCACGGCACGCGAGAGGACCTCGAGCTCGCCGTTCACCTCGATCCGCAGCGCCTGGAAGGTGCGCTTGGCGGGGTTGCCCCCGGTCTTGCGGGTCGCGGCCGGGATGCAGGCGCGCACGAGGTCGACGAGCTCGGCGCTGCGCGTCCAGGGACGCTCCTCGCGGCGTCGGACGACCGAGCGTGCGATCTTTCCCGCAAAACGCTCCTCGCCGTACTCGCGGAGGATGCGGGTGAGGTCTCGCTCGTCGTACGTGTTGAGCACGTCGGCGGCGGTGGGGCCGGTCGTCGCGTCCATGCGCATGTCGAGCGGGGCGTCCTGCGCGTATGCGAAGCCGCGGTCCGCCTCGTCGAGCTGGAGAGACGAGACGCCGAGGTCCATGAGGACACCCTGGACCTCGCGCAGCCCCTGGTCGGCGACGACGTCGGCGATCTCGTCGTAGACGGCGTGCACGGGCATGAACCGGTCGCCGAAGCGCTCGAGGCGCCGAGACGCGAGCTCGAGCGCCTGGGTGTCCCGGTCGATGCCGATGACCCGCGCCTCGGGGAGCTGCTCGAGGACGGCCTCCGTGTGACCGCCCATGCCGAGCGTGCAGTCGACGAGGACGGCCCCTGGGGCCGCGAGCGCTGGTGCCAGGAGGTCGACGCAGCGCTGGAGGAGCACGGGGACGTGACGGTCCGACGTGGGGCGCGGGTCGTTCGCCATGGGCTCTCCTCTCGTGTCTGGTCGAGGCCCGGCAAGGGCGGGAGTACGGGGTGGACGTGGCAGGTCGGGTGGTGGTCGATCAACCGCCCGACCAGGTCTCCCACCGCGACCCCGCTGGCACCGGGGAAGGTGTGCCAGATGGGGCGGGAGGAGGCCGAGACGTGCGGGTGCGTGGCTCCTAGAACGGGAAGGGCGGCAGCACCTCCTCGGCGGTGTCGGCGTATCCGGACTCCTGGCCGGCGAGGTACTGGTCCCAGGCGGCCGAGTCCCAGATCTCGACGCGCGTACCCATGCCGATGACGGCGACGTCACGGTCGAGGCTCGCGTACTCGCGCAGCGGTGCGGGGATGGAGATCCGGCCCTGCTTGTCGGGGATCTCGTCGCTCGCTCCCGAGAGGAAGACGCGGAGGTAGTCGCGCGACTGCTTGCTCGTGATCGGCGCGAGGCGGATCTGCTCGTACATCCGGCGGAACTCGTCCATGGGGAGCAGGTAGAGGCAGTGCTCCTGACCGCGGGTCATGACGAGACCGGAGGCGAGCTGCGACCGGAACTTGGCCGGGAGGATGAGCCGCCCCTTGTCGTCGAGCCGAGGGTTGTAGGTGCCCAGGAGGAGGCTCGGCGCGCCCGTGAACGACTCAGCGCCCATGTGGATGCACCTCCCCTCATCTCCCGATGGCCCCACAGTACTCCACAATCCTCCACCGTCAACGACGAGAAAGCCCTTCTTGGACCACGTCGCACGCAAATGTGCAGGTCACAGCGGTGGAGGGAAGTGGAGGGAAATCTGCATCCAGTCAGCCTGACGCTCTGCAGCCAGCCGAGGAGACCACCGAAAGGCCCCACGAGGCGCTCCAGCACGTCCTGATGAGGGCCCCCGTGGAGCACAGTGGGGGTCCACCGGGCACCGCCGGTGGAGGGAAGTGGGGGGACGTCCGGAGTGACGCGGGACCCGCACGAATGCCTCACGCCGGTCCGTTCCTCTAGGCTTCACCCAGCCGACGAGGAGGAACCGTGACGACGACGCAAGTTCCGAGCAGCCAGGAGCTCTGGGAGATCACCACCACGTGCGACCAGGTCCGGGAGCAGCTCTCCGGCGTGCTCTCCGGAAAGCCCGAGGTCGTGCTCACCACGATCGCCGTCATGCTCGCCGAGGGTCACATCCTCCTCGAGGACGTTCCCGGCGTCGGCAAGACGACCCTCGCCAAGGCGCTCGCACGTGCGATCGACGGACGCGTCGGACGCATCCAGTTCACCCCGGACCTGCTGCCGAGCGACCTCACCGGCGTGAGCATCTATCGCGCCCAGCAGCACGAGTTCGAGTTCCGGCCCGGTCCGATCTTCGCGAGCATCGTCATCGGCGACGAGATCAACCGCGCCTCCCCGAAGACGCAGTCCGCGCTCCTGCAGTGCATGGAGGAAGGCCAGGTCACCGTCGACGGCCGCACCTACTCGCTCCCCCGCCCCTTCCTCGTCGTCGCGACCCAGAACCCGGTCGAGATGGAGGGCACCTACCCGCTCCCCGAAGCGCAGCGCGACCGTTTCATGGCATGCCTGAGCGTCGGCTACCCCTCCCTCGACGCCGAGCTCGAGATGCTCGAGCGACGCGAGGGACGCGACCCCCTCGACGCCGTCCAGAAGGTCACGGACTCCGCGACCATCGAGCGGTTCGTCCAGACCGTGCACCGCATCCACGCCGCGACTGCCGTCAAGCGCTACATCCTCGACCTCGTCGCCGCGACGCGCGCGACGCCGGCGCTCCGGCTCGGCGCATCACCCCGCGCCTCGGTGCAGCTCCTGCGCGCCGCGAAGGCCGTCGCCGCGCTGTCCGGACGCGAGTACGTGATCCCCGACGACGTGCAGATGCTCGCGCACCCCGTGCTGTGCCACCGGCTGATCCTCAGCCCTCAAGCCCGCGCAGGCGGGCAGACCACCGCCTCCGTCGTCGACGACGTGCTCGCCTCCGTCCCGGTCCCGAGCCCGCACCACGTCTCGTGACGCTGCGCCCCGCAGGCCCGACGCCGACCCGCGTCCGGCTCACCGGCCGCGGGGTCGGCCTCGCCGGAGCAGGCACCGCGCTCGCCGTCGGCGGTCACCTCGTCGACCTGTCAGCGGTCGCCCTCGCCGGGTGCATCGTCCTCGCCGCTCCCCTCGTGTCCTGGCTCGCCCTGCGCGCGCGCCCGCTCGGCCCGCGGCTGCGTGTGCGCCGCTCCCTCCAGCCGACGCCCGCGCACGCAGGTCAGGACGTCTCCGTGACCACCGAGGTGGGACCCGCGCGCCCGACCCCGTGGTCCGTCGCCGCCTCGCGCGCGCTCAACCTCGGCGAGGCCGTGCCCGAAGCGTTGCGCGGCCACGCCGTCCTCCGCGCCGCCGTCCGTCCGACGCCGCGCGGCACCTCGCTGCACTACACCCTGCGTCCCAGGCAGCGCGGTCGCTGGCCCGTCGGGCCGCTCGCGACGCGCCGCTACGACGCGCTCGGGCTCGCGACCGCGACCGAGCAGGTCGGCGCGGCCGTACCGCTCACGGTCTGGCCGTCCCTGCTGACCGGGACGATCAGCGACACAGGGGCCCGCTCGGGCCTCACCCCGATGCGGGCCGGCGCGAACGACCCGAGCGACGAGGACACGTCGCTGCGCACCTACCAGGCTGGCGACGACCTGCGCCGGGTGCACTGGGCGAGCGCTGCGCGCCACGGCGAGCTCATGGTCCGCACGAGCGAGGGCGCCAGCCAGGCCCCCGTGTGCGTGATCCTCGACGTCGCCTCCCTCACCGGGAGCGGTGAGCCCGGCTCGCACAGGCACGTCGCTCTCGAGTGGACCGTGTCGGTCGCGGCCTCGGTCGCCGTCAGCCTCCTCGACTCCGGCCACCCCGTGCGCCTCGTCCTGTCCGACGGCGGCACCGCCCAGGCGGGCCTGCGCGGAGGCGACGGGCAGGCCGGCGCACGATGGGTGCGGTCGCGCGACGCGCAAGGACACGCGGTGCTCCTCGACCTGACCGTCGACGCAGGGCGCCGCGAGCCAGGAGCCACCATCGCCGGGACCCGGGACGACGTGCTGTCCGGTCTCGTCGGCGACAGCCAGCTCGGCGAGATCGTCATCGCGGTGACCGCCTCGACGAGCCGCGACGAGACGTCGCCTCTCGCCGTCGTCGGCGGGACAGCATCACGCCGCTACGCCATCGTCGTCCCGGTCGACAGGACGCAGGGCGCCGTGCCGACGCTCCTCGAGCACGGCTGGCGAGCCACACCCCTACCCGTGGGCGGGGACCTCCCCGCTGCCTGGGACCAGCTGACCGGAGGGACCCGATGACACGGCTGAGCGCACCGACGCCGTCGGGCATCCCGACCCCCGCCAAGGTGGTCGCTTCTGGGGCCGTCGTCCTCGCGATGACCATCGCGTGCGTGGCCGGTCTGGACGGGCTCATCCTGCCTGGCGCGTGGCGGTGGACCGTCGTCGCGATCCTCACGGCCGTCACCGGGGTCATCGTCGCCGCGCGCCTCGCCCTGCGCCGCTGGTCCGGACCCGACGTGAGCACGCTCGCGAGCCTGACCCCGTCCCTCGCCGGGCTCGTGACGGCCGTGCTGCTGCTGGCCGCGCGGTTCGGCCGCAGCGCGCCGCGCGGGACGAGCGGCGACCTCGACCTGTCCGTGTCACTCGAGAACTTCCGCGGTCTCGCGCGCCTCGCCCGCACGATCGAGGAGATCGCGGTCACGACGATCGCACCGATCACCCCGCTCGAGGCGATCGTGGCGCTCTTCACCGCTGGCGCGTGCCTCGTCCTCGTCCTGATGGACATGTTCGTCGCGGTCCGCGTCCCTGCGCTCGCCGGCCTCGCGACGTCGCTCCTCTGGCTCCCCGCCCTCATGATCGTGGGCGACGTCCCCGCATGGTCGGTCATCACGGTGACCGGGCTTCTGCTCGTCCTCCTCGCCGTCGACCGTCCCACCGGCGCGACGGCACAGACGGGTCGCCCGACAGCTCGTGAGACTGCGATACCGGTCGCCGGTGCTGGCCTGACGATCACCGCGGTCGTCGCGGTCGGGCTCGCCGTGTCGCTCGCGCTACCGTCCCTCCCCTGGCGCGGCGTCGTCGCCGCTCCCGACCTGAGGACGGGCGTCGCCAACCTGACCGACGACCTCGACCTGCGCCGCAGCCTGCAGGAACAGTCGACCCGCGAGGTCCTCACCTACACGGTCTCCGAGGGAGCTCCGCCGGTCGGCCCGCTGCGCACGACGTCGCTCGTGGACTTCGACGGACAGCAGTGGCAGCCGTCGGACAGCGCCGGCGAGCCGGCGCGCGCCGGGGACCTGCTGTGGCCGTCCCTCGCGGAGGGGAGCTCGGCGACGAGCTTCGCGCTCCGGATGCAGTTCGAAGGTCTGGCGTCGTCGACCGTCCCGGTCCCGCTCGAGCCTCGCATGATCACCTCGAACCGCCAGATGAGCTACGACCCGGAACGGGACGCGGTCGACGTGGCGAACCGCCTCTCGAGCGGCGACTCCCTCGAGATGACCGTCATGCCCCGCGATCTCGACCCGGCGCGCCTGCGGTCCCGCAACACGCTCGAGCTTCTCGACCAGTCCCTCTCAGGTCCTTTCGTCGACCCGGACCGGACGGTGCCCGAGACCTCGCACTCCGCCGACGTGGCGCAGCTGGCCCGGTCGGTCGTCGGCACTGCGGAGAACCGGTACGACGCCGCCGTCGCGCTCCAGGACTTCCTGCGGACGAGCCCGGACTTCAACTACTCGCTCAGCGTCCCCGCCCCGACGTCCGACGACGCCGTGTGGGACTTCCTCCAGGACGGCACCGGGTACTGCGTGCAGTTCGCGTCCGCGATGACGATCATGGCGCGCACGCTCGGCATCCCTGCGCGGATGAGCATCGGATACCTGCCGGGCACGGTCGGGTCGGACGGTGTCGCGGTCGTCCGCGGTCGCGACGCGCACGCGTGGCCGGAGATCTACTTCGACGACGTCGGCTGGGTGCGGTTCGAGCCCACGCCTGCGCTGCAGTCGGGTGCACTGCCCAGGTACGCCGCGACGGCGACGGCGACGCCCACCCCGACGGCGACGAAGACGCCCACCCCCACCACGACGTCGCAGCGCCCGACGCGCAGCGCGACGACGGGCGCGACCCGTACCACGGCGACAGCGACGGCGTCGTCCTCCACGAGCGGGCCCGGTGCTCTCGTCGCATCGCTCGTTCTCGTGCTCGTGGCAGCGGCGGGCGTGACCGTGATGTTGCTGCGTCGACGAGCGTCGCGTGTGCACGTGCGTGACGTCGAGGAGGCGTGGTCCACCATCGTCCGCGCCGCTCGCAAGGGCGGCCTCGAGGTGGATCGTGCCGCGACCGTGCGGTCCACGGCTGCGCGGATCGCTCCTGACGGCGAGGCTGTGGGCGAGGTCGGGCGTCGGGTGGAGGTCGCGCGGTATGCGCCTGCACCTCGCGCGGCCGACAGGGACGAGCTCGACGGGCTGGTTCGCGCGGCTCTCGCCGACGTCGCGGCGCGGTTGGCGGAGGTTGCCGGGTCCGAGGACGGGGGCGACGACGCCAGCGCGGCTGAGGAACAGCCCCGCGAGGCGGGTACGAGCGACCGTGGCGAACCTCGATGAGGTCGCGGGTCTCGTCGAGGTCCCGCGTCTCGTCGAGTGCGTAGGGACGGTCGCAGCCGTCGACGTGTGACCTAGCCGAGCGAGCGTCAGCCCTGGCGAGCGGCACGGGGCGCGGGCACGCGCAGTGAGCAAACGAAGGCCTGGGTCAGCTCACCGGACGTATCGGCCGCTCCACGGTCGGGCTGGTGCACCTCGTGAGGGGACGACGCCCGGGCGGGCGTGACGTCTGCGCGGCGGGCGTGGGTCAGAGGCCCTGGTCGCGGCGCCGGTCCCAGCGCTCTTCGAGGCGGGTCATGAAGTCACCAGATCCGCGGCGCTTGGTCGACTTGGCGGTCTTCGAGACCTTTCCGTCAGCGTCGACGGTGCCGAGGGGGCCCTTCTTCGCGGCGGGGCGCAGGAGCGCATAGGCGACGCCGCCGAACATGATGGCGAACCCGATGATCCCGACGGCCGGCACGTCGGTCATGACGCCGACGATGAGGAGAACGACGCCGACGACGACGCCTGCTCCCGCAAGCACGTAACGGACACCCGAGCGCCGCGCAGACGGTGACATCGCGCTCGCAAGCTTGGGGTCCTCGGAGTACAGCTGCTGCTCCATCTGCTCGAGCACCCTCTGCTCATACTCTGAGAGCGGCATGAGCACCTCCTCGTGTCGACGCGCCGGACCTGTTCCACCTCAAGGATAGGTCGAGATCTTGGGCGGCGGTAGTTGCGCGGCTCGAGCCTGTCGCAACCGCACGCTTCAGGAGGAGCGGCGCAGCCCTGCCGCTCCCATGCTGATCGCGGCACTGCCGAACTTGCCTCGGACGAGGTCGAGTGCGGCCTCTGCGTCGCGGCGCCCCTGGCTCGTCTCGAGGACGGCATCCTCGAGGGTCGGCTGGCTGATGCTCCCGGCGCGTTCTCGCAGGTCCTCGACGCGGATGCCGACCAGTCGCACGTCGAGCCCGCGCAGGTCCACCCCGGAGAACAGCTCACGCGCGACGAGGTAGACGTCGCGCGCCACGTCGGTCGGCGAGCCGAGGGTGCGAGACCGGGTGAGCGTGCGGAAGTCGCTCGTGCGCACCTTGAGAGATACGACACGCCCGACGACGCCCTGGCGCCTCAGCCGTGTCGCGCAGCGGTCTGCCAGCTCGAGCAGGCGAGCCTCGATCTGCGAGATCTCGGACGAGTCCTCACGGAAGGTCACCTCCGCGCCGATCGACCGTTCGACCTGTGTGGTCTCCACCGCGCGTGGGTCCTTGCCCCACGCGAGGTCGTGGAGCCGGGCCCCTGACGCCTTGCCCACGACACGCTGCAGCAACGACACGTCCGTGTCGGCGAGCTGGGCGACCGTCGTGATGCCGAACCGTTCGAGCGCCTCCTCGGTCTTGCCGCCCACGCCCCAGAGAGCTCCGACCGGGAGCGAACGCAGGAACGGCACGGTCGCCTCCGCCGGTATCACGAGAAGACCGTCCGGCTTGGCGTGCACCGAGGCGATCTTCGCGACGAACTTGGAGCTCGCCACCCCGATCGAGCACGGGAGCCCGAGCTCCGCGCTGACGCGGGAGCGGATGCTGGCAGCGATGTCAGCAGGCGGCCCCAGGCGGCGGCGGGCGCCACGGACGTCGAGAAATGCTTCGTCGACGCTCACCTGCTCCACGACGCTCGTGACGTCGCGCAGGATGCCCATGACAGCGACCGACGCCTCGCGGTACGCCGCCATGTCGGGTCTGATGACGATGGCCTGGGGGCAGGCACGCAACGCCCTCGACATCGGCATCGCTGACGACACCCCGAACGCTCTGGCCTCGTAGGTCGCGGCAAGCACGACGGACCGCTCGCCTCCTCCGACGATCACGGGCCGGCCGGCCAGCTGGGGCTGGCGCACGAGCTCGACCGAGGCGAAGAACGCGTCCATGTCCACGTGCAGGATGTGGCAGCCGTCGTCGGACGTACCCCACTGCCCCGGACGGACCGTTGCCCGCGGGCCCCGGCTCATGATGCCCTCACGACGGCAGGACGAGCCGCCCCGACTGCGTCCGCCAGCAGGACCGCGACGGCATCCCGGAAGTCCTCGGCCGCAGCTAGGGCCTGCTCCGCAACCGCAGCGTCCACGGACGACAGGTCGCCTGCCTCGATCGCCGCACGCACGCGAGCGGACCGCGCGAAGACCTGGACCCACTCGGCCAGCTCGGGGACGAACTCCCCCGCGAGCTGCCACACGTTGCGGCCCCGGCCACGCACCTTGGCACGACCGCGCGCCTCGAGGATCGCGCCTGCAGCGCGCAGCGCAGCGAAGTGGGCGTGCAGGAACGTGTCAGCCGGGTCGCTCGACAGCTGGGCGGCGAGGATCTCGGCGTCGCAACGCTCGAGGAGGCGGCCCGCAGCGCGGACGCCAGGCAGCTCGGCGGCGCTTCCGTCGGCGCGGACCGCAGCGCCGGACGCTGGGTACGCCAGGACGAGGCGCCCGGCAGGAGCAATGCCGTACCGCTCGTGAGTCGCCGTCGTCATGCTCTCCACCTCCCACATCCATGATCGAACACATGTTCGATACCGTCAAGCCCGCGGAGCCCCGGCACGTACCGTTGAGCCATGGCCCGCTCGTCACGTCGACAGAACCAGAACCCTCTGACATCGCGAGGCCCCGAGCTGCCGGTCGGGCCCGTCGACATCGCGTCGGGCACCGTCGAGCTCGTCGCCGACCGCGACGACCCGCGCGCGGTCACCGTGCACGTCAACGGCGTGCCGAGCTCCTACGTCCATCTCGACGACCCGACATTCCTCGCCTTCGAGTACATGCAGCAGATGGCATGCCTCATCGACGCGCTCCCCGCAGGCCCGCTCTCCGTCATCCACGTCGGCGCCGCAGGATGCTCCCTCGCCCGCTACGTCGCCGCCGCACGCCCCGGCAGCCGCCAGGTCGCCCTCGACCCTGACCCCACGCTCCTCGAGCTCGTCCGAGGATGGTTCGACCTTCCGCGCGCACCCGAGCTGCGGCTCCGGGCACAGGACGGCCGCGAGGGGCTCGCGAGCCTGCGCGGCTCGAGCGCCGACGTCATCATCCGCGACGCGTTCGCCCCCGACACCACGCCGCGCCACCTGACGACGGTCGAGTTCCTCACCGAGGTCGCGCGAGTGCTGCGTCCCGGCGGGCTCTACCTCGCGAACATCGCCGACCGCGCTCCCCTCACCCTGACCCGCAGCGAGGTCGCGACCGCGCTGCAAGCACGCGAGCACGTCGCTGGACGCACCGAGACACGATCACCGTGGGCCGACCTTGCGGTCGTCGCCGAGCCGGCCGTCCTCAAGGGCCGGCGCTACGGCAACCTCGTGCTCGTCGCGCTCCGCGCCGACGAGGACCTCGCGCCTCGCGACTCCTGGCTCCCCGACGTCGACCGGCCGCTCCGGGTGCTCCCCGTCCCCGCCACGCGCCTGGGTCGCGTCGACCTCGCTCAGCTCAGCGCAGGCGCGCAGGCGCTCCTCGACCCCGCTGGCGCAGAGACCGACTGAGCGCGAGGCTCAGCGGGGCTCGGCGCCGTCGCCCTCGCCGCCGTCGGGCGCCTGCTCCGCGAGGAAGCGCTCGAACTCCGCGCCGATCTCCTCCGCCGTCGGGATCGCCACGGGCTCCGCCAGCAGGCTGGTGCGCCCCACGCCCTCGACGTACGCGTCGTACTGCCGCTCGAGCGCATGGACCACGCTCTGGATCTCATCGGACTCTGCGGCCTGGCGGCCGATCTCCTCGAGCGACTCGGTCGCCGCGTCCTCGAGCGCCTCAGCGTCGAGGTCGAGCCCCGTGGCCACCTCGACGCGACGGAGAGCCGCGAGCGCCGCGGGCGCGAACTGCCCCTGCGCGAGGTAGTGCGGCACGTGCACGGCGAAGCTCATCGCGTCGGTGCCCGCCTCGCCCAGCCGCCGCTCGAGCAGCGCCCCGAACCCGGCGGGCACGGAGACCCGCCCGAAGATCCGCGGCTGCACGCCGGTCAGCTCAGGACGGGTCGCGCTCGTCGTCGCACCGACGGGCCGCGTGTGCGGAACCGCCATCGGGATGCCGTGGACCCCGACCGCGAGACTCACGCCGAACTGGTCGACGAGCCCCTGCACCGCCGCCGCCACACGCTCCCACTGCAGGTCAGGCTCACGACCGTGCATCAGGAGGAACCCCGTGCCCTCCGCGTCCTTCACCAGGTCGATCACGAGCCGCGGCTCGTCGTAGTCGGCCCAGTGGTCCTCGTCGAAGATCATCACCGGGCGCCGCGCACGGTAGCTCAGCAGCTGGTCGACGTCGAACGTCACGAGCCGGCGCGCCTCGAGCCGGTCGCGCAGGTGGTCCGACGTGAGCTCGCCGGTGCTCCCCGCGTCGACGAACCCGTCGAGCAGGTGGATGAGGACAGGCCCGTCTGCGCCGGGAGCGCTCGCCAGGCTGGCAGCGACGTCAGCGTCGAGGTGGTAGATGTCCTGCGGGTCGAGCACCGGCTCCTCCTGGGGTGTCGTCGGCTGGGCCCGCTCGTGCGGGCCGCACACGTTGCAACGACGCTCCGCCCCGGTTGATTCCCGAGGCCGTGCGTCCGCCATAATGGTTGGCCGTGGCCGACGAGGAGAGCACGAGGTGACCAGGTGACGGTCGACGACGGTCGGTCAGGAACGGCGGCTCGTCCGCCCGAGGTGCTCAAGGAGCAGGAGGTCGTCGACGGGCTGTACGCCCGGCTCGACGAGCTCCGTTCGCGCGCCCGCGCGCGGCTCGGTCAGGTGCGCCGCTCAGGACCGTCGGGCTCCCCGCAGAACAGGTCCGAGCGCGACGCGTTCGCGACGCTCTACGAGGACCGCCTCGCGCAGCTCGAGGCGGTCGAGGACCGCCTCGTCTTCGGCAGGCTCGACCTGGCGGACGGCGGCGACCGCTATGTCGGCCGCATCGGGCTGAGCGACGAGGCGCACGCCTCCCTGCTGACGGACTGGCGTGCTCCAGCAGCCCAGGCGTTCTACCGCGCGACGAGCGCCCAGCCCGACGGTGTGCTGCGCCGTCGGCACCTCGTCACCCGGGGCCGCGCGGTCCTCTCGGTCGAGGACGAGATCCTCGACCTCGACTCGATCGACGAGCAGGACACCACCCACCTGTCCGGCGAGGGTGCGCTCGTCGCCGCGATGGCAGCCGGGCGCACGGCGCGCATGTCGGACATCGTCGCGACGATCCAGGCCGAGCAGGACCGCATCATCCGCTCCGCGCTCGAGGGCGCGCTCGTGGTCCAGGGCGGCCCCGGCACCGGCAAGACCGCGGTCGCCCTGCACCGCGCCGCCTACCTCCTCTACGCGCACCGGCGGGTGCTCGAGCGCTCCGGGGTGCTCCTCGTGGGACCGAGCGAGGACTTCCTCGGGTACATCGACCAGGTCCTGCCCTCGCTCGGCGAGACGGGCGTCGTGTCGACGACGATCGGCTCGCTCCTCCCGGGCATCCGGGCGACCGCGGTCGAGGGCGACGTCGCGGCACGCCTCAAGGGAGACCTGGGCTTCGCGCGGTCGGTCGCGCGCGCCGTGCGCGCCCGGCAGCGCGTCCCGCAGGCGGACGTCCACCTGGAGCTCGACGGCGTCCCGCTCGTCATCCGTTGCGGCGACGTCGAGCAGGCGATCGACCGCGCGCGCCGCACGCGCAAGCCGCACAACCTCGCACGGCCGGTCTTCGTCAAGGACGTCCTCAAGCGGCTGGTCGCGCAGTACGCCGAGCACGTCGGGACGGATCTCGAGCCCGAGGAGCGGGCGATCGTCCTCGAGGACCTGCGCTCGCACCGCGACGTGCGCGTGACCCTCAACCTCGCGTGGTTCCCGATCACTCCGCAGCGCCTGATCGAAGACCTGTGGGTCAAGCCGCACCGCCTCGAGGAGGCGGCACCGCACCTGAGCGCGGAGCAGCGCGCGGCGCTGCGTCGCGAGCCCGGCGCACCGTGGACGGATGCGGACATCCCTCTGCTCGACGAGGCGGCCGAGCTGCTCGGGGAGGACGACGAGGCGGCACGCGTGCAGGCTCGCGCGGACGCGGAGCAGCGCAAGCGCGACGTCGAGTACGCCCAGCAGGTCCTGTCCCGGTCCGACGCAGGCGCGCTCGTCTCCGCCGAGATGCTCGCCGACCGCTTCTCGTCAGGCGGCACGACGCTCACGACGGCGGAGCGTGCGGCGTCCGACAGGTCGTGGACCTACGGTCACGTGATCGTCGACGAGGCGCAGGAGCTCTCGGCGATGGCATGGCGGATGCTCTTGCGGCGCTGCCCCACGCAGTCGATGACGATCGTCGGCGACGTCGCCCAGACGTCGAGCAGCGCGGGCACCCGCTCGTGGGCGTCGATGTTCTCGCAGGTGCTGCGTCCGGGCTGGCGGCTCGAGGAGCTCACGGTCAACTACCGGACGCCGTCGGCGATCGCAGAGGCGGCACAGCGCGCCGCGGTCGCGGCGCGCCTGCCCGTCTCGCAGGTGACGTCGGCCCGGGAGGTGCCCGAGGCGCTGCACGCGGTCGCGCTCGTCGACGGCGACCGTCAGCTGCGCGCGCTCGTGGCCGATGCCCTCGAGCGGCACGTCCGCGAGGACGGCACGGGGCGCGTCGCCGTCCTGGCGACGTCCGAGCGGGCGGACCGGCTGTGCTCGGTCCTGGCGGGGGCCGCCGACGGCGTGCTCACCACCGCGCAGGACGCGCTCGTCGTCCTCGACGTCCGCAGCGCCAAGGGCCTCGAGTTCGACGCGGTCGTGCTCGTCGAGCCCGACGAGCTCGCGCCGTCGGACCTCTACGTGGCGATGACGCGACCCACCCAGCGGCTCGTCCTGGTGCACTCGCGTGACCTTCCGGAGGGCACCATCCCCCAGGCGTGACGGGTCCAGCGGCTGGACGAGTTTGTGAGCCTCCTCGCACCCAGCCGATACTGGCCGGGTGCAACGAGCCCTTCTGCTGGAGAACCTCCACCCTCTCGCCACCTCGATCCTGCAGGCGCAGGGCATCGAGGTAGTCACACGCACTGGCGCTCTCGACGAGCCTGAGCTCATCGAGGCGCTCGACGGCGTGCACATCCTGGGCATCAGGTCCAAGACCACCGTCTCGCAGCGCGTGATCGAGTCCGCGCCCGACCTGATGGCGATCGGTGCGTTCTGCATCGGCACCAACCAGATCGACCTGGCCACCGCCGCGCGCCACGGCGTCGCGGCGTTCAACGCGCCCTTCTCGAACACCCGCTCGGTCGTCGAGATCGCGATCGCCGACATCATCGCGCTCACGCGGCGCCTGACGGTGTTCAACGACGAGATGCACGCTGGCACGTGGAACAAGTCGGCTGTCGGCGCGCACGAGATCCGCGGCCGCACGCTCGGCATCGTCGGCTACGGCAACATCGGCACCCAGCTGTCGGTCCTCGCCGAGAACCTCGGCATGTCCGTCGTCTTCTACGACACGGCGGAGAAGCTTGCGCTCGGGAACGCGCGCCGCATGGAGTCGCTCGACGAGCTGCTGGAGATCGCGGACATCGTCACGCTCCACGTCGACGGCCGCGCGGGCAACGCCGGCATGTTCGGTGCGGAGCAGGTCGCCAAGATGAGGCCGGGTGCGGTGTTCCTCAACCTGTCCCGCGGCTTCGTGGTGGACTACGGCGCGCTGCGCGACGCGATCTTGTCGGGTCACGTGGCGGGTGCTGCGGTCGACGTCTTCCCGACGGAACCCAAGCGCAAGGGGGACCCCTTCGCGTCGGAGCTCCAGGGTCTGCCGAACGTCATCCTCACGCCGCACACCGGCGGTTCGACCGAGGAGGCGCAGGAGGCGATCGGTCAGTTCGTCGCGACGAAGATCCGCGACTACCTGACGACGGGCTCGACGACGCTGAGCGTCAACCTGCCGAACCTGGCGCTCGAGCACGGGGACGGCGTCAACCGCCTCGCGTACCTCCACCGCAACGTCCCCGGTGTGCTCGCTCGGGTCAACCAGATCCTCGCGACTCACGACGTCAACATCGAGGGTCAGCTCCTCGCGACGCGCGGCGATCTCGGCTACGTGGTCACGGACGCCGAGGGCAGCATCCCCGCCGAGGTGCTCGACGAGCTCGGGGCGCTGGACGCGACGATCCGGCTCCTGCAGGTGGGCTGACCAGACGACCGACACGAGAGGGGCGCCCGGGACGATGTCCCAGGCGCCCCTCTCGTGTCGTCTGTGCGAAAGCGTCAGCCGGACTTGCGGCGGAAGGTGCGCTGCGTCGGCCCGCTCGTCTCGGAGCCGTGGACCGCGCCCGTGTTCTGCTCGTTGTCACCGCCGGGGTGCTTGCCGGCGCTCTTGCGCTCGAGTGCCTCGCGGAACTTGTCCTTCACGTCCTGCGGCACTGCCTGGCGCTTGTCGTCCGTCATGCCTCACCTCCGAGTGTGTCGACGGGCCGCCATCTGCGGCGCCTGCCCTCCAGCCTGCCCTGAACGCGGCGGAGGTGCCAGGACAAAACACGGACGGCGTGGCGAGAGGCCACGCACGACCGGCCGAGGCCCTACTCGGCGTCCTGGACCGAGTCGGTGTCGACGACCTCTCCGTCGAGCGCGTCGGCGTTCTCGCGGTCAGCCCGCAACGCGGTGATGGCCGACTCGAAGTCCTCGAGCGAGCTGAAGTCCTGATAGACGCTCGCGAACCGGAGGTAGGCGACCTCGTCGAGCTCGCGCAGCGGCCCGAGGATCGACAACCCGATCTCGTTCGCGTCGATCTCGGCACTGCCGGAACCGCGGATGGAGTCCTCGACGCGCTGCGCGAGGATGGCGAGGTCGTCGTCGCTCACAGGACGCCCCTGGCAGGCTTTGCGCACGCCGTTGGAGACCTTCTCGCGACTGAACGGCTCGGTCGCACCCGAACGCTTGACGACCGTCAGGCTCGACGTCTCGATCGTGGAGAAACGCTTCTGGCAGGCCGTGCACTGGCGCCTGCGTCGGATGGAGAGGCCGTCGTCCGAGGTGCGGGAATCGATCACTCGCGAATCCTGATTCCGGCAGAACGGGCAGTGCATCACAGTCCTTCGCGACGATCGGGGCGTACTCTCCCGCCGAATCTAGGTGGCGCACCCCGACGAAGCAAGGCAAACCGCCGCGCGCGCGGAAGCGACCTGATCAGGGCAGGACAGGCACGACGAGCTGCTGACCGACCGACAGCTGGCTGCCAGCGAGGTCGTTGAGCTCCATCAGGTCGTCCATGACGTCCCTGACGTCCTCACCCACCGGCGTCGCCGCAGACGCGATCTGCCACAGCGACTCCCCCGACGCGACCGTGTGGACGGTGACCTCCTGAGGTGCCGACGGGGCGTCCGCGTCGGCGACCGACGCGAACAGCACGGCCCCCAGCGCGACGACGAGGAGCGCGAGCAGGGAGAGCACGACCCGGCCACGCCGGGTCAGCCGCAGAGGCGCCTCGACCTGGGGTGCACGCGCGACGGAGACCCGCTGCACCCGCGGGCGCAGCTCGACGACGACACCGGTTCGTGCGCCCGGCCCTGCGACCACCATGCTGCTCATCTGAACTCCGCTCCCAGCGCCGCGAGACGCCTGCTCATCGACCCGAACACCTGTATGACGAACATGTGTTCTATTTCTAGCAGCGCGGGAGCCTCTTGTCGAGACACGATCGAACGGGTGTTTGAAACGAGTCCCTCGCTCCCCTACGCTGAAACAAGAGCATCACGAGCCTCTGACACTGCGGTGCGGCGGTCTGGATGCCCGCCTGACCACACGGGATGGCGACCGTCCGACGATCAGGGAGCCGAGCGTGAACGAGACCAGGACGCGAGAAGCCGACGTGAGCCCGGGTGGCGAGGTCGTCCTCGGCGAGACGTTGACACCGCGCCAGCGTGCGGTGCTCGAGTGCATCCGGCAGTCTCTCGAGGCCCGGGGCTACCCGCCCACGATGCGCGAGATCGGCGAGCGCGTCGGTCTCACGAGCCCGTCGAGCGTCAAGCACCAGCTCGAGTCGCTCGAGCGCAAAGGGTTCCTGCGGCGGGACCCGAACCGGCCCCGTGCGATGGAGATCGTGCAGGCGCACGACGCGCAGCTCGTCCCGCTCGACCGCGGCGCCACCGAGGCACCGGGCCGCCCCGCCCTGTCGCTCGTGTCGGAGGGCGCGGCCCCCGAGGACAGCAGGCCCACCCCGTCGTACGTCCCGCTCGTCGGCCGCATCGCTGCTGGCGGTCCCATCCTCGCCGACCAGGTCGTCGAGGACGTGTTCCCGCTCCCCCGTCAGCTCGTCGGCGACGGCGACCTCTTCCTCCTGACCGTCGTCGGCGACTCGATGATCGACGCCGCGATCTGCGATGGCGACCTCGTCGTCGTCCGCAGCCAGCCCGTCGCCGAGAACGGTGAGATCGTCGCCGCGATGATCGACGGCGAGGCGACCGTCAAGACGCTGCGCCGCGCGCACGACGGCGTCTGGCTCATGCCTGCCAACGCCGCCTACCAGCCCATCCCCGGGAACGACGCGACCATCCTCGGTCGGGTCGTGAGCGTGCTCCGCTCCCTCTGACCGGCGCCGGCACGCGAGCGAGCGGCCGGAGGCGCACCGCGGGCCCGGACCGACAAGGTCCGGGCCCGCGGCGCGTCCAGGTTCTGGGTGTCAGAAGCCGAACTGTCGCGCGACCGCGCGAAGCTGGTCGGCCGAGTTCTTCAGCCCGTCGTACTCAGCGTCGGAGAGCGGGATCTGCAGCGTGTCGTAGATGCCGCGGCGCCCGACGATCGACGGGACCGAGAGGCACACGTCCGTGATGCCGAAGTAGTCGTCGAGGAGCGACGACACGGGCAGGACCGAGTGCTCGTTGTTGAGGACGGCTTCGATGATCCGGGTGCCTGCGAGCCCCACGGCGTAGTTCGTCGCGCCCTTGCCCTCGATGATCCGGTAGGCGGAGTTCGCGACCTCGTGCGCGATCTGGGCGCGGACCTCGGCGGTCAACGGGCCGTGCTTGCCCGAGCGGTTCCACTCGAGCAGCGGGATCGCACCGATGGACGCGGAGTCCCACAGCGGGATCTCGGAGTCGCCGTGCTCGCCCGCGATGTACGCGTGCACGTTCTGCACCGCGACGCCGCAGTGCTCGGCGATCAGGTAGCGCAGGCGCGACGAGTCGAGCACCGTGCCCGAGCCGAACATCTGCTGCGGCGGCAGCCCCGAGATCTTGAGCGACGCATACGTCACGACGTCGACAGGGTTCGTCACCATGATGTAGACCGCGTCCGGTGCGACCTCGACGAGCGGCGGCAGGATCTTCTTCATCAGCTCGATCGTCGCCCCGGCGAGATCGATCCGGCTCTGGCCAGGCTTCTGCTTCGCCCCTGCGGTCACGACGACGACGTCCGCGTCGGCGCACACGGCGATGTCGTCCGAGCCGAGCACCTCGGCCTGAGGGACGAACTGGACGCCGTGCTGGAGGTCGAGCGCCTCGGCCTCGACCTTGGCGGCGTTGATGTCGTGCAGCGCGACGGTGCGTGCGGCACCGCGCATGAGGGCCGCATAGGCGAGCGTCGCTCCCACGGCACCCGCACCGACGACGGCGAGCTTGGTCGTGCGGCGTGCGGGCTCGAGCGACAGGTCAGGGGTGTGCGTTGACATCGGTCCTCCGGTCGTGACGTCGGCGCCGCGCGAGGGCACGCACGGCTGGTGCCAGCCTAGCCAGCCAGGCGACGCAGCGCCGCGACGACCGTGTCGTGGTCGGTCGTCGGCCACAACGGGGGCATCGACCTGGTCAGGAAGGTGCCGTAGCGCGCGGTGTGCAGGCGCGGGTCGAGTACGGCGACGACGCCACGGTCGCTCGTCGCACGCACGAGCCGTCCAGCGCCCTGCGCGAGCAGGAGCGCGGCGTGCGTCGCGGACACCTGCATGAAGCCGTTGCCCCCGGCAGCGGCGACGGCCTCGGTCCGCGCGGAGCGCACGGGGTCGTCAGGGCGCGGGAACGGGATGCGGTCGATCAGGACCAGGCTGCAGGCCGGGCCAGGGACGTCGACCCCCTGCCACAGCGAGAGCGTGCCGAAGAGGCACGCCTCCTCATCCTCGGCGAACTGCTTGACGAGCGTCGGGAGCTGGTCGTCGCCCTGGCAGAGGATCGGCACGTCGAGACGCTCCCGCATCGCCTCGGCAACGGCGTCGGCGGCCCTGCGCGACGAGAACAGCCCGAGCGTGCGCCCGCCCGCGGCCTCGATGAGCTCGGCGACGGCGTCGAGCTGTGCGTCGGTCGCGGGCTCGCGCCCGGGCGCGGGCAGGTGCTTCGCGATGTAGAGGATCCCCTGCTTGGCGTAGTCGAAGGGCGTACCGACGTCGATGCCGGACCAGCCCCGGACCGACGGTGCCGCGGAGGGCTCGACGCCGAGGGCACCCTCGCCGCGCGCGCTCGTCCCAGGCTCGGCGCCAGCAGGGCCGAGCAGCCCGAGCGACCGGGCCACCGGCTCGAACGTCCCGCCGAGGCTCAGGGTCGCGGACGTGAAGATCCCCGTGCGCTCGCTGAGCAGGTTCGTCCGCACGAGGCCGGAGACGTTGAGGGGCGCGCTGTGCAGCCGCGTGATGCCTGACGCGTCCCACCCGCCGTCGGCGGAGCTGCGCGCGCTCCACAGGACGTCGTGACCAGTCGGGTCGGCGGCCATACCTTCGGCGACCTCGAACAGGACGAGCATCGCGGCCTGGGCGATCTTGGCGCCGCCGTCGGTCGCGTCCTTCTCCCCTGCGGCTGGCTTGAGCGCGGTGACGAGCTCGCGGGCTGCGTCGCGCACGTGGGCGACGGCGGCGCGCACGCCGTCGGGCAGGCCGTGCGGGAACCGCCCCTCGGGCAGGTCCATGAGGGCGGCGCCGAGGTCGGCGGCGGCGCGGTCGAGGTCCGGGGTCGGGAGCCCTGCGTGCCGGCGCGCGAGCCGCGCGGCGGCCTCGATGGAAGCCGCGGACAGCTCGGCAGTGGACTGGCTGGTGATGCGGTCGGCGAGCTCGTGCGCCTCGTCGACGACGAGCACCGCGTGCTCGGGGAGCACGTGCGTGCTCCCCGACGCGGCGATGCCGAGCATGGCGTGGTTCGTCACGACGACGTCGGCCTCGCGCGTCTGCGCGCGCGCCCGCTCGGGGAAGCACTCCGAGAGGAGCGGGCACTTCTGCCCGAGGCACTCGAGCGAGGTGACCGACACCTGCCGCCAGGCGCGGTCCGAGACGCCGGGCACGAGGTCGTCGCGGTCGCCGGTGTCCGTCTCCTCGGCCCATGCCCGCAGCCGGAGCACCTCGGCGCCGAGCCGTCGCACGGGCGACGCGTCGGCGTCGGAGGTGTCGGTCTCGATGCTGCGCGGTTCGTCGCCCGGCAGGTCGAAGAGCGTGGCGCCGGGCTCGTCCGACGGGTACCCGCCCGCGAGCCGGTGCTTGCACAGGTAGTTGTGCCATCCCTTGAGGAGCGCGATCGCCGGCTTCCGCGGCAGGTTCGGGGCGAGCGCGTCGACGACGAGCGGCAGGTCGCGCGTGAGCACCTGGCGCTGGAGCGCGAGGGTCGCGGTCGAGACGATGACGCGCTCGTCCTTCTCGACGGCGTGCGCGACGACCGGGACGAGGTAGCCGAGCGACTTCCCGGTTCCTGTGCCCGCCTGGACAAGCAGGTGCTCGCCCGTCGCGATCGATGTCGCGACCGCGCGGGCCATGTCCTGCTGCCCGTGACGGACGCTGCCCCCGAGCGCCTCGACGGCGGCGCCCAGGAGCGTGATCGCGGTGGCCGCCGCCCGCTCGGCGGCTCCCGGGCCGGCGTGGTCGTCGGTCGCGGGGGTGTCGGTCACCGGCACATCCTACGTGGGCGGGACGGCCCCGGACGGGGTGTCCTCAGCCGAGCGACGCCGTCTTGAGCTCGGTAGCGAGGCCCTCCGCGGCGCGACCGCGCAGCAGCGTGCCCTGTGCCGTGTGCTCCTCGTGGTCGATCTCACCCTCGAGGTGCATGCGGTTGACGAGGTCGCCGCGCGTGTACGGGACGACGACCTCGACGCTGACGTCGGGGCGCGGCAACGCGTCAGCGATCAGCTCGAGGAGCGCGTCGATGCCCTCGCCTGTGTGCGCCGAGACGACGATCGTCGAGCGCTCCCGGCCGCGGATGCGGGTGATGACCTCGGGGTCAGCGACGTCGGCTTTGTTGAGAACGATCACCTCGGGGACGTTCTCGACTCCGGGGATCTCGGCGAGCACCTCGCGCACCGCGGAGATCTGCCCCTCGGGGTCGGGGTGGGACGCGTCGACGACGTGCAGGAGCAGGTCGGCCTCGCCGACCTCCTCGAGCGTCGACCGGAACGCCTCGATGAGCTGGTGCGGGAGCGCCCGGACGAAGCCGACCGTGTCGGCGAGCGTGTAGACGCGTCCGTCGGCGGTCTGCGCGCGGCGGACGGTCGGGTCGAGGGTCGCGAAGAGCGCGTTCTCGACGAGGACCCCCGCGCCCGTGAGCGCGTTGAGCAGGCTCGACTTGCCGGCGTTCGTGTAGCCGGCGATCGCGACGGCCGGGATCGCGTTGCGGCGTCGCGTCGCCCGCTTCGTCACGCGTGCGGGCGCCATCGCGGCGATCTCGCGGCGCAGCTTGGCCATGCGGTCGCGGATGCGACGACGGTCGAGCTCGATCTTCGTCTCACCGGGACCGCGCGAGCCCATTCCTGCGCCGGCGCCGCCGACCTGACCGCCGGCCTGCCGGGACATCGACTCGCCCCAGCCACGCAGGCGCGGCAGCAGGTACTCGAGCTGGGCGAGCTCGACCTGCGCCTTGCCCTCTCGGGACTTGGCGTGCTGCGCGAAGATGTCGAGGATCAGCGCGGTGCGGTCGACGACCTTGATCTTGATGATGTCCTCGAGCGCTCGACGCTGGGACGGCGCGAGGTCGCCGTCGACGATGACCGTGTCCGCGCCGACCGCCGCGACGATGCCCGCGAGCTCGGCAGCCTTGCCCGAACCGAGGTACGTCGAGGGGTCGGGCGTCTGCCTGCGCTGGAGGAGGCCGTCGAGGACCTGCGAGCCGGCGGTCTCGGCGAGGGCCGCGAGCTCGCGCAGCGACACCTCGGCGTCGGCCGTGCTGCCGCCCGAGTAGACGCCGACGAGCACGACCTTCTCGAGCCGCAGCTGGCGGTACTCGACCTCGGTGACGTCCTCGAGCTCGGTGGACAGGCCGACGACGCGCTTGAGGGCGCTGCGCTCGACCAGGTCGAGCTGGTCACCGTCCGCCGAGGTGTGGACCGTGCCTCCCGCGTCGAGCGCGGTGCCCGCCCGAGCCAGCACCCGCGCGACGACGTCGTCGGCGATGTCACGCTCCTCGCGGGGCGTGGGCTCCAGGGTGGGGTGCGTCATGTGGTGCCTTCCTTGCTGGGGGTTCCGGGCGCTGCGTCGTCGACGGCGCCGCCCCTCCAGGGTCCCACGGCCGTGAGGCACGAGCGAGGGATTTCACGCAGGGCGTGAGCGGCGCCCGCGGTCGGACACGGTCCTGGGCCGGTGCGGGTCGCCGTAGGCTACTGACGCTGGACAGCCGTCATCGACACGCAGGAGAGCTCGACGTGAGCAACGACCACTACTTCACGGCGCAGCCCGCGTCGAAGGACGAGCGCCGGCTCGTGAGCGTCCGCCTGGACGGCCGTGACGTCGAGATCGAGACCGCAGGCGGGATCTTCTCCCCCGGTCGCCTCGACCTCGGCACGCAGGTGCTGCTCCGCTCGGTGCCGGAGCCTCCGCAGCGCGGAAACCTGCTCGACGTCGGGTGCGGCTGGGGTCCCGTCGCCCTGACCCTCGCGCTCCAGGCACCCGAGGCGACCGTGTGGGCGGTCGACGTCAACGAGCGTGCGCTCGACCTCACGCGCCGCAACGCGGCACGCCTCGGTCTCGACAACGTCGTCGCGCGCCGGCCCGAGGACGTGCCCGCCGACGTCCGCTTCGCGACGCTGTGGTCGAACCCTCCGATCCGCGTGGGCAAGGACGTGCTGCACGGCCTCTTGCGGACGTGGCTCCCGCGGCTCGAGCCTGGCGCTGAGGGCTACCTGGTGGTCCAGCGGAACCTCGGCGCGGACTCGTTGCAGGCGTGGATCGACGCTGAGGTCGCCCCAGGGACGAACAAGACTGCCTCGGCCAAGGGCTTCCGCGTCCTGCGGGTGCCCGGACCTGCGTCCTGACGAATCGCCGACACCTCGGTGCGACACGTCGCCGGGCGACAGAAGTTCACCCCGCCGTCCCCGGACCTCGGCGCGCCAGCGTCAGGGGCCGTCGCTAGTGTGGGCGCGTCGCTCAGGCGAACGTCCGCACCGCACCCGCACGGGAGCACGACGAGGGAGATCAGATGGGGTTCTTCACCAAGCCAGCAGGAGCAGTCGCGACCGGGTCCAACACGCCCGTGACCCGCGAGCGCGTCGCCGCGATCCTCGAGGCCGCTGACTGGAACATCGGGGTGGACGGGGACGGCGACGTGTTCGGCACGTGGGACGGCCACCTCTTCTACTTCTTCCTCCTCGGCGAGCGCGACGAGATCCTCCAGGTCAGAGGGCGCTGGGCGGGTGACGCCCCGGCCGGCGCCCAGGCGGAGCTCCTGCCGTTCCTCGACGAGCACCACCGCGACCGCCTCTGGCCCAAGGCCTACACGCGGGAGGAGTCCGAGAGCACCGGTGTCTACGCCGAGATGTCGACCGACCTCGAGTTCGGGGTCGCGGACGACCAGCTCGAACAGCTCCTCAAGTGCGCGCTCTTCACGAGCCTGCAGCTCTTCGACCGGCTCGCCGAGGCGTTCCCGCAGTGGGCGCCGGCGGACGCGGAGTGACCGGCTCGGCGTCGGCGGGGGCCTCGAGCGAGACGGCTGCGTTCCAGGTCGACCTGCACGGCATGGTCGACCTCCTCGCCCGGCACCTGTACTCGAGCCCTCGCGTCTACCTGCGCGAGCTCCTCCAGAACGGTGTCGACGCGCTGACCGCGCGCACCATGCACGAGGGGGTGCCCGACCCGGCGGGAGCGATCGTCCTGACGCCGTGCGCTGACGGTTCCCTCGAGGTGCGCGACGACGGGATCGGGCTCACCCGTGCCGAGGCGGTCGAGCTGCTCGCCACGATCGGCCGGTCCTCCAAGCGTGACGCCGACCTCGGCGCTGCTCGGAGCGAGTACCTGGGGCAGTTCGGCATCGGTCTGCTCTCAGCGTTCATGGTCGCCGACGAGATCGAGCTCGTGTCACGCTCGGCTCGAGACCCGCACGCGCCGGCGATCCGCTGGCGCGGGTTCGCCGACGGGCGCTACGAGCTGACGGAGATCCGCTCCGACGACCCGGACGTCCCGGGCGGCGGCGGGAGCCTCGTGCGCCTGCGCCCTCGGCGGGACATGGAGCACTGGCTGTCCGTCGAGACCGTGACGGCCCTTGCGACCGACGTCGGCGGGCTGCTACCCGTGCCCGTCCTCGTCACGACGGAGCTCGAGGACGGATCGGGTACCGTCCGCCGGCGCGTGAGCGCAGCCCGGCTGCCGTGGTCCCGGCACAGCGGCACGGACCGCGAGCGCGACGCGGCGCTCGTCGACCATGCGGAGCGGACGCTCGGTTTCACGCCGCTCGCCCGGATCGACCTCGACCTCTCGCTCGCCGGGCTCACCGGTGTCGCATACGTGCTGCCGTCTGCCATCGCGCCGACGAGCACGCCCCAGCATCGCGTCTACCTGCGCCGCATGCTGCTGTCGGCATCGATCCCGGACCTGTTGCCGCCGTGGGCTTTCTTCGTGCGGTGCGTCGTCGACGTGGGCGCGCTGCGCCCGACCGCCTCCCGCGAGGGGCTCTACGACGACGAGGTTCTCCTTGCGACCCGGGAGGCCCTCGGGCGCCAGGTGCGTGCGTGGCTCCTCGAGACGCTCGCCGAGAGGTCGCCGCTCGCGACGGCCTTCCTGCGCACGCACCACCTCGCGGTGCGGGCGCTCGCGCTGCAGGACGACGAGATGCTCGACGTCGCTGCGCGCGTCCTGCCGTTCGAGTCCACACGCGGCCCGATGACGCTCGCGGCCGCTGCCGAGGCCCTCGACGGCGCGCCCCTGCTGTACACGACGGACCTCGAGGAGTTCCGCCGTCTCGCGCCGGTGGCGAGCGCGCAGGACGTGCTCATCGTCAACGGCGGCTACGTCTACGACGGACACCTCCTCGACCGCGTCGCACGCCGGTTCCCGGCGTGGCGCGCGGCGCGTGTCCGGGCGGAGGACGTCGCGCACGAGCTCGAGGAGGTCGCGCCGGTGCGTGAGCTCGAGGTCGCGGACGCCTTGCGGGACGCGTCGGCCGCGCTCCACGAGGCGGGGTGCGACGTCGTGCTGCGGCGCTTCGAGCCCGTCACGCTCCCTGCTGTCCTGCTGCGTGACGCCGAGGGCGACCACGCCCGTGAGGCGCAGCGGACGGCTGAGTCGGCTGACGACGTCTGGGGCGGGATCGTCGCGGGGCTCACGGCGCCCGCTCCACCGCGCCGGCTCGTCCTCAACGACGCCAACCCGACCGTCCGTGCCCTGCTCGCCGGGACGGCGGGACCGGTGCGCGACGCGGGTACCCACGCGCTCTACGTCACGAGCCTCCTGTCGTCGGGCCGCCCTCTCCACGACAGCGAGGCGCGCCTGCTCGACGGCGCTCTCACGACGCTTCTCGACAGTGCGCTGCACCCCGCACCCGACCAGACCACGCAGGACGACCGGGAGGACCACCCGTGACCAGGACGAGCCAGGAGGCCGAGGCAGCCCTCGGTCGCACGAACGCGCTGCCGTACGGCGTCGCAAGGACCGCCGCGACTCTGGCCGAGGTCGAGCGGATCGAGGCGGAAGGGCCCGACGAGGTCCGCGCCTACGCGTACACGTCCCTTGTCGACGCCTACGTGTGGGGAGGCGACGTCGCGAAGGCGTACGTCCCGTTCACGCGTGCGCTGCGCCTCTACGACGAGCGCCCCGACCTGTTCGACGCCTACGACTCGCACGCGCTGTTCTGGTCGTTCAAGTGGATGGTCGGGCACCTGTCCGACTTCCCCGAGATCTCGGTCGCCCAGATCACGTCGACGCTCGAGGACATGGCGCGCCGGTTCGCGGTAGCCGGCCACGGGATGAACGCCGTCGAGCTCAGCCGGTTCCAGTGGGCGCGAGCCCGCGGCGCCGCCCCTGAGGAGGTCGCGGCAGCCTACGAGACCTGGGTCGCCACGCCGCGCGACGACTACTCGCAGTGCGAGGCGTGCGAGCCGGGAGACCGGGCCGCCTACCTCTTCGAGGTGGGGCGCCGGGACGAGGGCATCCGCCTGCTCGAGACGGTGCTGACGGGGTCGCCCTCGTGCGCGACAGAGCCGGGCGACATGCTCTCGCACCTCCAGCTGGCCTACCTCGACGCGGGCGACGCGGACGCTGTCCTCCGCACGCACCGCCGCGGCCTGCGCCACCTCGACGGGGAGACGACTCTCGACGCGCCGACGGCGCGGCACGTCGAGCTGCTCGCCCGCACCGGCAACCACGTCCGCGCTCTCCGCATGCTCGAGAAGGCCGCGGGGGCGCTGCTCGAGGCGGACTCCCCGGGCGAGCGGCTGAGCGTCCTCACGCACGTCGGCGTCGGCGTCCGAGTCATCGCCACGGCCGAGCCGTCGACCCCGGTCTCGCTGCCCGGGGTCCCGGCGTCCACGGTCGACGAGCTCGCGGCGTGGATCGACGCCGAGGCTCGCGAGCTCGCTCGAGCCTTCGACGCGCGCAACGGCAACGACGCTGCCTCCGCCCGGCTCGCCCGCTCCCGTGACAGGGACGTGCGGACGCTCCGGGTGGACCTCGACGTCCTGCCGACCAGCGCCGCACCCGACGAGCACGGCCCGGTCCAGACCGGGTCAGCAGAGCCCGGCAGCGAGAGTGCCGGCAACCTGGACGACGCCCACACGCTCCTCGCGCAGGCCGAGTCGCTCGCGGCCGACGACCGCGTCGCTGCCGCGCGGGTCTACGCCCAGGCGTCCGCCCTCGCCGAGGCCGAGGGAGACCTCGAGACAGCAGGCCTCGCGCTGGCCGAGGCCGCTCAGCTCGCGGCGCTCGAGGACGACGCCGTCGGCGCGACCGGTGCGTTCCGACGCGCACTCGCGCTCCTGAGGGCAGGCGGCGCCGACCCGCGCACCGCGGGCCCCGTCGCGCGGGCCGCCGCGGCCGTCGCCCCGGAACGTGTGGACCAGGAAGCCGTGCTCCAGGTCGTCGACCGTGTCATCACCGAGATCGCGGGCCAGCAGCCCGACGAGCCGGCGCCGGGGCACGGCACGAGCCTCACCGCTCGTGACAGCGCACAGCTCGCGGTCGAGGCCGCCGAGCTGCGGGACACCAGGGCGCGGCTGCTCGCGACGCTCGGGAACCTCGATGAGGCGGCGGAGATCGCGGAGGACGTCGCCGCCGAGATGGCCGCGCTCGGTCGCACGGGTGACGCCGCCCACGCCTTCTGGCTCGCTGGCCGGTGCCGGGCGCAGAGCGACCCGGAGGCCGCGGTCGCCCTGCTCGAGTCAGCCGTGGAGGGTTTCACCCTGGTCCGTGGCGAACGGTCCAGCCGGGGCGCGGCGTCGGACGAGCTCGTCGAGCTCCTCACCGCCCTCGGTCGCGAGGACGACGCCGCCGCGGTGCTGAGCAGGCTGATGGCGACCTGACCGGCCCGCCGTCACGCGGGTTCGGAGGTCAGTCCCGCCCGCAGCTCGGCCAGGTCGACGTGCCCGTGCGCGACCAGCACCGCCGGTCCCGCGAGCTCGACGCGCTGGTCCGGCAGCATCCGGACCCGCACCGTCCCGCCAGGGACGTCGACGAACCACGTGCTCGGCGCACCCGTGCCGGCCCACGCCGCGACCGCGAGCGCAGCCGCGCACGCGCCGGTGCCGCACGACCGCGTCTCGCCCACGCCACGCTCGTGGACGCGCATGCGCACGTGCCCGACGGTCGTGCTGCCGTCGCCGTCGTGCGTCTCCGCGCGGGGCACCACGTACTCGACGTTCGTCCCCGCGGGCGGCACCGGCGCGACCTCGGGGATGCTGGTGAGGTCGAGCCCGTCCAGCTCGGCGTCCGTCGCGAGCGCGACGACCGTGTGCGGGTTGCCCATGTCGACGCTCAGCGCGACCCGTACGCCGTCGAGCCCCGTCGTGCGCACCTGCGCGTCGTAGCCGTCGGCGAGCGCCTGCGTCCCGCCCGTGAGGCGCCACTCCCCCATCTCGACCGCGTACTGGTCGCCCTCGCGCCGGACGCGACGCACTCCGGCGCGCGTGCCGATCGCGAGCGCGCGCCCGTCCGCGAGGTCGGCGAGGCCGAGGTGCTCGAGGAAACGCACGAAGACGCGCACGCCGTTGCCGCACATCTCGGCGATCGAACCGTCGGCGTTGCGGTAGTCCATGAACCACTGCGCGTCCGGGGCGTCCGCGAGCGCGGCGCGTCCCTCCGGGAGAGCGGAGCTCGGCACGACGCGGATGAGGCCGTCGCCCCCGATGCCGGCACGGCGGTCGGTCAGGGCGCGGACGTCGTCGGGCGTCAGCGCGAGCTGGTCGTCCGGATCGGCGACGAGGACGAAGTCGTTCTGCGTCCCGTGCCCCTTGGAGAAGGCCAGCTGCTGCGTCATGAGCCCAGGGTACGGCGCACCGGGACGGTCAGGTCGACAGGGTCCAGCGTCCCGGCGTCCGCTCTCTCGACCACGGCGAGCGCCTGCTCGACGACGTCCGGCGCCTGCGCGTCGAGCCACACGATCCGCGGGTCTCGCCCGAACCACCCCATCTGCTTGCGGGTGAGCCGTCGGGTCGCGACGATCGTGCGCTCCTGCGCCTCTGCCTCGTCGATCTCGCCGCCCAGCATCGCGAGGACCTCCGCGTAGCCGACGGCGCGGCTCGCGGTGCGGCCCATGCCGCGCTCGCGCAGGGCGCGGACCTCGTCGACGAGGCCGTCACGCCACATGCGCTCGACCCGGGCCGCGACGCGTGCGTCGAGCGCAGCACGGTCGTGGTCGAGCCCGATCTGCACGGTCGGCCGGACGTACTCCTGGACCGGGAGGTGCGCGCTGAACGGCTCGCCCGTGATCTCGATGACCTCGAGCGCGCGCACGATCCGCTTGGTGTTGCCGGCACCGATGGTCGCGGCGGCCTGGGGGTCGCGTCGGGCCAGCTCGTCGTGGAGGGGGCGCGTCCCCTCCACCTCGGCCCGGCGCTCGAGGGCAGCGCGCACGCCGGGGTCGGTCGGGGGGAACTCGATGTGGTCGAGCAGCGCCCGCACGTACAGGCCAGAGCCGCCAGCGACGACAGGCCGGCCCCCGCGTCCGAGGATGCGGGCGACGTCCGCGCGCGCCTCGCGCTGGAACGCCGCGACAGACGCCTCCTCGGACGGGTCGATCACGTCGAGCTGGTGGTGGACGACGCCGCGGCGCTGCTCGACGGGCACCTTCGCGGTACCGACGTCCATGCCGCGGTAGAGCTGGAACGCGTCCGCGTTGACCACCTCGCCCTGGACGCCGTCGCGCGGGGCGAGCCTCAGCGCGAGCTCGATCGCCAGGTCGGACTTACCGGTCGCCGTCGGCCCCACCACCGCGACGACGACGCGTCCCGCGGCGTCGCTCCCGGCTTCCCGCCCGTTCGTCCTCAACACCCCGACACGGTACCCGAGGGTAGGGTGGCGATCATGCCCTTCTGGACGCGCGACTCCCGCCGCGGGCCGTCCGAGGAGCCCGACAGCGCAGGTCAGGACGCCTCGGCCGGTCCCGCCCTGTCTCCGCTCGACCTTCCGGACGAGCACCCGACCACGACCGATCCCACCGTCTTCCCGCGACCGCTCACGATCGAACGCGTCGCAGCCGACCTGCGCCGACGGGGTGCCGGGTTCTCGGTCGCTGAACGGACCGGCGAGCTGACCACCCTGTGGGGGACGCGCTCGTTCGTCCTGTCCACGCTCGGTGAGCCGCCCACGATCCTCCAGGTGCGCGGCCAGTGGAACCGTGAGGCGTCGATCGACCACCTCGACGAGATCCTGACGTTCTGCAACGAGTGGAACATGCAGCGCTTCTGGCCCAAGTGCTACGCCCAGGTCCGGGACGACGGCGCTGTCATGGTCCGTGCGGAGAACGCCCAGGACCTGCACGAGGGGGTCAACGACGCCCAGCTCGCGCAGCTCGTCAGCTCTGCCTTCGCCACGACCGCGACGTTCTTCGCTGGGCTCGACGCGCGGTTCCCCGACCCGCTCCTCGAGGCGGGGTCATGAGGGGGCTCCCGTTCCGGCGTCGGGCGGACGAGCCGCAGGCGTCGGGGCCCGTCCCGATCCCGCTCACGCGCGCACGCATCGCGGCGTACCTGGACAGCGAGGGCTACAAGCACGTCATGGACGACGACGGCGATCTCGCCGCGAGCTGGAACGGAAACCCGTTCTGGCTCATCGTCTCGGGCGAGCGGGAGGAGGTGCTCCAGGTACGCGGCCGCTGGGCGACGTCTCTCCCGCGCGAGGTGCGGACGTCGCTGCTGCACGTCATCAACGGGTGGAACCGGGACCGCTTCTGGCCCAAGGCCTATGTCCGCGACGAGGGCGGCCTGCTCGCGGTCTACGGCGAGTGGTCGATCGACCTTGCTCACGGCGTCACGGACGAGCAGCTCGGCAGGTCCGTCCTGACGGGGCTGGCGACCACGCTCCAGCTGTTCGAGCACGTCGCAGCGACTCTGCCGCCGTCCGACTCACCTGACGCGGACTGAGGCCGCGCGGCGCCTGAGCGCGACGACGTCAGGCGCGACGGATCGTCGGCAGCCCGAGCGTGACCGGTCCACCCGACGCGGGGGCCGAGCCGTGCGAGTGGTCGTCCCCGCCCAGCCCCAGACGGGCGCGCTCGCGCGCGACCCACGCGTCACCGGCGCGCGTCCTGCGCACCTCGTAGACGTCGTCGACCTCGCTGCGGTCCGCGACCAGGTGGTGCGGTGCCGTGCGGGTCACGCGAGCGACGACGAGGTCGCCCGGGCGCGGGAGGCGTGGGTCCACGGCCTCCGCGAGGCGCGCGTCCGCGCCGCCGGCCTCACCCACGACGCGAGCGACGCCGTCGGGCAGTGCGACGTGCACGAGCCGGTTGTCGCGGGCACGGCCCGTGACGCGGTGCGACGCGTCGTCCTTGCGGCCGGCACCCTCTCCGACGAGCACCTCGACGACGCGGCCGAGCTGGCGCGCCGACTCCTCCTCGCTGATCCGGTCCTGGAGCGCCACGAGCCGTTCGAAACGCTCCTGGACGACCTCCTTCGGAAGCTGGTCCGGGAGCTCGGCTGCGGGCGTGCCGGGGCGCGGCGAGTACTGGAACGTGAACGCGTTCGTGAACCGTGCGGCCTCGACGACGCGGAGCGTCTCGAGGAAGTCCTCCTCCGTCTCCCCCGGGAAGCCGACGATGATGTCGGTGCTCACGGCGGCGTCGGGAAGCTGCGCGCGCACCTTGTCGAGGATCGCGAGGAACTTCTCCGAGCGGTACGAACGGCGCATCGCACGGAGGACCCGGTCGGAGCCCGACTGCAGCGGGAAGTGCAGCTGCGGCATGACGTTGTGCGTCTGCGCCATCGCGTCGATCACGTCGTCCGTGAACGCGGCGGGGTGCGGGCTCGTGAAGCGCACGCGCTCGAGCCCCTCGATCTGTCCGCACGCACGCAGCAGCTTCGCGAAGGCACCGCGGTCGCCGAACTCGACACCGTACGAGTTGACGTTCTGGCCGAGGAGCGTGACCTCGATCGCGCCCTGCGCGACGAGCGCCTCGACCTCCGCAAGGACCTGCCCCGGGCGACGGTCGCGCTCCTTGCCGCGCAGGTGCGGCACGATGCAGAAGGTGCACGTGTTGTTGCAGCCGACACTGATCGACACCCAGCCCGCATACACGGACTCGCGGCGCGTCGGGAGCGTCGACGGGAACACCTGGAGCGATTCGGCGATCTCGACCTGAGCCTTCTCGTTGTGCCGGGCCCGCTCGAGCAGGACCGGCAGCGCGTCGAGGTTGTGCGTCCCGAAGACGACGTCGACCCACGGCGCCCGGTCCACGATGCCCGCGCGGTCCTTCTGCGCGAGACAACCACCCACGGCGATCTGCATGCCCGGGCGCTCGCGCTTCATCTCGGCGAGCTGGCCGAGGTTGCCGTACAGCTTGCTCGCTGCGTTCTCGCGGACGGCGCACGTGTTGATGACGACGACGTCAGCGCGGCTGGCAGCCTCGTCGGCCGCGGAGGCCCGGACATAGCCTGCCTGCTCGAGCATCCCGGCCATGTGCTCGGAGTCGTGCACGTTCATCTGGCAGCCGAGGGTGCGCACCGCATAGGTGCGTGCGGCGGCAGCGGACGCGTCGACGTCGGGCAGGGCGGGGGTCTGGGTACGTGTGGACATCCCTCCCAGTTTACGGCGCCCACGAGCCGCTCCCGGCACCCTCGCGCAGCGGCCGTCCGACGCATGAGACCTGCGTCCATGACCCGATCGATACCTCTTCGTGACCTGTCTGGGTGGCGCGCCCGACCGTCAGTACCTACGGTCGGGAAATGGTGGACAACGGCACAACACCGGCAAGTCGGCATGCACCCGGCACTGACGGGCAGTCCCCGCGCGAGTCGACCGGGCCGCTCGTCGAGCTGATCGGCGTCAACAAGCACTTCGGCGACCTCCACGTCCTGCAGGACATCAACCTCGAGGTCCGGCGCGGCGAGGTCGTCGTCATCATCGGCCCCTCAGGCTCGGGCAAGTCGACCCTGTGCCGCACGATCAACCGCCTCGAGACGATCGACGCGGGCACCATCCGCGTCGACGGCAAGGTCCTCCCGGAAGAGGGGAAGGAGCTCGCCCGCCTGCGCGCCGACGTCGGCATGGTCTTCCAGTCCTTCAACCTCTTCGCCCACCGGTCAGTCCTCGACAACGTGACCCTCGGCCCCATCAAGGCCCGTGGCGTGTCGAAGAGCGACGCCCAGACGCAGGCGCTCGCTCTCCTCGAGCGCGTGGGCGTGCAGAACCAGGCGCAGAAGCTCCCCGCAGCGCTGTCCGGCGGCCAGCAGCAGCGCGTCGCTATCGCCCGCTCCCTGGCCATGAGCCCCAAGGTCATGCTGTTCGACGAGCCGACCTCCGCGCTCGACCCCGAGATGATCAACGAGGTCCTCGACGTCATGGTCGCTCTCGCGAAGGACGGCATGACGATGATCGTCGTCACCCACGAGATGGGCTTCGCCCGCCGCGCCGCCGACCGCGTCGTCTTCATGGCGGACGGCCAGATCGCCGAAGAGGCAGACCCCGAGACGTTCTTCACGGCGCCCCGCACGGACCGCGCCCGCGACTTCCTGTCCAAGATCCTCACCCACTGACCCCCGCCGCACCGCGGCGGGAGACGAGACCCTGGAGGAACACCATGCGCACGAAGCTCATCGCGGCCGGCACGGCCGCTGCAGCCATGGCCGCACTGCTCACCGGCTGCGGATCGTCCGACGACGACAAGCTCACGATCGGCATCAAGTTCGACCAGCCCGGGCTCGGCCTCCGCAGCGGCTCGGACTACTCGGGCTTCGACGTCGACGTCGCCCGGTACGTCGCCAAGGAGCTCGGCTACGAGGCGGACCAGATCGAGTTCAAGGAGACCCCCTCCCCGCAGCGGGAGAACATGCTCCAGTCCGGTCAGGTGGACATGATCTTCGCGACGTACTCGATCACCGACGCGCGCAAGGAGAAGGTCGCCTTCGCCGGCCCCTACTTCATCGCCGGACAGGACCTCCTCGTCGCAGCCGACAACACCGACATCACCGGCCCGGACGCTCTCGACGGTAAGAAGCTCTGCTCCGTGCAGGGCTCGACGTCAGCACAGAAGGTCAAGGACGACTACTCGACGGGTGTCCAGCTGCAGGAGTTCGACACGTACTCCAAGTGCATCGAGCAGCTCGCTGCCGGCACGATCGACGCCGTCACGACCGACGACATCATCCTCGCGGGCTTCGCCGCCCAGCCGGCCAACGCAGGCAAGCTCAAGGTCGTCGGCAGCCCGTTCTCCGAGGAGCAGTACGGCGTCGGACTGCCCAAGGACAACGACAAGTGCCAGAAGGTCAACGACGCGATCACGAAGATGATCGAGGACGGGGCCTGGCAGAAGGCCGTGGACGACAACACGGCGGAGGGCTACACCCCCAGCGCCGCGAACCCGCCCACCCCTGCCGCCTGCAGCTGACCCTTCCCGGGCGGGCGCGGGGACGCGCCCGCCCGTCCCTCCTCCGACCACGAGGTGATCGATGACGACGCTCTCTGCCGACGTCTCCTCGCTGTTCGCCCAGTACGACATCCTCGGGGCGTTCGCGATGACACTGCGACTGACCGGGATGGCGCTCCTCGGCTCGCTCGCGATCGGAACGGTCCTCGCTGTCATGCGGATCTCGCCGATCCCGTCGCTCCAGCTCGGCGGGGCGATCTACGTCAACGTCGTGAGGAACACGCCGCTGACTCTCATCCTCGTCGCATGCTCCCTCGGCCTCTACACGCAGCTCGGCATCGTGCTCGCTGACAGCTCGTCGCCGACGTTCATCGTGGACAACAACATCCGGCTCGCCGTGCTCGGCCTCTCGGCCTACCACGCGTCCTTCGTGTGCGAGGCGCTGCGGTCCGGTGTGAACACGGTCCCCACCGGGCAGGCAGAGGCCGCACGGTCGATCGGGCTGTCGTTCGGTCAGAGCCTGCGGCTCGTCATCCTCCCGCAGGCGTTCCGCGGCGCGATCGCCCCGCTCGGCAACGTCGTCATCGCGCTGACGAAGAACACGACCGTCGCCGCGACGATCGGGGTCGCCGAGGCGTCGTACGTCATGAAGGAGATGATCGAGTTCCGTCCTGACGTGATCTTCCTGGTGTTCGCGATCTTCGCGATCGGCTTCGTCGTGATCGTGCTCCCCGTGGGCGTCTTCATGACGTGGCTGTCCCGACGAGTGGCGGTGACCCGATGAGCACGAACCCCTTGTTCGACGTCCCAGGGCCTCGGACGCGGCGCGCGTTCCGCATCGCCAACGTGCTGGCCCTGCTGCTGCTCCTCGGCGGGCTGGCGTGGGTGCTCGTCGTGCTCGAGCGTCGTGGCCAGCTGACGGCGGCGAAGTGGGAGCCGTTCCTGACATCAGGCGTGTGGACCGACTACCTCCTCCCGGGGATCGGCGGCACGCTCACGGCTGCGGCGTGGTCGGTCGTGTTCGCGGGGATCTTCGGCGTCGTCCTCGGGCTCGGCCGGTTGTCGCAGAGCCGCGTCCTGCGCGCTGTGAGCGGAGCGGTCGTGGAGTTCTTCCGGGCGGTCCCGGTCCTCCTGATGATGGTCTTCGTCTACCAGCTGCTGATCGTCTACCGGCTGGTGCCGTCAGACAAGCTCGCGCTGACTGCGGTGGTCACGGCTCTGACTCTCTACAACGGCTCGGTCGTCGCCGAGCTGGTGCGCTCGGGCGTCCTGTCCCTTCCCCAGGGCCAGCGAGAGGCGGGGCTCGCGGTGGGCCTGACCCATGGGCAGACGTTGCGCAACGTGCTTCTTCCCCAGGGCGTGACGGCGATGCTCCCCGCTCTGGTGAGCCAGCTCGTCGTGGTGGTCAAGGACTCCGCCCTCGGGTACCTGATCAGCTATGCGGAGCTGTTGCGGCAGGCGGAGTACGTCGCGACGAACTTCTCGAACTACATCCCGGCGGTCATGGTGATCGCGGCGATCTTCATCACGATCAACTTCGCTCTGTCGACGGCTGCGGACCGTCTGGCGCGACGCCTGCGGTCGCGGACGTCGGGACGGCTGACGCCTCAGGCACCCGGGATGGTCACGAGCACGAGGTGACGGCCCGAGGCGGCGTGGCGCTGCGAGATCATCCCGCGGTCGCGCGGGCGCGCAGCTCCCGCACGACGGTGACCGTGACCTGGCCGAGGACGAGGTCGCGCTCGGCGATGTCACGGGCGATCTGGTCGGCAAGATCGGCGAGGGCGGAGTCCGGGACGGCGTCAGGCTCGACGACCACGCGAACCTCGTGCCCGGAGGCCATCACGACGACCCCGGAGACCCCGTCGACGTGGCTGACGTGCCTCTCGAGCTCGTCCATCCGGCGGACGAAGGCGCTCGCGTCTTCGCGGCGCGCGCCGGGCCTGGCGGCGGAGATCGCGTCGGCGATCTGGACGATCACGGCCTCGATGGTCTCGGTGGGCACCTCGTCGTGGTGCGCCGCGATGGCGTTGACGATGACCGGGCTCTCGCCGTGCTGGGACGCGAGCCGTGCCCCCTCTGCGGCATGCGTCCCGGCCCCGGCCCGGCTCACGCCCTTGCCGAGGTCGTGGAGGAACCCCGCGCGCCGGGCACTCTCGGCGTCAGCGCCGACCTCGGCGGCGATCGCTGCGGCGATCAGGGCAGTCTCGACGAGGTGCTCCTGCACGTTCTGGCCGGCCGAGGTTCGGTAGGAGAGCTGGCCGACGATCGTCAGGAGCTCGGGTGCCAGGCCGCGGACTCCCGCTTGCTGCGCGGCCGCGAGCCCGCTCGCCTGGACGCGGTCTGCGGTCTGGCGGGTGGCCTCGGCCACCGCGGTCTCGATGCGATCGAGGTTGATGCGCCCGTCGGCGACGAGCCGTTCGAGCGCGACGCGAGCGACCTCGCGCCGCTCGGCGTCGAAGCATGACAGCACGACGTCGTCGGACTGGTCGTCGATGATCATCGTGACACCGGTGAGCGCCTCGAAGGCACGGATGTTGCGTCCGTCCTTGCCGATGACGGGGCCCTTCAGGTCCGGGGACGGGAGCGGCACGACAGACACTGCGGCCTGGGCGCTCGTCGGAAGAGAGAGCCGGCCCACAGCGTCGACGATGATCCGGCGGGCTCTCGCTTCGGATTCCTTGCGAACCTGCTCCTCGTGGCGCCGCGCCTTGTCGAGCGCCTCCTGGCGGGCGTCGTCGAGCAACCGCCGCACCAGCTGGTCACGTGCGTCGCTCACGCTGAGGCCCGCACTGTCGGCAAGCTGCTGGTCGACCTGACGCTCGAGCTCCTCGAGCCTCGAACGCTCGGACTCGACCGTGTCTTGCAGGGCTGCGATGGCCGCCCGATCTGAGACGAGCCGCGCTTCGACGCCCTCGAGCCGCTGACGTTCGGCCTCGACGCTGCGTTCCCGCTCGGTGACTCGCTCGTCGCGGCCCGCGACGTCCTTCGCCTGGCCGATCGCGGTCTCGCGCACCGAGGCGGCATAGTCACGCGCCTGCTCGCGGACGGCTTCAGCCTCGCGTCGCGCGACGAGGACGAGGAGGAGTGCGACGAGGCAGGCGCCGAGCAGGACCAGGAGCAGGATGCTCGTCTCGACCGTTCCCATGACCCTCCCTCACGATGCGCACCGGACCTGACGGGGCCATCCTTTCAAACGAATGTGGCCCGTGACGACCAGCCCAGGGTGTCGACGTCAGTCTGCGCCGTCGACGACCTCACGGATCACCTGCATGGACACGCTCGACGAGTATCCCTTGCGGCCGAGAAACCCTGCGAGCCGTCGCCGGCGCGTGTCGGGGGTAAGGGACGTCATCCGGGCCGCTCTCGAGGCGGCGAGGCGTCGTGCGGCCATGAGCTCGTCGTCGTCGTCGACCTGGTCGAGCGCATCGCGCGCGACCGCCTCCGCGATGCCCTTGTTCCGCAGCTCTGCGGCGAGAGCTCGCCGCGACAGACCACGCTCGGTGAATCGGGTGCGGACGAGCGTGTGCGCGTACTGCACGTCGTCGATCAGCCCGACTTCTTCGAAGCGGTCGAGCACCTCCGCAGCGATCTCGGGGTCGACGTCCCGGTCAGCGAGTCCCCGCGCGAGGCGCGAACGGCTCTTGGCCGAGGCCGTGAGCGCCCGGAGCAGATATTCGCGGGCACGTTCGCGTTCTTCGTCGGGATCGGGCGCAGGCACGGTGGCCTCCCCTCCCTCCGCCGAGATGGACATGGCTCCGCCCTCGCTGCCCATGCGCGCGGACGCGCCGTCCCGCCGTGCGGGACGACGCGTCCGTGCGGCTGGGCGACTCAGAAGTCGACCTTCTTGCTCTTGGCGGTCTTGGTGGTCTTCGCCGCGGGCGCGTCGGCCGCCGCGGCCGCGGGAGCGTCTGCGGCCGCCGGCTCTTCGGTGCTCGGCACGATCCCGAGCTTCTCGAGGATGCGGCGCTCGATGTCGGCTGCCAGCTCGGGGTTGTCGCGGAGGAATGACCGCGCGTTCTCCTTGCCCTGTCCCAGCTGGTCGCCGTCGCACGTGAACCAGGAGCCGGACTTGCGCACGATTCCCTGCTCGACGCCGAGGTCGATCAGGCTGCCCTCGCGCGAGATGCCGACGCCGTAGAGGATGTCGAACTCTGCCTGCTTGAAGGGCGGTGCCATCTTGTTCTTGACGACCTTGACGCGCGTGCGGTTGCCGACAGCGTCGGTGCCCTCCTTGAGGGTCTCGATGCGACGGATGTCGAGACGCACGGACGCGTAGAACTTGAGCGCCTTGCCACCCGTCGTCGTCTCCGGCGAGCCGAAGAACACGCCGATCTTCTCGCGAAGCTGGTTGATGAAGATCGCGGTCGTGCCCGAGGTGCTCAGAGCGCCGGTGATCTTGCGCAGCGCCTGGGACATGAGCCGGGCCTGGAGGCCGACGTGGCTGTCCCCCATCTCGCCCTCGATCTCGGCCTTGGGCACGAGCGCCGCGACCGAGTCGATCACGATGATGTCGATCGCGCCCGAACGGATCAGCATGTCCATGATCTCGAGGGCCTGCTCACCCGTGTCCGGCTGCGACACCAGCAGCGCGTCGGTGTCGACGCCGAGCTTGCGCGCATAGACCGGGTCGAGCGCGTGCTCGGCGTCGATGAAGGCGGCGATGCCGCCCGCGCGCTGGGCGTTCGCGACGGCGTGCAGCGCGACGGTCGTCTTGCCCGAGGACTCAGGGCCGTAGATCTCGACGATGCGACCGCGCGGGAGCCCGCCGATGCCGAGCGCGACGTCGAGCGTGATGGAACCCGTAGGGATGACCTCGACGGCCGGGCGGTTGTCGTCGCCGAGACGCATCACCGAGCCCTTGCCGAACTGGCGGTCGATCTGGCTGAGCGCTGCTTCGAGCGCCTTCTCGCGGTCAGCGGTTGCTGCCATGGCTGTCACCTCTGTGCTCGGGCGACCTGCTGGCCGCGCGTCTCCGGTCGTTCGTGCTGTCGTGCCGACACTAGGACCGACCTCTGACACCGTCGCAGGACGGGGCAGGAACGGTGCTTCCCGAGACGTGCCGACGTCTCTGAGGACAGACGATACCGAACATCTGTTCGAGAGGCGACGGTGCTCGCGCCCGGCGTGTCGGCGAGCCGCTCAGCGGCGCGGCGGGGCCTGTCGGTGCGGGTCGGTGCCCCACCGCTTGTCCTCCGGGACGCTCATCGCGTCGCACAGCGCGTGCCACACCACCCGTGGCTCCTCGCCGTCGTCGAGCGCCTGGACCGCAGTCCGGTCCTGGAGCGGGGGCAGCACCTGGTCACCCGTGATCGAGCGCCCGTAGGCGCGGCCGAACACGTCGTCGACCAGGTCCCAGAACTCGCGGTAGCGCACCCACCAAGCCTGCCACGCGACGGGAGCACCGCCGTGCCGTTGTCGGTGGTGAACGACACAATGTCCTGCATGAGCAGTCCTGAGGTCCGCAGCGTGCCCGCGGCACGCGAGCCGGCCGACACCCTCGCCGGCTTCCACCCGGCGACGCGCGCGTGGTTCGAGGGCGCGTTCGCCGCCCCGACAGCGGCGCAGACAGGAGCATGGGCGGCGATCGACGCCGGCGACCACGCGCTCGTCGTCGCTCCGACCGGCTCGGGCAAGACCCTCGCGGCCTTCCTCTGGTCGATCGACCGTCTCCTCGCACGCCCACGCCCTGAGGACGCGTCGATCGCCCCCGAGCCCGTCCAGGACCGGATCGTCTACGTGTCGCCGCTCAAGGCCCTCGCAGCCGACGTCGAGCGGAACCTGCGTGCGCCGCTCACCGGGATCGGCCACGCGGCCCGGCGCCTGGGCTTGACGATCCCCGACCTCACGAGCGGCGTGCGCACCGGTGACACACCGCCAGCCGAGCGGCGGCGCCTCGCGGTGCGGCCGCCCGACATCCTCATCACGACGCCCGAGTCGCTCTTCCTCATGCTCACGTCGTCCGCCCGCGACGGACTGCGGGGCACAGGCACGATCATCGTCGACGAGATCCACGCCGTCGCCGGCACGAAGCGCGGTGCGCACCTCGCGGTCTCGCTCGAGCGGCTCGACGACCTGCTCGACCGCCCTGCCCAGCGGATCGGGCTGTCCGCGACCGCCCGCCCGGTCGCTGTCGTCGCGGAGGTGCTGGCCGGGCACCGGCCCTCGGAGGACGGGGGCCGCGCCGTCACGGTCGTCCAGCCTCCCGCCCGCAAGCAGGTCGAGATCGACGTCGTGCTCCCTGTCGAGGACCTCACGGACCTCGCGCGGCCGACGGCGACGATGCCGGCACCGGACCCGACCGACCTGTCCGGCCCGGCCGCGGGCCCGCTCGCACGGCCGTCGATCTGGCCGCACGTCGAGGACCGGATCGTCGACCTCGCACAGGAACGGCGCTCGACGATCGTGTTCACCAACTCGCGCCGCACAGCCGAACGCCTGACCGCGCGGCTCAACGAGATCTGGGCCGAGCGGCAGGGCGAGTCGGTCCCCGACCCGGGGGCGACGCACCCGGCGGCCGTGCCGGGCCAGTCCGGCACCGCCGCCGGCGCCGCCGGCGTCCTCGCGCGGGCGCACCACGGGTCCATGTCCCGGGCGGAGCGCACCTTCACCGAGACGGAGCTCAAGGCTGGCAGGCTGCCGGTCGTCGTCGCCACGAGCTCGCTCGAGCTCGGCATCGACATGGGCGCGGTCGACCTCGTCGTCCAGGTGGGCTCCCCGCCGTCGGTCTCGAGCGGGCTCCAGCGTGTCGGACGCGCCGGGCACCAGGTGGGCGCCCCGAGCCACGGCATCGTCCTGCCGACGTTCCGCGGCGACCTCGTCCCCGCCGCGGTCACGGCGGCACTCATGCGCGACGGCCAGATCGAGTCGCTGCACCCCGTGCGCAACCCGCTCGACGTGCTCGCCCAGCAGGTCGTCGCGATGGTCGCGATGGAGGACCGCACGGTCGCCGACGTCGCGGCGACGGTACGGCGCAGCGCACCGTTCGCCCACCTGCCCGACTCTGCGCTCCGGTCGGTCCTCGACATGCTCTCGGGCCGCTATCCGAGCGAGCAGTTCGGCGAGCTGCGCGCGCGACTGACGTGGGACCGCAGCTCCGACGTGCTCAGCGCCCGGCCCGGCTCTCAGCGGCTTGCCGTGACGAGCGGCGGCACGATCCCCGACCGCGGCCTGTACGGAGTGTTCCTCGCGGGACCGGGCGGCGTCTCAGGATCGCCCACGTCCGACGCCGTCCACACCGATGACGCGCCCGTGCGCGCCCGTGGTGGCCGCCGCGTCGGCGAGCTCGACGAGGAGATGGTCTTCGAGTCCCGCGCAGGCGACACGTTCACGCTCGGGTCGAGCACGTGGCGCATCGAGGAGATCACTCCCGACCGCGTCCTCGTCTCCCCCGCACCCGGCCTGCCCGGGCGGCTGCCGTTCTGGAAGGGCGACGCGCCTGGTCGGCCGGCAGAGCTGGGCCGCGCTCTCGGCGCATGGGTCCGCGCGCTGCCCGCCGCTCCCACGCGTCGTGCACGCGACGCTGCTGCAGAGGTCCTTCCCGCAGACCCGCGCGTCCTCGAGCTTCAGGCGCAAGGGCTCGATCCGTGGGCGGCGACCAACCTGCTCACGTACGTCGACGAGCAGAGGACCGCGACCGGGACCGTGCCGGACGACCGGACGATCGTCGTCGAGCGCTTCCGCGACGAGCTCGGAGACTGGCGCATCGTCGTCCACTCCCCGTACGGGGCGCGCGTCCACGCCCCGTGGGCGCTCGTGCTCGCGGCGCGCCTGCGCGAACGGCTCGGTGTGGACGTCGCAGCGATGCACGCAGACGACGGCATCGTCCTGCGCCTGCCCGACGACGGTCCCGGTGGGCCCGGCCGCCACGACCCGTCCGGGCCGCGTTGGACCGACTCGTCCGAGGCCCCCGACCTCGTCGAGGACCTCCTGCTCGACCCTGAGGACGTCCACCGCCTGGTACGCGATCACCTCGGGGGCTCCGTCATGTTCGCCTCGCGGTTCCGGGAGGCCGCCGCACGCGCGCTCCTGCTCCCCCGCCGGTCCCCGGACCGCAGGCAGCCCCTGTGGCAGCAGCGGCAGCGCAGCGCGCAGCTCCTCTCCGTCGCGTCCGGGCACGACCAGTTCCCGATCGTCCACGAGGCGGTCCGCGAGTGCCTCCAGGACGACTTCGACGTCGCAGCGCTCGCCGACCTCATGCGCGCCGTCGCGACGGGCGAGATCTCGGTCGTCCACGTGGACACGCCGTCACCGTCTCCCTTCGCGCAGTCGCTCCTGTTCAGCTACACGGCCCAGTTCCTGTACGACGGCGACGCACCGCTCGCCGAGCGCCGCGCGGCCGCCCTCACGCTCGACCCGAACCTCCTCGACGAGCTGCTCGGCCGCACCGCGGAGGCGCAGGTCGCGGACCTCCTCGATGTCGACGCGGTCGCACGCACCGCGGCGGAGCTCGCCGGTCTCGCCCCTGACCGGCAGTCCCGGCACGCCGACGACGTCCTCGACATGCTCCGCCGGCTCGGGCCGCTCACGCTCGCCGAGGTCGAGGAACGCACCCTGCCCGACGTGCGCGACCACGCCGCCCGCTGGCTGGCGGCGCTCGCGGACGCGCGGCAGGTGTTCAGTACGAGGCTGCCGGGTGCGGAGCGCCCTGACCCTGTGTGGGCGGCCACGACCGACGCCGCACGACTGCGCGACGGCCTCGGTGCCCCGCTCCCGGCCGGCCTGCCCGTCGACCTGACTGCGCCCGTCCCGGACCCTGTCGGAGACCTCGTGCTGCGCCACGCACGCACCCACGTGCCGTTCGCTGCGAGCGACGTGAGCGCGCGGTTCGGGCTGCCCCCGGCCGTCGTCGACGACGTCCTCACCCGGCTGGCTGCTGCCGGACACCTCGTGTCCGGGCGTCTCCTGCCCGAGGCGCTCGGGGGCACAGGGCTCGAGCACTGCCACCGCGACGTCATGCGGGTGCTGCGGCGGCGGTCGCTCGCGGCCCTGCGTGCCGAGGTCGAGCCGGTTCCACCGCGGACGCTCGGCGTGTTCCAGCCGCGCTGGCAGCGTGTCGGCGCGCTTCGCGGCCGCACCGGTCTGCTCTCGGCGATCGAGCAGCTCGTCGGCGTCCCTGTGCCCGCGAGCGACCTCGAGACGCACATCCTCCCGGCGCGTGTCGTCGACTACGAGGCGGGCATGCTCGACGAGCTCACGACGTCGGGCGAGGTGCTCTGGTGCGGACACTCGGCCCTACCGGCCGCGGGGCGCGCGGCGGGCAACGGGCTCGTGTCCCTGCACCTCGCCGACACGGCGCACCTCACGCTGCCGTGGGACGGGCTCGACGACGGTGCCGTCGAGACCGCTGAGACCGAGGACACGACCGCCAGCGTGGTCGAGCGCCTCGTGCGGACAGCGCTCGACGGCGCCGGGGCCTTCTTCCTCGACCGGCTCGTCGACCGGGTCCGCGACGCTGGCGACGCCACCGAGCTCCCCGTGGACCTCACGGCGGCCGTCCGCGACGCACTGTGGCACCTCGTCTGGGCCGGGCGGGTCACGAACGACTCCCTCGGACCTGTCCGCGAGCTCCTCGGCCCGACCCGGTCCCGCGTCAGCCGCACGCGCACCGCACGTCCGGCGCGCCGCGGCCGGACGGGCCTCGCGGCGCTCGCTGCTGCGAGCAGCGCGGGACGCGCCGGGGCGCTCCACGGCGGCGGACGTTGGTCGCTCCTGCCGCGCGCCGAGCAGGACCCGACCGTGCGCGCCCACGCGCTCGCGACCGTCCTGCTCGAGCGGCACGGCGTCGTCACCCGTGCGCTGGCGGCCGCCGAGCAGGTCAGCAGCGCCCAGATCGGGGGCGCCTTCCGGGTGCTCGGTGCGCTCGAGTCGCAGGGTGAGGCACGGCGAGGGTACTTCGTCGAGCACCTGGGCGGCACCCAGTTCGCGCTCCCGGGCGCCGTCGACACGCTGCGGCAGGACTCGCGCGACCTCGAGCGCGCCGCCGACGGCGGCTCCGCGAGCCCGTCGACGCCAGCATGCTTCGTGCTCGCCGCGACCGACCCAGCCAACCCGTACGGCGCAGCGCTGCCGTGGCCGCCGCCGGGCGAGGTGGCCCACCGACCGGGCCGCAAGGCGGGCGCGGTCGTCGTTCTCGTGGCCGGGGAGCTCGTATGGTTCGTCGAGAAGGGCGGCCGCACGGCGCTGTCCTTCACGACGGACGACGACGTGCTCGGGGCGGGCGCGGCTGCGCTCGCCGAAGCCGTGCGCGAAGGCCGTCTGGGGCGGGTCACCCTCAGCAGGGTCGACGGGCACGAGGTGTTCGGAGCGTCGAGCCCCGCCCTCGCCGCACTCCAGCGCACGGGGTTTGCCGTGACGCCGCGAGGGCTGCGCGTCTCGGCAGGGAGCAGCCGTGCCTGAGGGCGACGTCCTGCGTCTGACCGCCTCGCGCCTCCACCAGGCGCTCGCGAGCACCACGCTCTCCCGGGTCGACCTGCGCTGGCCCGGGGTCGACGACGCGACGCTCCTCGGCGGACGAGTCACGGAGGTCGCCGCGTACGGCAAGCACCTCCTCGTGCGGACCGACCACGGGTGGACGCTCAGGACGCACCTGCGCATGGAGGGTTCCTGGCACGTCGCACGGACCGGCTCCGACCAGGCCCGAGGGCGCTCGCCATTCGTGCGCGCCGTCCTCAGCAACGAGACCTGGACTGCCGTCGGCTACCGCCTCGGGATGCTCGACCTCGTCCGCACCCGCGACGAGCACACGCTCCTGGGGCACCTGGGGCCAGACCTTCTCGCGGACGACCTCGCCGTCGACGTCGACCTCGTGCGCGAGCACCTGCTCGGTGACGAGCCGCAGACCCCGGTCGCGGAAGCGCTCCTCGACCAGACCCGGCTCGCAGGTATCGGCACGATCTACGCGTCGGAGAGCCTCTTCGTCGCGCGCGTGCACCCGTGGGAGCCGCTCGCGAACATCCCTGAGGAGCAGCTCGCCGTCGTCCTGTCGACCGCCCGCGAACTCATGCTCCGAGCGGTCGCTGAGGGACTCGGTACCCGCGCGAGGCTGGTCCACGCACGCGTAGGGCGGCCGTGCGTGCGCTGCGGCACGGCTGTCACCGTGCGGCAGGCTCGCAGGCCGCCCTTCGAGCGTCCGATCTTCTTCTGCCCGCGGTGTCAGCGAGGGCAGGGTGGGTGGGCCTGACGGCCGCACCGGTGCGGTCGGCTCAGCCGACCGGGGTGAGCTCGCGCCGCGAGCTCGGGTACCTGTCGACCGTCGTGGCGAACTCGTCCGGGACCGTGTCCGGGATGAGCAGACCCTCGGCGACGGCGACGCGGTCGCTGACCTCGCGGAGCACGAGCGAGAGCGGCAGGTCCAGCGCCTCGCAGATGGAGCCCAGGAGCTCGGAAGACGCTTCCTTCTGCCCGCGCTCGACCTCGCTCAGGTAGCCCAGGGACACACGTGCCGACGAGGACACCTCACGGAGGGTTCGCCCTTGCCGCTGGCGCGCATCGCGCAACACGTCCCCGATCTCTCGTCGTAGGACAATCATCAGACGCCCCCTCTCTGCTAGTCGGCCGCCCGCGTTCGGTGCTGTGCACCGCCGTTCGTAGCGACATCGGTCCGGCTGGTAGTTCTACGGTACCGCCGACCGCCGATAACCACCTCGGCAAATCCGCGATCCTCGAGAATCACCCGCACACTCGTCACAACTACCGGACGGGCGCGTTTGTTCCCGCTCCCGGTGCGTCCTCGTCGAGCACCTCGAGCGCGAGGTCGATCGCCCGGGCAACGGTGGCCGCCCGGATCGCCGCACGGTCGCCGTCGAGAGCCAGGCGGCGCACGGTCGAGCGCCCGTCCACCTGCACGGCGACGAACACCGTGCCGACCGGCTGGCCGTCCTGCGGGTCCGGTCCCGCGACCCCGGTGGTCGCGAGGCCGACCGACGCGTCCGCGAGGCGCGCGACGCCTGCCGCCATCTGCTCCGCGACGAGCGGGTGCACGGCGCCCTCCCGCGCGAGCAGGTCCCCGTCGACTCCGAGCACGCTCGCCTTGAGGTCCGTCGCGTACGCGACGACTCCCCCGCGCAGGACGGTCGACGCCCCCGGCACGTCGACGATCGCGCTCGCGAGCGCCCCGCCGGTGAGCGACTCTGCGACGGCGATCGTGCGCCGTTGCGCTGCGACGAGCGCGACGAGCGCGGCGGCGCGGCCGGTCACCGCTTCGGACGCAGCCGGGCGGCCTGGACGAGGTAGTCGACACCCGTCACGACGGTCACCACCACGGCCGCGACCATGAGGACGACACCCACGACATGGACGAAGCCGGGCAGCACCCAGCTGGGCGCGAGCAGCGCGACGATCGCTGCCGACTGCAGGACGGTCTTGACCTTGCCGCCGCGCGAGGCGGGCAGCACGACGTACCGCAGCATGAAGAACCGCATGACGGTGATGCCGAGCTCACGCACGAGGATCAGGGCGGTCACCCACCACCACAGCTCGCCGATGATCGACAGCCCGACGAGCGCAGTCCCGACGAGCGCCTTGTCCGCGATCGGGTCCAGGAGCTTGCCCAGGTCGGTGACGAGGTTGCGCCGCCGTGCGAGGTATCCGTCGAGCTTGTCGGTGCTCGCCGACACCGCGAAGATCACGGTCGCCACCCAGCGCCACGTCTGGGACTCGCCACCGTCGGCGAGGAGCGCCCACACGAAGAACGGGACGGTCGCGATGCGGGTGGCCGTGATCGCGTTCGGGAGGTTCCACTGCTGGCGCCACGGCGTCGTCGTAGTCGGCACCCACCCAGGATAGGTCCTGCACGCAGGGCGTCCACGCGGGCTGCGTGCTGTCGGCACCGCGGTCGCGCTAGTGTCCTCGCATGCGCCACGCCCGCCTGACCCCACGCGCCTCACGCGCGCAACGCGTCCTCCTGGGGGCGGCGATCGTGACCGTCGTGGGCGCGGGAGGCCTCGCGGCAGCGACGACGGTGCGCGGTGACACGCGGGGCGCCCAGGCCACCACGACCACCACGAGCGCAGCGGGGACGGACGCACCGGCGCCGACCACGACGACGCCCGCGCTCCCGGAGGACATCAGCTTCACGATCCTCGCCGCAGGAGACGTCCTCCCGCACCTGCCCGTCATGAAGTCCGCGCGCGCAGGAGACGGCTACGACTTCAGCCCGCTCCTCGCGGGTCTCGACCCGTGGGTCCAGGGCGCCGACCTCGCGCTGTGCCACATGGAGGTGCCCGTCGCGCCGAAGGGTCGACCAGTGAGCGGCTACCCGATGTTCGGCACGACACCAGCGCTCGTCGAGGATCTCGCGGAGCAGGGCTGGGACGGCTGCTCGACGGCGTCGAACCACTCGGTCGACCGCGGCTACGCGGGTGTCGAGCGCACCCTCGACGTGTTCGACTCGGCAGGCCTGGGACACATCGGGACAGCTCGCTCGGCGCAGGAGGCGGCGGCACCCGCGCTGTACCGCGTCACCGTCGACGGCCAGCCGACGCTCGTCGCGCACCTGTCCGCGGCGTACGGCACGAACGGCATGCCCGTCGACGCGGACAAGCCCTGGTCCGTGACGCTCATCGACACGGACCAGATCGTCGCGCAGGCCAAGGCCGCTCGGGCCGACGGCGCCGACATCGTGCTCGTCTCGATCCACGACGGCACCGAGTACCGCACCGCCCCGACAGAGCACCAGGAGAAGGTCGCCGCTGCTCTCGCGGAGTCGGGCCAGGTCGACGTCGTCATCGGCCACCACGCGCACGTCCCCCAGCCCATGACGAGGCTCGCGGGCGGGCCCGGGGGCCGCGGCATGTGGCTCGCGTACGGGCTCGGGAACCTCCTGTCGAACCAGTCGGCGGAGTGCTGCGCACCCGAGTCGTCCAACGGGCTCCTGCTCGTCGCCGAGGTCACGCGCGTCGCCGGCGGCCCTGCGGAGGTCACCGACATGACGTGGGTCGGCACGACCGTCGACCGTGTCGGGAAGCACACCCTGCACGCGCTCGCAGACATCGTCGGCGAGGCGACCGGCAAGCTCTCCGCGAAGGAGATCGACGCCCGCTATGCGCGCGTGCGCGACGCCGTCGGCACGGACCTCCAGGAGCGCACCTCACCGCCCGAGCACCAGGGCAGCACCGTCGAGGTGATCTCCCGCCCGCGCTGACCGCCTGACCGCAGTCAGCGACCGGTCTCGTTCCAGGCGTCGTCGACGCCCGGCGTGTCGTCGTCGTAGTAGTCGGTCGCGGCCGGCGGCAGGCCCGAGTCAGCCCCTGCGGCGTAGCGGTCGCCGTCCTCCGACTGGTCGTAGGCCTGCGCGCCCGAGCCGGGCTCAGGCTCCCCACGGAGCATCGCGAGGGTCCCGGCGAGGTCGTCGGGCTGCACGAGCACCTCGCGCGCCTTCGACCCCTCGGAGGGGCCGACGATCTCGCGCGACTCGAGCAGGTCCATGAGACGCCCAGCCTTCGCGAAGCCGACGCGCAGCTTGCGCTGGAGCATCGACGTCGACCCGAACTGCGACGTGATGACGAGCTCGGCCGCCTGCAGCAGGACGTCGAGGTCGTCGCCGATGTCCTCGTCGACCTGCTTCTTCGCCGCGGTGACCGCGACGTCCTCGCGGTAGACAGGCTTGAGCTGCTCCTTGACGTGCGCCACGACGGCGTGGATCTCGCTCTCGGTGACCCACGCCCCCTGGACGCGCATCGGCTTGGCCTCGCCCATCGGCATGAAGAGCGCGTCACCCTGGCCGATGAGCTTCTCCGCGCCCGGCTGGTCGAGGACGACGCGGGAGTCGGTGAGCGACGACGTCGCGAACGCGAGGCGCGACGGCACGTTCGCCTTGATGAGGCCCGTGACGACGTCGACGCTCGGGCGCTGCGTCGCGAGCACGAGGTGGATGCCTGCTGCTCGGGCGAGCTGCGTGATGCGCTGGATCGACGCCTCGACGTCGCGCGGCGCGACCATCATGAGGTCGGCGAGCTCGTCGACGACCACGAGCAGGTAGGGGTACGGCGCGATCTTGCGCTGCGATCCTTCGAGCGGCTTGACCTTGCCCGCGCGCACCGCGGTGTTGAAGTCGTCGATGTGCTTGAAACCGAACATCGCGAGGTCGTCGTACCGGGCATCCATCTCGCGCACGACCCACTCGAGGGCCTCGGCGGCCTTCTTCGGGTTCGTGATGATCGGCGTGATGAGGTGCGGGATGCCCTCGTAGATCGTGAGCTCGACGCGCTTCGGGTCAACGAGCACCATGCGCACCTGGTCGGGCGTGGAACGCATGAGGAGCGACACGATCATCGAGTTCACAAAGCTCGACTTGCCGGCGCCGGTGGCGCCGGCGACGAGGATGTGCGGCATCTTCGCGAGGTTCGCGACGACGTAGCCGCCCTCGACGTCCTTGCCGATACCGATGACCATCGGGTGCTCGGTGCGGCGCGCCACCGACGAACGCAGCACGTCGCCGAGCGCGACCGTCTCGCGGTCGGCGTTGGGGATCTCGATCCCGATCGCGGACTTGCCGGGGATCGGCGAGAGGATGCGGACGTCCGCGCTCGCCACGGCGTACGCGATGTTCTTGCTGAGGGCGGTGACGCGCTCGACCTTCGTGCCCGTGCCGAGCTCGACCTCGTAGCGCGTGACGGTCGGTCCACGGGAGAAGCCCGTGACGGACGCGTTGATCGAGAACTGCTCGAACACGTTGGTGAGCGCCTCGACGACCCGGTCGTTCGCGGCGGAGCGCACCTTGTGCGGCGGACCCTTGACGAGGCTCTCCTCGCTCGGCAGGAGGTAGACGACGTCGCCCTCGAGCATGGGCTGCTCCCCCGGCGGCACGGGAGCCGTCGGGGGGGCCGCGAGCTCCTGCGCGGGCGCATCGACGGCCGTGATCGCCTCGGTCACGGCGTCGTGGTCGACGGGCGCAGCGAGCACCTCGGTCGCCGCCGCGAGCACCTCCGTCTCCTCGGCCGCCTCGATCTCGCCGCGGAGCGCGGCAGCCTCGAACGCCTCGTCGCCGACGTAGCCGGGAAGCCCGTCGTGCTGCGCGACGTCCTGCGCGCGGGACCCGGCTCGGCCGAACCGACGCCGACGCTTGGGCGCCTCCTCAGGCTCACCGTCGTGCCGGGACACGCCCTCGGCGAGGGCCAGGGGCCCGTCCTCGTCCACGTCCGCAGGGACGCCCTTGCCCGTGAGGCGGTCCACGAGCGCCCGGAGCCGCGGGACGATCTGGTTGATGGGTGTCGCGGTGAGCACCAGGATCCCGAAGAACCCGAGGATGAGCAGGACCGGGACGGCGATCCACGCGCTCAGACCGGCGACGAGCGGGTTGCCTGCGACGACGCCGACGAGGCCGCCGGCGGACTGCACGGCGTCCCACTGCGGCGGGGCCGGCAGGTCTGCCCAGACCGCGACCAGTCCGCACACGGACACCACCATCGCCGTGAGACCGATCGACTTGCGGCTCGTGACGGCTGAGTCGGTGGGGTTGCGCATGAAGCGCACCGAGAGCCACAGCAGGAGCAGCGGCACGACGACGCCCACGATGCCGACCGCGCCAGCCACGACCACGTGGACCAGCTCCATGACGAAGCCCTCGAGCCGGAACCACTCCCGGCCCGCCGTGATGATCGTCAGCGCGAGGAGCAGCAGCGCGACACCGTCGCGGCGGTGGGCCGGGTCGAGGTCGTGCGCGCCCTGGCCGATCCGCCGCGCGGAGCCGCCCACGAGGTGGGCGCAGCCCATCCAGGCTCCCTTGACCATCCGGACAGGGAGCGGAGACCGTGCCGGGCCTGCGTCCGTCACGGGCTTGCGCCCGGTCGAGCCGGCGCGCGCGGACCCGGACTTCGCGGCCGCGGGGCGCGCAGCTCCCCCCGAGGCGCGCACCGTCGTCGAACGGTTGCGCGTTCCGGAAGAGGAGCTGGACCCACGTGTCGCCATGCTGCGAAATCTACCGTCCAGACGCACGCAGCCCCGGCAGGCGCCGCCGCGAGGCGGGCCGCCGGGGCTGCGTGGCGAGGATCACGCCTCGACGACCACCGGGATGATCATCGGGCGACGACGCAGCCGGTTCGACACGAAACGACCGACGACGCGGCGCATCACCTGCTGCAGCTGGTGCGTGTCGACGCTGCCCGTCGAGGCTGCCTCCTCGAGGGCTGCGGTGAGCTGCGGCAGGATCGACTCGAAGACGGCCTCGTCCTCGGCGAACCCGCGAGCGTGGATCTCGGGCCCTGCGAGGACCTTGCCGGTCCCCGAGTCGATCACGGCGAACAGGGAGATGAAGCCCTCCTCGCCGAGGATCCTCCGGTCCTTGAGCTCCGCGTCCGTGAGCTCGCCGACGCTCGAGCCGTCCACGTAGACGTAACCGCACGGGACCGCGCCCACGATCGACGCCTTGCCGTCGACGAGGTCGATCACGAAGCCGTCCTCAGCGAGCACGACGCGCTCGGGCGGAACGCCCGTGCGCACCGCGAGGGCGCCGTTCGCGACGAGGTGACGCACCTCGCCGTGGACCGGCATGACGTTCTTCGGTCGAAGGATGTTGTAGCAGTACAGGAGCTCGCCGGCGGAAGCATGGCCCGAGACGTGGACCTTGGCGTTGCCCGAGTGCACGACGCGTGCGCCGAGGCGCGTGAGGCCGTTGATGACGCGGTACACCGAGTTCTCGTTGCCCGGGATGAGCGACGACGCGAGGATCACCGTGTCGCCGGGACCGACAGACACCTTGTGGTCACGGTTCGCGATGCGCGACAGCGCTGCCATCGGCTCGCCCTGCGAGCCGGTGCACATGAGCACGACCTGGTCGTCGCGCAGCGTGTCGATCTTCTTGATGTCGATGAGCAGGCCCTCGGGCACGTCGAGGTAGCCGAGCTCTGCCGCAATCCCCATGTTGCGGACCATGGAGCGGCCGACGAACGCGACGCGGCGCCCGTGGGAGTGCGCGGCGTTGAGGACCTGCTGGACCCGGTGCACGTGCGACGCGAAGGACGCGACGACGACACGCTTCTCGCACGTGTCGAACACGGCGTCGAGCACGGGGCCGATCTCCGTCTCGTTCGTGACGAAACCGGGGACCTCAGCGTTCGTGGAGTCGACCATGAACAGGTCGACGCCCTTCTCGCCGAGGCGCGCGAACGCGCGCAGGTCGGTGACGCGCCCGTCGAGCGGGAGCTGGTCCATCTTGAAGTCGCCCGTGTGCAGGACGGTGCCCGCCGACGTGGTCACCGCGACCGCGAGCGCGTCCGGGATCGAGTGGTTGACGGCGACGAACTCGCAGTCGAACACACCGAGCTTCTCGGTCTGCCCCTCCTTGACCGTGAGGGTCAACGGGGTGATGCGGTGCTCCTTGAGCTTCGCCTCGATGAAGGCGAGCGTGAGCTGCGACCCGACGAGCGGGATGTCGCGGCGCAGACGCAGGAGGTAGGGCACGCCACCGATGTGGTCCTCGTGGCCGTGCGTCAGGACGATCGCCTCGATGTCGTCGAGGCGGTCCTTGATGTAGTCGAAGTCGGGGAGGATCAGGTCGACCCCGGGCTGGTGGTCCTCAGGGAACAGGACCCCGCAGTCGATGATCAGCAGGCGTCCCTCGTGCTCGAGGACCGCCATGTTCCGGCCGACCTCACCGAGCCCGCCGAGGGGCACGATGCGCAGGGCGCCGGGTGCCAAGGGAGGCGGTGCGGGAAGCTCGGGGTGGGAGTGGCTCAACGTGGTGCCTTTCGTTCTGCTCAGTCGACCAGGCCGGCAGCCACCAGGTGGCTGCGCACGCCGGCGACCTCGTCATCGGTGGCTGCCACCTGGGGCAGCCGAAGAATGCGGTTGGGAAGCAGGCCGAGGATCTCGAGCGCTGCCTTGGCCATGACGGCCTGGAAGCCAGCACCGTTGACGGCGTCGATCGCTTCCGTGATGGTCGAGAACACGCGCCAGGCGCGGGCGTGGTCGCCCGCGTCGAAGGCTGCGGTGATCTCGGCGAGCTGGTCGCCGACGAGGTGCCCGGCGACCGACACGATGCCGCTCGCGCCGTACGCGAGATAGGCGGGGTACAGCGAGTCGTCACCGCAGTACCAGGCGAGGCCGGTCGATGCGATGAGCTTGGAGGCCCCGTAGATGTCACCCGTCGCGTCCTTGATCGCCACGACGTTCTGGTGCTCTGCGAGGCGGCTGATCGTGCTGGGTGAGAAGCGGACGCCGGTCCGCGCCGGGACGTCGTAGAGCATGACCGGGAGGTCGGTCGCCTCGGCGACGGCGAGCGTGTGCCGGTAGACGCCCTCCTGGCTCGGTCGCGAGTAGTAGGGGCTCACGACGAGGAGGCCGTGCGCCCCCGCTGCTGCTGCCTGCTCGGCCATGCGCACGGCGTGCGCCGTGTCGTTCGAGCCGGCACCGGCGACGATCCGTGCGCGGTCTCCGACGGCCTCGACGACCGCAGTGACGAGCTCGGCCTTCTCCGGCGCGTGCGTCGTCGGCGACTCGCCTGTCGTGCCGTTGAGCACGAGACCGTCGTGGCCGTGGTCGACGAGGTGGGTCGCGAGCCGCACCGCGGCGTCGATGTCCACCTCACCGTCGATACGCATCGGGGTGACCATGGCGGTGAGCACTGCGCCGAACGGGCGCGCAGGGGTCTGTGCAGGCATGGTGACAACCTACCGCGCCACGCCTCCGGGCGTGGGCTTGTCCGCCGTCGCGTCGTGCGGGCCAGGGCACCCCAACTGCTATCCTCGCGAACCGTGGGGGCAGGGACAGAACATGATGATGACACGACGCACGCCGGCACGCCCGAGGGCGACGGCACCGAAGCGTCTCAGGGTGAGCGAGCCGCACGCACGGCCGTCGGCGTCTCGCGCCGCCGGCTGCTGACGACGACGTTGTCCGCTGCGGCGGTCGCCGCAGCGTCGACCTACGCGGCGTCCGACGCCGTCGCGCACCGACCGCGCAAGCACGGCCCGACGTATCGCGTCTGCCCGCGCCCCGAGCTGGAGACGGCTCGCCGCGACGCGCGCGTCGTCTGGCGCGGTCACCCCGCGGAGCGACTCGTGTGCCTGACGTTCGACGACGGACCCGACCCGCGGTGGACGCCGCTGGTCCTCGACCTCCTCGCCCGGCACGACGCCCGCGCGACGTTCTTCGTGCTCGGCTCTCACGTCGTCGCGCACCCTGACGTCGCCCGCGCGACCGCGCAGCAGGGCCACGAGATCGCGAGCCACGGCTGGGACCACCAGGACATGACCGTCCTCGAGCAGACGCCCCTCCTCGACGAGTTCCGGCGCACCCACGACGCGATCGTCGAGCACACGGGCACGACACCTCGCCTCGTGCGCCCCCCGTGGGGCAGGATCGACTCCCCCGGCCTGTGGGCCGCGTCGGAGCACGGGTACGACATCGCGCTCTGGTCGCACCACCTCCCCACCGACGGCGCGGCTGCGAAGGTCGACCGTGACATCCAGACCGCGAGCCCCGGCATGATCGTCTTGTGCCACGACGGGCGCGGCACGCCCGCAGATTCGCTGTTCGTCGAGGTCGAGCGGCTCGTCGCGACGCTCACGGCGGACGGCTACCGGTTCGTCACCGTGTCGGAGATGCTCGCAGCGCCCGAAGCGCCGTAACGACCCAGAGCTCTCAGAGCGCTTCCGCTCCCGCGCGCTCGTACCGCGAGATCTCGAACCGCATACCGTTCGCTGCGGTCGTCCAGCCCTGCGCCGGTTCACGGCCCACGAGCCGCCACTCGTCCAGGTCGACCTCGGGCGCGAACGTGTCCGCCTCGGTCAGGGTGTCGATCGTGGTCACGACGAGCACGTCCGCGTACGGCATCGCGAGCTCGTAGACCTGTCCCCCGCCCACGACCCACGCGTCCTTGCCGCGCACGTGCTCGAGCGCGTCCGCCAGCTCCGTCACGACGAGAGCACCAGGGGCGTCGAGCTCGAGGTTCCGCGTGAGCACGACGTTCTCGCGGCCCGGCAGCGGGCGGAACCGCTCCGGCAGCGACTCCCACTGGAGACGCCCCATGACGACCGGGCACCCGCGCGTCGTCTCGCGGAAGTGCGCCATGTCCTCCGGCAGGTGCCACGGCAGGTCGCCGTCGCGGCCGATCCCCCGGGCGCGGTCCTGCGCCCAGATCATGCCGAGCCGGCCCGCGGTCATACCGCGACCGGCGCGCTGATCGCGGGGTGGTGCTCGTACCCGTGCACGACGACGTCGTCGAACGTGTAGTCGAACAGCGACGCCGCGGGCTTCAGCTCGAGCGTCGGGAACGGGAACGGCTCGCGCGAGAGCTGCTCGCGCACCTGCTCGTGGTGGTTGTCGTAGATGTGGCAGTCCCCGCCGGTCCAGACGAAGTCGCCGACCTCGAGGCCGACCTGCGCCGCGACCATGTGCGTCAGCAGCGCGTAGGACGCGATGTTGAACGGCACGCCGAGGAACAGGTCGGCGGAGCGCTGGTACAGCTGGCACGAGAGCCTGCCGTCCGCGACGTAGAACTGGAAGAACGCGTGGCACGGTGCGAGGGCCATCGCGTCGAGCTCGCCGACGTTCCACGCGGACACGATGATGCGCCGCGAGTCGGGGTCCGTCCGCAGCGTCTCGAGCACCTGCGCGAGCTGGTCGACGTGACCGCCGTCCGGTGTCGGCCACGACCGCCACTGCACCCCGTACACAGGCCCGAGCTCGCCGTCGGCGTCCGCCCACTCGTTCCAGATCCGGATGCCGTTCTCCTGGAGCCAGCGCACGTTCGAGTCCCCGCGCAAGAACCACAAGAGCTCACCGACGACGGAACGCACGTGCACGCGCTTGGTCGTGACGAGCGGGAAGCCGCGCGACAGGTCGTAGCGCATCTGGTGGCCGAAGACGCTGCGCGTCCCCGTGCCCGTGCGGTCCGCCTTGGGCGTACCGGTCGCCATGACGTGCCGCAGCAGGTCCTCGTACTGCGTGTCGACGGGACCCTGCCCGGGGCTGGCGGTCGAGGTGCTGACGGTGTCACGCGTCGGGGCGGTCATGACCCAGATCGTAGTCCGGGCCACGCCACCGGCGAGGGTGTGTCCGCGGTGTGCCGCGACGTCCGTCCGTGAGGGAGACTAGGCGGATGAGCCTGTTCTCCCCGACCGCCGACGTCTCGGTCCGCCCCGCGGTCTCGGGTGACGAGGACGCCGTCGCCCGTATCCAGCTCTCCGCCTGGGCCGCGACCCACACGGACGTCCTCACCGAGGACGTGCTCGACAAGCTCGACGCGGACCGCATCCGCGCCCAGTGGCGCGACGCGATCATGTCCCCGCCTGGCCCGGGCTTCGCCGTCCTCGTCGCATGCTCCGGACCGCACGTCGTCGGCTTCTGCGCCGTCGCTCCCGCTCAGCTCGTGTCGCTCGAGGTGCTCCCTGAGCACCGTCGCGGCGGTCACGGCTCTCGCCTGCTCATGGCGGGCGTCGACCGGCTCAGGTCGGACGGTGCGGACGAGGTCGTCACGTGGGTGCTCGACGGCGACACGGGCCGCGAGCAGTTCCTCGCCGGTGCAGGGCTCGGGCCCGACGGGCGCACCCGTGTGCTCGCGACCGGCCTCAAGGACGTCCGCGAGTCCCGCTGGAGCGCGTCGCTCTAGCGGAGGTCCCGCGCCGGCGGGTCGCCGTGCGCTAGCGGGCCCCGCTGCGGAACAGCGCCGATGCCCGCCGCAGCCCTGAGCGCGCACGCTTGCGGTCCCCCGCGGCGTCGTACGCGAACGACAAGAGGTACCAGGCCTCCCAGCTCTCCGGCTCAGCCTCGGTACGGGCCCGCGCGACCTCGAACGCCGCGTCGGCCGCGTCACGATCGATCCTTCCGCCCGGCGACCGCGGCAGGTCGTCGACCGGGAGCGCCCCGCGCTCGGCGAGCAGGTCCGCCATCCGCTGCACGGTGAACGCGAGCTGCCACTCGCGCACGATCAGCCCGAGGCAGACGAGCGGCGCGACGAGCGCCGCGACACCCATCGTGATCCCGAACGGGTCGCCCGTCCGGACGAGCGCGACCCCCTTGCCCAGGACCGCCCACAGGTACAGGGCGAACAGCGCCGTGACGACGACAGCAGGAACGACTCCGCGCCGCATGCTCGGGGCCTTCAGGAGAGGTCCAGGACGTTCTCGAGGCCGACCGTCAGCCCGGGGCGGGACACGACCTCTCGGACCGCGAGCAGGACGCCCGGCATGAAGGAGACACGGTCGAACGAGTCCTGCCGGATCGACAGCTGCTCGCCGGTGTTGCCGAACAGGATCTCCTCGTGCGCGACGAGCCCCCGCAGCCGGACGGCGTGCACGCGGACACCGTCCACGTCGGCTCCCCGAGCCTCCCAGCCCGTCTCGGTCGCGTCCGGGCTCGACGCGACGCCAGCCTCTTCGCGCGCCGCCGCGATCGCGTGCGCGGTGTGCCGGGCGGTGCCCGACGGCGCATCGACCTTGTCAGGGTGGTGCAGCTCGATGACCTCGACCGACTCGAAGTAGCGCGCGGCCTTCGCCGCGAACGTCATCGCGAGGACGGCGGACAGCCCGAAGTTGGGCGCGATGAGCACACCCCGCGTCGTGCCGCTGTCCGCGAGGCGCTCGAGGTGCTCGCTCACGCGGGCACGGGACCCGTCGTCCCAACCCGTCGTCCCGACGACGACGTGCGCGCCGCCGTCGAGCGCGGCATGGACGTTCGCCTCGGTGACCGACGGGACGGTGAAGTCGATCGCGACGTCGGCGCCGCTCTCGCGGACGACCGCGGCGACGTCGTCGCCCACGTCGATGCGGGCGACGAGCTCGAGGTCGGGGGCGCCGTCGACCGCGGCGCACACCGTCTGGCCCATGCGGCCAGCGGCTCCGAGCACGGCGACCTTGAGGGGGGTGGTGGTCTGGTTCGTCACGAGGTTCACCCTAGCCGCCGCGATGACGCGCGCCGGGGCGTGTCCGCCCTCCGGCGCGCTGCGCCGCGGTGGGCTGGCGCCGGGTGGCAGGCGCGACGAAGCCCCGGCGGGCTGGCCCGCCGGGGCTTCGGTACGGCCACGTGGCCTGGTCGCGAGACTCAGCGGCCGAACGGTCCGACGCGCACGATCGTGCGGTCTCGCGACGCAAGCTCCTTCGCGAGGGTCTGCACGTCCTCCGCGGTGACCGAGCGCATGCGCTCGAGCGCCTCCTCGAGGCTCTGCAGCTCCCCGTGGACGAGCTCGGCCTTCCCGAGCCTGCTCATCCGGGAGCCCGAGTCCTCGAGCCCGAGGACGAGTCCGCCAGAGAGCTGACCGCGGCTGCGCTCGAGCTCGGTCGGCGTGATCCCGCCGTCGGCGAGCTTCTCGAGCTCCGCCGCGAGCAGCGCTGTCACCTCGTCGACCTTGCTGGGCGTGCAGCCCGCGTACAGGCCGAAGATGCCGGTCCCGCCGAACCCGGAAGCGAACGAGTACGTCGAGTACGCGAGACCGCGACGCTCCCGGATCTCCTGGAACAGCCGCGAGGACATGCCCCCGCCGAGCACCGCGTTGAGGACGGTCATCGCGTAGCGACGGTCGTCGGTCGCGCTGAGCCCGAGTGTGCCGAGCACGACGTTCGCCTGCTCGACGGGACGGTGCACGTCGCACTCGACGCCGCGAGGGATCTCGCCGAGGTCGTCGATCGAGTCCGTGCGGCGCGGACGCGGCGCGTTCGCAGGGTCGAGATCCCACCCGCCCGCGACGAGGGACTCGGACACCTGCGCGCAGAGCGCGTCGTGGTCGACGTTGCCCGCAGCGGACACGACGAGCGTCTCGGGGCGGTAGTGCCAGCGGTAGTGCTCCCAGACCGCGTCCCGCGGGACCGCGTTGATCGTCGCGGGCGTGCCGCCGATCGGGCGGCCGAGCGGGTTGTCACCGAGGACGGCGGTCGAGAACTCCTCGTGGACGACGTCGCTCGGGTCGTCGTCGTTCATCGCGAGCTCTTCGAGGATGACGCCGCGCTCGGTCTCGAGCTCGTGCGCGTCGATCCGGGCGGAGGTCACCATGTCGGTGATGACGTCGACGGCCATGGGCAGGTCGGTGTCGAGCACGCGCGCGTAGTAGCACGTGTGCTCCTTGCCGGTCGCGGCGTTGGCCTCGCCACCGACGGCGTCGAACGACTCGGCGATGTCGAGGGCGCTGCGCCGAGCGGTGCCCTTGAAGAGCAGGTGCTCGAGGAAGTGCGTCGAACCGAAGTGCCCGTCGGTCTCGTCACGAGAACCGACGGGCACCCAGGCACCGAAAGATGCGGAGCGCTGGCCGGGCATCGACTCGGTGATGACCCGGACCCCGCCGGGCAGGATCGAGCGCCGGATGACGGCGCCGTCCTGCCCGGCGGTGAGCTCGCTACCGGGCTCTCCGGCCCGGGTGAGGGGAAGGTCCCAGCTCACGTCAGGCGTCGGCCTGCTCGTCGCCGGACTCTTCGCCCTCGATGACCGCGTGCAGCGACAGCTTGCCGCGCGGGTCGACCTCACCGATCTCGACCTGGACCTTCTGGCCGATCGAGAGCACGTCCTCGACGTTCTCGACGCGCTTGCCACCGACGAGCTTGCGGATCTGGCTGATGTGCAGCAGACCGTCCTTGCCCGGGGACAGCGAGATGAACGCACCGAACGAGGTGGTCTTGACGACCGTGCCGACGAAGCGCTCGCCGACCTCGGGGACGTGCGGGTTGGCGATCGCGTTGATCGCCGCACGAGCGGCCTCGGCCGAGGGGCCGTCGGTCGCACCGATGTAGACGGTGCCGTCGTCCTCGATCGAGATGTCGGCGCCGGTCTCGTCCTGGATCTGGTTGATCATCTTGCCCTTCGGGCCGATGACCTCGCCGATCTTGTCGACGGGCACCTTGACCGCGATGACGCGCGGCGCGTTCGGCGACATCTCGTCGGGCGTGTCGATCGCCTCGTTGATGACGTCGAGGATCGCGAGACGCGCCTCCTTGGCCTGGGTCAGCGCGCCGGCGAGCACGTCGGCGGGGATGCCGTCGAGCTTCGTGTCGAGCTGGATGGCCGTGACGAACTCGCGCGTACCGGCGACCTTGAAGTCCATGTCGCCGAACGCGTCCTCGGCACCGAGGATGTCGGTGAGCGCCGCGTAGCGGGTCTCACCGTCGACGGTGTCGGAGACGAGGCCCATCGCGATGCCCGCGACGGCGGCGCGCAGCGGCACACCGGCGTTGAGCATCGAGAGGGTCGACGCGCAGACGGAGCCCATCGAGGTCGAACCGTTGGAGCCGAGAGCCTCGGAGACCTGACGGATCGCGTACGGGAACTCCTCGCGGCTCGGGAGCACGGGGATCAGCGCACGCTCGGCGAGCGCTCCGTGGCCGATCTCGCGACGCTTCGGCGAGCCGACTCGGCCGGTCTCACCGGTCGAGTAGGGCGGGAAGTTGTAGTGGTGCATGTAGCGCTTGCGCGTCTCGGGCGCGAGCGTGTCGAGCTGCTGCTCCATGCGGAGCATGTTGAGCGTCGTGACGCCGAGGATCTGCGTCTCGCCGCGCTCGAACAGAGCGGAGCCGTGCACGCGCGGCAGCACCTCGACCTCGGCCGAGAGCGTGCGGATGTCCCGCAGCCCGCGGCCGTCGATGCGGAAGCCGTCCGTGAGGATGCGCTTGCGGATGAGCTGCTTCTGCACCGAGCGGTACGCGGCGGAGAGCTCCTTCTCGCGACCCTCGAACTGGGCGGCGAGCTGCTCGACGACCTCAGCCTTGATCTCGTCGAGGCGAGCCTCGCGAGCCTGCTTGTCAGCGATCGACAGCGCCTCGCCGAGGCTCGCCGTCGCGGCGGCCTCGACAGCGTCGTACGCGTCGGCCTGGTAGTCGGGGAACGTCTGGAACGCCTGGGTCTCCTTCGCGGCGCTCGCAGCGAGCTGCGCCTGCGCCTCGACGAGGGCCTTGATGAACGGCTTGGCAGCCTCGAGGCCCTGCGCGACGACCTCTTCGGTCGGTGCGACGGCACCCTCGTCGTGGATGAGGGTCCAGGACGCCTCGGGCGCCTCGGCCTCGATCATCGCGATCGCGACGTCGTCACCGACGACGCGGCCGGCGACGACCATGTCGAACGTGGCGCGCTCGCGCTCGGAGTAGCGCGGGAACGCGACCCACTGGCCGTCGATCAGCGCGATGCGGACACCCGCGACCGGGCCGGAGAACGGCAGGCCGGAGAGCTGCGTGGACGCGGACGCGGCGTTGATCGCGAGGACGTCGTAGGAGTCGTCCGGGTGGATCGCCATGACGGTCAGGACGACCTGGACCTCGTTGCGCAGGCCCTTGACGAAGAGGGGGCGCAGCGGACGGTCCACGAGACGGCACGCGAGGATGGCCTCGGTCGAGGGACGGCCCTCGCGGCGGAAGAACGAGCCGGGGATCTTGCCGGCGGCGTACTGCCGCTCCTCGACGTCGATCGTCAGCGGGAAGAAGTCGAACTGCTCCTTGGGGTGCTTGCCGGCCGTCGTGGCCGACAGGAGCATGGTGTCGCCGTCGAGGTAGGCGGCGACGGCGCCGGCTGCCTGCTTGGCGAGGCGGCCCGTCTCGAAACGGACGGTGCGGGTGCCGAAACGACCGTTGTCGATCGTTGCTTCGGCGAACTGGATCTCGGGACCCTCCACGGGTGCCCTCCTCTCGTCTCCCGCCCTGCTCTCGACGGTCTTCGATCGAGGCCTACGCAACGCGTTCGCGCTGACGGGGGCCACTACCGAGGACCGGACGAGACAGGCAGGGCGGCGGTTCAGATGATGACGAACAAGTCTTCGTCAGGACGGTGACACTACGCCAGCCCGGACCCTGAGGGGTCCGGGCTGGCGAGGTGTCGGATCAGCGGCGCAGACCGAGGCGCTCGATCAGGCTGCGGTAGCGGTTGATGTCGACCTTCTGCAGGTAGCCGAGGAGGCGACGACGCTGGCCGACGAGGAGGAGCAGACCACGACGGCTGTGGTGGTCGTGCTTGTGCTCCTTGAGGTGCTCGGTCAGGTCCTTGATGCGCTGCGTCAGCATCGCGATCTGGACCTCGGGCGAACCGGTGTCACCCTCGTGGGTGGCGTACTCGGTCATGATGGCCTGCTTGGTGGCCTTGTCGAGGGGCACGGCTCTCCTTGTGTTTCACTCGTTGCGCGGCGCCCTGGGGCTGGTTCACCCGGGCTCTCTCTGTCCGCGGCCGCTATGACGGCACACCGATCCTACCAGGCAGGCAACAGCCCGCGCAGGACCTGCTCAGCGCGCCGTGGTGACGGCGCTCACCCGAACTGTCCTCGCGTCGAGCGTCTTGACGGTGACGGTCCCTGAGAACGCCTTGGGCAGCGTGACGTTCAGACGGGAGAGCCTGCTCGTCTTGGTCGCCTTGAGGGAGAACGTCTTGACCTTCTTCGTGCCCGCGTAGACGGCGATGCGCCCGTAGCCCTTGCCCTTGCCCGCGGTGACCTGGATCGTCTTGGCGCTCTTGACCTTCGTGACCGCGATGGTCGCGCCCTTCTTCTTCGTCGAGAACGCAAAGTCGCGGAAGTAGCTGCCGTGCCGGACCTTGGTCCACGCCTTGGATCCCTGGGACCGCACGAGCGTCCCGGTCGAGACCGGACGCGTGATGGTGGGGAACGTCGCGCGGGCGGACGTCGTCCTGCCGGGAGCGACGGCGCGGATCCCGACCTGGGCCGACGCGCCGCTCGCGATCGTGACGACGTACTTGCGGGACGTCGTCGTCGCGACGGTCTTCCACGCACCGTAGCCCTTGCCGTGGGCCGCGGTGCGCACCTGGACCTTGTACGACGTCGCGCCGGGGACGGCCGCCCAGCGCAGCGTGGCCGTGCTGGAGAGCCGGACAGGGGCGGCCGTGGCGGCGGGCGTGGTGAGCGCAGGCTTGGCGAGCGCGCTCGGCGCGGGTGGCACGTCGGTCGTCGCGGGGAAGCGCGGGAACGCGAGCGCGCTCAGCGCGACGCGTGCGTCGTCGAGCGTGACGAGACGGATCCGGCCGTTCGTCGGGGCAGGGAGGTCGAGCACCCGCGCCGCGGCGCGGTCGACCGTGGACGCCGACCAGCTGAGCGTCCCGAGCGGCGTGTCGCCGAGCAGGACCTGCGTGCGCCCGCGTCCCGGCCCCGCCTCGCCGTGGACGACGACGCGACGCGCGTCGCGCACGCTCTCGACTGCGAGGCTCGCGCCAGCGACGTTCGTGGACCGCAGGTTCCCGTTGACGGCGCCGTCACCAGGCTCCTGGGTCCAGCGGAGCTTCGACGACCACGTGATGGCCGACGTCGCCACGGGGCGTGCCGTCTGCGTCAGGATGCTGAGCGCCCCGCGGCGCCCCGCGGAGTCGACCCCGCGCACGGCCACGATCCGGTTGGCGCCCGCGTCGAGCCTGACGGTCGCGGACGTCGCCGTCACGGTCGCGTAGGTACCCCACCCGCGGGAGTCCGTCATCGCGTAGCCGTGGCTGCCGACGCGGGTGAGCAGCTCGTAGCGCACCGCACCGGCTACTGCCTGCCACGAGTATGTCGAGCTGGAATCGAGCTGGGCGGGACTCTGCCGAGCATCGTGCGCTGCGACCCGTGGTGCGGGCAGGGCAGCCCCTGCCTTGCCGTGCACCGCTACCGCCTCGCCGACGACGGTCTTGACCTTCTTCCGGATCTCGGGGAGCTTCGCGTAGAGGTACTTGCCGGGGCACGCCGTGATGTTCGTGTCGCGGTGCCCCTGGATGACGTTCACGGTGACGACCTCGCCCGGCTTGGCATGCACGCCGCTCTTGGTGCTGGTGCCGGTCGTGAGGCGCACGGTGCCCAGAGGGTCGAGACCGTGCTGGTACGCCTTCCAGGCGAGCACCCGCGAGATCGCGTCGACCATCGCGGCTGTCGGCTTCCCCGTCTCGAGGTTGCCGATCGCCGAGATGCCGATCGTCGTCGTGTTGTACCCGCCGGCCTGGGCGCCGATCGGCAGCGTGTCGATCGCGCCGTAGCGCCCCTCGTAGATGGATCCGTACTTGTCGACGAGGAACTGGTAGCCGATGTCGGGCCACTTCATGCTCTGCGTGTGGTACGCGTAGATGCCTCGGACGAGCTTGGGGCCGTCGCCCTTGGCGTAGGAGTTCGAGTTGACCGTGTGGTGCACGTACATCGCGTTGAGGACCGCCGACTGGTCGGGCGTGCCCCAGCCCCTGCGGAGCTTCTCGTCGGCGCCCCACCCCTTGCGCGTGACCACGGTCGGCTTGATCTCGTAGCCGTTCGAGGCGGACGCGGAGGCGGCGGGCGCAGACGGTGATACTGCTGCAGCGTCCGCGGCCGAGTCGCCGGCGTCGATGAGCTCGATGCGCAGACCCGACGGCGCTTCGCCGCTGACCGTCCGCACGCGCGCCTGGATGCCGTCCGCACCGGCGGACGCGACCGGCTCGGTGCCCGTCCGGTCGGAGTCGGCAAGGCCCTCGGAGGCGGGCAGCGTCGTCCACTCCCCCCATCGGCCGTCCTCGCGGATCCGCACGACGACCTCGATGACCTCCTCGGTGCTCGTCGCGTCCCACGTGACACCAGCCACCGTGAAGGCCTCGGTGCGCTCGAGCGCGCTCAGTGCTGCGAGGTCAGGGTCCTGCGCCGACTCGAGCGGTGCGACCTCCTCGGCGTGGTCCTCGTGGACTCCCTCAGGCTCCTGCGCCTCGGCGAGCTCCAGCGCACGGGACAGCTGCGGGTCCGTCTGCTCAGGGTCCACGGGCGCGTCGATCGCCGTGGGGTCGGCGGCGGCCTCGGGATCGATGCCGTCGAGCGGCAGCGTGGAGCGCTCTGGCGTCACGGGGGTCGCAGCCGCGACGGGGAGCGTGACGACTGGGAGCGCCACCCCGGCGATGGTGAGCGCGGCCGTGAGGACGACCGGGACGATCCTGCGCATGCTTCTCCCTCTCGCGCGGCCTCGGGGGTGGCCGCCGTGTGCCTATCGGCGCGGAGGGCCCGACAATCAGCGAACGGGCCCGTCCGAGTTGCACGATAACGCACGGCGCGCGCGCACACGAGCCCCTTCAGCCACACGCTTCACGCCGCTCGGCGCGGCACGCGTGGCCACTCGACAGCCCGGGCGGCGTCCTTCCAGGTCAGCGGTGCGCGAGCACCTCGCGGCACCGGTCGACGTCCTCGGCCATGCGCGAGACCAGCGCCTCGACCGAGTCGAAGCGCAACGTCGGCCGCAGGTGCTCGACAAGCTCGAGCTCGACGACCTCGCCGTACAGGTCGAGGTCCGTCCGGTCCAGGACGTAGGCCTCAACCCGACGCTCCACACCGGCGAACGTCGGGTTCGTGCCGATCGAGATCGCCGCCGGCAGCACGAGGTCCTCGATCGGGGTGCCCTCGGGCGCAGCGTCGCGGCGCAGCCGCCCCGCGTACACGCCGTCCGCCGGGACGTGACCCTCGATCGGCCACCCGAGGTTCGCGGTCGGGTACCCGATCGTCCGGCCCCTCGCGTCACCGTGCACGACGGTCGAGCGCACCCGGTGGTTGCGTCCGAGCACCTGCGCCGCGCGCGCGACGTCGCCGTCGACGAGGAGGTTGCGCGCGCTCGTAGACGACCACCGCCCGCCGCTCAGCCCCAGGTCCTCGATCGCGACGACCTCGAACCCGTGCTGCGCCCCGAGCTCTGCGAGCGTCGCGAGCGTCCCCGAGTTCCCCCACCCGAACCGGACGTCGTGCCCCACCACGACACGTGCAGCGCGCAGGCCCCGCACGAAGCACGACTCGACGAACTCCTGCGGCGACTGCCGCGCGAAGTCGAGCGTGTAGTCGATCACGAGGACCGCGTCGAGGCCAAGCCCTGCGAGCAGCTCGAGCCGCTGTGCCGGGCTCGTGAGCAGCTCGGGCGCGTGCTCAGGCTGGTGCACGGCGCGCGGGTGCGGCACGAAGGTCACCGCGACCGACGTCAGGCCGCGATCGCGCGCCTGGTCGACGACGCTCCGCAGCACCTCCGCGTGCCCCCGGTGGACGCCGTCGAAGTTCCCGATCGTGACGACCGTCGGGCCGAGGTCACCGGGGACCTCCGTCAACCCGTTCCAGACGTGCACGGCTACTCCTGCCCGCGGGTCGTGCCCGCACGGTCCGGCTCGGGCCCACCAGCGGTCCTGGCGGCAAGGTCCTCGAGGGCGCCGAGAACCGCGAGCGGCTGCAGACGCTCGCCCGCGACCTCGACGACGGCGACGAGCGCCCCGTCGGGTGCGATCGCCGCGACGGGCCCCCCAGCGTCCTCGCCCTGACGGGCGATCCGTCGGCCGTGGAGCAGCTCGACCACCTCGGCGCCGGTCAGGTCGCGCGCCGCCATGATCGCGCGCGCCGCCCGTGCGAGCGGCAGCACGGGAAGAGGCTCGTCGCGCTCCTGGGCTGCGTCGACCAGATCGTCGACGGTCGGAGCCTCCTCGACCCCGTACCCGCCGACGCGCGTGCGGCGCAGCGCCGTGAGGTGCCCGCCCACACCCAGGTCCGCACCGAGGTCGCGTGCCAGGGCACGCACGTACGTCCCCGACGAGCACACGACGACGACGTCCACGTCGAGCACGACGCGCCCGTCGACGTCGACGCGGCGCACCTCGACCACGTCGAAGCGCGAGACCGTCACCGGGCGGGCGTCGAGCACGACCCTCTCCCCCGACCGGGCCAGAGCGTAGGCGCGCTTGCCGTCGACCTTGATCGCGGAGACCGTGCTCGGGACCTGCAAGATGTCGCCCGTGAGCCGTGCGACGCCAGCACTCACCGCGTCCTGCGTCACGCCCGACGCGTCGACCGCGTCGACGGGCTCGCCCTGCGCGTCGTCCGTCGTCGTCGTCTCACCGAGGCGGATCGTCGCGCGGTACTCCTTGTCGGCGCCGACGACGAATGTCAGCAGCCGGGTGGCCCTGCCGATGCCGATGACCAGGACGCCTGTCGCCATCGGGTCGAGCGTTCCTGCGTGCCCGACCTTGCGCGTGCGGGCCAGGTAGCGGACCTTCGCGACGACGTCGTGGCTCGTCCAGCCGAAGGGCTTGTCGACGACGAGGATGCCGTCGGGCGCGGGAGGCCAGGTCCGGGTGTCCGGACGGCGCTGGGGGCTGGGGGTCACGGGTCTCAACGTTATCAGCGGCGCGGCTGCGCCGACGCCGCGAGCCGAGGACCGTCCACGGGGTGGTCCGTCACGCACGAGAGGGTCGGACCGCGTGCTGCGGGCCCGACCCTCTGCGTGCGACGAGGACGCTCAGGCGTCGTCGTCCTCGGTACGAGGCTTCTTGTACGGGTCGGCGTCGCCGGCGAACGTCGCCTCGCGACGCACCTTCTCGAGCTCCGCGTCACGACGACGCGCCTCGAGCAGAGCCGAGTCGAGCAGCGCCGCGGTCTCGGGGACCGCGTCGAGGATGAACTCGATCGTCGGCGTGAGGCGGATGCCCGTCTGCTTGCCGACCTCGCTGCGGATGATGCCCTTGGCGCTCTCGAGCGCCTTGGCGGTGTCCGCCTGCGCCTCCTGGTCGCCGAGCACCGTGTAGAAGATCGAGGCGTTCTGAAGGTCGCCGGTCACGCGCACGTCGGTGATCGTCACGAAGCCGAGGCGCGGGTCCTTGATCCGCGTCTCGAGCATCTGCGCGACCACGACCTTGATGCGGTCAGCCACCTTGAGGGCCCGGGGGTGATCCACCATGTCGTCGCTCCTGTTCTGGTGGTGATGTCTGGGATGGGACGCCGGGAGGGCCGGACCGTCGGTCCGACCCTCCCGGCGTCACGTGCGTCAGGAGCGCGGCTTCTCGCGCATCTCCCACGTCTCGATGACGTCCTCGACCTGCAGGTCGTTGAACGACCCGAGACCGATACCGCACTCGAAGCCCTCGCGGACCTCGGTCGCGTCGTCCTTGAACCGCTTGAGCGACTCGATCGTGAGGTTGTCCCCGACGACGACGCCGTCGCGCAGCACGCGAGCCTTCGCGTTGCGGCGGATGAGACCCGACCGCACGATCGTGCCCGCGATGTTGCCGAACTTGGAGGAACGGAAGATCTCGCGGATCTCGGCGGTACCGAGCTGGACCTCTTCGTACTCCGGCTTGAGCATGCCCTTCATCGCAGCCTCGACGTCGTCGATCGCCTGGTAGATCACCGAGTAGAACTTGATGTCCACGCCCTCGCGGTCCGCCATGTCGGCGACCCGCTCGGCGGTCTTGACGTTGAAGCCGATGATGACGGCGTTGTCGACCGTCGCGAGGTTGACGTCGTTCTGCGTGATCGCACCGACACCGCGGTGGATGACGCGCAGCTGGACCTCGTCGCCCACGTCGATCTTGAGCAGCGAGTCCTCGAGGGCCTCGACTGCACCGGAGACGTCACCCTTGATGACGAGGTTGAGCGTCTCGACCTTGCCCTGCTCGAGAGCCTGCGTGAAGTCCTCGAGGCTGATGCGCTTGCGACGCTTGGCGAGCGTCGCGGCACGCTCGGCCGCCTCGCGCTTCTCGGCGATCTGACGAGCCGTGCGGTCGTCGGGCGCCACGAGGAACGAGTCGCCGGCGCGCGGCACCGACGTCAGGCCGAGGACCTGGACCGGACGCGCCGGACCAGCGGCGTCGACAGCGTTGCCGTGCTCGTCGAACATCGCGCGCACACGGCCGTGGGCCGTGCCCGCGACGATCGAGTCGCCGACACGGAGCGTGCCCTGCTGGACGAGGACGGTCGCCACCGCACCGCGGCCCTTGTCGAGGTTCGCCTCGATCGCGACACCACGCGCGTCCTTGTCCGGGTTGGCGCGCAGGTCGAGCGCCGCGTCCGCCGTGAGGAGGACCGCGCCGAGCAGCTCGTCGATGTTGAGGTTCTGACGGGCGGAGACGTCGACGAACATCGTGTCGCCGCCGTACTCCTCGGCCACCAGGTTGTACTCGGTGAGCTGCTGACGGATCTTCGCCGGGTTCGCCGACTCCTTGTCGATCTTGTTGACCGCGACGACGATCGGCACACCGGCGGCCTGGGCGTGGTTGAGCGCCTCGACCGTCTGCGGCATCACGCCGTCGTCCGCCGCGACCACGAGGATCGCGATGTCGGTGACCTCGGCACCACGAGCACGCATGGCCGTGAAGGCCTCGTGACCCGGGGTGTCGATGAAGGTCAGCGCGCGGTCGACACCGTCGTGCATGTGACGCACCTGGTAGGCACCGATGTGCTGCGTGATGCCACCAGCCTCGCCCGACACGACGTCGGTGCGACGGATCGCGTCGAGAAGACGCGTCTTTCCGTGGTCGACGTGACCCATGACCGTGACGACCGGCGGACGGGCCTGCAGGTCCTCCTCGGACTCGTCGGCCAGCTCGCCCTCGAGGTCGATGTCGAAGGCCCCGAGCAGCTCGCGGTCCTCCTCCTCGGCCGAGACCATCTCGATGACGTAGCCGAGCTCGGCGCCGAGGGTCGCGAACGTGTCCTCGTCGAGCGACTGCGTCGCGGTCGCCATCTCACCGAGGTGGAACAGCACCGTGACGAGCGACGCCGGGTTCGCGTCGATCTTGTCGGCGAAGTCGTTCAGCGACGAGCCGTGGCGCAGCCGGATGACCGAGCTTCCGGTGCCGCGGGGCACCTGCACGCCGCCGAGCGACGGCGCCTGCATCTGCTCGAACTCCTGGCGCTTCGCCCGCTTCGACTTGCGCCCGCGGACGGGGCGCCCTCCAGCACGACCGAACGCACCCTGGGTGCTGCCGCGACCGGCACCACCCGGGCGGCCACCACCACCGGGACGACCGGCGAAACCGCCGCCACCACCAGCGGGGCCGCCACCGGGAGCGCCGCCACCGCCGGGACGGCTGAAGCCGCCACGACCGCCGCCGCCACCAGCGCCACCGGGACGACCGCCAGCACCACCGGGTGCCGGGCGACCGACCGACGTACGGCCAGGCATCATGCCGGGGTTAGGACGGGGACCGCCACCAGGACGCGGCGCGCCCGGACGCGGAGCACCGGGACGCGGAGCGCCCGGACGGGGACCGCCGGACCGCTCGCCCGACGGCGCCGCCTGGGCGTCAGGACGCGCACCAGCACGGGGCATGCCCTGGCTGGGTGCGAACGGGTTGTTGCCCGGGCGGGGGCCGCTCGAACGCGGCATGCCCTGGCTCGGGGCGAACGGGTTGTTGCCCGGACGCGGACCGCTCGCCGACGGCGCCTGAGGGGCAGGCGTCGGGGCTGCGGGCTTGGCGCTCGGCGCCGCCTCGGCAGGCGCGGCGGGAGCCGCCGGCGCGGCCGGAGCCGGAGCAGCGGGTGCCGGAGCAGCGGGGGCGGGCGCCTCCGCAGCGGGCTCAGCGGCCTTCTCAGCAGGCGCAGCCGGGCGAGCGGGCGCCTTCGGGGCACGGGCGGGCTTGGCAGCCGCCGGCGCCTCGGCGTTCGCCGGGAAGGCGTCGCGGAGCTTCCGGACGACCGGCGGCTCGATGGTCGATGAAGCCGACCGGACGAACTCACCGAGCTCGCCCAGCTTGCTCATGATGGTCTTGCTCTCCACACCGAGCTCCTTGGCGAGCTCGTACACGCGGATCTTTGCCACTTCTCTCCTGTCCAGGCCCATCCCCGGACAGGGAGGGACCGATTTAGTTCTGGGGGCTCATCGCTGAGTACTCATCGGGTGCCCATCGGCGTCTGACCCGCTTTCCTTGGTGACTGTCCAGACTCGTGACGCCCGGCAGCAGGGAGCTGCCCGTCGCGTCCTTCGTGCTCTTTCATCCAGCTGCGCACCGCCGTGAGATCGGCTGGGCCGTCCAGGCGGAGCGCTCGTGCAGGTGCCCGCCGTCGTTCCGCGAGCTCCAGGCAGCGCAGGTCCGGGTGGATCCACGCGCCGCGGCCTGGGAGGCGCTTCCGCTCGTCGACAACGACCGGGACCGCCCCGTGACCGAGGCCCGGCTGGCCCGGACCGGTGCGCTCGCGCACCAACCTGACCAGCTCGGCACGCTCCCCGGTGCCACGGCAACCGACGCACGTCCGGACAGGTCCGGGGGCATGGTCCTGCCCAGTCTGCGACCCGTCACGGTCATAGAGGGAGGGCACGGCAGGCCCGGTGTGCGTCTGCACGGGGTCCAGTCTAGCGCCCCTGTCCAGTCTCGGGCGCAGGCGCACCGTCACCGCCGCCGTCGGAACGGATGTCGATGCGCCATCCCGTCAGCTTCGCTGCCAGGCGGGCGTTCTGACCTTCCTTGCCGATCGCGAGCGACAGCTGGAAGTCCGGGACGACGACACGAGCCGACCGCGTAGCCTCGTCGACGATCTCGACGGACGACACGCGCGAGGGCGACAGGGCGTTCGCGACGAACGTCGCGGGATCCTCGTGGAAGTCCACGATGTCGATCTTCTCGCCGTGCAGCTCCGCCATGACAGCGCGCACGCGCTGCCCCATCGGGCCGATGCACGCGCCCTTCGCGTTGACACCCGGGACCGTCGCGCGGACGGCCATCTTCGTGCGGTGCCCGGCCTCGCGGGCGAGCGCGACGATCTCGACGGTCCCGTCGGCGACCTCGGGAACCTCCATCTCGAAGAGGCGACGCACGAGGTTGGGGTGAGTCCGGCTCAGCGTGATCTGCGGACCCTTGAGGCCGCGAGCGACCTCGAGCACGTACGAGCGCAGACGCTCGCCGTGCACGTACTTCTCGGTGGGGACCTGCTCGTGGGCGGGGAGGACCGCCTCGGTCCCTCCGACGTCGACCAGGACGACCCGCGGGTCGCGTCCCTGCTGGATGATGCCGCCGAGCAGCTCACCCTCCTTGTCCCGGAACGTACCGAGCACCTGGTCGTCCTCGGCGTCGCGCAGACGCTGCACGATGACCTGGCGCGCGGTCGCGGTCGCGATCCGGCCGAAACCCGCGGGCGTGTGGTCGAACTCGGGGCCGAGCTCACGCAGGGTCCGGGTCGTGCCGTCCTCCTGCTGGACCTCGGTGAGGATCTCCTCGCGAGCGAGCACCGTGACGTGGCCGGACTTGCGGTCCACGACGACGCGGGCGCTGTGGTGCGCGTCAGGTGTGCGCAGGTACGCCGAGTGCAGCGCCTGCTCGATGGCCTCGATGAGCAGGTCCAGCGGGAGCTCGCGCTCGTGCTCGAGCATCCGCAGCGCGGTCATGTCGATGTCCATGTCAGGCCTCCTCGTCCTCGGGTCCGAGATCGACCTCGTCGATCCGCTTCATCTCGACCTCGATGCGTCCGCGACGCACGGTCGCGAGCGGGACGCGCACCTCGTCACCCTCGACGTCGAGGACCACGTCGTCACCGTCCACGTCAGTCACGCGACCGACGACGGGCTGCCCCTCGGTGCACTCGATCCGCACGAGACGCGTCCGCGCCCGACGGAAGTGCCGAGGCTCGGTCAGCGGCCGCGACGTGCCTGGGCTCGAGACCTCGAGCTGGTAGGCGCGCGGGAACAGGTCGGACGCGTCGAGCGCGTCGGAGACGGCGCGGGACACCTCGGCGACACGCTCGAGCTCGACGCTCCCCACCTCGTCCTCCTCGAGGTCCACGGTCACGCGGACGACGGCGCGCTGCGCCGGTCCCACGATCGTGACGTCCTCGAGGAACAGCCCGCACGCGCGCACGACCGGGGCGATCACGCTCGCCACCGCTGTCGGCGTCGGTGTCTCGGCCTCTGGTGCCATCTTCATCTCCTGTCGGATCCAGGCGCACATCTGCACCTGGTGACGACCGGTGTGTACTTGTACGCGCAGCAGGCACAGCCTATCGGCACCGCAGGGGTGCGGCATGCCGTGACCTGGTGACGCTCGTCGCGCGTGGCATGATCGGCAGCGATGGAACCGCACCCGCTCCTGCCCCCCACCGCCCCGACCGTCGTCGTGACGTCGCGGGGACGCGCCCACCGCGGCCCGCTCGGCGGTCAGGTGCGCCGGATCGCCGCGGCCGCCGCCGTGGTGGCGATGCTCACAGGCTGCGGGGTCCGCATGGAGACGCCCTCCCCGACGCAGCCGGTGCCGGACGCGGTCGAGGCCGCGCGGCGCGCGGCCGTCCAGGACGTCGTGGACGTCGAGGCGCAGGCCCGCGCGACGGTCGCGGCCCTGCCCGCCGACGCGAAGGGCGACGCGAAGCGCACGACCGACGGACAGCGCGAGTCGCTGCAAGCCGTCCTGGACGACGCCGGCGCGCACCTCGCAGCGCTCGGCGGACAGTACGTGTCCGGGCTCCTGGACGCCGACGGCGTCCCCCTCCCTGCTGAGCCGACCCCGGCGGTCGCGGAACCCGGAACCCAACGGACCGTCGACCGGCTCGTGCAGTCGTACGCCCGCGCCCGCGGCGCGCTGACGACCCAGGAGGACGACGCCGTCGCGCGGCTCATGGCCTCCGTCGCCGTCGCGCAGCTCACCCGCGCCCAGTCCCTCGCCGCTGCCGGCGGCGACACGCTCCCAGAGATCGACGCCCCCGTGTCGGCCCAGGTTCCCGACACGCTCCCCGACGGCGTGGACGCGGACCTGGTCCCCCTCGTCGCAGCCGAGGACGCCGCAGGCTACACGTACGAGGTGCTCGCGGCCCGGACGACAGAGGCCGAGCGGGTCGCCGCACGCACCCGGGCGGCCCAGCACCGCGAGCGGGCGGAGGCGTGGGCGCGTCTCGCCGAGGTGGACGGCACCGCGCAGGACCCGCGCAAGATCGCCTACGCGCTGCCCGACGGGCTCCTCGCCGACCCCGCCGACACCACGGGCGTCCACACGCTCGAGACGAACCTTGCCGCGAGCTACGCGACCCTGGTGTCGCAGGTCGCGCCCGAGCAGCGCACAGCGATGCTCGACCTGCTCACGGACACCTACGGGGCGGCGCTGACCTGGGGTGCGGCACCTGTCGCGTTCCCGGGCCTGCCTGAGCGGTTGTCCATCGGCTGACCCGCGGCCGCACCTGCACCGCTGCGGCGCCCGCACTCGATAGCGTGGCGTCATGACAGCTCCCGCACCCGCCCTGCCCGTGATCGAGGCGCGCGCTCTGAGACGCACGTTCGGGGAGGTCGTCGCTGTCGACGGCATCGACCTGACCATCCGTCGCGGCGAGGTCGTCGCGGTCCTCGGCCCCAACGGCGCCGGCAAGACGACGACGATCGAGATGCTCCTCGGCCTGCGCCGACCGACGTCCGGCACGGTCCACGTCCTCGGCGCCGATCCCGAGTCCGCCGACGTGCGCGCCCGCGTCGGTGCGATGCTCCAGGACACGGACGCCCCGGCCTCGCTCACGGTCGCCGAGATGATCACGCTCGTCGGCACGTACTACCCGATGCACCTGCCGACGCCGTTCGTGCTCGAGCGGGCCGACCTCGTCGAGCATGCGGGCAAGCGTGTCAACCAGCTCTCCGGCGGGCAGCGTCAGCGGCTCTCGTTCGCGCTCGCGATCGTCGGCGACCCGGACATCCTGTACCTCGACGAACCGACGGCTGCTCTCGACGTCGTCGCGCGGCAGCGGTTCTGGTCCTACGTCCGCGCGTTCGCCGACCTGGGCCGGACGATCGTCTTCTCGACGCACGACATGAACGAGGCCGACGAGGCCGACCGGGTCGTGGTGATCGACCACGGGCTAGTGATCGCGGACGCGAGCCCCGCCGAGCTCAAGCGGCTCGTCGCCGCGACGACGGTCACGATGCGCACCGACGCCACGCCGGACGCGCTGCACGGCCTCCCCGGAGTCCGCAGCGCGACCATCGAGGATCCGGGCACCGACGGGCTGCGGCCCGTGGTGCTCCACGTGAGCGACGCCGTCGCGCCGCTGCGCGCGCTCCTCGCGTCCGACGCGACCGTCGTCGACCTCCTCGTGACCGAGGCGAGCCTCACGACGGCGTTCCTCCATCTCACCAGCCAGCCCGAGCAGCCGGAGGTCACCGCGTGAGCACCGACCAGCACCTCGCCCGCGTACCGAGCCCCGAGGCGCTCCCGAGCGGCGGGCGCCTCCCCCGGCTCGCCGCGCAGGTCGCGTCCGAGGTCACCCGCTACCGGCGGCTGCCCGAGTACTTCATCGGCGTCGTCGTGCTGCCCGTCATCCTGTTCGCGATGTTCGGGCTGCCCAACGCGGGCACGACGCTGCCCGGCGGTACGACCGTCGTCGCGCTGCTGTTCGTGTCGTTCTCCTGCTACGGCGTCGTGTCGCAGTCGCTGTTCTCGTTCGGCGCCGAGCTCGCGGCCGAGCGCGAGGCCGGATGGCTGCGCCGCCTGCGTGCCACCCCCATGCCGATGAGCGTCTACTTCGCCGGCAAGCTCGCCGTGAACCTCGTGTTCACGCTCCTCATCGCGATCGCGACGGCGCTCCTCGCGACGTTCGCAGGCGACGCGGCCTTCGACCCGGGGCGCCTCGCGGCGACGGTCGGCGTGCTGCTCCTGGGCACCGTCGTGTTCTCGCCGATGGGCGCGGCGATCGCCTACTGGGCGCGACCGCGAGCGGCCTCGACGATCGTCAACCTCGTCTTCCTGCCGCTGTCGTTCCTCTCGGGGTTCTTCTTCCCGCCGAGCCAGCTCCCCGACGTGCTCCAGGGGGTCGCGCCGTGGCTGCCGACCTTCCACTTCGGCCAGCTCGCCTGGCGAGCGATGGCACCCGCCGACGACGTGCGTCGCTTCGGTGCGGAGCTGTCCGGCAGCGCGTGGCAGCACGTCGCGGTCGTCGTCGTGTGGGGCCTCGTCTGCACGGTCGTCACCGTGTTGGGCTACCGGCGCGAGCTGCAGCGCGAACGGTCCTGACGTCCCGGGCGCGGCACCCGGAGATCACTGCGCGGATCGCCGGACGACCAGGATGCGCGCGTCCTCGTCCCCGACCGACCCGACGTGCTCCGTGACGACCACCTCGTCATCGACAGCGATCGGGCCGCCCCCCACGAATGCGAGCGGACCGCAGAGGTCGTCCGCCCCCGATGGGCGCACGCACCCGACGCTGCGATCGTCCTCCATGGAGACGAGCTGTCCGTGGACCTGGGTCGGTGCAAGCTCGGCGCGGGTGTCGCTGGTACCCCAGAACCGCCCCCCGACGAGGCCGGCTACGACTGCCAGCGCGACCGCGCCGATGACTCCCGGACGCAACCGTCCAGACGAACGCATCACTGTGACCTCCGACCTCTTCCCGCCCGTCGCACCGACGGGCGAACGACATAGAGAGCTGCACCGCATGCCAGGACGGTGAGACCCACGAGCATGTTCCCTGCGCCCACCGGTGCCAGCAGGAGCGCCCAGCGCCTCTCTTGGAGCGTGATCGGGTCGAGCCCCACCGTGTAGGTTGCTGCCACCACGACCACCGGGAGCACCCAGGGCACCGCACCGATCCTCGCAGCACCGAGGAGCAGGCCGACGAGGAGCGCCCCGTTTCGGAGGACCTCCAGCCCGGCCACGGTCTCGGAATACTGGGCCGCGACGGCAAGGCCTGCGAGCACCACCGAGCACGACGCCCAGAGCACGACCACGGCGCGGCTGACCTGTGCGCGAGCGCGCATGGCTCGCTCCAGCTCCTCCACCGGTGCGGGCAGCGCGGGGACGAGCGCGACCGCGAGCAGGACCGGGGCGACGAGCCTCAGGCGAATCTCGACAGGGTCGTGCAGGAAGGGCGCTCCGACCCCCGCGCGTCCGCTCGCGAGCACGAGCAGCACGGCTGCCGCGGTGGCGATGGCGACAGACACTCCCTGCCGCGCCCGGATCATGGCAAGCATTCGCTAGGAACCTACCGGCCGCAGGTCGGCGAACTCGCACCGGTCCGAAGCGGTGAGCAGCTGCGTGATCCAGCGTTGCTGTTCCGTCTCCGAGGTCTGGAGCATCGTTCGCGCACCTGCACCGATCTCTCGAGCGTCGACGAAGCCGGCCCGGACGAGCAAGACCTCCTGCAGCTCGGCGAGCACGGCGCGCGCCGCCTCGGGAGGTGGCGCGTCGCCCCACAGGCAGTCCCTGTTCCAGACGACGTAGTGCATGAGGGCCACCGGATCCACGCCGTCGACGCCGAGCGTCCCTGCGTTCAGCACAAGGTCACGGCCTGGACCGGCGGCCGGCTCTGCTCCGGTTGCCTGATCGAAGCGCGCCGGGAAGCCCGCCCCTGTGCCTCCTGCAGCACTCGAGATGCGAGCGAGCGCGTCATGGACGAGCCCGATCCGTCCCGCGGCCTCGGGAAGCATGCACACCTCGGGGGCCTCGCCGTGACACTCAGCCGCCGTCCGAGAGGGCGCAAGCTCGAACCTGTCCGACGATGTCTGGGCCAGCGTCACCGCCGGCACGACGATCGCCACGAGCACGGCGAGCGACGCGGCGGCTCGCCGCAACCGTCCGCCTGCCACGATGACCCAGGGGACGACGAGGAGCGAGAGCCACAGGACCGACTGTGCCGCGACGACGTCCTTTCGCCAGGCAAGACCTGCCAAGGGTGCGGTGGCGCCGCCAGCCTCGAACCACAATCGAGGGAGGGGGCCACCGACGCTCGAGGCCACAGCGAGCAGGGACCCGATGGCAACCGCGGGGGCGGCCAGACGGCTCGTCACGACGAGCCCGACAGCGTGCCCGACGCCGACGTAAGCCGCGAGCGCGAGCAGCTGCCAGGCAAGGGCCACGACCGGCGGCCACCCCGCTGTTCCCGAGGCGAGCACCGCCCCCGACACGACAGCGAGCGCGAGCAGATGGCTCGCCCACACCCACGACAAGGTCCCCAGGAGCTCGAAGCCGTAGGCGCGCGCCGACCCGCGCGCCGCAGCGACGACCTCACCGAAGCTCGCTCGCATCACCTGAGCGCGCCAGGTCGCGAATCCAGCGATGACCGGGCCGAACAGCGAGATGGTGCCGCCCAACCAGTCCACCGCCCAGGTCCACTCCGTCCGCCATCCCGCGCCCTCGAAGCTGAAGAGGACGACAATCTCGAAGGCGAGCGCTACCGGGAAGAGCCACCGTGCTGGCGACGTGCGTACGGCGAGCAGCCAGGTTCTCATCTGTCCCCGCCAGAGGCTCGGACGGGAGCTGTCCCACCCATCAGGCCGGTCCTCTCCGGTCCGACCAGCGCGAGAAAGGCGCGCTCGATGTCGGAGCCGGAGCGTCCACCAGGTGCGAGCGTGTCGAGCGAACCCGAGTACTTCACCCGCCCGGCATCGAGGATGACGACGTGGTGTGCCAGGGCGGCGACGTCGTCGGCAAGATGGGTGGTGAGCAGCACCGACGATCGCGCACTCGTCGAGCGGATCAGCTCGCGCATCGCAGAGCGCTGCTGGAAGTCGAGCCCCGCGGTCGGTTCGTCGACGATGAGGATGTCGGGATCACCGACGAGCGCTGCGGCGAGCCCGAGCCGCCGGAGCATCCCACCCGAGAGCGCGCGCGTCCGTGCACGGGCATGGTCCCCGAGTCCGACGTCATCGAGGAGGCGCGGCGCCCGCGAGCGCGACTCGCGCCCGGGCAGCCCCTTGAGGAACCCTACGTACTCCAGGTAGTCCACGCAGGTGATCCCGGGCACAGCCCGCACGTCCTGCGGGAGGTATCCCACCAGCCGACCGCGACGGCGGTCGTCGAGCGTGACCCGGGACCCGTCGCCGTCGAGGACGACGACGCGACCGCTGTCGGGAGACAGCGCACCGGCAAGCACCCTGATGAGGCTCGACTTCCCGGCGCCGTTGATCCCGAGGAGAGCGGTCACGCCGTCGGCCATGGTGAAGCTGACATCATCGAGCGCGTGCACCCGGCCGTAAGACAGGTGCACGCGCTCGACCGCAAGACGAGACGTCACGTCGGGCTCACCACGTCGCCCGCTCACCACTGAGCACAGTTCCCCCCTGCTTCGGCACGTACTGCCGCTCCACCGCCACAGAGCACGCCGACGCAGGTCAGCCGCCATGTCGCGGGAGCGTCGATGACCTCCAAGGAGTACCGGATCCCACCATCCCCGTCAACAGGATCGGCGAGACCCGACACGGGCCCCGCCGACCTGCGGATGACAGGTCGCCCCCGCGTCTCAGAAGGTGCTGACGATCCCCTCGACGTGCGCGACGACGTCGTCCACGGCGACCTGGATGCGATCGGTGCTCGTACGCTCGCGCACCTCGATCACCCCGTCCGCGAGGCCGCGGCCGACGACGACGATGAGAGGAACACCGAGGAGCTCGGCGTCGGCGAACTTCACGCCGGGCGAGACCTTGGGGCGGTCGTCGTACAGGACCTCGACGCCGCGCGCCGAGAGCTCCGTCGCGACCTTCTCCGCCGCGGCGAACACAGCCTCGTCCTTGCCGGTCGCGACGACGTGCACGTGCGCGGGTGCGACGTGGGCAGGCCACGTGAGGCCCGAGTCGTCGTGGTTCGCCTCCGCGAGCGCCGCGAGCGCGCGCGTCACGCCGACGCCGTACGAGCCCATCGTCACGGTGACCTGCTTGCCGTTGACGTCGAGCACCTTGAGGCCGAGCGAGTCCGCGTACTTGCGGCCGAGCTGGAAGATGTGGCCGATCTCGATGCCGCGCGCGAGCTCGAGCGGGCCCGAGCCGTCGGGAGCGGGGTCGCCCGCGCGCACCTCGGCGGCCTCGATCGTGCCGTCGCCGACGAAGTCGCGGCCGGCGACCAGGTCGAACACGTGCGCGTCCACCACGTTCGCGCCGGTGATCCAGCGTGTACCGGCGACGACGCGCGGGTCGAGCAGGTAGCGCACGCCCTCCTCGTCGCCGGTGTTGGCACGGCCGACCGCCTGCGGGCCGATGTAGCCCTTGACGAGCTCGGGGTGCTTCGCGAACTCGGCCTCGCCGGCAGGCTCGGCCTCAGCGGGCGCGAGCGACGCCTCGAGACGCTTCATGTCGACCTCACGGTCACCGGGCAGACCCACGACGACGAGCTCCTTCGAACCGTCCGGGTGCGTGAGCGACAGCACGACGTTCTTGAGAGTGTCCGCCGCCGTCCACTCACGGCCGTCCGTGCGGGGGTGGTTCGCGTTGGCGAACGCGACGAGCGACTCGATCGTCGGCGTGCCGGGCGTAGCCTCGACGTGCGCAGCCGGCGCGTCGTCGAACGGCAGCGCGTCCGGGACGGGGGTCACCACAGCCTCGACGTTGGCCGCATACCCGCCCGCCGAGCGGACGAACGTGTCCTCCCCGATCGGGCTCGGCGACAGGAACTCCTCCGAGCGGGAGCCGCCCATCGCCCCGGCGGTGGCCGCGACGATGACGTACTCGAGGCCGAGGCGCGTGAAGATCCGCTCATAGGCCGCACGCTGCGCCTGGTAGGACGCCTCCAGGCCCGCGTCGTCGATGTCGAACGAGTACGCGTCCTTCATGATGAACTCGCGGCCGCGGATCAGACCAGCACGAGGGCGCGCCTCGTCGCGGTACTTGGTCTGGATCTGGAAGAGCGTCAGCGGCAGGTCCTTGTACGACGAGTACAGGTCCTTGACCAGGAGCGTGAACATCTCCTCGTGCGTCGGCGCGAGCAGGTAGTCGGCGTCCTTGCGGTCCTTGAGGCGGAACAGGTTGGGACCGTACTCCGTCCAGCGGCCCGTCGCCTCATAAGGCTCACGCGGCAGGAGCGCCGGGAAGTGGACCTCCTGGGCGCCAGCCGCGAGCATCTCCTCGCGGACGACCGCCTCGACCTTGGCGAGGACGCGCAGGCCGAGCGGCAGCCACGTGTAGATGCCAGGGGCGGCGCGACGGATGTACCCGGCGCGCACCAGCAGGCGGTGGCTCGCGACCTCCGCGTCGGCGGGGTCCTCTCGCAGGGTCCGGACAAAGAGCTGACTCATTCGCAGAAGCACAGGGCAAGCGTACCGACTGGCGGCACCTGCCCTGGCCGCGTCAGAACATCACGGTCGCGTACGTGCCCTCCCGCACGAACCCCACGCGCTCGTAAGCCGCGAGCGCCCTGGTGTTGTACGCGTTGACGTAGAGCGACACGAGCGGCGCGTGGGTCGCGAGCGTCGCCGCGACCACCGCAGCGACGCCCGGGGCAGCAAGGCCTTCCCCGCGGCGGGACGGGGTGACCCACACCCCCTGGAGCTGGGCGACCTGCGGGACGAGCGCCCCGACCTCCGCCTTGAACACGACCTTGCCGCGACGTCCGGCTCCAGCGCCCTCGATCCGGGCGTAGGAGCGTCCCTCGGAGATGAGCTGCAGCACGCGGCGCTCATAGCCCGACGACGACGCCGAGAGCGGCGAGTACCCGACCTCCTCGACGAACATGCTCACGCACGCGGGCAGGAGCGTCCCGAGCTGCTCAGGCATGCTCGCCCGGACCTCCGGGTCGGGCTCGACGGCAGGCGCTGCGGAGATGACGAGCGACGGCTGCTCCGGCCTGATCTCGCGCGCGGGCCCCCAGGCGCCATCGAGGTGCCGCCACAGCCCGAGCACCCCGTCAGCCCGGCCGACGATTGACGACGAGCGCCGTCCACGGCTGCGCGCGAACGCGGCGAACGCCGCGCTCGCCTCGTGACGACGACGCAGGGCGAGCGCAGGGGGCAGCACGGGCACGAGGTTCGCCCCGGCCCAGCAGACCGCCTCGAGCGGCCCCTCGGCAGGGAAACCCCACACCTGACCGCCCGACGAAGCGACCCCGCTCTCGACCGCCATGAGGAGGCGGCAGTACGCGAGCACCGAACCGACCGGGTCGGCAGCGCACAGCTCGAGAGCAGCCGGCAGGTCGACGTCGGTCAGCTGCCGGGCCTGCTCCAGGCCCGGGGCGAGGTCGCGCCCCACGGGTCGTCCGCGCTCAGCCCGCGACCGACACGGTCGGGGCGGCACCCTCGACCGGCTCCATCGTCGCGGCGATACGCATCGCCTCGTCGATGAGCGTCTCGACGATCTGGTCCTCCGGGACAGTCTTGACGACCTCGCCCTTGACGAAGATCTGCCCCTTGCCGTTCCCGGAGGCCACGCCGAGGTCAGCCTCGCGCGCCTCGCCCGGGCCGTTGACGACGCAGCCCATGACGGCGACGCGCAGCGGGACCGTGAGCCCCTCGAGGCCAGCGGTGACGCGTTCGGCGAGCGTGTACACGTCCACCTGGGCCCGGCCGCAGGACGGGCACGACACGATCTCGAGCCGACGCGGGCGCAGGTTGAGCGACTGCAGGATCTGGATGCCCACCTTGACCTCCTCGACGGGAGGGGCCGAGAGGGAGACGCGGATCGTGTCGCCGATGCCCTGGCTGAGCAGCGCGCCGAACGCCGTCGCAGACTTGATCGTGCCCTGGAACGCCGGGCCCGCCTCGGTCACGCCGAGGTGCAGCGGCCAGTCGCCACGCTGCGCGAGCAGCTCGTACGCGCGGACCATCACGACAGGGTCGTTGTGCTTCACGGAGATCTTGAAGTCGTGGAAGCCGTGCTCCTCGAAGAGCGACGCCTCCCAGACGGCGGACTCGACGAGCGCCTCAGGCGTCGCCTTGCCGTACTTCTCGAGCAGGCGACGGTCGAGCGAGCCGGCGTTGACCCCGATGCGGATCGACGTACCAGCGTCGCTCGCGGCACGCGCGATCTCCTTGACCTGGTCGTCGAACCTGCGGATGTTCCCCGGGTTGACCCGGACCGCCGCGCAGCCAGCGTCGATCGCAGCGAACACGTAGCGCGGCTGGAAGTGGATGTCAGCGATCACGGGGATCTGCGACTTCTTCGCGATGATCGGCAGCGCGTCCGCGTCGTCCTGCGACGGGCACGCGACACGCACGATGTCGCAGCCCGCGGCGGTCAGCTCGGCGATCTGCTGAAGCGTCGCGTTGATGTCCGTCGTCGGGGTCGTCGTCATCGACTGGACCGAGATCGGTGCGTCGCCGCCGACCTCGACCGTGCCCACGCGGATCTTTCGGGTCTTGTGCCGGGGCGCCAGGACGGGGGGCTGTTCCTTGACGGACGGGATGCCGAGGCTGATCGGTACGCTCACCCCGTCAGTATCCCCCTCGCGAGGCGACGGCGGCGCCCTGGGACCGAGGTGCTGCACACAATCCACCCGCCCCGCTCAGGTCAGCGTCACCGGCACCACGAGGTCGGCGACGATCAGGAGCGCGGAGATGCCGATGAGCACGACGAACACGCCGTACGCGAGAGGCATCATCCTGGCGGTGTCCGCAGGCCCCGGCAGCGGCGAGCGGCCGCGCAGGCGGGCGGCCTGGCGGCGCGCACCCTCGTAGAGCGCCCCGACGACGTGACCGCCGTCGAGAGGCAGGAGCGGGATCAGATTGAAGACGAACAGCGCGATGTTCAGGCTCGCGAGGAGCGACACCCAGATGACCACCCGGTCGCCCGTCGTCACGCCCTCGAGGTCCGCAGAGCCGACCTCACCCGCGACCCTGCCGACACCGACGATGCTCATGACCGAGTCCTGGGCGCGCTCACCGCCCGTGACGAGCGTCCGGCCGACGTCCCACACCTGGACGGGCAAGGTGGTGACGATCCGGGCCGTGCCCGTGACCTGGGTCCACAACGCCTCAGCGGTGTCCCCGAGGTCGCCGCGGACCTTCTCGACGGTCGGGCCCACGCCCACGTACGCCGACGTGACGGTCTGCGGCTCCCCTGCGTCGTCGAGCACAGGCGTCCCCGCGGCGTCGACCACCGTGCGCGTCGCGACCTGCGGCTGCACCGTGACCTCGGTGCGCGCGCCGTCGCGCTCGATCACGACCGCCGCCGGGCGGTCGCCGTTCGCGCTGATCGCGGCCGTCACGTCAGACCACGTGTCGACGTCGGTGCCCGCATAGCTGAGGATCCGGTCGCCAGGCTCGAGGCCCGCAGCAGCGGCTGGCGACTGCTGGTCGCCCGCTGCGCACGCGCCCGCCGTCGTCGCGGGGACGCACGGGACGACGCGCTCGACCGTCGTCGTCGGCTGCACGGACCCGACACCCATGACGAGCACGCCCATGAGGACGAGCGCGATGAGGAGGTTCATGAACGGGCCGCCCAGCATGACGACGACCTTCTTCCCGGCCGAGAGCCGGTAGAAGGCACGGTGCTCCTCGCCCGGGAGGATCTCCTCGGCCGACGCGTCGCGGGCGTCCTGCGCCATCTCCGCGAACCGGCCCGGCCGGCTCTCCCCCGTGCCCGGCGCGTACATCCCGACGAGCCGCACGTAGCCACCGAGCGGGATCGCCTTGACGCCGTACTCCGTCTCGCCACGCGTCCGTGACCACAAGGTCGGCCCGAAGCCGACCATGTACTGGCTCACCCGCACGCCGAAGCGCTTCGCGGGCACCATGTGCCCGACCTCGTGGAGCGCGATCGACAGGAGCATCCCGACGACGAACACGACGACACCGATCAGGTACCCCATGCGACTGCTTCTCCTCGGTGCTGTGCTTCGCCCCGACGGGGCGTTCAGGCTGATGGTACGGCTGGCGGGCCCCGGGCCGGAACGGCGGCGTCAGCGCGCGAGCACCTCGTTCGCCCGAGCGCGGGCCCACGACTCAGTCTCGAGCACGAGGCTGGGAGTCAGGTGAGAGGTTCCCGGGCCCTCGTGCTCGGCGAGAACTGCCTCGACGGTCGCGACGATGTCGAGGAAAGCGATGCGGCTGGCGAGGAACGCGTCGACGCACTCCTCGTTCGCGGCGTTGAGCACGGCCGGGTGCGTCGGCGACGCGGTCACAGCATGACGCGCGAGGCCGACGGCGCGGAACGTCACCTCGTCGAGCGGCTCGAACGTCCACGACGTCGCGGCGGTCCAGTCGCACGCGGGCGCCGCGTCCGGCACGCGGTCGGGCCAGCCGAGGCCGAGCGCGATCGGGATGCGCATGTCCGGTGGGGACGCCTGCGCGATCGTCGACCCGTCCGTGAACTCGACCATCGAGTGGACGACCGACTGCGGGTGCACGACGACCGTGATGTCGGCGACCGGCACGTCGAAGAGCAGGTGCGCCTCGATCAGCTCGAGGCCCTTGTTCATCATCGACGCCGAGTTCACCGTGACGACCGGACCCATCGCCCAGGTCGGGTGCGCGAGCGCCTGCTCGGCGGTCACGCCCGCCATCTCCTCGCGCGTCCACCCGCGGAACGGTCCGCCCGACGCGGTGAGCACGAGACGGCGCACCTCGTCACGACGTCCGGAGCGCAGCGCTTGCGCGATCGCAGAGTGCTCCGAGTCCACCGGCACGATCTGCCCTGGCCGCACCGCGGCCTGCGTGACGAGCGCCCCTCCGACGACGAGCGACTCCTTGTTCGCGAGCGCGAGCGTCGAGCCCGCCTCGAGCGCCGCGATCGTCGGCTCGAGACCGACCGAGCCCGTGATGCCGTTGAGCACGACGTCCGCACCGCACGCCGCGACCTGGGACGCGGCACCAGGGCCGGCGAGGACCTCGACGCCCGGATCGTCGAGCGCCTCGACGACCGCAGCACGCGCGGACTCGTCGTGCACCGCGACGACGCGTGCCCCGACCTCACGCGCCTGACGTGCGAGCAGCCCCGGGTCACGGCCACCCGCGCTCAGCGCGACGACGTCGAAACGGCCAGGGTTGCGCCTGACGACGTCGATCGCCTGCGTACCGATCGACCCCGTCGACCCGAGCAGCGCGACCGTGCGACGCCCGTCGGAGGTCACTCGACGCCCAGGAGGACCTCGATGGCGCGGGTGAGGAACGCGTCGACGGGAGCCTCGGCGTACCCGTCACGACCGCGCCGACGCCGGAACTTGGCCTCACGGACCTCGGTGGACGTGATCGGCTCGCCGCGGTCGAAGTAGCTCACGAGGCGGGCGCACAGAGCGTCGACGTCGTCGGCGTCGTACGACCAGTGGCCCCGGCTCCCAGGAGCGAACTTCTCCCCCGCAGGGCGGCTCAGCCGCCCGTACAGCGTGCGTGCACGCTCGGCGAGCAGGGCCATCCACGCCTGCTGCCCGTTCTGGGCGACGTACTCGGTGCGCTCCTTCGCGACGAAAGCCGACTCGAGACGGTCGAGCGCTGCGTCGACCTCCGCGAACGCGTAACCGCCGCGCGTGAAGCCGAACGCAGCCCGGTGGATCGACGCGGCGTCGAGCCCCGTGCTTGCCGAGCCCTCGTACTCGCGCCGAGCGCGGTCGAAGAGCTCGTCGACGTCCTCCGGGGCGTATCCGGTGCGGAGCCTGGACACGGTCGAGAACATGGTGCTGCTCACTCGTCCTCCTCCTCGGCGGCCAGCTGGCCGCACGCGCCATCGATGTCGCTGCCGCGGGTGTCGCGGATCGTCGTGGGGATGCCGTGGCCGCGCAGGCGCGCGACGAACTCGGCCTCGACCGCAGGGTCGCTCGCCGTCCAGATCGAGCCCGGCGTCGGGTTGAGCGGGATCGGGTTGACGTGCACCCAGCCCCGGCCCCGCGCGTTGAGCTTCTTGCCGAGCAGGTCGGCACGCCACGCGTGGTCGTTCATGTCGCGGATCAGCGCGTACTCGATGCTCACGCGACGACCCGTGACCGTGTGGTACTCCTTCGCCGCGTCGAGCGTCTCGTCGACCGACCAGCGGGTGTTGATCGGCACGAGCTCCGAGCGCAGCTCGTCGTCCGGCGCGTGCAGGGACAGCGCGAGCGTGAGGGGCAGCCCCTCGCCGCTGAGCTTGCGCATCGCGGGCACCAGGCCCACCGTCGACACCGTGATGTTGCGCGCCGACATCCCCATGCCGTCCGGCACCGGGGCGATGAGCTGGCGGATCGTGCCCATGACGGCCTTGTAGTTGGCGAGCGGCTCACCCATGCCCATGAACACGAGGTTGTTGAGGCGGCCCGACCCGCCGGGGATCTCACCGTCGACGAGCGAGCGCGACGCCGCGCGCACCTGCTCGACGATCTCCGCGGTCGAGAGGTTGCGGGTCAGGCCGAGCTGCCCGGTGGCGCAGAACGGGCACGCCATGCCGCAGCCAGCCTGGCTGGAGACGCACAGCGTCGACCGGTTCGGGTACTGCATGAGCACCGACTCGACCTTCGCGTCGTCGAACAGGTGCCACAGCGTCTTCACGGTCGTGCCACCGTCCGCCTTGAGCGTCCGCGACGCGCGCAGGAGCGGCGGGAAGAGCGACTCGGTGAGGCCCTCACGCGTCGCCGCGGGCAGGTCCGTCATGAGCGCCGGGTCCGAGGTGAGGTGCCCGTAGTAGTGCTGCGCGAGCTGCTTCGCGCGGAAGGGCTTCTCCCCCGCCTCGGTCACCGCGACGACGCGCTCCTCAGGGGTGAGGTCCGCGAAGTGGCGCGGCGGCTTGCCCCGCCGGCCGGCGGCCGGGGTGGCGAGGTTGAGCGTCACAGGGACGCGTCGTTCTGACATGGGAGAAGTCTCTCAGGGTTGGTCAGCCCGCGGCCGGCAGGGACACGGACAGCAGGAGGTACACGAACGGGGCGGTGAGGAGCAGGGAGTCGAGCCGGTCGAGGACGCCGCCGTGCCCGGGAAGCAGCGTGCCCATGTCCTTGAGCTCCATGTCTCTCTTGAGCAGCGACTCGGCGAGGTCGCCGAGCGTCGCGGTCACCGGGGTCGCGACGCCGAGGGCGAACCCTACCCAGAGAGGCTCGCCGAGCACGACGACGCCGCCGACGAGCCCGACGGCGAGCGCGAGCAGGAACGAACCGGCCAGCCCTTCCCAGCTCTTCTTGGGGCTGATCGTCGGGGCGAGCGGGTGCTTGCCGAACCGGACGCCGGCGAAGAAGCCACCGGTGTCGCTCGCGACCGCGAGCAGCACGAACACGAGGACGCGCGTGGCACCGTCGGGCTGCGCGAGCAGGAGCATCGCGAAACCAGCCATGAGCGGCAGGTACGCGGCGGCGAACGCGCCGGCCGAGGCATCGCGCAGGGCACGCGCTCCACGCGCGTCGATCGCACGCCACACGACGACGCCCACGACCGTCAGCACGAACGACACCATGAGGGCCTCGAGGCCCGACGTGTACGCCGAGACGAGGATCCCCGCGGTGCCCACCCACAGCGGGGCGAGCGGGAGGTGCACGTCACGGCGGGAGAACGCCTGAGCCAGCTCCCACAAGGCCGCGCACACTGCGACCAGAGCGAACAGGACGAACGCGGGCCGCCACAGGTAGAGGGAGCCGACGACGACGACGAGCAGGCCCACCCCCACCGCGACGGCCTTCGGAAGGTCACGTCCGCCGGTCGAGGAGGTGCGAGGCTCAGCGTCCACGGGCAGGTCAGCCATCAGACCTCGAGAAGCTCGGCTTCCTTGGCGGCGAGGATGACGTCGATCTCGTCGGTGTGACGCTTCGTCAGCCCGTCGAGCTCCTTCTCCGCACGCGAGCCCTCGTCCTCACCGATCTCACCGTCCTTGACGGCACGGTCGATCGTGTCCTTCGCCTTGCGGCGCACGGAACGCACGGAGACGCGCGCGTCCTCAGCCTTGGACTTGGCGAGCTTGACGTAGTCGCGGCGACGCTCCTCCGTCAGTGCAGGCAGCACGACGCGGATGACGTTGCCGTCGTTCGCCGGGTTCACTCCGAGGTCGGAGTCGCGCAGCGCCTTCTCGATCGCCGTCATCGCCGTCTTGTCGAACGGGGAGATGAGCACCGTGCGCGCCTCGGTGACGTTGAACGACGCAAGCTGCTGCAGAGGAGTAGGGCTGCCGTAGTACTCGACGAAGATCTTGGAGAACATCGCCGCGTTGGCACGACCGGTGCGGATCGCCGCGAAGTCCTCCTTGGCGACCTCCAGTGCCTTGTCCATCTTTTCCTCTGCCTCGAGGAGAGTCTCGTCGATCACCGGTGCTCCTTGTGTCGCGTTGGGTGCTCGCGTCAGCGAGCGGGGGGTTGCTTCGTGGCCACGCTCAGCGCGTGGTGACTACCGTGCCGATGTTCTCACCCAGGAGGGCGCGGGTCACGTTACCGGTCTCCCCCATGCCGAAGACACGCATCGTGACGTCGTTGTCCATGCAGAGGCTGAAGGCGGTCGAGTCGACGACCTTGAGCCCGTGCAGGAGAGCGTCCGAGTACGTGAGGGTGTCGAGCTTGCGGGCGTCGGGGTCGACGTTCGGGTCGGCGGAGTAGACGCCGTCCACGCCGTTCTTGCCCATGAGGACCTCGTCGCAGCGCGTCTCGAGGGTGCGCTGGACGGCGACCGTGTCGGTCGAGAAGTAGGGCATGCCGGCGCCTGCGCCGAAGATGACGACGCGGCCCTTCTCCATGTGCCGGATGGCGCGCAGCGGGATGTAGTTCTCGGCGACCTGGCCCATCGCGATCGCGGTCTGCACGCGAGTCGAGATGCCCTCCTTCTCGAGGAAGTCCTGGAGAGCGAGGCAGTTCATGACGGTGCCGAGCATTCCCATGTAGTCGGCGCGGGCGCGGTCGAGGCCACGCTGCGAGAGCTCGGCCCCGCGGAAGAAGTTGCCGCCGCCGACGACGATCGCGACCTGGACGCCCGCGTTGACGGCTGCGGCGATCTCCGCAGCGACACGCTGGACCACGTCGGGAGCGAGCCCGATCTGACCACCGCCGAACATCTCTCCGGAGAGCTTCAGCAGGACGCGGCGCGCCTTCTTCGACGTCTGCGTGGTCGTGGTCTCGTCGCTCATCGGGTCTCGCCTTCTCGTGCTCTCGTGGTCCGTCCGCGCGCCGCGGACAGGTGCTGAGGTGGTGCGGGTGCGCCGTCGGCCCGACCCCACCGGGGTCGGGCCGACGGCGCGTGCAGGAGTCAGGCCCCGACGCGGAAGCGCACGAAGGACACGACGTTGCCGCCGGCCTCCTGAGCGACCTTGCCGACGGTCTTGCTCGGGTCCTTGGCGAGCGGCTGCTCGAGCAGGACGACCTCTTCGAAGAACTTGTTGAGACGGTTCTCCGCGATCTTCGCGATGATGTGCTCGGGCTTGTTGCCGCCCTCGTTGCGCGCCGTCTCCTCGACGATGCGGCGCTCGTTGTCGACGGCCTCGGCCGGGACGTCCTCACGGCTGAGGTAGGTCGGGGCGAGCGCGGCGACGTGCTGCGCGACGTCCTTGCCCACGGAAGCACCGGCGGCGTCGGTGACGACGAGGACACCGATCGTCGGCGGGAGGTCCTTGGCCGTGCGGTGCACGTAGCTCGTGACCTTCGGGCCGGAGACGACGGCGACGCGACGCAGGACGACCTTCTCGCCGATCTCCGCGGACAGGTTGGTCACGGTGTCCGCGACGGTGCCGTCAGCCGTCGGTGCGGCGAGAGCCGACTCGACGTCGGTCGCGCCTGCGGCGACGACCGCGGCGAGCACGGTGTCAGCGAGGCCGATGAACTTCTCGTTCTTCGCGACGAAGTCGGTCTCGCAGTTGAGCTCGACGAGGGTGCCGGTCTCACCCGCGTCGGTCGTGGTGATGTCGACGGCGACGAGGCCCTCGGACGTCGCGCGGTCCTCGCGCTTGGAGACGCCCTTGAGGCCCTTGATGCGGAGGATCTCGAGCGCCTTGTCGGAGTCGCCGTTCGCCTCGTCGAGAGCCTTCTTGACGTCGAGCATGCCGGCGCCCGTGCGCTCGCGCAGCGCCTTGATGTCAGCGGCGGTGTAGTTCGCCATGATGTGGTCCCTTGCCTGTGGTGGTGTGCGGTGGGCAGACGGCAGCCGGGCGGGGTGCTCCCCGCCCGGCTGCAGTCATCACTCGGACTTCGGCGCCTCGGCCTCGGCCGCGGGAGCAGCCTCAGCGTCGGGGGCAGCCTCGGCGGCCGGAGCAGCCTCGGCGGCGGGAGCGGCCTCAGCAGCGGCGTCGCCAGCGAGGAGCTCGCGCTCCCACTCGGCGAGCGGCTCGGCCGGCGCCTCGGCGGCACCGGACTTGCCCGACGCACGCTGGAGCAGACCGTCCGCGACCGCGTCAGCGATCACGCGGGTCAGCAGCGCGACGGCGCGGATCGCGTCGTCGTTGCCCGGGATCTTGTAGTCGACGACGTCCGGGTCGCAGTTGGTGTCGAGGATCGCGACGATCGGGATGTTGAGCTTGCGCGCCTCGGCGACAGCGAGGTGCTCCTTGTTCGTGTCGACGATCCAGACGGCGGAGGGGACCTTCGCCATGTCACGGATACCACCGAGGGTCTTCGTGAGCTTGTCCTTCTCGCGGCGGAGCACGAGAAGCTCCTTCTTCGTCAGGTTCGAGCCAGCGACGTCGTCGAAGTCGATCTGCTCGAGCTCCTTCATACGCTGAAGGCGCTTGTGGACCGTGCCGAAGTTGGTGAGCATGCCACCGAGCCAGCGGTGGTTGACGTAGGGCATCCCGACGCGAGCGGCCTGCTCGGCGATGGGCTCCTGCGCCTGCTTCTTCGTACCGACGAACAGGATCGAGCCGCCGTGGGCGACCGTCTGCTTGACGAACTCGTACGCGGTGTCGATGTACGACAGCGACTGCTGCAGGTCGACGATGTAGATGCCGTTGCGCTCCGTGAAGATGAACCGCTTCATCTTCGGGTTCCAGCGGCGGGTCTGGTGTCCGAAGTGGACACCGCTCTCGAGGAGCTGGCGCATGGTCACGACTGCCATGGCACTTCCTTCCGGCACGGCCGCGGATCCTCCGCCTGCCGTGCACCTTGATCGGCGGCCCGTCGGGCCGCGTGCGGTTGTCGGTCGTCCCGGTCGGGACCACCCCTGGTGCCCTGGATCGAGGGACCGGCGAACCGGACCACCCCTCGACCCCCCTCCGCCCGTAGGCGGCCGTGCCTGTCTGGCAGGCATGGAACGGGAGCAGAGCACGCGATGTCACCGGCCGGTCAGGATCGTCGAGGTTGGTCGACGGCATGACGCAGCCAGAGCGGGTCAAGTGTACCTGACGCTCCCCCGTCCACAGACATCGCCGACGGGAGCGCTCGTCACCGCCGCGCGGGGCGCCGCACGCTGCTCGCGACACCCGTGCTCGGCTGGTCCCATGATGCTCCCGACCATGCCGCTGCGTACGCGCCCGGTGGCCGCGATCGTCGCGCTCGTCCTCGCGGCGCCGCCTCCCGCCACCCCTCACGAACAGTCACCGGCCGCGCCCGGCCAGCGCTCCGTCGGCTGGGTGCGCCCCGTCCAGCCTGGGACGGTCGTCGCCACTTTCGATCCACCCGAGCAGGACTGGCTCGCCGGCCACCGCGGCGTCGACCTGGCTGCTGCGGTCGGTGAGGTCGTGCGCGCTCCCGCGGACGGGGTCGTCACGTTCACAGGGAAGGTCGCGGGGCGCGGCGTCCTCGTCGTCACGCACGACGACGGGCTGCGGACGTCCTTCGAACCCGTCGCCGCGACCGTCGCGCGCGGGGCGACGGTAGGCGCTGGCGGGGCCGTCGCGACCCTGTCAGCAGAGCACGGGCACTGCGCCCCCGCGTCCTGCCTCCACTGGGGCGTGCGCGTCGGTGAGACGTACGTCGACCCTCTCGCGTTCCTGGACCGGCCGAGGATCGTGCTGCTCGGCCGGCGGCGCGCGCCCGGTGTCAGGCGTGCTCTGCGGCGACGAGCAGGTCGCGCAGGCGCGACATCGCCGCAGTGTGCATCTGAGAGATCCGCGACTCGGTCACCCCGAGGATCGTGCCGATCTCCGCAAGGGTCATGTTCTGGAAGTAGTAGAACGTCAGGACCAGCTTCTCGCGGTCGGAGAGCCGGCCGATCGCCTGCGACAGGAGGAACTTCGTCTCCTTCGCCTCGAACGTGCGGGCAGGGTCGTTGGTGCGGCTCTGGTGCGTCGCGTCCACCGCGCTCACCTGGCCGAACTGCTCGGCGCCGATGCTGAGCAGCTCGTCGAGGGCGACGACGTTCGCCGAGGCGACCTGGGTGCGGACCGCGCGGACCTCTTCGACCTGGACGCCGAGCTGGGCGGCGACCTCGCTCTCCTGGGGGCTGCGGTGGTGGATCGCCTCGAGCTCGCTGTGCGCCCGGTCGATCGCGCGCGCCTTCGTGCGGACGGAGCGCGGCAGCCAGTCGATCGAGCGCAGCTCGTCGATGATCGCGCCACGGATGCGGGACGACGCATACGTCTCGAACTTGATCTCGCGGTCCAGCTCGAACTTCTCGATCGCGTCGATGAGCCCGAACATGCCGTACGAGACGAGGTCGGCGTGCTCGACGGAGCTCGGGAGGCGGGTGGCGATGCGCGACGCGACCGCTGCGACGAGCGGCGCGTAGTGCAGGATCAGCTGCTCGCGGCGTGCCGTGCAGGCCTCACGCTTGTAGTCGAGCCACGCCTGCGCGATCTCGCCCGCCACGTCGACCTCGTCGGGGACGAGGTAAGGGCGGAACGTCGTCCTTGGCGCCTGGACCGGCACCGCGGTCAGGGTGGGCGTCACTGCTGGCTGGCTCATCGGTGTTCCTCGGGACTCAGGCACGGGGGTGCGCAAGCTGGAATGACGAGCGCAGGCGCTCGGGGCTGACGTGTGTGTACCGCTGGGTCGTGGCAAGGGTCGCGTGACCCAGGACCTCCTGCACGCCGCGGAGGTCCGAGCCGCCCGCGAGGAGGTGGGTCGCCGCTGTGTGCCGCAGGCCGTGCGGCGCGATGTCGTCGACCCCTGCGAGCGCCGTCAGGTCGTGGACCGCCTGACGGATCTGACGCTGCCCCCAACGCTGCCCGCGGTTGCCGATGAGAAGAGCGCGCTGGGAGGCCGAGGACACGAGGACGGGGCGTCCCCTCTCGAGCCACTGAGTGACGGCGTCGGCCGCAGGGACACCGAACGGGACGGCCCGCTCACGGTCTCCCTTGCCGACGACACGGACGAGGCGCTGCCCGAGGTCGACGTCTTCGACGTCGACGCCGACGAGCTCGCCGACACGGATCCCCGTCGCGTAGAGCAGCTCGACAGCGGCCCAGTCACGCAGGTGCGTCGGGTCGTCGCTCTCCGCCCGCTCACGGGTCGCCTCCATGAGGCGCTCAGCCGCTTCGACGCCGAGGACCGTGGGCAAGGTGCGGTCGGCGCGCGGGCTCGCCAGCCTGCTCGCGGGGTCGCCGGCAAGATAGCCGCTGCGGGCGGCCCACTCGAAGAAGGAGCGCACGCTCGCTCCGCGCCGCGCGAGCGTCGCGCGCGACAGGTTCCGCTCGCTCTGGTCGGCGAGCCAGCCGCGGAGGTCGTCGATCGTCACGTCGCGCGGGGCGCGGTTGCCGTCCCGGCAGATGTAGGAGACGAGCTGCTCGACATCGCTGCGGTACGCGCGGACGGTGTGCACGGCGAGGCCGCGCTGAAGCTCCAGGTGCGTGCAGAAGTCCGACACGAGCGCGTCCCACTGCGCCGTGCCGCCGGGACCCTGGTCCATCTGCACGGGTCAACGGTGACGTGCCGCACCACCGCTGCACAAGGGGCGACTCCGATAAATCGCGGCAGCCATGTCCGTTTCGTCACAGGGCGTGCCGATATAACGCTTCGCTTCCTGAGAAGTTCACGAGAACGTTATCGGCGAATCGCTTCGACAGTTGTTCAGGCAGGACCTCTGTCCCGGCGCCAACCTGAGCCTGTGCGCACCGCCAGTCCCCGCGCCTCCAGCTCCCCGAGCCCCGAGAGCACGTCGCGAGGCCCGGCGCCGCTGGCCTTGGCGAGGGCCTCGACCCCTGCGGACGCCCTGAGCGGGAGCGCGTCGTACACGCTCCGGGCGGCGTCGCCGAGCCCGTCGGTCGCGCGCACCTCCACGCTCCTCTCCGGCGCGGCGTCGCCACCGATCACCCCAGCCAGCTCGGCGACCTCGTCCGCGTCCGTGACGCACACGGCGGCGTGCTCGCGCATCAGCCGGTGGCAGCCGGCCGAGGCCATCGAGGTGACCGGACCCGGCACCGCCCCCACAGGGCGGTTGAGCCTCGCGGCATGGGCCGCCGTGCTGAGGGAACCCGAACGCCAGGCGGCCTCGACGACGACGGTCGCGCCCGCGAGCGCCGCGATGACCCGGTTGCGCTGCAGGAAGCGCGTCCTGCTGGGCATCGAGCCGGGCGGAACCTCCGACACGACGGCACCACCCTCGACGAGGATCCGTTCCAGCAGGTCCCGGTTGCCTGCGGGGTAGAGGCGGTCGACGCCGCCCGCCATGACCGCGACGGTGGCACCCCCGGCCGCGAGCGCCCCGCGATGGGCTGCGGCGTCGATCCCGTACGCCCCGCCCGAGACGACGACGAAGCGCCGGTCTGCGAGGCCTGCAGCCAGGTCGGCGGCGATGCGCGTGCCGTAGTCGGTGCTTGCGCGAGCCCCGACGAGCGCGACCGAGCGTCCGAGGGCGGCGTCCCAGTCCGACGGGTCCCCGTGTCCGTCGCGGACCCAGAGGCAGAACGGCGCGGCGTCGCCGAGCAGGTCTGCGCCGCGCGGCCAGCCTCTCGCCCCCGGCAGGAGGAGGCTGCCGTCGAGGGATCTCAGGACGCGCAGCTCTCGACGAGGGTCGAGCCCGTCGAGCCGGGGCGCCCATCGCGCGAGCCCGGCGAGGATCCGTCGGCCGAGCGCGCTGCGTCGCACTGCCGGGACACCGAGCCTCTCGAGCAGCCCGTCGACGGCGGGCCGTTCGGCGCCCGGACCGATCGCAGCGAGCGTCCAGTCCAGGGCGGCAGTCGCCCCCACCGCCCCGACGAGCATGCCGGCGGTCGTGTCACCCGGCTCGGCGACGCGGCTCCATGCGGCCGCGGCGAGCACGGGGTCGGCAGTGTCGAACGCGACCTTCATGCGACGCTCCCCCGGGTCCGCAGGGCGAGCGCCTGCCCGATCTCTTCGCGGCCCGGGCTCCCGAGTCCCGCGAGGTCGGCGATCGTCCAGGCGGTGCGCAGCACGCGGTCGGCGCCGCGCAGGCTGAGGGCACCCCGGTCGAGTGCCGCGTCGAGGAGGGCCACGCCTCCGTGCCGTGGTCCGAGCAGCGTTCGGAGGTGGCTCCCGGGGACCTGGGAGTTGGTCGTCCAGCCGTGCTGGCCTAGCCGTTCGCGCTGCGCCCCCCGCGCTGCGGCGACCCGGGCCGCGACGACGGCCGTGGGCTCGCCGGGGGTGTTCTCGGCGATCTCCGTCCGCGTGACCGGGCCGACCTCGACCTGGAGGTCGACGCGGTCGAGGAGCGGCCCGGCGAGCCGGCCGAAGTACCGTCGGCGCGCCATGGGCGCGCACGTGCAGCCGGTTCCCTTGCCGACCGCGAGGCCGCACGGGCACGGGTTTGCTGCGAGGACGAGCTGGAAGCGGGCGGGGTACCTCGCGGCGCCGCTCACGCGGTGAATGACGAGCTCACCGTTCTCGAGCGGCTGACGCAGCGTCTGGAGCACACGGGTGGCGAACTCCGGGGCCTCGTCCATGAAGAGCACGCCGCGGTGCGCGCGCGAGGCCGCGCCGGGTCGCGGCACACCCGACCCGCCGCCGACGATCGATGCTGCGGTCGCGGTGTGGTGCGGGTCCTCGAACGGAGGGCGCCGGATGAGCCCGCGCGTCGGGTCGAACGTCCCCGCGACGGAGTGCACGGCGGTCACCTCGACAGACTCGTCGTCGGTCAGGTCCGGCAGGAGTCCGGGAAGGCGCGCGGCGAGCATGGTCTTGCCCGCGCCCGGCGGCCCGACCATGAGCAGGTGGTGAGCGCCGGCGGCAGCGACCTCGAGCGCGGCGCGCGCCTCGTGCTGGCCGACGACGTCCGCGAGGTCGGGTGCGCTCTCGAGCGGGCCTGGCGGCGTCGGGAGGCCGCGAGCCACGCGTGCCTCGGGCTCGGGGATGTCCGCCCCGTACGCGTACGCAAGCTCGGCGAGCGAGGCGACCGCGTGGACCTCGGCGCCGGGGACGAGACGCGCCTCGCGCTCGTCGGCGACGGACACGACGACGCGCCTCGCGCCTCCCGCGACGGCCGCGGCGACCGACGGCAGCACCCCGCGGACGGGGTGCACTCGCCCGTCGAGCCCGAGCTCTCCGAGGTGCACGACACCCCGCGCGGACGCTGCGTCGATCAGACCGGCACCGCTGAGGGTCGCGACGGCGATCGCGAGGTCGAACGCGGAGCCGTGCTTGGGGAGCGAGGCAGGCGACAGGTTGACGGTCACCTTGCGCTGGGGCCACGACATGCCGCTCGACGTGACGGCGGCGCGGACCCGGTCGCGGGCCTCGCTCAGCGACGCGTCCGGGAGGCCGATGAGCGTGAACCCCGGGATCGACGCCGCGAGGTGCGCCTCGACCTCGACGAGATGGCCCGTGAGGCCGACGAGCGCGACGGCCCCGGCCGTGCCGAGCCCGCTCACGACACACCCACGAGGTGCTCGAGCACGACGGGACGTCCGGGCTCGGCGACGATCGCGACGACGTCGACCCGGACAGAGCGCGGCCTCAGGTCGTGCTCGTGGAGCCACTGCCCACCGAGCCTGCGCACCCGCGAGAGCTTCGTGTCCGTGACTGCCTCGGCCGGGTGGCCGAACCCGCGTCCGGTCCGTGTCTTGACCTCGACGAGCACGAGCTCGTCGCCGTCGAGCGCGACGATGTCCAGCTCGCCGGCATGCCCGCGCCAGTTCCGGTCCAGTACCGTCCATCCGAGCTCTTCGAGCCGCTCTGCGGCCCACTGCTCTCCTCGCCGTCCGACGGCGTCCTTGGCACGCATGGCACCACCTCCGGCCACCAGGGTGTGGCCGGGTGGGCGCGGTCCGGGCGGAGCACGGCGAGCACGTGGGCGGAGCGCGCGAAGCAGCCCCTTGTGGGCGGCCGTTCAGTGCGTCAGATCGTGAGCTCCGGCCGGGCGAGCTCCTCGACGTTGACGTCCTTGAACGTCACGACCCGCACGGACTTCACGAAGCGGGCCGAACGGTAGACGTCCCACACCCACGCGTCCGCGAGCGTCAGCTCGAAGTACACCTCGCCCGCCGCCGAGCGGACCTGGAGGTCCACCTGGTTCGCGAGGTAGAACCGGCGCTCCGTCTCCACGACGTAGGAGAAGAGGGAGACGACGTCCCTGTACTCGCGGTACAGGGCCAGCTCCATGTCGGTCTCGTAGTTCTCGAGGTCTTCAGCGCTCACCCGACCATCATCGCCCATCCACGGCGCCGGACGTCACCACAGCACGATCCGGGAGAGACCACGACCGGCGGTGCAGCTCGCACGGACCGAGCTCGCGGAGCGCGTCGAGGTGCGTCTTCGCGCCGTAGCCCTTGTTGCGGTCCCAGCCGAACCTCGGGAACTGCTCGTGCGCAGCGGCCATGAGACGGTCGCGGGCGCACTTGGCGAGCACGCTCGCTGCGGCGACCGACGCGCACCTCAGATCTCCCTTGACGACCGTCCGGACCTCGCGGGACACGTCGAGCGGCGCGGCGTCGAACGCGTCGAACAGGTCCCCGGCGGGCGGCGTCAGCCAGTCGTGCTTCCCGTCGAGGACGACAGCGCGCACGGGCCCGCACGAGGCCTCCGCTGCGGCGAGAGCACGCTCCCCCGCACGGCGCAGCGCGACGATGATCCCCGCCTCGTCGATCTCCTCGGGCGTCGCGTGGCCGACTCCCCACGCCGTGACCCAGTCCTGCACGAGCGGCTCGAGCCGCTCGCGGGCCGCCGCGCTCAACAGCTTGGAGTCGGTCAGCCCTTCGGGGTACGGGAGCCGCAGCGCCTCGGGCCCCACGACAGCGACGCCTACCGTGACGACACCGGCGAGCGCTCCGCGGCCCACCTCGTCCATCCCCGCGACGAGGGGCGCACCCTCAGCGCACCACCCGTCCTCGACGAGGACGTCGGGTGGCTGGACCGTCACGGTTCCGGAACCTCGTCGAAGACGTCGCCGGGGTTGCGCATGATCGCGATCCGGTCAGCGGGCCACACCTTGGCGAACGCGACACCCACGACGTTCTCGAGCGGGACGAACGGTCCGCCTGGCTGCCCGCCGGTGAAACGGGAGTCGTAGGAGCCCTGGCGGTTGTCGCCCTGCACCCACAGGTGCCCCTCCGGGACCACGACGTCGAAGTCGACCTGGCTCGGGATCGACCCGGGACGAAGGTACTCCTCCTCGTCGAGCGGCGCACCGTTGACGGTCATCCGGCCCTCGGCGTCGCAGCACACCACATGGTCGCCGGGTAGCCCGATGACGCGCTTGATGAGGTGCTCGCCCGAGTCCTGCGGGAGAAGACCGACGAACGTGAAGAACGACTCGACGGCGTCGGGCAGCCCGCTGCTCGCGGGAGCGGACGCGTCGAGCCAGCCGCCCGGGTCCTTGAACACGACGACGTCACCACGGGAGAGGTCGAACGGTCCCGGCGTCAGCTTCGACACCAGGACGCGGTCTCCCTTGACGAGCGTGGCCTCCATGGACTCGCTCGGGATGAAGAACGGCTGCACGAGGAACGTCTTGACGGTCCAAGAGAGCACGAACGCTGCGACGAGGATGATCGCCGTCTCCTTGAGGAGCGACGCCCACGTCGACTTCTTCTGCGGGGCGCTGCGCGTGCGGCGGGTCTGGTCCACGCCCTCAGGCTGCGGCGCGGCCTCGTCGTCGCGCGGGTCGGTTCCCGGGGCGTCCATGTTCGTCACTGCTCCACTGTGCCACGTCCGGGCGTGCCGGACGTCCGCGGCTCACGGCGCCGCAGGCACCGAGAAGGTCGGGATACGACCGCGGGCGAGCGACCAGTGGTCGCTCGCCCGCGGGGAGGCAGGAAGACCTGCCGAGTGCTCGTCAGGCCTTGGGGGCCGTCTCGCGCTTCTCCTTGATGCGGGCCTTCTTGCCGCGGAGCTTGCGCAGGTAGTAGAGCTTGGCGCGACGGACGTCACCGCGGGTGACGACCTCGATCGACTCGATCGTCGGGGAGTTCACCGGGAAGGTGCGCTCGACGCCGACGCCGAAGCTGATCTTGCGGATGGTGAACGTCTCGCGGACGCCGTCGCCGCGGCGGGCGATGACGATGCCCTGGAACGCCTGGACGCGGGAGCGGGTGCCCTCGACGACCTTGACGTTCACCTTGAGGGTGTCGCCGGCGCGGAACTCGGGGATGTCGGTCCGCAGCGATGCTGCGTCGACGGAGTCGAGCGTGTGCATGATGTTCTCCTCGTCCTGCCACAGGTCAGGAACGCGTTCGTGGACCGCGAGGGTCCGTCTGTCGAGAGGTGGTGCCTGGCAGGTTGGCACCTGCCTCGCTCAGGCTCTCCCCTGTGGCAGAGGCCCGTGACGCACCGACGAACAATCTTGCCACACTGTGAGCCTGTCGGCGCAATCGCCGTCGGGTGACCGCTGTCTCACCCCGCGGACGGCTCGTGGTGCAGCGCGCCGTCGCGCACGTGCCAGCCCAGCTCGGCGAGCAGCGCCCGGTCCAACTTGTCGAGCGTGTCGACGTCGAGCGCAGCCACCATGTCCGGACGTCGCTCGGCTGTACGCACGATCGCCTGGTCCCGACGCCAGCGCGTGACCTTGCCGTGGTGCCCGCTCATCAGCACGGAAGGGACCTCGAGGTCCCGCCATGCCGGCGGCTTCGTGTATACGGGGTACTCGAGCAGCCCGGCCTGCGAGTGCGACTCCTCGACGACGGACTCAGGGTTGCCGAGGACGCCCGGGAGCAGCCTCGCGACCGCCTCGATCATGACGAGCGCGGCGACCTCGCCGCCGTTGAGGACGTAGTCCCCGATCGACGCCTCCTCGACGCGGACGCCAGCCTCGCGGTAGTGCTCGGCGACGCGCGCGTCGATGCCCTCGTAGCGACCGCACGCGAACACGAGCTGGGGGCGCGTCGCCCAGTCCTCCGCGGTGCGCTGCGTGAACGACGGTCCCGACGGCGTCGGGACGACGAGCGTCGCGCCCTCGGTGAGGACGTCGTCGAGCGCGGTGCCCCAGACGTCCGGACGCATGACCATCCCGGCGCCCCCGCCCGCAGGGGTGTCGTCGACCGTGCGGTGCCGGTCGGTCGTCCAGTCACGCAGGTCGTGGACGCGCAGGTCCAGCAGGCCTGCGGTGCGGGCCTTCCCGACGAGGGAGAGGTCGAGAGCGGCGAGGTACGCCGGGAAGATCGAGACGACGTCGATACGCACTCAGCCGCGCTCCTCGGCCTCGCCCGGCTCCGGGAGCGCGACGTCGAGGTTCTCGGCGTCGCGCGCGAGGAGCCCGCCAGGCGGAGTGAGGACGACGCGGCCACCGGGGACGTCGACGGTCGGGACGATCGCGGTCACGAAGGGCACGAGGGTGCGCGCGCCGTCGGTCTCCTCGACGACGAGCACGTCGTGCGCCGGGAGGTGCTCGAGGCCCTTGACGGTGCCGACGACGGTCCCGTCCTCGAGCTCGGCGCGCAGGCCGGCGAGCTCGTGGACGTACCAGGCGTCCTCCTCGCCGGACTCGTCTGCGTCGACGACGAGCTCGACTCCGCGCAGCGCCTCGGCGGCGGTGCGGTCGTCGACGCCGTCGAGCTGTACGTACCACCGACCGCTCGACACGCGGTTGCGCACGATGGTCAGCGGGCCGCGACCGGCCGGCTCCGTGTCGAGGACCGCGCCGACGGCGAGACGCTCCTCCGGGATGTCGGTGCGGACCTCGAGAGCCACCTCGCCGCGAAGACCCTGGGCCTTGCTGATCCGGGCGACGGTGAGACGCGGGCTGGTCATGGGGGGCTCCTGGGTCGTGGTGGGATGCGTCAGGCCCGACACCCTCGCGGGGGCCGGGCCTGACGTGGAAGTGCTCGGCGGGCGTGCGGTCGAGGACCGCGCGCTCACCAGGGTGCGATGCTCACCGACGGTCGACGTCAACCACGTCGACACGCACGGGGCCGTCCGTCGCGAGGGCGCTGACGACGGTGCGCAGCGCCTTGGCGGTACGGCCGGAGCGGCCGATGACACGTCCCAGGTCGTCGGGGTGCACGCGCACCTCGAGCAGCTCGCCGCGGCGCAGTGCCTTGGCGTTCACCCGGACGTCCTCGGGGTTGTCCACGATGCCGCGGACAAGGTGCTCCAGAGCATCAGCGAGCATCAGGCCTGCTCCTCGGCCTCGGTGCTCTCCTCGGCCGGAGCCTCGTCAGCAACGGGAGCCGCGGACTTCGCCTCGGCAGCCTTCGCCTTGATCTTCTCGGCCTGCTCGGCGGCGGCAGCGATCGCGGCGGCGGGGTCGACCTTGTCGCCCTTGACGCGCAGCGTGCCCTCGGCGCCCGGGAGGCCCTTGAACTTCTGCCAGTCACCCGTGATCTTGAGGAGCACAGCGACCTGCTCGGTCGGCTGCGCGCCGACGCCGAGCCAGTACTGCGCACGCTCGGAGTCGATCTCGATGAGCGAGGGCTCCTCGGTCGGGTGGTACTTGCCGATCTCCTCGATGACGCGGCCGTCGCGCTTGGTGCGCGAGTCGGCGACGACGACACGGTAGTAGGGAGAACGGATCTTGCCGAAACGCTTCAGACGAATCTTGGTGGCCACAGTGGTGGTCTCTCCTGGTTCTGGGTATGGGCGGACCGCACCGATCTCCGGTGGGGCCGGAGCTCAGGATGGTCCAGGACACGGCGCTGCGCGGAGAGAGGGGCCGGGCACACCGAGTACAGGGGAACATTCTGCCAGACGCAGGACGCTGGTCCAACCTCACGTGACGCGTGTCCCACGCAGCACGACGGCGCTCGGTGCCGCGAGCACCGCGACGTCCGCTGCGGGATCGGCCGGGTAGACGACGACGTCGGCCTCGGCACCTTCGTCGACGGGAGCGACGCCGAGGTAGTCGCGGGTCCGCCAGCTCGCCGCCGCGAGGATCTCGAGCGGCGGGATGCCGCAGCGGGCGAGCTCCGCACACTCGGTCGCGATCGTCCCGTGGGGGATCGTCCCGCCCGCGTCGGTCCCGACGAGCAGCCGCACTCCTGCGTCGAAGAGGTTGCGCACGTGCTCGTAGCGGCGCGCGTGCATGCGGCGCATGTGCTCGGCGTACACCGGGTAGCGGTCGGCGCTCGCCGCGATCGAGTCGAACCGGCCGACCTGCATGAGCGTCGGGGTCACCGCGATCCCCCGCCGTGCGACCTCGGCGACCTGCGCGTCGTCGAGACCCGTTCCGTGCTCGAGGCAGTCGACACCAGCGGCCAGCAGCCCGGGCAGCGCCTCGTGGGAGAAGGTGTGCGCCGTGACGCGGGCCCCGGCCGCGTGCACCCTCGCGAACGCGTCGGCGAGCACGTCGTCAGGCCACAGCGGCCGCAGGTCCGCCCGCTCCCCCTCGTCGCGGTCGATCCAGTCGGCGACGACCTTGACCCAGCCGTCGCCGCGCGCCGCCTCGCCGGCGAGCTGCGTCGGCAGGTCCTCGACGTGCTCGAGCTCGACGGCGTAGCCCCGCAGGTACCGCTTGGGCCGCGCGACGTGCGTCCCGCAGCGCACGAGACGCGGCAGGTCCTCACGCTCGTGCACCCACCGCGTGTCGAGCGGCGAGCCCGCGTCGCGCTGCAGCAAGACTCCCGAGTCACGATCAGTGACGGCCTGGCACACGGCTTCCTCGCGGGAGACGGCGCCTGTGGCGCCGAGGCCGACGTGGCAGTGCACGTCGACGAGACCGGGCACCGCCCACCCCTCGACGCGCACGACGTCGCGGCCCGGCAGCGTCGGACGCGTGAACGTCAGCCGACCGTCGACGACCCACGCCTCGGCGCGGACGTCGTCGTCGCCCAGGCGCACCGGCCCGGCGAGGTGCAGCACCGTGTCACGGCCCGACGTCATGTCAGCCGCCGAGCAGCTTCTTCAGCTCGTCCATGTCGGGCCCGGCAGCGGCGTCAGGCTTGGAGCCGAACCCGAACGCGGACCCCTTCGGTGCCGCTGGTGCGTCGGCGATCCCGGCTGCCCGGTTCGCCGCCTCGCGCTCCTGCTGGGCGCGCTTCGCCGGGTTGCCCGACTTCGCCTTGCCCTTGCCCTTCTTCGGCGGCGGAGCCATCCGGCCCTTGGACTTCTTGCCGCCCATGCCCGGCAGCGCGCCCATCCCGGGCAGTCCGCCGCCCGAGCGCGCCATCTGCTTCATCATCTTCTGAGCGCCCTCGAAGCGCTCGATGAGCTGGTTCACCGCCGTCGTCGTCGTGCCCGCACCCTTGGCGATGCGCGCCCGGCGCGAGCCGTTGATGATCCGGTGGTTCGTCCGCTCGGCCGGCGTCATGGACCGCACGATCGCCTCGACGCGGTCGACCTCGCGCTCGTCGAAGCTGTCGAGCGCCTCGCGCATCTGCCCCATGCCCGGGAGCATGCCGAGCATCTTCTTCATCGAGCCCATGTTGCGCATGGCCTGCATCTGCACGAGGAAGTCGTCGAGCGTGAAGTCGTCGCCGCTCTGGAGCTTTGCGGCCATCTTCTCGGCCTGCTCGGCGTCGAACGCCTTCTCCGCCTGCTCGATGAGCGTCAGCACGTCACCCATGTCGAGGATGCGCGACGCCATGCGGTCCGGATAGAACGGCTCGAAGTCCTCGAGCTTCTCGCCCGTCGACGCGAAGAGGATGGGACGGCCGGTGACGCGGGCGACCGACAGGGCCGCACCACCGCGCGCGTCGCCGTCGAGCTTCGACATCACGACACCCGTGAAGTCGACACCCTCGAGGAACGCGCTCGCGGTCGCGACCGCGTCCTGGCCGATCATCGCGTCGATGACGAACAGGACCTCGTCCGGCTGCGTCGCCTCACGGATCTCGCGCGCCTGCGCCATGAGCTCGGCGTCGACGCCGAGGCGGCCCGCCGTGTCGATGATGACGACGTCGTGCTGACGCGAGCGGGCCGTCGCGACACCGCCGACCGCGACAGCGACCGGGTCGCCCGTCGGGACCTCGTCCTCGCCCGCGACCCCAGGGTGGGGCGCATAGACGGTCGCACCCGCACGCTCGCCGACGACCTTGAGCTGCGTGACGGCGTTCGGACGCTGCAGGTCCGCTGCGACGAGCAGCGGCGTGTGGCCCTGGTCCTTGAGGTGCTTCGCGAGCTTGCCCGCGAGCGTCGTCTTGCCGGCACCCTGGAGGCCGGCGAGCATGATGACGGTCGGCGCGGTCTTCGCGAACGACAGTCCGCGCGCCTGCTCGCCACCGAGGATCGAGACGAGCTCCTCGTTGACGATCTTGACGACCTGCTGCGCCGGGTTGAGCGCCTCGGAGACCTCGGCCGACAGGGCGCGCTCACGCACCGCCCCGGTGAACTCGCGGACCACAGGGACCGCGACGTCGGCGTCGAGCAGGGCTCGACGGATCTCGCGCACGGTGGCGTCGATGTCCGCCTCGGACAGGCGCCCGCGCGTGCGCAGGTTCTTGAACGTCGATGTCAGACGGTCAGACAGGGTGGCGAACACCGGGTATCCCTCACGATCACAGCAACGATGACAGGCGCTCAGCCTACCCGCCCAGGGCCGCCAGGCCGCGCCGGCACAGGTCGTCGACGAGCCGCGCCCGCCAGGCGGTCCACCCGTTCGGCCCGAGCGACGACGAGTCCGCCTCGGTCACGATGCGCAGGATCTTCAGCAGGTCGCGGCGGTGCTCGACGGCGTCGAGCAACTCGGCGAGCGTCTCGGGCGCGTCCGGGTCCGCGGTCGTCGCGAGACGGGCCAGCGTGAGGTGGTGCCGGACGAGGCGCGCCACGTCCCTGGCGACGCCCTCGTCGAAGCCCATGCGTCGCACGATCGCCGGAGCGATCTCGGCGCCCACGACCGAGTGGTCCGTCGCGCCCGGTCGCTTGCCGATGTCGTGCAGCAGCGCCGACAGCAGCAGCACCTCAGGATCCTCGACCTCACGACGGTCACGGCCCGCGCGTGCGACCACCTCGACGAGGTGCCGGTCGACCGTGTGCCGGTGGATCGCAGAACGCTGCGGGCGGTTGCGCACGGCCGCCCACTCAGGGATCCACCCCGTCACGACGCCCGCGAGGTCGAGCGCCTCCCAGACCGCCACCTGGTCGTGCTGCGACCCGAGCAGCGTCATCAGGTAGCCCCGCGCGACCTTGGGCCACGGCTCGGGCAGCGGCGGGCAGCCCGCCAGGTTGACCGCCGTCACGGGCGAGACCGCGAGCCCGGTACGGGCGGCCGTCGCAGCGGCGCGCAGCGGCAGCAGCGGGTCCTTGTCGGGCTGCGCGTCGATCGCGAGAACGAGCTCGCCGTCGTGCTCCACGAGGCCGTCCGAGACCGCGCGCAGGCGCGGCGGCACGCGTCGACCGCGCACGACGAGCGGCCTGCGCGCGACCGACGGCCGCACGAGCGCCTGGCGCGCACGCCGGACCGTCGTGTCGAGCGCGTACGTCACGGTGCGTCCCGCCTCGGCGAGCGACGCGAGCAGGTCGTCCGCGTCACCGACGCCGAGCAGCTGGGCGACCTCCTCCTGGTCCTGCTTGACCAGGCGGTTCGTCGAGCGGCCCGTGACGACCCCGAGCGCGTCACGCACGTCCAGCAGGTGCGCCCGCGCGCGGTCGACGTCGCCGTGCGGCCGGTCCGTGAGCCACGACGCCGCGAGCGCGGAGAGCACGATCGCGTCCCGGATGCCGCCACGCGCCTCCTTGAGGTCTGGCTCGATCAGGTAGGCGATCTCGCCGCTGCGCTCAGCACGGGCGCGCGTCGAGGCGAGCAGCTCGGGCAGGCGGCGCCGGGACGCGCCGCGCCAGTCCGTGAGCACGGCAGACGACGCCTTGTGCACGAGCAGCGCGTCCCCCGCGACGACCCGCGTGTCGAGCAGCCCGACGGCGGCCGGCACGTCGGTCGACGCGACCTGACGGCACTGCGCGAGCGACCGGACCGAGTGGTCGAGGTCGAGCCCTGCGTCCCACAGCGGGTACCAGAGCCGGTCGGCGAGCGCAGAGAGCTGCTGCGCCGAGCGCGTGCGCCCGTCGTGCAGGAGCACGAGGTCCAGGTCGCTCAGCGGCCCCGCGTCCCCGCGGGCCAGGCTGCCCACCGCGGCGAGAGCGACGCCGTGCTCCGGCTCGTCGCCGAGCGCCTCGCGCCACAGCGCGGCGAGCGCGGCCACGACCACGTCGCTCTGCCGACGACGGCGCTCGGCGCCCGTCCCGGCGCTGCCCGCGCCCTGCATCGTCCGACGTGCGTCCTCGAGCCGGAAGCGGCGGAGGTCCCGCACCCCGATGATCTCGGTGTGCGGGACCTCCTGCGCCCCGGATCGGATCGTTCCGTCCCGGTCGTCCTGCATGCGGCCTACAGCGCGTCCGCGCCGCGCTCGCCCGTGCGGACCCGGGCGACCTCGTCGACGGGCACGGACCAGACCTTGCCGTCGCCGATCTTGCCGGTCTGCGCCGCGGTGACGATGACCTCGAGGACCGTCGCAGCGTCCTCGTCCGAGACGAGGACCTCGATGCGGATCTTCGGGACGAGGTCGACCGTGTACTCGGCGCCGCGGTAGACCTCGGTGTGACCCTTCTGGCGGCCGTAGCCTGAGGCCTCGGAGACGGTCATCCCGCGGATGCCCGCTGCTTCCAGTGCCGACTTCACGTCGTCGAGACGGTGCGGCTGGATGATTCCAGTGACGAGCTTCATGCCTTGCCCTCCGTGATCACTCGGCCAGAGCCGATCGTTTCGTAAGCGGCCTCACCGTGCTCGGCGAGATCGATGCCGCCGACCTCGGCCTCCTCGGAGACCCTCCAGCCGATGGTCTTCTTGATGGCCAGGCCGATGATGCCGGTCACGACCGCCGAGACGATGATCGCGACGAGGGCGATGAGCACCTGGACGACGAGGAGCTTGGCACCGTCACCGAAGAAGAGGCCACCCTCGCCGGCCAGGAAGCCGATACCGACGGTACCGACGAGGCCACCCACGAGGTGGACGCCGACGACGTCGAGCGAGTCGTCGAAGCCGAAGCGGTACTTGAGGCCGACCGCGAGGGCACAGAGCGCACCGGCGACGACACCGAGGACGATCGACGTGACGGGGTTGAGCACGCCCGCCGCCGGGGTGATCGCGACGAGACCGGCGACGATGCCCGAGGCGGCACCGAGCGACGTGGCGTGACCGTCCCGGATCTTCTCGACGACGAGCCAGCCGAGGATCGCGGCGGCGGTCGCGGAGGTCGTGTTGACCCAGGCGAGACCTGCGCCCTCGTTGGCCCCGAAGGCGGAGCCTGCGTTGAAGCCGAACCAGCCGAACCACAGGAGTGCGGCGCCGAGCATGACGAACGGGAGGTTGTGCGGGCGCATCGGCTCCTTGCCGAAGCCCTTGCGCTTGCCGACGAGCAGCGCGAGCACGAGGCCCGCGACACCGGCGTTGATGTGGACGACCGTACCGCCTGCGAAGTCCACCGGGGCGACTGCAGCCGCTCCGTCGACGACCCCGAAGACCATGGCCGCGAGGCCGTCCTCGGAGGACGAGAGGAACCCGCCACCCCAGACCATGTGCGCCATCGGGAAGTAGGACAGCGTGACCCACAGGGGCACGAACGTCATCCAGCTGCTGAACTTCACGCGGTCGGCGATCGCACCCGAGATGAGCGCGGTCGTGATGATCGCGAACGTCACCTGGAACGCGACGTCGATCACCTGCGGATAGTTGCCGAGCGTGCTGGCCACCGCGTTCCCGTCAGCGTCGGTCAGCGTGCCCGAGAGACCGAACTGGTCGAACGGGTTCCCGAAGAACCCGCCGATCGTCGATCCGTACGACATCGACCAGCCCCACAGGACGTAGATCACGCCGATGACGCCCATGGCGCCGAACGACATCATCATCATGTTCAGGACGGACTTCGCGCGGACCATGCCTCCGTAGAAGAAGGCCAGGCCTGGCGTCATGAGAAGCACGAGCGATGCTGACATCAGCATCCACGCTGCAGCTCCGGTATCCCATTCCATCGGATCATCTCCCATCGCCAGCCCCTCGGCCGGCCCGGGATCAACAGTCGCGGACCTGCGTTTCACCTGGACGCGACACGTGTTCCGACCGTGTGACAGTTCCCGCCGCTACGTGAACACCGTGTTTCGTCGCCCCGCTGGCGCCGGTCTCAGTCGCCGAGCAGACCGTCGACGAACGCCTCCGGGTCGAACGGCGCGAGGTCGTCAGGGCCCTCCCCGAGCCCGACGAGCTTGACCGGGACCCCGAGCTCGCGCTGGACGGCGACGACGATCCCACCCTTGGCGGTCCCGTCGAGCTTCGTCAGGACGATGCCCGTGACGCCGGCGACCTCACCGAACACGCGCGCCTGGTTGAGGCCGTTCTGGCCCGTCGTCGCGTCGAGGACGAGGAGCACCTCGGTGAGCGGCGCCTCCTTGACGATCACGCGGGAGATCTTGCCGAGCTCGTCCATGAGGCCGGCCTTGTTCTGGAGGCGGCCCGCAGTGTCCACGAGGACGACGTCGGCCTGCTCGTTGCGGCCACGGCGCACGGCGTCGAAGGCGACCGCGGCAGGGTCCGCGCCGTCCCGGTCGGACCGGACGGTCGGGACGCCGACGCGCGAGCCCCAGGTCTCGAGCTGGTCGGCGGCCGCCGCACGGAACGTGTCGGCGGCGCCGAGCACGACCGAGCGGCCCTCGGCGACGAGGACGCGCGCGAGCTTGCCGACCGTCGTCGTCTTGCCGGTGCCGTTGACGCCGACGACGAGCACGACCGCGGGCGTCGGCGAGCCGTCCTCAGCCGTCGCGCCCGTCGTGCCGAGCGAGCGGTCCAGGGTGGGGTCGACGAGCTTGAGCAGCTCGGAGCGGAGCATGTCCCGCACGACGGCGGCGTCTGCGATGCCGTGCACGCGCACCTGCGTGCGCAGCGCGTCGATCAGCTCGGTCGTCGGACCAGCCCCGACGTCGGCGAGGAGGAGGACCTCTTCGAGCTCGTCCCAGTCGTCCTCGGACAGGTGGTCACGGGAGAGTACGGCGAGCAGCTTCTGGCCGAGCGGCGAACCCGAGCGGGCGAGCCGGTCGCGCAGGCGCGCGAGGCGACCACCGACGGGCTCGGGAACCTCGAGAGCGGGAGCCGTCGCCGCGTCCTCCTCGGCGAGGAGGTCCGGCTCGTCCTCGATCGCGGCAGCCGCGTCCTCGAGCGTCGTCGTCCCCGGGCCGACACCTGCGGACGGGACGCTCGGAGGCGCCGCGACCGTTCCGGTGCTGCGACCGCGGCGGACGCGCGGGCCGACGAGCGCCGCGGAGGCGCCCGCGAGGACGACGAGGGCGAGCAGGATCCAGAGCCAGGAGAAGTCGTTCACCGGACCAGTCTCTCAGGAAGGGGCCGGGGCCGCGCTCAGGCGGCGGAGCGGGGTCCGCGCTGCGGGACCGTCGTGCGCACGACGTCAGCCGCCTTCTCGAGGCGCGCCGTGATCTCCGCCGCCTGAACGTAGCCCGCGCCCTCCTCGAGGTTCGCGAGGAAGAAGTCGCTCATCGACGTCTCGACGGGCGGCGCGTCGACGATGCGTGCCACCTCGTCCGACGTGAGCTCGGGAGTCGGCTCGCCACGGCCACGCAGGCTCGCCCACGCGCCCTTGAGGTCCGACAACATCCCGGCTGGGCCCCGCCCCGCGCCGAAGCGCTCCGTCGTGACCGCACCCGCAGCCACCATGACGAGGGCGGCGGCGACGAGAGCGACGAGGAGCCAGGCGGAAAAGCCGATGATCTGCTGCACGCCTCCATTGTGGGACGAATTCGCGTGAGGCGGGTGGCGTCCGCGCCGTGGTGCGGGATTCGCCACACGATCTTCACCCACCCGCCCGGGCAGGACGGCGAGCTAGCCGACGGGGGCCGGAGCCGCCTCGCGGCCGTCGCGCAGCCGCTGGCTGATGACCTGCGTGACTCCCTCGCGCATCGTCACGCCGTACAGCGCGTCGGCGATCTCCATCGTGCGCTTCTGGTGCGTGATGACGATGAGCTGGGAGTCCTCCTGGAGCTCCCGGAAGATGTCCAGCAGCCGGCCGAGGTTGACGTCGTCGAGCGCCGCCTCGACCTCGTCCATCACGTAGAACGGGCTCGGCCGGGCCTTGAAGATCGACACCAGCAGCGCGACCGCGGTCAGGGACCGCTCGCCGCCCGAGAGCAGCGAGAGCCGCTTGACCTTCTTGCCTGCGGGGCGCGCCTCGACCTCGATGCCCGTGGTGAGCATGTCGGACGGGTCGGTCAGGACCAGGCGGCCCTCGCCGCCGGGGAACATGCGCGGGAACACCCGCTCGAACTGCTCGGCGGTGTCGCGGAACGCGTCAGCGAACACGCGCTCGACGCGGTCGTCGATCTCCTTGACGATCTGCAGCAGGTCCGCGCGCGAGCGCTTGAGGTCGGCAAGCTGCTCGGTCAGGAACTGGTGACGTTCCTCGAGCGCCGCGAACTCCTCGAGGGCGAGCGGGTTGACCTTGCCCAGCTGGGCGAGCGCACGCTCCGCCGTGCGCAGTCGCTTCTCCTGCTCGGCCCGGACGTACGGGACGGTGCGCGGCTCCCCCGCGTCCGCATCGTCGTCGTCGCCCACGGCAGGCTCCCCGAGGACAGGGACAGGCCGGTCCGGCCCGAACTCGTCGACGAGAACCTGCGGGTCGATACCGAGCTCCTCGGTCGAGCGCAGCTCGAGCTGCTCGATCCGCAGCGCCTGCTGCGCGCGGGCGACCTCGTCGCGGTGCACGACATCGGTCAGCTCGCGCAAGGTCCCGGTGAGCGAGTCCACCTGTGCGCGGACCTCGACGAGGCGCGCGTCGCGCGCGGCGCGGGCGACCTCCTGGGCGTCACGCTCCGCAGCGGCGACAGCGAGCGAGGTCTCGAGCACCTGGAGGGTGACGCGGGCGCCCTCGGCGACCGCGGACGCGCGCGCCGCCTGCCGGGCGCGCTGCTCGGCCCGCCTCGCCGCGCGGGCCTGCGCCTCGCGCTCCGCAGCCGCCGCCCTCGTGAGCGACTGGGCCCGACCGGCGAGGGCGCGGGCACGCTCCTCGCTCGTGCGCAGCGCGAGACGCGCCTCGGTCTCCTTGGCACGGGCCGCGGTCGCCTCCTGCGCCGACGCGTCGCGCACCGTCATGGCTGCGGCGAGCGCCTCCTCGGACGACTCCGGCTCGACCTCGGCGACCTCGAGCCGCTGCGCAAGGTCAGCGAGCGTCTCCTGCTGCGTCTCGAGCGTCGCCTCCGCGCGGGCGAGCGCACCCGCGGCACGCTCCTCCTCCGCGGCCGCAGCACGCGCCGTCGCCCCGAGGTGCCCGAGCTGCTCGGCGACCGCCGCGAGCGCGGCGTCCGACTCGTGGAGCCGTTCGAGCGTCTCGTCGTGCGCCAGCGCGGCCGAGCTCTCTTCCGTCAAAGCCTCGACGAGCTGCCCTTCGAGCGTCGCCGCCTCCACGTCGGCGGCTGCCAGGCCGCTGCGCGCGTCGTCGAGCGCAGCCTGCAGGTGCAAGACGCTCGGCGCGGCCGCCGAACCGCCGAGCGCGAGGTCGCGCCCGAGGACGTCGCCCGCACGCGTGACCGCGACGAGGCCGGCTGCGCCCTCGACGAGGGCGCGCGCGTGCGCAAGGTCCTCGACGACGACGTGATCAGCGAGCAGGGACGCCACCGTCGCGGCGAGGTCCGGCGTCGTGCCGACGATCTCGCTCGCCCAGCGTGCGCCGTCCGGCAGGGTGCGCCGCGAGTGAGCGGACGCCTCGCGTCCTTCGGACGCGACGACGAGCGTCGCTCGGCCTGCGTCGTCGGCACGGAGCCACCGGATGACGTCGACCGCACCGCCGAGGCTCTCGACGGCGATCGCATCGGCGGCGTGGCCCAGCGCTGCCGCGACCGCCTCCTCGTAGCCAGGCTCGACGGTGAGCAGCGCGGCGAGCGACCCGAGGACGGTGGCGAGCTCGGGATCCTCCGACGCGAGGATCGCTCCCGCGGCGTCCTTGCGCTCGAGGCTCAGCTCGAGCGTCTCGGCGCGCGCTGTCAGGGTCGCGCGCGACGCGCGGACCTCGTCGAGCCGTGCACGGATCTCCCGGACGGCAGCCTGCGCAGCGTCCAGACGCGCGACGGCAGCCTCGTGCGCGGCATCGAGCCCCACCTCGCCCTCCTCGACGCCCGCGACCTCGGACTCGAGCCGGGCGAGCTCCGCCTGGGCGGCACGGCCGCGCTCGCGCGCCTCGTCCGCCCCCGAGCGCAGCCGCCCGATCTCCGCGACGGTCGCCTCGACGCGGGAGCGCTGGGCTGCGACCTGACCCGCGAGCCGGGCGAGACCCTCGCGGCGGTCAGCAGCGCCGCGCAGCAGCGCCGCAACCTCCCGCTCCGCGTCGTGCGCACGCTTCTCCGCCGCCTCGCGGGACGCGACGACCTTCTCGAGCGCGGCTCGGGCGACGTCGGTCTCCCCCGCGAGCTCCTCCTCCGCCGCACGCGCCCGCTCAGCCTGCGCCTCGAGCGCGCCCGGGTCCGAGCGCTGCTCGACCGGCTCGGGCGTACCGAGCAGGCGCAATCGCTCGGTCGCGAGCGTCTGCGTGCCGCGGACGCGCTCGCGCAGCGAGGACAGGTGGTACCAGGTGTCCGCGACCTGAGCGAGCCGGGGCGCCGCCGTCGCGGCAGCGGCCTCGAGGGCCGTGAGCTCGTCCCGCGAGGCTGCCAGGTCCTTCTCGACCTCTGCCTGCCGAGCGCGCAGCGCAGTCTCGTCCGCCTTCTCCTGCTCGAGGGTCGCGACGAGCTGGACCAGGTCGTCCGCGAGCAGGCGCGCACGGGCGTCGCGCGCGTCTGCCTGGACCACCTGGGCGCGGCGTGCGATCGCCGCCTGCTTGCCGAGCGGGCCGAGCTGGCGGCGCAGCTCGCTCGTGAGGTCGCTCAGGCGCGTGAGGTTCGCCTGCATCGAGTCGAGCTTGCGGAGCGCCTTCTCCTTGCGCTTGCGGTGCTTGAGGACGCCCGCGGCTTCCTCGATGAAGCCGCGCCGCTCCTCGGGGGTCGCGCGCAGGACCGTGTCGAGCCGGCCCTGGCCGACGATCACGTGCATCTCGCGGCCGAGGCCCGAGTCGGACAGGAGCTCTTGGATGTCGAGGAGGCGGCACTGGGCGCCGTTGATCGCGTACTCGGACCCGCCCGTGCGGAACAGCGTCCGGGTGATCGTCACCTCGGAGTAGTCGATCGGCAGCGCACCGTCGGTGTTGTCGATCGTGAGCGACACCTCGGCGCGGCCGAGCGGCGGGCGGCCGGACGTCCCGGCAAAGATGACGTCCTCCATCTTCCCGCCGCGCAGGGTCTTGGCGCCCTGCTCCCCCATGACCCACGAGAGCGCGTCGACGACGTTCGACTTCCCCGAGCCGTTGGGCCCGACGACGCACGTCACCCCGGGTTCGAAGCTCAGCGTCGTCGCGGACGCGAAGCTCTTGAACCCGCGCAGGGTGAGGGTCTTGAGGTGCACGGACCGAGCCTAGCGGCCCGGTCCTGCGGGGCGGCGACAGCGCCGCCCCGCTCGGACGGGCGTCAGAGGCCGGGGAACCAGAGCGCGATCTCGCGCGCCGCGGACTCGGGGGCGTCCGAGCCGTGCACGAGGTTCTGCGCGACCCTGAGACCCCAGTCGCGACCGAGGTCGCCGCGGATCGTGCCGGGGGCGGCGGCCGTCGGGTCGGTCGCACCCGCGAGCGAGCGGAACCCGGCGATCGACTGGTGCCCCTCGATCACGAGGGCGACGAGCGGGCCGGAGGACATGAACTCGACGAGCGGCTCGAAGAACGGCTTGCCGGCGTGCTCCGCATAGTGCTCCTCGAGGAGCTCGCGGGTAGCGACGCGCAGCTCGAGCGCCACCAGGCGGTAGCCCTTGGACTCGATCCGGCGCAGGATCTCTCCGGTGAGGCCGCGGGCTACGCCGTCGGGCTTGACCAGGACGAGGGAACGCTGCGGAGCAGGGGCTTCAGTCATGGGGCGAGTTTACCGATCTGTCCGCGTCGCGCCTGGTGCGGTCAGACGTTGGGCGCCTCGTCGGGGTGCGCGGCGTCGTACTCCGCGCGCTCCCGGTCGACACGTCCGCCGAGGCGGAGCGACGCGACCCACAGGCCGATGAACACGAGCGCGACGACGCCCATGAGCGGGATCACGAGGGTCCACGCGGCGACGAGGATCTGGGCGACCGAGCCGGCGACGTAGCCGCCGGGACGCCCGCACGCACGGGAGAGGACGACGAGCGTGACGAACATCGTCACCCCGACCGTCCAGATGACGCCCGGCTCGAGGTTCGGCACGGAGTCTGGGAGGCCTGCCGGGACGTCGCGCAGGCCGTAGAGCACGAACGTCGCGAACACGACGACGAACGCCTCAAGAAGGAGGATCGTCGAGGTGAACTGGACCTTGGCGGACTTCTTGGCGCGGATCACCGGGGTCTCGGGACGGCCGGGCTGAGCGTCTGTCACGCCGCCCAGGCTACCGGCACGGCCAGCGCCGGACGGCGGCTGCGTCCTCATCCGGCGACGGCCTCACCGCGCGCGACCATGCCCGCCTCGTGCGAGAGCCGCACCTCGCGCAGGAAGAGCGACAGGACGAAACCGAGGACGAGCAGCGGCACGAGGTACCAGAACGACGGCGCGAGGGCGTCGGCGTACGCGTCGATGACGCCCTGCTTGAGCGCCTCCGGGAAGCCGTGGACCGCGGCAGGCGTGAGCCCGGCAGGGTCGAGCCCGGCGAGCTCCGCGGGCGGCACGGAGGCGGCGAGCCCGCCGATGTTGTCCGTCAGACGGTTCGTGAACAGCGTCGAGAACAGCGCGACGCCGACGGCGGCGCCGATCTCACGGAAGAAGTTGTTCGAGCTCGTGGCCGTGCCGAGCTCGTGCGGGTCGACGGCGTTCTGCACCGCGAGCACGATCGTCTGCATGACCAGGCCGAGGCCAGCACCGAGGAAGAACAGCAGGACAGAGAAGGTGACGAGGCTCGTGCTGCCGTCGATCTGCGTCATGACCGCGAGCATGACCGAGGAGAGCGCGAGGCCCGCCACGGGGTACAGCTTGTAGCGACCTGACCGCGTGATGAGCACGCCCGAGCCGATCGTCGTGAGCATCATGCCCGCCATCATCGGCAGCATGAGGAAGCCGGACTGCGTGACGCCCGCGCCCGAGGACATCTGCAGGAACGTCGGCAGGAACGTCAGCGCAGAGAACATGCCCATGCCGACGACGAGACCGATCGTCGTCGAGATCGTGAAGGTCCGGTTGCGGAACAGGTGCAGCGGGATGAGCGGCTCCTCGGCGCGCGTCTCGGCGAGCACGAAGAGCACGGTCGCGACCGCGAAGCCGGCGGTGAGACCGACGAGCAGCGGGTCCGAGAAGTCGTAGCTGCCCGAGCCGCTCCAGCTCGTCCACGTGGCGACGAGGACGAGGCTCGACGTCGCGAGGATCATCGTGACGATGCCCGGCCAGTCGATCTTGCGGCCCGCTCGGTGCGACGGGAGCTTGAGGGTGATCCACGAGACGACGAGCGCGGCGAGGCCGACGGGGATGTTGATCCAGAAGCACCAGCGCCAGTCGAGGTGGTCGGTGAACAGGCCGCCGAGGAGCGGACCAGCCACCGCGGAGACACCGAACAGGGCACCCATGGGGCCCATGTACTTGCCGCGCTCACGTGCGGGGATGATGTCCGCGATGATCGCCTGCGACAGGATCATGAGCCCGCCTCCGCCGAGGCCCTGGACGGCGCGCCAGACGACGAGCTCGCCGAACGACTGCGCGAACCCCGCACCTGCCGAGGCGAGCGTGAAGAGACCGATCGAGAAGAGGAACGGCCAGCGCCGACCCCACAGGTCGCCGAACTTGCCGTAGAGCGGCATGACGATCGCGATCGCGAGGATGTAGGCGGTCATGAGCCAGCCCTGGTGCTCGACGCCGCTGAGCTCGCCGACGATCGTCGGCATGGCGGTGCCGAGGATGGACTGGTCGAGCGACGACAGGAACATCGACGCCATGAGCGACCCGAAGATGAGCCAGATCGTGCGCTTGTCGAGGACGACGAGCGGGGTATCGGCGTCCTCGGGGACGCGCTGGTCCGGGGCGGTCGTGGTGGCTGACATGGCTGTTCCTCCGTCGTCGTGTGCGCCCGACGACGCCGCGCTCGTCGGCGCGACGTGCCGCGGCGCGCGTCGAGGCGCGTGCGGCGGTCGGGACCCAGCGACGTTACACGTCTCACGACGCCGAAAGGCAGCGAGATCTGTGTGGCGTGCGCCTCAGCGGCGCGTGGAGGCGTGGGCCTCAGACCTCGCCGAAGCCGCCCTCGATCGCCTCGACCACCGCGGCGATGGCCTCCTCGGCCTGCCCGCCGGTGCCGTCGACCTCGACGACCTGGCCGCCCACAGCACCGAGCTTCATGAGCTCGAGGACGCTCGCCGCGTTCACGCCAGCGATCGTCAGGTTCGCGTCGTAGCCCGCGACCATGCGCGCCAGGAGCGCGGCAGGCCGCGCGTGGAGGCCCATCGGGTTGCGGATCTCCACCTGCCGGGCGAGCCCGGTCCCCGTCGCCGCCATCGTGTCCTCCTCGTCCGGGGCCACGCCCTGGGCCTCCTCGCCCAGGGTGCCGGATCCGCGCGCGAACGTCGAACCGGCGTGCTCCGCCGCGCCGAGCACCGCGTCGAGGTCGCCCCCGCCGTGCGCCGTGACCGCAGCCGCGACCGTCCCCTCGACGAAGGGCGCGTCCGCGAGACGCGTGCGTGAGGCGAGGTCCTCGTCGAGGAACTCGAGAGCGGACTCGACGGTCAGGACGGCGGAGCCGAGGTCCGCGAGGACGACGACGCCGAGCGCGCCCTGCGCGGCGCTGCTCAGCTCCTCGAGGGTCCGGTCGAAGTCGGTGCCGAGACCGCCGCCCGGCAGGCCGCCGACGGGTCGGATCGTCACACCGGGCGCCATCTGGGCAGCGAGCCCAGCGGTGCCCTCGGCGATCTGCGCGCTGTGCGACACGAGCACGAGCGCGACGCGCTCCGGCCGCACGTCGTCAGCCACGCGCGGCCTCTGCTGCCGCGCGGAGCAGGATCACGGTCGACCGGGCTCCCGGGTCGAGGTGCCCACGGCTGCGCTCGCCCAGGTAGCTCGCGCGCCCCTTGGTCGCGATCAGGTCGACGGTCGAGGCCGCCCCCTCCTCGGCGGCTGCGAGCGCCGCCTCGAGCACCTCGGCAGGCGCAGCCCCTGCGCCGGCTGCTGCCTCGGCGGCGTCGACCGCGGGCGACCAGGCATCGACCATCGTCTTCTCCCCCACGACCGCACGGCCGCGCGAGGTGATCCCCTCGAGGGCACCCTCGAGGAGCGCGACGACGGCGTGCGCGTTGAGGTCAGGGATGCCCGTGACCTTCGCGGCTCGGAGGAACGCCGTCCCGTACAACGGGCCCGACGCTCCTCCGACCGTCGACATGAGGGTCGTCGCGACGACCTTGAGCACGTCGCCGACGTTCTCGGCCTCGAGACCGTCGACCTTGGTGCGGACCGCCGCGAAGCCTCGGTCGAGGTTCGCGCCGTGATCACCGTCGCCGATCTGCCGGTCCAGCTCCGTCAGCTCGTCCCGCGCCTCAGCGATCGAGTCGGCTGACAGCCGGACCCACCTCAGTGCCCACTCGACGTCCAGCGACATGGTGCGTGCTACCTCCAGATGCAGACCGGGACGCGGCCGCTCACCACCGCAGCGCGGGGGTGTGCACGGGCGCGTCCCACAGGCTCGTCAGCTCGTCGTCGAGGCGCAGCACGGTCAGCGACGCGCCCTGCATCTCGAGAGACGTCACGTAGCTGCCGACCAGGGACCGGTCGACCGTGACGCCGCGGTCCTCCAGGAGCCGCCGTGCCCGACGATAGACGACGTACAGCTCCGACGAGGGGGTGCCACCCATTCCGTTAACGAACAGCAACACACGCTCGCCGCTCTCGAGCCCGAGGTCCTCGACGATCGGGGTCAGGAGCGCCTCGGTGATCGTGTCCGCGTCCGCAGCAGGGACGCGGTGGCGGCCAGGCTCACCGTGGATCCCGATGCCGATCTCGATCTCGTCGTCGGGCAGGTCGAAGCTCGGGCGCCCGACGTGCGGGACGGTCGGCGCGTAGAGCGCGACGCCCATGGACCGCACCCCGGACGAGACGCGCTCGGCGATCGCCGTGACGCTCGCGAGGTCGTCGCCGCGGGCGGCGGCCGCCCCCGCGATCTTCTCGACGAGCACGGTCCCGGCGACACCGCGCCGGCCCGCCGTGTAGAGCGAGTCCTCGACCGCGACGTCGTCGTGGACGAGGACCGTCGAGACCTCGACGCCGTCCGCGAGCTCGACGGCGGTCTCGAAGTTGAGCACGTCGCCCGTGTAGTTCTTCACGATCGCGAGCACGCCGGCGCCGTTGTCGACAGCCTCGATCGCTGCGGCGACCTGGTCAGGGGTCGGCGAGGTGAACACGGCCCCAGGCACGGCGGCGTCGAGCATGCCCTCCCCGACGAAGCCCGCGTGGAGCGGCTCGTGCCCAGCACCGCCGCCGGACACGAGGGCGACGGTCCCCGGAGGCGCCTTCGTCGCCCTGGTGACGAACAGCGGGTCCGTGTGGACCCGCACGAGATCGGGGTGTGCCAGGCCGAACCCCTCGACGGACTCGTCGACAGCCTTGGCGGGGTCGTTCAGAAGCTTCTTCATCGCAAGATCCTTCCTGCGGGGACTCAGCCCCTCCCGAGAAGCACCCTGGCCTCTGCGGCCAGGACCACCGAGCCGGTGACGATCACGCCTGCTCCGGTGCCGACGCCGATCGTGTCTTCACTCTCCGCCAATGTCGCTGCGATGTCGAGAGCAGCGTCGAGGCGAGATGCCAGGTGAACCCGGTCTTCGCCGAAGACGTCGACCGCGAGCTCGTGCAGGTCCTCCGCCTCCGTCGACCGAGGGGACGACGACTGCGTCACGACGATCTCCGCGAGGACGGGCTCGAGGACCGACAGGAGCCCCTCGGCGTCCTTGTCTCCCAGCACGCCGACGACGCCGATGAGCCGGGAGAACCCGAAAGCCTCCTCGAGCGCATCGACGAGCACCTCGGCGCCCGCCGGGTTGTGCGCCGCGTCCACGAGGATCGTCGGGCTCGACCGGACGACCTCGAGGCGCCCTGGCGAGGTCACCGCGGCGAAGCCCGCCTCGACGACGCCCGCGGGGAGCGCTGCTCCCCCGGTGACGAGCGCCTCGGTCGCGGCGAGCGCGAGCAGGGCGTTGTGGGCCTGGTGGGCACCGTGCAGCGGCAGGAAGATCTCCGTGTACAGACCGCCCGGCGTCGACAGGTCGACGAGCTGCCCACCGACCGCGACGTGCCGCTGCGCGACCGTGAGCTCGGCGCCGTCGCGCACGAGGTGCGACGCTCCGCGCTCGCGCGCCTCGGCGAGGAGCACCTCCTCGACCTCCTCGACCTGCTCGCCGACGACGACGCTCGCGCCCTCCTTGATGATCCCCGCCTTCTCGTGGGCGATCTCGACGACGGTCGAGCCGAGCCACTGCGCGTGGTCCATCGACACGGGCGTGACGACGGCGACGTCGCCGTCGGCGACGTTCGTCGAGTCCCAGCCGCCACCCATGCCGACCTCGACGATCGCGACGTCGACGGGGGCGTCCGCGAACGCCGCGAACGCCATGACGGTGAGCACCTCGAAGAAGCTCAGCCGCGGCCCGCCTGCGGCCTGGGACCGCGCGTCGACCATCTCGACGTAGGGCTCGACGTCACGGAACACCTCGACGAAGCGCTCCTCCGTGATCGGCTCGCCGTCGATCGCGATCCGCTCCGTGACGCTCGTCAGGTGCGGGCTCGTGAAACGGCCGGTGCGCAGCCCCTGCTCGCGGACGAGCGACTCGATCATGCGCGCCGTCGACGTCTTGCCGTTGGTGCCGGTGACGTGCACGACGCGGTACGCGCGCTGAGGGTCGCCCAGCAGCTCGCACACCTCGCGCACGCGGTCGAGCGTCGGCTCGAAGTCGTGCTCCGGGTTGCGCGCGATGATGGCCGCGTAGACCTCGGCGAGCTCGGGCGTGCGCCCCAGCGCCTCGTCCTTCTTGCGCGCCATGTCAGCCCTGCGCCTTCGCGACGGCGACCGCGTGCGCGTCCGTGCCCGACGTCTCGACGGTGACCGTCACCGACAGTGTCTCCGCAGCGATGAGGTCGCGGTGCGCCTCGACCGCGGTGACCTGCTCGGCCGGGACCGTGACCGTGAGGTCGATCCGGTCGGACACGTTGAGGCCGGCAGCCTTGCGTGCGTCCTGGACCTCGCGGACGAGGTCGCGTGCGTAGCCCTCGGCGCGCAGCGCGTCGTCGAGCAGGAGGTCGAGGACGACGAAGCCACCGCCGGGCAGGACCGCGGCCCCGACCGTCGGCTCGGTCGCGCCGCCCGCAGCGCCGACGACCGTCGTCACCTCGTACTCGGCGGGCTCGAGCGGCACGTCGCCGTCGGGCGTGACGACGACGACCGTGCCGTCGGCGTCCTCGCGCCAGTCGCCCGACTTCGCGGCCTTGATCGCGGCCTGGACGCCGCGGCCGAGGCGCGGCCCGGCCGCGCGTGCGTTGACCGTGAGACGACGCTCGATGCCGTACTCCTGCGCGGCACCCGAGTCGAGGCCGACGAGGTCGACGGCCTTGACGTTGAGCTCGGAGGCGAGCAGCTCGGCGTACGGCGCGAGCGCCGCCGGGTCGTCGACGACGACCGTGAGGCGCGACAGGGGCTGGCGCACGCGCAGCTTGTTGGCCTTGCGCACGCCGAGGCTCAGCGAGCACACGGCGCGCACGCGGTCCATCGTCGCGACGAGGTCCGCGTCGTCCGCGAGGACCGTACCGAGCACGGTCGCGGCGCCTGCGGCGTCCGTGAGCGTCGGCCAGTCGGTCAGGTGCACGCTGCGGCCACCGGTCAGGCCGCGCCAGACCTCCTCGGTCAGGAGCGGAGCGAGCGGCGCCATGACGCGCGTGAGCACCTCGAGCGCGGTGAAGAGCGTGTTGAACGCCGCGGCGTCCTCGGCCCAGAAGCGGTCGCGCTGCGTGCGCACGTACCAGTTCGTCAGGACGTCGAGGTGGTCGCGGACCGTCTCGCACGCGCTGGCGATGTCGTACGCGTCGAGCTGCTCCTGGACGGTCGTCACCAGCATGCGGGTGCGCGCGAGGAGGTAGCGGTCCATCGCGGGCAGGTCCGCGACCTCGTCCTCGGCGACCTGGCGGGCCGTGATCCCGGCGCCGCCGTCCGCCGCACCCGCGTAGAGGGTGAAGAAGTAGTACGTGCTCCACACGGGGAGCAGCACCTGGCGCACCGAGTCGCGGATGCCCTCCTCCGTGACGACGAGGTTGCCGCCGCGCAGGATGGGGCTCGACATGAGGAACCAGCGCATCGCGTCGGAGCCGTCGCGGTCGAGCACCTCGGTGACGTCCGGGTAGTTGCGCAGGGACTTGCTCATCTTGCGACCGTCAGAGCCGAGCACGATCCCGTGCGACACGGCCGAGCGGAACGCGGGCCGGTCGAACAGCGCGGTCGCGAGGACGTGGAGCGTGTAGAACCAGCCGCGGGTCTGGCCGATGTACTCGACGATGAAGTCGCCCGGGTAGTGGTGCTCGAACCAGTCGCGGTTCTCGAACGGGTAGTGCACCTGCGCGAACGGCATCGAGCCGGAGTCGAACCAGACGTCGAGCACGTCGGAGATGCGGCGCATCGTCGACCGCCCCGTCGGGTCGTCCGGGTTCGGGCGCGTCAGCTCGTCGATGTACGGGCGGTGCAGGTCGGGCTCGCCCTTCTCGTTGAGCGGCAGCCGGCCGAAGTCGGCGGCGAGCTCGGCGAACGATCCGTACACGTCCACGCGCGGGTACGCGGGGTCGTCGGAGACCCACACGGGGATGGGCGAGCCCCAGTAGCGGTTGCGGGAGATCGACCAGTCGCGCGCGTTCGACAGCCACTTGCCGAACTGCCCGTCCTTGATGTGCTCGGGCGTCCAGGAGATGTCCTGGTTGAGCTCGACCATGCGGTCGCGGAACTCGGTGACGCGCACGAACCAGCTCGAGACGGCCTTGTAGATCAGCGGGTTGCGGCAGCGCCAGCAGTGCGGGTACGAGTGCTGGTACGTCTCGTGGCGCAGCACGACGGGGCGCTTCTCGGCCGCGACGTCGGCGAGGGGGCCGGTGCCGTCCTTGAGGTCGCGGATGATCTCGGGGTTCGCGTCGAACACCTGCTGGTCGGCGTAGTCGGGCACGAGGCTCGTGAAGCGGCCGCGCGCGTCGATCGGCACGACCGGCGTGATGCCCGCGGCGTCGCACGCCGCCTTGTCGTCCTCACCGAACGCGGGAGCGAGGTGCACGAGGCCGGTGCCGTCCTCGGTCGTGACGAAGTCGGCGGCCAGCACCTGGTGCACGGCCGGGTTCTCCGCGTCGTCCGCGAAGTAGCGGAACGGCGGCGCGTAGCGGCGCCCGGCGAGCTCCGCACCGCGCAGGCGGCGCAGCACCTGCGCCTCGACGTCGTCGCCGAGGTCGAGCTCCTTCGCGTAGGCGGCGAGGCGCGCGGAGCCGAGCAGGACCTCCTGCCCCGCGACGACGGAACCCTCGCCCGCGCGCACGACGACGTACTCGACGTCGGGTCCGACCGCGATCGCGAGGTTGGACGGCAGGGTCCACGGGGTCGTGGTCCAGATGAGCGCGAGCTCGCCCGTCTCGAGGCGGACGCCGACCGTCAGGGCCGGGTCCTGGCGCGACTGGTAGACGTCGTCGTCCATGCGCAGCTCGTGGTTGGACAGCGGCGTCTCGTCGCGCCAGCAGTACGGCAGCACACGGTAGCCCTCGTACGCGAGGCCCTTGTCGTAGAGCTGCTTGAACGCCCAGATGACCGACTCCATGAACGTCGAGTCGAGCGTCTTGTAGTCGTGCTCGAAGTCCACCCAGCGCGCCTGGCGCGTGACGTACTCCTGCCACTCCCCCGTGTACCGCAGGACCGACGTGCGGCAGGCCTCGTTGAACGTGTCGATGCCCATCGACTCGATCTGCGACTTGTCGGTGATGCCGAGGATGCGCTCGGCCTCGAGCTCGGCGGGCAGGCCGTGCGTGTCCCAGCCGAAGCGGCGCTCGACGCGGCGGCCGCGCATCGTCTGGTAGCGCGGCACGACGTCCTTCGCGTATCCGGTCAGGAGGTGCCCGTAGTGCGGCAGGCCGTTCGCGAAGGGCGGGCCGTCGTAGAACACGAACTCGTTGTCGCCGTCCTGGCCCGCGGGGCGCTGGTCGACGGACGCCTGGAACGTGCCGTCCTGGTCCCAGTACGCGAGCACCTCGCGCTCGAGGTCGGGCAGGTTCGGGGACGCGGGGACGGCGCCGTCGCGGTGCTGGGGGTAGACCATGCGAGTGTCTCCTGGCGGTGGTGGCAGTGATGCAGGTGCATGCGAGGACGACGGTCCCGGGCGCTTGCCCGGTACCACCGCGGTACCACCCCGCTTGTCAGTGCGCTTCCTCGCCCGGGGGCGCGGTGGCGTGCTGACCGCTCGTTCGGCTGTGACGGGCCCACCCGTCCGGTTCTACTGGGGCTCGCTCGTGCGCGCCTGTTCTTCCGGAGGCTCGCCGGTGATGGCCGGGTCGACGCCTGTACGCGCCATGCTACTACCCGCGCGGGCTCCTACGCCGGACCCGGGGCGACGTCAGCGGGCGGCGCGACGCCGGCGCTGCGTGAACGCCTCGATGTCCCGGGCGACGAGCTCCTCGACGGTCGCAGGACGTGCGCTCCAACGAGAGCGGAGCGTGTCGGCAGCCGCCGGGACTGCCGGCAGCGAGGGCAGGGCGTGCAGGTCGGGGCGTGCACCAGCGTGGAGCTGTGCGGCGGGACGGGTGAGCAGGGCGGTCGCGGTCACGGGTGGTTCCTTCGGCGTCGAGCGGCACGGGGCTGCGGCAGCCGGGACGAGCGGTGCGTCCCGGGATCGGCACGGGCTGCGACGGTGCAGCGGTGCGGATCTGCTCGCCGACCGGGGATCGGTCCTGCCGTCCGGTCAGCGAGCCGTCAACAACAGCGACAGAGGGCCGCCGTGCGACGCGCGTGGGCGCGCGCGACCCTGACGTCGGCACGGCTGGAGCCGTGCGCGGAGGTCAGAGGCGTCGAGGTCACGGATGGATCCTCCGTGATGGCCCGCGTGAGGACAACCCTCACCCTGGGCCGTCCCACAGTGTGGTCAGTCGTCGGCGCGGGGACCCAGGCTCAGGAGTTGCGCGCGACGACCGTGTTCGACGCCTGCGCGCGCGGCCGGATGATGAGCGAGTCGATGTTCACGTGGTGCGGGCGCGTGACCGTCCACACGATCGCGTCCGCGACGTCCTCGGCGAGCAGCGGCTCGGCGACGCCCGCGTAGACACGGTCCGCAGCCTCGGCGTCGCCTGCGTAACGGTTGAGCGAGAACTCCTCGGTGCGCACCATCCCAGGTGCGATCTCGATCACGCGCACCGGCTCCCCCACGAGCTCGAGCCGCAGCGTGCTCGCGATGATCCGCTCGGCGTGCTTGGCGGCGACGTACCCGGCGCCGCCGGGGTACGTGTCGTGGCCTGCGGTCGACGTGAGGACGACGACGTCGCCGCGACCCGAAGCGCGAAGCGCGGGCAGGAGCGCCTGGGTGATGCGCAGCGTCCCGAGGACGTTCGTGTCGTACATGCGCTGCCAGCGCTCGACGTCGGCCTCCGCGACGCTGTCGACGCCGAGCGCGCCGCCCGCGACGTTCACGAGCGCGTGCACGGGACCCTCCGCGGTGATGCGCTCGACGGCCGCCGCGACCGCGGCGGCGTCCGTGAGGTCGGCGACGACGGGGACCGCGCCGGTCTCCTCGGCAAGCTCGGCGAGCCGGTCCGCCCGCCGGGCGACGGCGTACACGTCCCAGCCGATCGAGCGCAGCAGCTCGACCGTCGCGCGGCCGATCCCCGACGACGCGCCCGTGACGACCGCGCGCAGCGCCTCGGGGCGAACGCCCTCGTCCGGGCCACGGCGCGCGGCGCGACGACCTGCACGGGTCGCGGGGATCGTCGACTCGTCAGGGACCGAGGTGGGAGCAGCGTCATCACTCATGACCTCGATCCTCCCACGCAGCGCGCCCCCGGTCGTGCCGTCCGTCAGGCACGGACACGTCCACCCTGCTCGGCGCCGCGCCCTAGGCTGGTCGCACGGCCACGACAGGCCGACGTGACCCGCCGAGGCGGGCGAGGACGAGGGGCGGACTCCATGAAGATCGGGTTCATCGGTGCAGGCAACATGGCGACCGCGATCGCGTCGGGCATCGTCGACCGTGGCGTCGTCCAGGGCAGCGACGTCGTCGTCCACGACGTGCACGCCGCCGGCGCGCAGGCGCTCGCCGAGCGCCTCGGCGCGACCGTCGCACCGTCGAACGAGGCGCTCGTCGACGCGGTCGACGTCGTCGTCCTCGCGATCAAGCCCCAGGTGATCCCGGCGGCGCTCCCGCCGCTCGCCGCGGCCCTCGCCGAGAGCGGCGCGCTGCTCGTCTCGATCGCTGCTGGCACGTCCCTCGCGCGGCTCGAGCAGCTCCTGGGCGACGGAGGCGCGGACCTCCCTGTCGTGCGCGTCATGCCGAACGTCAACGCGATGGTCGGCGCGGGCATGGCCGCGGTCGCGGGCAACAAGGCCGCGAGCGAGGAGCAGGTCGCGACGGTCGTCGACCTCTTCCGTGCGGTCGGCGACGCGATCGAGCTGCCCGAGCACTCGTTCTCGACGTTCACCGCGATCGCGGGCAGCGCGCCCGCATACGCGTACCTGTTCATCGACGCGCTCGCGCGCGGAGCTCTCAAGGCGGGCATGCCGAAGGCGATGGCGACGCGGATCGCGGCGCAGACCGTCCTCGGCAGCGCTCGGATGATCCTCGAGTCGGACGACGCGCCCTGGGTGCTCATCGACAAGGTCTGCTCGCCGGGGGGCACGACGATCGCGGGCCTCATGGCGCTCGAGGACGGCGGCTTCGTGTCGACCGTCGTCGACGGCGTGCAGGCGACGATCGACCGCGACCTCGAGCTCGGCGCGGGGTCCTGACCCGGCTGACCGCACGCCGGGCTCTTCCGGCAACCCCGCCGACACATGTCGGCGGTAGCGTTGTCCTCACGATCCGCCCGGCCGACCTGCCAGGTGTTGCGAGCCCGTCCATGGGCCGCCGGTCGCCCGGGACGCCCGTGTCGCGCCCCTCCCCGCAAACGTGCCGCGTCGTCGTGCCCGACGACGCCTGCCGAGCCCAGGAGGCCCAGTGCCCGCAGCGTCGCCCCGCCCCGCCCTGTCGTCCCGCTCCGTCCGTGCCCGCCGCACCCTCACGGTCGCGCCCGTCGTGCTCGCCGCGCTCACGCTCGCCGCGTGCGGTGGCACGTCGTCCCCTGGCGCGTCCGGTGCTGCGGCACGGCCGTCGGCGTCCCCCACGTCGGCGTACCCGATGACGATCGACAACTGCGGGACGTCCGTGACCTTCGAGGCCGCACCGACGCGGGTCGTGACGGTCAAGTCGTCCACGACCGAGATGCTCCTCGCGCTCGGTGCCGGGGACACGATCGTCGGGACGGCCTTCCCGGACGGACCAGCACCCGAGCCGTGGACCGAGGCAGCCGCAGCGGTCCCGGTGATCTCGGACAAGGTGCCGAGCAACGAGGTGGTCCTGGCTGAGGAACCCGATCTCGTCTACGCAGGCTGGGAGTCCGTGTTCTCCGCCGACGGCGCCGGCGAGCGCCCCGCGCTCGAGGCGCTCGGCGTGCGCACGCTCGTCGCGCCGTCCGCGTGCAAGGAGAAGCAGTACCGGCCCGACCCGCTCACGTTCGACGACGTGTTCGCCGAGATCACGCAGATCGGCGCGATCATGGACCGCGCCGCGGACGCCGAGGCGCTCGTGGCGACGCAGCGCGCCGACCTCGAGACCGTCGTGCGCGACACGCGCGGGCTGAGCGCCCTGTGGTTCTCCTCGGGCTCTGACACCCCGTACGTCGGCGGCGGCATCGGTGCGCCCGCGCTCATCATGGAGACCGCAGGCCTGACCAACATCGCCGCGGACATCGACGACTCGTGGGGCCCGATGGGCTGGGAGGCCGTCGCCGCTGCGGACCCCGACGTCATCGTCCTCGTCGACTCCCCGTGGAACAGTGCCGAGAAGAAGATCGGCATCCTCGAGGGCTCCCCCGTGACCGCCGCGCTGAGCGCGGTCAAGAACAAGGCCTACGTCGTCGTGCCGTTCCCCGCGACCGAGGCAGGCGTGCGGACCGTGTCCGCAGCTGCGAGCGTCGCCGACCAGCTCACGAAGCTCACGTTCGAGGACTGACATGACCACGGCGACCCGCACCCCCGACGCGCGCGACACCACCGCGCACGCCGGGACGCCCGAGCCGGCGCCGCGTGCGCCGCGCCGGGGCGCGCGCACGGCGACGCTCGTCGCGGTCGGTGCGGTCGCCCTCGTCGCGAGCGTGCTCCTCGCGGTGCTGATCGGCCCGGCCGACCTGCGGCCGGGTGAGGTGTGGGCCTCTGTGCTGCACCACCTCGGGCTCGGCCCCGCGCCGGCCAGCGCGCTGCGCGACGCGATCGTCTGGGAGGGCCGGCTCCCGCGCACCTTGACCGCGGCGGCCGTCGGCGCCGGGCTCGCGACGTGCGGCGCCGTCATGCAGTCGCTCACGCGCAACCCGCTCGCCGACCCGTACCTGCTCGGTCTGTCGTCGGGCGCGTCGCTCGGCGCTGTGATCGTGATCGTGCTCGGCGCTGGTGTCGCGCTCCCGGTCGCGGCGTTCGCGGGGTCGTCCGTCGCCCTCGTCGCGGCGCTCGGTCTAGCAGGTGCGCTCGGGTCGCTCACGCCGACACGCACGATCCTGGCCGGGCTGGCCGTGAGCCAGCTGTGCGCCGCGGCGACGAGCTTCGTCATCTTCTGGTCCGCGACGGGCGACTCCTACCGCGAGGTCCTGTCCTGGCTCATGGGCTCGGTCGCCGGGGCGTCGTGGTCGTCGGTCGCGATCGCGGCGGGTGCGCTCGCCGTCCTCGGCGTGCCGCTCGTCCTGGCGGGGAACGTGCTCGACGCGTTCACGTTCGGCGACGCCTCGGCGTCGAGCCTCGGCATCCATGTCCCGGCCGCGCGCTGGGGGTTGCTGGGCGCGGTCGCGCTGCTCACGGGTGCGCTCGTGAGCGTGTCGGGATCGATCGGGTTCGTGGGGCTGATCCTGCCGCACGCCGTCAAGGCGCTGAGCGGCGGGCGGCACCGGGTCGTGCTGCCCGTCGCGGCGCTCGCTGGCGCGAGCTTCCTCGTGTGGGCGGACACGATCGCTCGCACGGTCGTGGACCCGCGCGAGCTGCCCGTCGGGATCGTCACGGCCGCCGTCGGCGCGCCGGTGTTCGCAGCGATCCTCTGGCGCGGACGGCGGGCCGTCGCATGAGCGCAGAGGTCGGCGCGGGCTTGCGCGTCACCGGGGCGACGTGGTCGGTCACCGACCGTCGGATCGTCGACGAGATCGCGTTCACGGCGCCGGCCGGGACGGTGACGGGGATCCTCGGGCCCAACGGCTCGGGCAAGTCGACTCTGCTGCGGGCGCTCGCAGGGGCGCTGCGGCTCGACGACGGCGCGGCGTCGTTCGGCGGCGACGACCTGCTGCGGATGCGTCGGCGTGAGCGCGCGCGGCGCGTCGCGCTCGTCGAGCAGGACTCGGCTCCCGACCGGTCGATCACGGTCCGCGAGGCCGTCCTGCTCGGACGCATCCCCCACCGCTCGCTCCTCGCGGGCGACAGTGCGGCGGACGACGCCGCGGCGGCGACCGCGCTCGCGCGCGTCGGCGTGGCGGACCTCGCCGAGCGTGGCCTCGCGACGCTCTCGGGCGGTGAGCGGCAGCGCGTGCACGTCGCCCGCGCGCTCGCGCAGGAGCCCGAGCTCATGCTGCTCGACGAGCCGACGAACCACCTCGACGTGTCGGCGCAGATCCGCGTGCTCGACCTCTTGCGCTCGCTGACGGGCGAGGGCGTGACCGTGGTGACTGCGTTGCACGACCTCAACCTCGCGGCGTCGTACTGCGACCGGGTCGTGCTGCTCGCGAGCGGTCGCGTCGTCGCGGTCGGCACGCCGTCCGAGGTGCTCACGCCCGAGCTCGTCAAGCACGTCTACGACGTGCGGTGCGAGGTGCTCACCCACCCGACGACGGGCCGTCCGCTGCTCGCGTTCAGCACCTGACGGAGGTGCGCGAGCCGCCAGCCTGCGCCGCTCGTCGGCCTGGCACGACGCTCGCTCCCGCACGCCCCGCGCGCCGGGGCTAGTGCAGAAGGTCCCAGACCGCTACACTCGACGAGAAGTTGCTTTGTCTCTCGTGTCTTTGCCGCAGTGTGGGTCAGTGCCCGCGGATCTTGATCTTCAAGAGTTGACTACGGATACACCGTGACGGACAGGGCTCCGAAGTGCGGAGCCCCTCCGATCCTCTTGAAGGAGATCACCATGACTGTTGGAACTGTGAAGTGGTTCAACGCTGAGAAGGGCTTTGGCTTCATCGCCCCCGAGGACGGCTCCGCCGACGTGTTCGCGCACTACTCCGCGATCGCGACGCAGGGCTACCGCTCGCTCGACGAGAACCAGCGCGTCGAGTTCGACGTGACCCAGGGCCCGAAGGGCCCGCAGGCGGAGAACATCCGCCCGCTCTGATTCTGAGCCGGTGACGCAGCGACGACGCCTCGACAGAGGCGCGCGTCCGCGCTGATCCTCCCGATGCCCCGGTCCTCGTGACCGGGGCATCGGTGCATATCCAGGCATCCACAGGCGACGGCGCCCGTGCGAACACCCAGCCCTGGCGACGTCGCCGCGGCACCCTTCTTGACCGCTCCGCAGACGACCCCAGGAGGTCCTGTGAGCTCTACCACCCTCTCTGACACGCCCGCCGCCGACTCCCCCCGCGCCCGTCAGGTCAGCGACTACACCGATCTGGCACGAGAGGTCCGCGAGGCCGGGCTGCTCGAGCGCAACTACCCCTACTACTGGGCGAAGCTCGTGGGGATGGTTGCGGTCTACGCGGCCCTCGTCGCCGGCTTCGTCCTGATCGGCGACACGTGGTGGCAGCTCGTCACCGCCGCCGTCGCCGCCGTCGTCATGACGCAGGCAGCGTTCCTCGGGCACGACGCCGCGCACCGCCAGATCTTCGTCTCCGGCCGCTGGAACGACTGGACGAGCCTCGTCGTCGCCAACCTCTTCGTGGGGCTGAGCTACGGCTGGTGGCAGCACAAGCACACCAAGCACCACGGCAACCCGAACAAGGACGGCGTCGATCCCGACATCGACCTGCCCGTGCTCGCGTTCACGCCCGCACAGGCGGACGCCCGCAAGTCACGCCTGACCCAGTGGTTCACGCGGCACCAGGGCTGGTTCTTCTTCCCCCTGCTGCTCCTCGAAGGCATCGACCTGCACTACCAGGGCCTCAAGCGCGTCTTCGGCCGCGCCCCGATCTCGCGCCGCGGCGTCGAGATCGCGTTCCTCGGCGTGCGCCTGGTCGGCTACGTCGCGCTCGTCCTGTGGGTCCTGTCCCCGCTGACCGCGCTCGCGTTCTTCGCGGTCCACCTCGGCCTGTTCGGGCTGTACATGGGTGGCTCGTTCGCGCCCAACCACAAGGGCATGCCGATCGTCCCGAAGGACCTGCGCATCGACTTCCTGCGCCGCCAGGTGCTCATGAGCCGCAACGTCAAGGGCGGCCGGTTCATGGACGTCGCCCTCGGCGGTCTCAACTACCAGGTCGAGCACCACCTCTTCCCGTCGATCCCCCGCACGAGCCTGCGCCGCGCGAAGGTCATCGTCGAGCGCTTCTGCGCCGAGCGCGGTGTCACCTACACGGAGACGACGCTGTTCGCGTCGTACGGGATCGTCATCCGCTACCTCAACGAGGTGGGGCTCGGCGTGCGGGACACGTTCACGTGCCCGCTCGCGACGAGCATGCGGTAGGCGTCGCCCCGCACGTGGTACCTGATGCACGCGAGGTCCTGCCCGAGCCGGGCAGGACCTCGCGTCCTGTCTCGAGAGCGCAGACGGTCAGGTCGACGCGCGCACGACGAGCGACGTCTGGAGCGTGATCGCTGCTGGTTCCTCACCGTCGATGACGTCGAGCAGGAGACGGACCATCTCGGCGCTGATCCGCGCGAACGGCTGACGCATCGTCGTCAGCGGCGGGTGGAGAGCCGCGGCGACACCGGAGTCGTCGAAGCCACCCACCGCGATGTCCTCGGGGACCCTCCGTCCCTCCGCCTGGAGCGCGACGAGCGCACCCGCAGCCATGAGGTCGGATGCGACGAAGACCGCGTCGACGTCGGGGCAGCGCCCCAGCAGCTCGAGCATCGCGAGACGCCCGCTCTCGCGCGAGTAGTCACCGTGAGCGACGCGCCGCTCGTCGAACAGCTCGCCGAGCGCCTCTCGGTACCCCTGGAGCCGGAGCTGCCCACCCGGGGTGTCGAGCGGGCCGGTGATCGTCGCGACGCGCTGACGCCCGCGCGCGAGCAGATGCTCGGTCATGGCCCGTGCGCCGGCGAGGTCGTCGGCAGCGACGTGAGCGACCTTGCCCTCGTGACCGAGGGGCACACCGACGGCGACGGTCGGCACCTTGTGCTTGAGCAGCTCCGTGAGCATCGGGTTGCCCTGGTGCGAGCTGATCAGCAGGACGCCGTCGACGTGACCGGCGGCGACGTACCGAGTGATCCGGGCCCGCTCCTGCGGAGTGCCCGCGACCATGAGCAGCAGCGGGATCTCGCGCTTCGCGAGCTCCTCGGCGGCGCCGCGCAGGAGCACCGAGAAGTTGGGGTCCTCGAAGAGCAGGTGCTGCGGCTCGGTGAGCAGGAACGCGACCGAGTTGGACCGGCCCGTCACGAGCGAGCGTGCGTGCTGGTTCGCCTGGTAGCCGGTCGTGCGGATTGCCTCGTTCACCGCGGCGAGCGCGTCCGGCGAGACCCAGTGCCCCCCGTTGATGACGCGGGACACGGTCCCGCGCGAGACTCCCGCCGCGGCCGCGACGTCGCGGATCGTCGGTCGGCGTCGGGGCGCCGCGGGCGTACGTCTGCCGGAGTCCTCCACAGCTCGTGAGTGTACTGACACGGTCAGGCCTTCACGCCGCCGGCTGCCAGGTCGACCTGCCAGTAGCGCTGCAGCAGCAGGAAGAGCGCGACGAGCGGCACGATCGACAACAGCGCCCCCGTGATGACGAGCGTGTAGAGGGCCGGTTGGGACGCACCCTGGTTGAGCAGGCCTGAGAGCCCCACGGTGAGAGGGAAGAGCCGGTCGTCGCCGAGCATGATGTACGGCAGCATGAAGTTGTTCCAGATCGCGACGAACTGGAAGAGGAACACCGTCACGAGCCCGGGCAGCAGCATCGGGACGGCCACCTGCACGAACGTGCGGGTCTCTCCAGCACCGTCGGTCCGCGCTGCCTCGATGACCTCGTCCGGCACGGCCGCCGCGGAGTAGATCCGTGCGAGGTAGATCCCGTACGGGCTGATGATGCTCGGCAGGAGCACGGACCAGTAGGTGTTGGTCAGGCCGATCTGCGCGAGGAGCAGGTACTGCGGGATCGCCAGGACGACGCCAGGGACGAGCACGCCAGCGAGCAGCACGTTGAAGACGGCGGACTTGCCGCGGAAGCGGTACTTCGCCAGCGCGTAGCCCGCGGTCGCGGACACGATCACCGAGAGGATCGCGCCGACGCCCGCGTACAGGGCGGTGTTCGCCATCCAGCGCCAGAAGAGGCCGTCCCGATACTCGACGAGGTCGCGGACGTTGTCGAGGAGATGGCTCGACGGCGCGAACGTGAACGTCGAGAACAGCTCTGCGCCGGACTTGGTCGAGGCGACGAGGACCCAGGCGACGGGAAGGAGGCAGTACAGGGCGCCGAGCAGCAGGATCGCGGTCGCGAAGAAGCTCGGCCGGTCGCCGCGGGTGCGGGAGCGTGCACGCGCTGCGCTGCGGTCCGACTCGGCCCGACGACGTGCGAGCGTCGAGGTGTCTGCGGTGTCCGCGAGCGCCGTGGTGGGGCGGTGGGGGGTCATGTCACTTCTCCTGACCGAAGGCGCGGCTCTGCACGAGGCGCAGGAACCCGAACGAGAGCACGAACGTCGCGACGGCGATGATGACGGAGGTGGCGGCGGCTGAGTAGATGTCACCGCGCGTGAACGCGTCGCGGTAGACCTTCATGAGCGGGGTCCACGTGGTGGAGATCGTGTTGCTCAGCGGGCGCAGGGTGGTCGGCTCGGCGAACACCTGCAGGGTCGCGATCATCGAGAACACGAACGTCATGATGATCGACGGCAGCACCGACGGGACCTTGATCCGCCACGCGATCGCGACCTGGGTGCAGCCGTCGAGCTCGGCGGCCTCGTACAGCTCGCTGGGGATCGCCTTGAGCGCCGTATAGATCACGACCATGTTGAAGCCCACGCCGCCCCACACTGCGATGTTCGCGACGGCGAAGATCACCAGGTCGGAGGAGAAGAGCGACGGCACGTCCCAGCCGAGACGGTCGAACACGTAGTAGAACGGGCTCACGCCCGGCAGGTAGAGGAACCCCCAGAGCAGCGAGGAGATCACCGCGGGCACCGCGTAGGGCAGGAAGATCGACACGCGGGAGAAGCCGCGGGCTCGGCTGCGTCGCGCATCGAGCAGCAGTGCGAAGAGCAGCGCGAGGCCGAGCATGAGGGGCACGACGAGCAGGCCGTACATCCCGACCCGGCCCACCGAGGCGAGGAACTCCGGATCGGCGAGCGACTCGACGTAGTTGGTGAAGCCGTTCCAGACCTCGGTGCGCGCCCCCTTGCCGAGGCCGAGGCCGCTGACCTTCTCCGCACGGAAGCTGAGGTAGACGGCGTAGCCGATGGGCAGCGCGAGGAAGAGGGTGAACAGGACGATCGCAGGCGTGAGGAACGCCCAGGGTGCGGTCGCTCGCCGGAGGTTCTTCCGGCGTCGGGCGGGTGGGGCCTCACGGCCCCCGGTCGCAGCGGCGTGTGCCGCCTGCGGGTGGGTGGTGCTCACGGGGGCTGTCTCCTTCGACCTGAGCGAGCGTGAAAGTCGGGTGCGTCGGCGGCCGCCCGTGGGCGGCCGCCGAACGCATCACTCGGTGACGTTGAAGCCCGAGCTCTTGAGATCGTCGAGCGTGATCTTCTGCATGGCGGTCACCGCCGTGACGAACGCCGACTTGGACCTCGACTCGGCGGCCTTGGCGAACTCGTCGTTGTAGGCCGAGTACGCGACGTTGACGTTCGGGCCGTACGTGAAGCTGCCGGCGGTCTTCGCGGTCTCGCCCGCGATCGTGTAGAAGTCCTCCTGGTTCGAGAAGAACTCCGGCGGGGAGGCGAGCGCCTCGGCCTGGGCGACGGTGTTCGCCGGGTAGATGCCTGCCTCGGCGACGAGCGCGTTGACGGCCTCCTGGGAGGAGTTGAGCCACGAGACGAACGCGGCAGCCTGCTCGGGGTGCTTCGACTGCGACGTCACCGCGGTCGCGGAGCCGCCCCAGTTGCCGGTGGCCGGGTTCGCCGCGTCCCACTGGGGCATGGGCGCCATCTTCCACTTGCCTGCGGTGTCGGCGGCGTTGCCGGCGAGCACGCCGGGCGCCCAGACTGCGGACAGCCAGCCGACCTCGGTGCCGTTGTTGAGCGCGGCGTTCCACTCGGGGGTGTACATCGGCTTGTTGTTGATCACGCCTTCTTCGACGAGGCCGCCCCAGTACTCGGCGACCCGCTGGGTGGGCTCCGCGTCGACGTCGACGCTCCAGGCGTCTCCGTCGATCCCCCACCACGACGCACCGGCCTGCTGGGCGAGCCCGGTGAACCAGCCGGCGTCGTTGGCGGAGAAGGTGCCGAGGTAGACCTTGGGGTCCGCTTCGTGGACCTTGCGTGCGGCGTCGGCGTACTCGTCCCAGGTCGTGGGGACCTCGACACCGAGGTCCTCGAAGACGTCGGCGCGGTAGTAGAACTGCATCGGGCCGGAGTCCTGGGGCACCGCGAAGACTGCTTCCGAGCCGAGCGTGACCGCGTTCCAGACGCCCTCGGGGTACTGGGCGGCGAGTCCCGGGTCGATCGCTGCGGAGATGTCCGCGAGGGCCTCCGCGGAGACGAGGGTCGGGATCTTCTGGTACTCCGCCTGCATGATGTCGGGGGCGCCCGAGCCAGCCTTGATCGCGGTGAGCAGCTTGGTGACGGCGGGGTCGCCTCCGTCCTGCTTGTTGACGGTGACCTGGATGTTCGGGTTGGCGTCGTTCCAGAGAGCGACGACCTTCTCCATGTTGGGTGCCCACGTCCAGAACGTGAGCTCGACCTTCTCCGCGGGCGCGCCTGCGGACGTGGTGGGTGCGGCGCTCTGGTCGCCTCCGCTGCACGCGGCGGTCAGCAGGGCGGTGGCTGCTAGGAGCGCAGCGGCCTTGGTGCCTGTGGTCAGGCGCATGAGTCCTCCTCGTCAAGGACCGTCGCGCTCCCTCAGCTTCGCTGCCGGGTGATGCACGACGATGTGTGTGGGGCTGTGCACGGTCACAGTAGCGCTCACACCCGAACACTTGTCAACAGCGTTCACCGTAGTGTTATCTAGGTCTGCGCGGCCAATGACGACTGTGATCGTGCACAGGAATGCACCGAAGGAGCGACATGACCTCGAACCACTACCCGGACATGGGCCCCGCCTACGACGGCTGGCTGCCCGGCGTCGGGCAGATCTGCTACGGAGGTGACTACAACCCCGAGCAGTGGCCCGAGGAGGTCTGGCACGAGGACGTGGCACTCATGCGCCAGGCCGGGGTGAACCTCGTGAGCATCGGCATCTGGAGCTGGGCCCTGCTCGAGCCGAGGGAAGGCGAGTACGACTTCGACTGGCTGGACAGGCTGCTCGACCTGCTCCACGCCCACGGGATCCACGCAGACCTCGGCACGCCCACGGCGTCACCGCCGGCTTGGTTCTTCCACACCTACCCCGACGCGCGCGTCGTGACGCGCGACGGGACCACGCTGGGGTTCGGGTCGCGCGGCATGGCCGCACCGTCGCACCCCGCCTACCGTCAGGCGGCGGTGCGCATCGCCGACCGGCTCGCGGAGCGCTACCACGCCCACCCCGCCGTCGTGCTGTGGCACGTCCACAACGAGTACGGCGCGCCCGTCTCCGAGGACTACTCGCCCGCGAGCACCACCGCGTTCCGGGCCTGGCTCGAGCGGCGCTACGGCACGCTCGACGCGCTGAACGCCGCGTGGGGAACACGGTTCTGGGGCCAGGTCTACGGCGCCTGGGACCACGTCGGCGTCCCCGCCGCGACGCCGACCGTCGCCAACCCGGCGCAGCGCCTCGACTTCGCCCGGTTCACGAACGACGCGCTCCTCGCGTGCTTCACCGCCGAGCGCGACGCGATCCGCGCGCACTCCGACCTGCCCGTCACGACCAACTTCATGGCGGCGTCGTGCCCCGCGACCGACCTCTGGGCGTGGGGCCGCGAGGTCGACATCGTCTCGAACGACCACTACCTGACCGCCGCCGACCCCCGCGGCGAGGTCGGGCTGGCGCTCGCCGCGGACCTCACGAGGTCCGTGGCGGGCGGCAAGCCCTGGATGCTCCTGGAGCACTCACCCTCCGGCGTCAACTGGCAGCCCCGCAACGTGGCGAAGCGCCCTGGCGAGATGCGCCGCAACGCGTTCTCCCACCTCGGGCGCGGCGCCGACGCCATCATGTTCTTCCAGTGGCGCGCCTCCCGCTCCGGCGCTGAGAAGTTCCACGGCGCGATGGTGCCGCACGCGGGCACGACGAGCCGTGTGTGGCACGAGGTCGTCGGCCTCGGCGCCGAGCTGGCGTCGCTCGCAGAGGTCCGAGGCTCGCGCGTCCGCGCGGACGTCGCGATCCTCTGGGACCAGGAGTCGATGTGGGCGCAAGGCCTCGAGTGGCGCCCGTCCGTGGACGTCGACGCGCTCGAACGCATCACGACGTTCTACGACCGGTTCTGGCGCGACGGCGTGGCCGTCGACTTCGCCCACCCGAGCCAGGACCTCTCCAGGTACCGCCTGGTCGTCGCGCCGTCGTCCTACCTCCTGACCGCGGACGACGCCGCCAACCTCACGGCGTACGTCGAGGGGGGCGGCACGCTTCTCGTCTCGTTCTTCTCTGGGATCGTCGACGAGAACGACGCCGTCCACCCGGGCGGCTTCCTCGCTCCCCTGCGCCGCGCTCTCGGCGTCACGGTCGAGGAGTTCCTCCCTCTACGCGAAGGCGAGACGCTGCAGGTCGCGCTCGACGGCGGCACGTCCGCGCCGGGCCTCACGGGGGTCATGACCGGCGACGTCTGGGCCGACGACGTCGCGGTCGAGGGCGCCACCGTCGTCGGGACCTACGTCGACGGCCCCAAGCCGGGCGGCGCCGCCGTGACACGCCACAGGCTCGGCGAGGGCGTCGGTTGGTACGTCTCCACGAGGCTCGACGTCGACGCGCTCGCGACGGTGCTCGCCCCGGTCTACCTCGACGCGGGGATCGACGGCCCCGGACGCCCTGAGGGCCTCGAGGTCATGCGTCGGCACGGCGACGACGCGGACTACCTCGTCGCGGTCAACCACACCTCCGTCGACCACGAGCTCGCGCTCGACAGCCACGGGACGGACCTCCTGACAGGCGACACGCTCGAGCGCGCGTGCGTCGTCCCTGCGGGTGGCGTCCGTGCGCTGCGGCTCCCCCAGCCGCTCACGGTTCCGGGCACCCGCTCTGCCGCTCCCTCGAGGAGCAGCGCACGCGGGTGACGAACCCGTACGAGCCGGAGACCTTCTCGTCCGCTCACAGCGCCGCGAGGAAGTCCTCGACGGCCGAGCAGAAGGCCTCCGGCTCGTCCCGGCGCACGCAGTGCCCCGCCCCCGGAACCACCACACGACGGACGAGCGGGCTGCGAGGAGCGGCAGGGCTCATCGTGGGCCCCGGAGGGACCACGACGAGCGTGGGCACAGCGACCGTGTCCCACAGCGCGTCCCACTCACCGCGGACAGCGAGTCCGCCGGTCACTGCCTCGCGGTCCACCCGCGCCTTCGAGTCGGCCCACGCGTCGATCTCGGCATGGCTCCAGCGCGTCTGCGCGCGCATCCGCTCCACCTGACCGTCCCGGTCGGCCATCGCGTCCAGGAACGCGAGGTTCCCCGCCACGAAGCGTTCCGTGTCCGAGGGGTCCAGAGGCGACGTCGGGTCCTCGAGGACGAGGGCGCGCACCGCCCCGGGGCGCCGGAGCGCCGCCCGGAGGGCAAGGTTTCCCCCGAGCGAGTGCCCCAGGAGGACGACCGGGGCCGGCTGCTCGTCGAGGAGCGCGACGACGTCGTCGAGCATGACCTCCGTCGCCCGCGGTCGCTCGTCCTGCGTGAGACGGGGCGAGCGGCCGTGCCCGCGCAGGTCGACCGCCACGAGGTCCCATGCCGCACCCCACCGCTCGACGAGGTCCGGCCAGGTGGTGCCGTCCTCCGTCATCCCGTGCAGGAGCAGCATGCGGGGAGCTTGCGGGTTGCCGTACCGGTGAACGTGCAGGTCCATGCCCCGCAGCGTAGGGCCAGCGCCCGACACTCCGGGGGTGCGGCGCTAGCTCGGGGCGTCCGCGTCACCCGCTCTGGCGACGGCGCGACCGTCCGCAAGCCCGCGCGCGTATGCCTCGGCCGTCCCTTCGGCGAACAGGTCGTCCGCCCCGAGGCGCGGCAGGACGCGGGCTCCCGGGCCGTCGTCGTCCGTGACGAGGTGGCCGAGACCACGGACGATCGCGACGGGACGTCCTGTGACCTTGCCCTTGGCGAGGTCTGCGGCCGCGGCGATCTCGTCGGCGACGGCGCGCACGGTCATCCCCAGCTCGCGGCCCGCGCTGTCGCGGCGGCCGCGCTCGTCCTCGACGACGCGCACGCCTGCCGCACCGATCGCGAGGTCGACGAGGCCGTCGCGCCACACGCGCCCGGCCGTGTCCGTCACGACCACGCCGACGCGGACGGCGAGGCAGGCGTGCAGCGCGGCGCGCAGCCTCGCTGCGGACGCGTCCGGGTCGAGCGGGAGCAGGAGGACCGTGCCCTCGGGCGTGTTGGACGCGTCGACGCCGGCCGCCGCCATGACGAGCCCGAGCCGGTTCTCGACGATGCGCAGCGGCGGGCCACCCGGCCGCTCGCGCGTCGCGACGACGCGCACGGTCTCCGCGGTGATCGCGTCCTCCCGGTCGTCGGCCGCGACGACGCGCCCCTCGGCCTTCGACACGATCTTGCTCGCGACGACGACGACGTCACCGTCCGCGAGGTCCGGGCACGCTGACGCGACGATCGCCGCGAGGTCGTCTCCGGTGGTGACCTCAGGTATGCCATCGGGCGCCCAGACGCGGAAGCCCGCGCCGTCCGCGTGGCTCACCGCGACAGCTTGGGCAGCACGTCCTTGGCGAACACGTCGATCCACTCGCGCTGGTTGCGGCCCACGTTGTGCAGGTAGATGCGGTCGAAGCCCAGGTCGACGTACTTCTGGATGTTCGCGCGGTGCACGTCCGGGTCGGACGAGATGACCATGCGGCCCTCGAAGTCCTCGGGCCGCACCAGCCGGGCGATCTGCTCGAACTCGAACGGCGATCGGATGTCCGCCTTCGGGAACTTCATGCCGCCGTTCGGCCACTCCGTCATCGCGTTCGCGAGCGCCTCCTCGTCGGTCGGTGCCCAGGACAGGTGGATCTGCAGCACCTTCGGCATCGACTCCGGGTCACGGCCTGACTCGCGCGCGCCGTCGTCGAACTTGCCGAACAGCATCGAGATCTTCTCGAGCGGCGCGCCCACCGTGATGAGCCCGTCCGCGTACTTGCCCGCGCGCTTCGCCGTCACCGGGCCGGCGGTCGCGACGAGGATCTCCGGCGGGACATCCGGCATGGTCCACAGGCGCGTCGACTCGAGCTTGTAGAACTGGCCCGAGTGCTTCGTGTCCTTGCCCGCGAGCGACGCCGTGAAGAGCTTCTTGATGATCTCGATCGCCTCGAACATGCGGTTGATCCGCTCGGGCGCCTCAGGCCAGTACTGGCCGACGATGTGCTCGTTGAGCGCCTCCCCCGAGCCGAGTCCCAGCCAGTGCCGTCCCGGGTACATCGCGGCGAGCGTCGCGCTCGCCTGCGCGACCATCGCCGGGTGCCAGCGGAACGTCGGCGCCGTCACGCCGGGCCCGATGTCCCCGCGCGTACGCTCGCCGAGCGCCGAGAGCACGTTCCACACGAACGCGCTCTGACCCTGCTGCGGAACCCACGGCTGGAAGTGGTCGGCAGCCATGACACCGGAGAATCCGAGCGACTCCGCGTACGCGGACAGCTCGATGATCTCGGTGGGGTGGAACTGCTCGAGCATGGCGGCGTAGCCGATGGTCAGGTCCATGAGCCGAGCCTAGCCGCCGACCCCGACACGTGCCCCGGCACGATGCGCCGACGCCTCGGCGCGCCTCGCTCGTGCAGAGTTGCCCACCAGCCCCCCGGATCTGGGATCATGGGTTCTCATGAGCACCCCCGAGACCACCGGACCTGAGTCGACGCCCGTCACGGGCATGCAGCACGGCGTGATCACCGCCTCCGTCGGCGAGGTACCGGACAAGGTCAGCCTCGACGGTCTCGAGACGAAGCTCGACGAGCGCTGGGCCGCCGAGGGCACGTACGCGTTCGACCGCACGGCGGAGCGCGCGGACGTCTACTCGATCGACACGCCCCCGCCGACGGTCTCGGGCTCGCTGCACGTCGGCCACGTGTTCTCCTACACGCACACCGACGTCGTCGCGCGCTTCCAGCGCATGCGTGGCAAGTCCGTGTTCTACCCGATGGGCTGGGACGACAACGGGCTGCCGACCGAGCGTCGCGTGCAGAACTACTACGGCGTGCGCTGCGACCCGTCCCTCCCGTACATCGAGAACTTCGTGCCGCCGTTCGAGGGCGCTGAGGGCAAGAGCGTCAAGGCTGCGGACCAGCAGCCGATCGGCCGCAAGAACTTCGTCGAGCTGTGCGAGCGGCTGACGGCCGAGGACGAGAAGCAGTTCGAGGCGCTGTGGCGCCACCTCGGGCTCTCGGTCGACTGGTCGCACCACTACCAGACGATCGGCAAGCGGGCCCAGGCGACCGCGCAGACGGCGTTCCTGCGGAACCTCGCGCGCGGTGAGGCGTACCAGGCGGAGGCGCCGGGACTGTGGGACGTGACGTTCCAGACGGCCGTGGCGCAGGCGGAGCTCGAGGCTCGCGACTACCCGGGCCACTTCCACAAGGTCGACTTCCACGCGGCTGACGGCAGCGCCGTCCAGATCGAGACGACGCGCCCCGAGCTGCTGCCCGCGTGCGTCGCGCTCATCGCGCACCCGGACGACGAGCGCTACAAGGACCTCTTCGGCACGACCGTCAGGTCCCCGCTGTTCGACGTCGAGGTGCCGGTCCTCGCGCACCCGGCGGCTGAGCCGGACAAGGGTGCAGGCATCGCGATGTGCTGCACGTTCGGCGACCTGACGGACGTGCAGTGGTGGCGTGAGCTGCAGCTGCCGACCCGGTCGATCCTGAACCGTGACGGCCGCCTCACGCGTGAGGTCCCCGCATGGATCAGCTCTGAGCGGGGTGTCGCGCTGTTCGAGGAGATCGCCGGCAAGACGACGTTCTCCGCGCGCACCGCGATCGTCGAGGCGCTCACGGAGTCGGGCGACCTCGCGGGCGAGCCCGTCCCGACGCGTCGCAAGACGAACTTCTTCGAGAAGGGCGACAAGCCGCTCGAGATCGTCACGAGCCGCCAGTGGTACATCCGCAACGGTGGCCGCGACGCGGACCTCAACGCGGCGCTGCTCGCGCGTGGTGACGAGCTCAAGTTCCACCCTGAGTTCATGGCGGTGCGCTACTCGAACTGGGTCGGCGGCCTCAACGGCGACTGGCTCGTCTCGCGCCAGCGCTTCTTCGGCGTGCCGATCCCGGTCTGGTATCCCGTGGACGCCGAGGGCGAGCCCGTGTGGGACTCCCCGATCGTCCCCGACGAGGCGACGCTGCCGATCGACCCGTCGTCCGACGTCCCGCCGGGCTACTCCGCCGAGCAGCGGGGCCAGGCGAACGGCTTCGTGGGCGACCCCGACATCATGGACACGTGGGCGACGAGCTCGCTCACCCCGCAGATCGCCGGTGGCTGGCTCGACGACACAGACCTGTTCGAGCGTGTCTTCCCGATGAACCTGCGCCCGCAGGGCCAGGACATCATCCGGACGTGGCTGTTCTCGACGGTCGTGCGCTCGCACCTCGAGCACGGTTCGCTGCCGTGGACCGACGCGGCGATCTCCGGGTGGATCCTCGACCCGGACCGCAAGAAGATGTCGAAGTCGAAGGGCAACGTCGTCACGCCGATGGGCCTGCTCGAGGAGCACGGCTCTGACGCGGTGCGCTACTGGGCGGCGTCCGCGCGTCTGGGCACCGATGCGGCGTTCGAGGTCGGTCAGATGAAGATCGGCCGGCGTCTCGCGATCAAGATTCTCAACGCGTCGAAGTTCGCGCTGTCGTTCGCAGGCGAGGGCGAGGTTCGTCTCGACCCGAGCCTCGTGACCGTGCCGCTCGACCGCGCGATGCTCGCGGGCCTCGCTGACGTGGTCGACGCCGCGACCGAGGCGCTCGAGGCGTACGACCACACGCGCGCCCTGGAGATCTCGGAGACGTTCTTCTGGACGTTCTGCGACGACTACCTCGAGCTCGTCAAGGACCGCGCCTACGGCGGCGGTGGCGAGGACGTGTCGGCCGAGACGCAGTCGGCGCGCGTGGCGCTCGCCCTCGCGCTCGACACGTTGCTGCGCCTGTTCGCTCCGGTGCTGCCGTTCGCGACCGAGGAGGTCTGGTCGTGGTGGCGCACCGGTTCGGTGCACCGTGCTCCGTGGCCCGTCTCGGGCGGCCTGCGCGTCGCTGCAGGTGACGCTCGCTTCGAGGACCTGACGGCCGCTGGCAACGCTCTCGCCGCGCTGCGCAAGATCAAGTCCGAGGCGAAGGTCTCGATGCGGACGCCGATCCTCCTCGCGGAGCTCGCCGTGCCGGCGACCGCTCTCGCCGCGGTCGAGTCCGCGGTCGTCGACGTCCGCGGTGCGGGTCGCGTCACGGGCGAGCTCGTGCTCGTCGAGGCGTCCGAGGGCCAGGGTGACCCGAACGTCCAGGGCGGCCTCGTCGTCGTCCGCTCGGAGCTCGGCGAGGCCGAGGCGCGCAAGCCGCGCGGCTGAGCAGCACACCACCTACCCGGGCGGGGGCGCGAGCGCGTCCCCGCCACCCGGACGTCGGTGGCGCCGCCGACGACGCCACGCCCGACGCCTCAGGGACGTCACGAAAGGCCCCTCATGCGTGAGACTTCCTCCCCCGACCTCGTCGACGTGCCCGAGGGCTCGTCGCTCTGCACGATCCTGGCGCTGCGTGTCGCAGCGAACCCGGGCGGCGTGCTGATCGAGCGGAAGGCGGGCCTTGCCGGCGGGTGGATCCCCGTGACTGCGCAGCGCTTCGCCGACGAGGTCGTCGAGGTGGCGAAGGGGCTCGTCGCGAAGGGTGTCGAGGCGGGCGACCGCGTCGCGATCATGTCGCGCACCCGCTATGAGTGGACGCTCCTCGACTTTGCGTGCTGGGCGGCGGGTGCCGTGCCGGTGCCCGTCTACGAGACGAGCTCGGCGGACCAGGTCCGGTGGATCTGCTCGGACGCGGGCGTGAGCGTCGCCGTGGTGGAGTCGTCGGCGCACGCGTCGCTCGTCGACGAGGCCCGCACGGACCTCCCCGAGCTGCGCGAGGTCCTCGTCCTCGAGAACGACGCGATCGAGGACCTGCGCCGCGCGGGCGCGGGGGTCGACGACGCGGTCGTCGCGGCGCGGACCGAAGCGGTCCGTGGCGACGACCTCGCGACGATCATCTACACGTCGGGGACGACCGGCCGCCCGAAGGGCGCCGAGATGACGCACTGGAGCTTCGCGTACCTGGCGCGCAACGGCATCCGCTCGCTGCCGCAGGTGTGCACCGTGCCGGGCTCTCGCACCTTGCTGTTCCTGCCGCTCGCGCACGTGTTCGCGCGGTACATCCAGATCGTCGCGATCACGTCGGGCTCGGTGCTGGGCCACACGCCTGACACGCGCAACCTGCTGCCTGACCTGAGCACGTTCAAGCCGACCTATCTGCTCGCGGTGCCGCGCGTGTTCGAGAAGGTCTACAACGCGTCGGAGCAGAAGGCCGGCTCGGGTGCGCGCCTGAAGCTGTTCCGGTGGGCGGCGAAGGTCGCGATCCAGACGTCGCGCGCATGGGACACGCCGCAGGGCCCGTCCGTCGTGCTCAAGGCGCAGCACCAGGTCGCGAGCGCCCTGCTCTTCTCGAAGCTGCGTGCGGCCCTCGGCGGTCAGGCGAGGTATGCGATCTCGGGTGGTGCGCCGCTCGGCGAGCGCCTCGGGCACTTCTACCGCGGCATCGGCCTGACGATCCTCGAGGGCTACGGGCTCACCGAGACGACGGCGCCGACGGCGGTCAACCGTCCGGACCGCATCAAGGTCGGGACGGTCGGTCCTGCGTTCGCGGGGACGAGCCTGAGGATCGACGACGACGGTGAGGTCCTCGTCAAGGGTCCGCACGTGTTCCGCGGCTACCGGAACAACCCCGCGGCGACCGCGGAGGCGCTGTCTGACGGCTGGTTCCGCACGGGCGACCTCGGCACGATCGACGACGACGGCTTCCTGCAGATCACGGGCCGCAAGAAGGAGATCATCATCACCGCCGGCGGGAAGAACGTCGCTCCGGCGGTGCTCGAGGACCGCTTCCGTGGCCACCCGCTCGTGAGCCAGTGCGTGGTCGTGGGCGACCAGCGCCCGTTCATCGCGGCGCTCGTGACGCTCGACGCCGAGATGCTGCCGGGATGGCTGGCGTCGCACGGACTTCCGGTCATGTCGGTCTCCGAGGCTGCGGAGCACCCGGAGGTGCTCGCGGCGATGCACCGCGCGGCCGAGCGGGCGAACAAGGCAGTCTCGCGTGCGGAGTCGATCCGCAAGGTGAGGGTCCTGACGACGGACTTCACGGAGGCGAACGGCTATCTGACGCCGTCGCTGAAGGTGAAGCGCTCGCTCGTGCTCAAGGACTTCGCAGACCAGGTGGACGCGATCTACGGGTGACGCCGCGGGGGTACCACATGTGGATCGCCTCACACAGGCACTCGGGACCATGTCTCACGTCTCGGTCGTATATGTATGATGTGCTCGGAATAATCATTCACGATCAGACGTCAGGACGCTCATGACCTCCCTCAAGCACCTCGTCCCCGCTCTCGCCGTCGGCGCCCTCGTGCTCACCGGCTGCTCCTCGACCGAGTCGCCCACCACCACCGCGACCGACGCGTCGGGCGCTCCCGCCGTCGCGCTCGTCAAGGGCGACGTGCTCACGGTGTGCACCAACCCGCCGTTCGAGCCGTTCGAGTTCATCGAGGGCGACCAGATCGTCGGCCTCGACATGGACCTCACCGGGGAGATCGCGAAGGACCTCGGCGTCGAGCAGAAGGTCCTCAACGTCGGCTTCGACGCCATGGAGTCGGGTGCGGCCCTCAACACGAGCCAGTGCGACGTCGTCGCGACCGGCATGTCGATCACCGAGGGACGCAAGGCCAACATCGACTTCTCGGAGCCGTACTTCGCCGCAGACCTCGGCCTCCTCGTCAAGGCGGGCTCCACCATCGCCACCGAGGCAGACCTCGCGGGCAAGAAGATCGGCGTCCAGAAGGCCACCGTCGGCGACACCTGGGTGGCAGACAAGGGCCTCACGGGCGTCCAGTTCGACGACCTCGGGCTCCAGATCCAGGCGTTGAAGACCGGCCAGGTCGACGCGGTCATCAACGACTATGCCGTCCTCGGCACGTACGAGAGCGACGAGCTCACGATCACGGCGACGCTCCCGACCGACGACGTCTACGGCATCGCCGTGAAGAAGGGCAACACCGCCCTCCTGGAGAAGGTCAACGCGACGCTCGCCCGCGTGAAGTCGGACGGCACGTGGGCCAAGATCCACACCGAGCGCTTCGGCTTCGCCCCGGCTGAGGACTGAGCACACCATGACGTCACCGGCTCCCGCCGCCGCCCGGACCGCCCCGGCCCGGGCGCGGCTGAGTCCGCGCCGCCGAGCGCTGATCTCTCGTGTCGTCCAGTATGCGGTGCTCGTCATCGTCCTGGGCGCCGCCGCCCTGGCGATCGACTGGGACAACGTCGGTACCAACATCTTCAACCCTGACGCCGCGCGCGCCGTCCTGCCGCAGCTGCCCAAGGCGTTCCTCAACACGGTCACGTACACGATCGCCGCGTTCGCGGTGGGTATCGCGCTCGGCACGCTGCTCGCACTCATGCGGCTGTCGTCCGTGGGGCTCTACCGCGCGATCGCGACCGCCTACGTCGAGTTCTTCCGGGGCATCCCCGCACTGCTGTTCGTCCTCACCGTCGGGTTCGGCGTGCCCTTCGCGTTCGGTGTCCAGTTCGACTCGGTCGTCACCAAGGTCGCGATCGGGCTAGGCATGGTGTCGGCCGCGTACATCGCGGAGACGCTCCGTGCAGGTCTGCAGGCCGTCCCCAAGGGTCAGGTCGAGGCGGCGCGATCGCTCGGCATGTCCCACACGCGCACGATGGTGACGATCGTGATCCCGCAGGCCTTCCGCATCGTCCTGCCGCCGATGACCAACGAGGTCATCCTCCTGACCAAGGACACGGCCCTCGTGTTCGGACTCGGGCTCACAGCAGCCGACTTCGAGCTCACGAAGATCGGGTCCAACGCCCTGTCGAGCCCGGCAGGCGGCGGCATGACGGCGCTCTTCGTCGTGGGCTTCTGCTACCTCATCATCACCATCCCGCTGGGATACCTCGCGCGCAGGCTCGAGGCCAAGGGCGCTAGGAGCCGCGCATGAACGCCACGACGCCGGTCGTGCAGATCAGCGACCTGCACAAGTCATACGGGCCCCGCGAGGTGCTCACGGGCGTCGACCTGACCGTCGAGCAGGGCGAGGTCGTGTGCATCATCGGCCCGTCGGGCTCGGGCAAGTCGACGCTGCTGCGCTGCGTCAACCAGCTGGAGACGGCGACGTCGGGTTCGATCGTCGTGCTCGACACGGAGATCACCGACCCGGACGTCGACATCGACGTCGTGCGTACGCACGTCGGCATGGTGTTCCAGGGCTTCAACCTCTTCGCACACCTCACGGTGCTCGAGAACTGCACGATCGCGCAGCGCAAGGTGCTCAAGCGCTCCAAGGAGGAGGCCGAGCGCATCGCCCTGCAGAATCTCGAGCGCGTCGGCCTCGGCGACCGTGGCGCCGCCCACCCTGCTCAGCTCTCCGGCGGCCAGCAGCAGCGCGTCGCGATCGCCCGCGCGCTCAGCATGGACCCCCAGCTCATGCTGTTCGACGAGCCGACGTCAGCCCTCGACCCGGAGCTCGTGGGCGACGTGCTCGCCGTCATGCGCGAGCTCGCGGAGGGCGGCATGACCATGATGGTCGTCACCCACGAGATGGCGTTCGCCCGCGAGGTCGCCGATCGCGTCGTCTTCATCGACGGTGGCGTCATCGTCGAGCAGGGCCCGCCCGCCGAGGTCATCGGCAACCCGCAGGAGCCGCGCACGCGACTCTTCCTCGAGAGGGTCCTCGACCCCACCCGCGCCCACCCGGGCGACGAGGACTGAGTCGCCGCGGCGACGGACAGAAGCGAAGGGCGCGGTGCGTGAGCACCGCGCCCTTCGCTTCTCCACGCGCCGTCAGGCTCGCGTGGAGAGGGCCGTTCAGGCGGTTGCCCCCGCCTTGGGCGCGGTCGGGCGGGACAGGCTCGCGAGGCCCTCGCGCGGCGTCGTCTCGTCGTGCCAGCGCAGCAACGCACCTACTCCCTCGAGCGGTGCTCGCTCAGCAGGCGCGAAGGTGAGCCCGGCGTCCTGCGCGATCGCGCTGCGCAGGAGCGCGACCGACGCCGGCAGCTCACGAAGGTTCTCGATGCCGAGGTCCTCGAGCTCGCCGCGGGACACCGCGATCTCGAAGGGGTCGTCACCGACCCATACGCTTCCGGTGACGACCGTCTGCTGCGCGACGTCCTCGGAGACGATCAGCTCCTCGACCTGTCCCTTGCGCAGCACGTCGACGACGTCAGCGAGCGAGGACACGGCGCGTCCGCCCTTGCCGTGGTGCTCGTCGAACCTCTCCAGGACGCGGTCACGCCGGTGGGCACGGCACGCCTCGAGCGCCTCCTCGACCTGCTGCTGGAACGCGTCCTCCTTCGCGCCGGGGTTCCGGCTGCCGCCGGGGACCACGACCGTGAGGGCACGCGCCCGCTGTCCGAGCGCGGACTCGATGAGGCTCACGGCCCGCTTGTCGCCTGAGATCACGATCGCCTCGGGCGCGTCACGGGTGACGAGCCCGTCGAGCGCTGCGGCGACCTCCTCGGCGTTGCGCTCCCACGAGTCGGTCGCGCGGTTCTCGATCCTGCCCTCGGACGTGCCGCCGGCGCGGACGTTCTCGATCTCGTCGTGGCTGCCCTCGACGGTCGCGTGCCAGGCGACGTCAGCGGCCCCCCAGCCCTCTCGCACGATGTCGGCACCGCTGCGGTCGACGAGCACGACGACGTGGTCGACGTTCTCGTCGCCGTACAAGGAGGCGAGCAGGAGCTCGGGAACCGGTCCGCGGACGGCGGTCGAGGTGACGGGTGCGACCCGGACGAGACGGTCGACGAGGATACCCTCGTCGTCGGTGGCGACGATGACGCGGCCACGGGCTCCGAGTCGGCGCACAGGGCGTCCGAGCGCCTCGTCAAGCTCCGTGAGGAGCGACATAGGCGTGCCTGCCTCCTGGAGCGACCGGTGCAGGGAGCGCCATCGCTCCTCCACCTCCCGGTCTGCTCGGCCACCCTCGCGCGTCACGTCGATCGACACGGTGGTGAACGGAGCCTTGCGGCCCAGCAGCGGACGGATCCAGTCAAGCTTCATCGCGACCCTCGTTTCGCCGTGGCCGGCCCGGGGTGGCCGGCCGTTCCTCTACTCTCCGCCGGAACGACGACGCCCGCCATCGCTCAGCGAGCGGTGGCGGGCGGGGTGCGGGCTCTAGGAGTAGATGTCGAGGATCGGCGCCTCGCCGTCGCCCTGCTCGGCGATGAGCTGGTGCCGGCGCTTGACCTCGGTGACGACGAAGGTGCGGAAGCGTTCCGCGAACACGGGGTCGAGCCCGGCGCTCGCAGCGATCTGCGCGAGGCGCTCGATCTGCTGCGTCTCGCGGCCGAGGTCTTCCGGGGGCAAGCCGCCCTGCGCCTTGAGCTCTCCGACGCGCTGGGTGCACTTGAAACGCTCTGCGAGCAGGTACATCAACGCGCCGTCGATGTTGTCGATCGAGTGGCGCAGACGGACGATCTCGTCGGGAAGCTCGGGGGCGGGCTCCCCCATCAGGCGCTCTTCTCGCGGTGGAGGTCGTCGGGGCGCATGACGAACTGCGGTTCTCCCTCACCGAGCACGACGTCACGGTCGACGATGACGCGGTCGATGTCCTCGCGGCTGGGGATGTCGAACATGATCGGCTGGAGGGTCTCCTCCAGGATCGCTCGCAGGCCGCGGGCACCGGTCTTGCGCTCGAGCGCCTTGGCCGCGATCGTCACGAGCGCTTCCTCGGTCAGCTCGAGCTCGACCCCGTCGATCTCGAACATGCGGCGGTACTGCTTGACGAGCGCGTTGCGCGGCTGGGTCAGGATGCTGACGAGGGCGTCCTCGTCGAGCTTCGACACGGACGTGACGACCGGCAGACGGCCGATGAACTCGGGGATCAGACCGAACTTCACGAGGTCCTCGGGACGGACCTCTCCGAAGAGGTCGCCTTCCTCGTCGGAGTCCATGGGCGCACCGAAGCCGACGCCGCGCTTGCGCACGCGCTGCGCGATGATCTCCTCGAGGCCCGCGAACGCACCCGCGACGATGAACAGGACGTTCGACGTGTCGATCTGGATGAACTCCTGGTGCGGGTGCTTGCGGCCACCCTGCGGCGGGACGGAGGCGACCGTCCCCTCGATGATCTTTAGCAGCGCCTGCTGCACGCCCTCGCCAGACACGTCACGCGTGATCGACGGGTTCTCCGACTTGCGGGCGATCTTGTCGACCTCGTCGATGTAGATGATGCCCGTCTCTGCCTTCTTGACGTCGAAGTCAGCGGCCTGGATGAGTTTGAGGAGGATGTTCTCGACGTCCTCGCCGACGTAGCCGGCCTCGGTGAGCGCCGTCGCGTCGGCGATCGCGAACGGGACGTTGAGCATCTTCGCGAGCGTCTGCGCGAGGTACGTCTTGCCCGTACCGGTGGGACCGATGAGCAGGATGTTCGACTTGGCGATCTCGACCTGGTCGTCGTCGTCGGCCGTCGGCTTGCCGCTCAGACCCGCCTGGATGCGCTTGTAGTGGTTGTAGACGGCGACGGCGAGGGCACGCTTCGCGGCGTCCTGACCGACGATGTACTGGCTGAGGAAGTCGAAGATCGTGCGAGGCTTCGGCAGCTCGGCGAGGCCCGTCTCGACGGACTCGGTGAGCTCCTCCTCGATGATCTCGTTGCACAGCTCGATGCACTCGTCGCAGATGTAGACGCCCGGTCCGGCGATGAGCTTCTTGACCTGCTTCTGCGACTTCCCGCAGAAGGAGCACTTGAGCAGGTCGGCGCCGTCTCCGATGCGTGCCAAAGCCTTGCCCCTTTCAGCGCCGTCTCTCCGAGCGAGTGACGGCTGTCGAGTCCATTGCACACCACCGGAGCGCCGATGTCAGTTCCGACGCTCCGGCGGGTGGGTTCAGGCCTTCGGCAGGATCTTCGCCTTCCGGCTCTCCATGACCTGGTCGACGATCCCGTAGTCGGCGGCCTGCTGTGCCGAGAGGATCTTGTCGCGCTCGATGTCCTGACGCACCTGCTCGACCGGGTTGCCGGTGTGCAGAGCGAGCGTGTCCTCGAGCCACTCGCGCATGCGGATGAGCTCGTTGGCGTGGATCTCGATGTCGGACGCCTGCGCGTAGCCGCCGCCCTCCATTGCAGGCTGGTGGATCAGCACGCGCGCGTTCGGCAGGGCGAGACGCTTGCCCGGCTGGCCGGCGGCGAGCAGCACGGCCGCAGCGGAAGCCGCCTGGCCGAGGCAGACGGTCTGCACCTGCGACTTGATGTACTGCATCGTGTCGTAGATCGCCGTCATCGCGGTGAACGAGCCACCGGGCGAGTTGATGTACATGTTGATGTCACGGTCCGGGTCCTGGCTCTCGAGGACGAGGAGCTGGGCCATGACGTCGTCGGCGGACGCGTCGTCGACCTGGACGCCGAGGAAGATGATGCGGTCCTCGAACAGTTTCGCGTACGGGTCCTGACGCTTGAAGCCGTAGGGGGTGCGCTCCTCGAAGCTGGGGAGCACGTACCGGTTGGACGGGCCCGCGGGGGCCATGCCTCCGGCGAGCGCGGCACCGTAGGGGCCGGCCAGCCGCTGGGCGGTGGAGATGTACTGGGACTCGATGCTCACTGGTTTCTCCTGGAAGCTCGGTGACCTGGGGGTGGGAGGCGGACGCGTCAGGCGTTCGCCGTGCCGCCGCCGCCAGGGACGGAACCGGCGTGGGTGACGACGTGGTCGATGAAGCCGTACTCGAGGGCCTCGGTCGCGGTGAACCAGCGGTCGCGGTCGGAGTCCTGGTTGATCTGCTCGACGGTCTTGCCGGTCTGCTCGGCGATGAGCTCGGCGAGCACCCGCTTCATGTGGAGGATCAGCTCGGCGTTGATGCGGACGTCGGTCGCGGTGCCGCCGATGCCGCCCGAGGGCTGGTGCATCATGACGCGGGCGTGCGGCGTCGCGAAGCGCTTGCCCTTGGCGCCCGAGGAGAGCAGGAACTGCCCCATCGAGGCGGCCATGCCCATCGCGACGGTCGCGACGTCGGGCTGGATGAACTGCATCGTGTCGTAGATCGCCATGCCTGCCGTGATCGAGCCACCGGGCGAGTTGATGTACAGGAAGATGTCCTTCTCAGGGTCCTCCGCGGCCAGGAGCATCATCTGCGCGCAGATCGCGTTGGCGTTCTCGTCGCGCACCTCCGAGCCGAGCCAGATGATGCGCTCCTTGAGGAGCCTGTTGTAGATGGAGTCGTTCAGGCCTAGGCCTGCCACGTCACCGCGGGCTGCCACCGGCATCTGCTCGTTCACGCTCATCTCCCTATGTATGGGTTTCACCTTCGTCGACCCTAACGCGGGACCCCTGCGGTCTCTGCCCGCTGCAGGCCCCTTTTCGCTTTGGGCGCACATGCTCTGCAGCACCGGGCCGGGCACCGCGAAGGCCGCGCCCGTCGGGGCGCGGCCTTCGCGGTGTTCGTGCTGGTGCGGGGAAGCTCAGGCCTCCTCGGACTCCTCGGCAGCGGCCTCGGCGGCCTCCTCGACGGCCGACACCGCGGCGTCGTCCTCGTCCGAGCCGATGAACTCGGACAGGTCGACGACGTTGCCCGACGCGTCCTTGACCTCGATCTGGCGCAGCGCGACGGCGAGGGCCTTCGAACGGGCGACCTCTCCGACGATCTGCGGGATCTGGCCGGAGCCGTCGATCTGCTTGATGAACTCGTTCGGGTCCATGCCGTACTGGCGCGCGGCACCGAGCAGGTACTCAAGGAGCTCGCCCTGTGCGACCTTGACGTCGAGGCTCTCGGCGAGGGTGTCGAGCAGGATCTGGTTCGTGATGGCGGTCGTGGCCTCCGTGGTGACCTCGGCGCGGTGCTCGTCGTCCTCCAGACGACCCTCACCCTCGAGGTGACGGTGGACCTCGGCCTCGACGACGCCGGACGGGACCGGGATCTCGATGGCGCCCTTGAGCGCCTCGAGGAGCGCGTCGCGCGCCTGGACCGCCTGGTTGGACGTCTTCATGGACGCGACCTGCTTGCGCAGGTCCTCGTCAAGCTCGGCCATCGTGTCGAACTCGGACGCCAGCTGGGCGAACTCGTCGTCAGCCTCAGGCAGCTCGCGGGTCTTGACCGAGGTGGCCGTGACCGAGATGGTCGCGTCCTTGCCCTCGTGCTCGCCGCCGGCGAGGGGCGAGGTGAAGGTCGTGGACTCGCCGGCCGAGAGGCCGATCAGCGCCTCGTCGAGACCGTCGAGCATCGTGCCCGAGCCGATCTGGTAGGACGTTCCGGAGATCGAGTCGATCTCCTCGTCCTCGATCTTCGCGGTCATGTCGATGACGACGAAGTCGCCGTCCTGGGCCGGGCGGTCGACGCCGACGAGCGAGCCGAAGCGCTCACGCAGGGCGTCACGACGCTCGGCGACGTCCTCGTCGGAGACCTCGACGTCGTCGACCGTGATGTTCAGGGTCGACAGCTCGGGGAGGTCGAGCGTCGGGCGGACCTCGACCTCGGCCGTGAAGTGCAGCTCACCCTCGGTCTCGGAGGGGTCCGGAACCTTGGTGACCTCGACGGTCGGCTGCGCGAGCGGGCGGAGCTCGTGCTCACGGACCGCGTCGGAGTAGAAGCCCGGCAGGCCCTCGTTGATGGCGTGCTCGAGGACCGCGCCACGACCGAAACGCTGGTCGATGATGCGTGCGGGGACCTTGCCCTTACGGAAGCCGGGGACGGTCACGTCCTTGGCGATGTGCTCGTAGGCGTGGTCGATGCTCGGCTTGAGCTCGTCGTACGCCACCTCCACGGTCAGCTTGACCTTGGTGGGCTCCAGGTTCTCGACGGCGCTCTTCACTTGCTGATCTCCAGATGATCGGGGGCCGACCGGGCAGACGCACCGGCGCGCGGGTAACCCGTCGATCCTACGCCATCGCTGGGCTTGCGGGTACGCGAGCCGGACCCGGTGACGTGCGACCGTCAGAAGGTGGCGACGCTGCGCCCGTCCCGGCGACGTCGTGCACGCGCAGCCCCGAGGGCGACGGCTGCAGCCGCCCAGACGGCGCCCGTCACGAGCGCTGCGACGAGGTAGCCGGACGCGGGCTGCGCCGCGCCCGCAGAATGTGCCGCGCCCGCGGAATGTGCCGCGCCCGCAGAACGCGCCGCCTCGGTCACCCATCCGGTCGGCAGGGCCGCCGCCAACCAGAACGCTGGAGCCGGCAGGCTCGTGATCGCCGCGGCGGCGCCCGACAGCACGGGCAGACCGAGCTCGGTCAGGTTCACGAGGAGCAACGAGTCACGCATCGTCGCGCTGACGACGCCGACGAACAGACCGAGCCCGACGCCGCTGAGCGACGCCACGAGCAGGCACGCCACCGCGAGGCCGACCCCTCCGTCGTCGGGCAGGTCGACGGCGTGGAAGGCCGCGAGCGCGAGGATGCTCGAGACGCCGGAGCAGAACCCGAGCGCGAGGACCACGGCGTTGCGCCCGATCGAGACGAGCGACGCCGCCCGACGGTCCGCGAGCGCCCACTGCTCGGTCGTGCCCTCGAAGCGGTCGAACGAGAGGAGCGTCGCGCAGGAGACCGCTGCCGCGACGCCAGCGGCGACGCACGCGGCCGCGAGAGCGTCGCCGAAGGTCGCGTCGCCAAGGTCGCCACGGCTCGCGATCGCGAGGTAGAAGAGCGCGGTGAATCCCGGGACGAGGACGAGCCTCACGACGACGAGGGTCGGACTGCCGAGCTCGGGCAGCGTCCGCCAGGCGATCAGAGCGCCGGCCTGGACATTCGCGACGAGGTCTCGCATCACGCCACCCCGCTCGTGCCGCGCACGGCGGTGCGCGCTTGCGCTCGCGCGAGGAGCCGGACGCCGACGACGAGCCACCCGACGCTCAGGACGAGCGACGCGAGCGCCCAGGTGAGCGCGTCCGTCGGCGTCGCCGCCCGCTCCGCACGCACCGCGCTCGTCAGCGGGTGCAGCAACGCGAGGATCTCCACGGGACGCGGCATGGCCTGCGCAGGGATCACGACGCCGACCAGCAGCCACACCGGGACGAGCAGGAGCGGCTCGAACGCCGTCGCTCGGCGGGTCGCGACGAAGGCCGCAGCGAGCACGTGGGCTGACGCGACGCACGCCACGAGCCCCACCGTGACGCCGAGCGCCTGCTGTGACCCGACGACGGGCGCGCTCCCTGACGCGACCTGGAGCGCGACCGCGACAGGCAGGCCGACGAGGCCGAGCGCGGCGGCGGCCGTGAAGATCGCGCCGAGGACGACGCCGGGACGGCGCGAGGATGCGAGCAGGAGCTCGAACGTCCCGAGGTAGCGCTGATAGCCGAGCATGCCTGTCGCCGTCGTCGTGGTCGCCCAGATTCCGGCGACGAGGCCGTCGAACCACAGGTCACGCGAGTCCGCGCCCGCGGTGAGGCGCAGCAGCATGAACGCGGCGGGTGCCGCGAGCGCGGTCTGCAGGAAGAACGAGGTCCGGGCGAGCTGCTTCACCTGGAACAGCGCGAGAGCGGGCAGAGCCAGGAGGTCGCGGGACGCCGTCATGCGGCGACCGGCTCGAGCAGCGCCAGGTACACCTCTTCGAGGGTCGCCGGTCGCTCGGCCGGCCCGGCCAGCGTGCCCAGCCCCGCGGCCGCACGGACGAGGGCCACGGTCCCGGGCGTCCCCGAGAGGAGCGCGTCGACCGTCGTGATGCCGTTGCGCTCGCTCGTCACGACGGCGCGGACGCCGGGGATGCTCTCGAGCGCCCCTGTCGGCGGTGCGCTGTCGGCAGGCACCTGCCAGCTGACGACGGACGTGACGCCTGCCGACCGCGCGATCTCGGGCACTCCCCCGTGCGCGACCATGCGCCCGTGGTCGATGACGGCCACGCGGTCCGCGAGCTGTTCGGCCTCACGCATGTCATGGGTCGTCAGGAGGATTGCGGCGCCGTCGTCCACGAGACCGCGGACGAGCGACCGCAGGTCACGCGCCGTCTGCGGGTCGAGGCCGGTCGACGGCTCGTCGAGCAGGAGGAGCTGCGGCGACGACGTGAGCGCACGAGCGATGTGCAGCCGCTGTCGCATCCCGCGGGAGAGAGCCTCGACCGGGTCCGACGCCCGGTCCGCGAGGCCCACCTGCTCGAGGACGATCTCTGTGCGCCTGCGGGCCTCCCGGGAGGTCAGTCCTTGCAGCACGCCGAAGAACCGCACGTTCTCCCGGGCGGAGGCCCTCATGTAGAAGCCCCGGTCACCGCCGAGGACGAGCCCGAGGCCGCGCCGGGCCCCACGAGGGTCCCGCACGGCGTCGACGCCCGCGATCGTCACTCGACCCGACGTGGGGCGCAGGAGGGTGGACGCCATCCGCACGGTCGTCGTCTTGCCGGCGCCGTTCGGACCGAGCAGGCAGAGGATCTCGCCAGGATCGACGTGCAGGGAGAGGTGTGCGACGGCCGTGCGCTCGCCGCCAGCGGTCTCGAAGCTGCGCGAGACGTCGTCCATCTCGAGTGCCACCACGGAGTCCCCCTGTCTTGCTGAGCACGAGACTGTTCGCCCCCACCGGGCCGCACAACGGAGCGATCGTGGCGAGAGGCGTCAGCGATGCTCCGCACCCTAGACAACCGCACGACGACGCGACATCAATTTTCACGGGAGCCACGGGCCGCCGAGCACGGTGCCACCCCGCTCACGGCCTGCTAGAGCGCACCTCCCGCGAGCGCGACACCGCCCTCGCCCACCCCGCCAGGCCCCCTGAGACCCCCGGGAACGACAGAACCTCCCGCCCGAAGCCCCTCAGGGGCCTCACGCGGGAGGTTCTGTCACAAGACTCGCTGAGTTCTGTCAGGAACTCATGGTCGGGGTGACAGGATTCGAACCTGCGACCTTCCGGTCCCAAACCGGACGCGCTACCAACCTGCGCCACACCCCGAGAGCCCCGTCAGACGGGGTGCTCCCGGTCGAGTGTAGGGCCTCTCCCGGCGCATCGCGGGGGCGGCCCAGAAGCGAGCGGCAGGGGCCGAGGCGCCGTGGGATCTTTGCTAAGGTATCCGGGCTGGCGCTCGTTGTGGGCGCTGCACGCGGATGTAGCTCAATGGTAGAGCCTCAGTCTTCCAAACTGATTACGCGGGTTCGATTCCCGTCATCCGCTCCATCGCAGGCACGAGCGCCGCTCACTGGTTGACACGGCGTTGCCTCAGCCCCCTCACCACGGCTAACGTTCCCCACGTGCGCGCTGTTCGGCGCGCCGGACACAGCAGGCAGGCCCACCGCGGCGCTGCCCTCGGGACCTGGGAGGCTCATCGTGCACACGTGCGCTGCCGCTCCCGTCCTGTGCTGCCAGCCGTGTTGCTGCGCAGCCCCCTGTCGCTGTCTGTAGAGCGCTGGCCCCACCTCGGCCTCGCGCACCGCGGGTCGTCCTGCGGTCCGCTCACCGCACCCAGCGCTCTCCCGTGGCCCAGGCCATCTCTGGCGAACCGTCGCCGCACCCAGAAGCACCCTCACCTCCCTGCCGCACCGTCGGCCCCTCCCCCGCACCGCGGGACTACCTGAAGAGGAAGTCATGGCACGCATCTACGAGAACGTCTCGGACCTCGTCGGCAACACCCCCCTCGTCAAGCTCAACCGCATCGCCGAGGGCGTCGAGGCGACGGTCGTCGCGAAGCTCGAGTTCTACAACCCGGCGAACTCGGTCAAGGACCGCATCGGCGTCGCGATCATCGACGCGGCGGAGAAGTCCGGCGAGCTCAAGCCGGGCGGCACGATCGTCGAGGCGACGTCGGGCAACACGGGCATCGCTCTGGCGATGGTCGGTGCGGCGCGCGGCTACGACGTCGTGCTGACGATGCCCGAGACCATGTCGAAGGAGCGCCGCGCACTCCTGCGCGCGTACGGCGCCGAGCTCATCCTCACGCCCGGCTCCGAGGGCATGAAGGGCGCCGTCAACAAGGCCAACGAGATCGCTGCGGAGCGTCCGGGCGCCGTCCTCGCCCGCCAGTTCGCCAACGCGGCGAACCCGGACGTCCACCGCCGCACGACCGCCGAGGAGATCTGGGCCGACACTGACGGTCAGATCGACATCCTCGTCGCCGGGATCGGCACGGGCGGCACCATCACCGGTGTGGGCCAGGTGCTCAAGGAGCGCAAGCCTGACGTCAAGATCGTCGCGGTCGAGCCGGCCGAGTCGCCGATCCTCAACGGCGGCCAGCCCGGCCCGCACAAGATCCAGGGCCTCGGCGCGAACTTCGTCCCCGAGATCCTCGACACGACCGTCTACGACGAGGTGTTCGACGTCGACGCCGAGACGGCCGTCGCGGTGGCACGCCGCGCGGCGAAGGAAGACGGGCTGCTCGTGGGCATCTCCTCGGGTGCCGCGATCCACGCCGCCCTCGAGATCGGCAAGCGTCCCGAGAACAAGGGCAAGCTGATCGTCGTCGTGGTCCCGTCCTTCGGCGAGCGCTACCTGTCGACGATCCTCTACGCGGACCTGCTCGACTGACACCCCGCGCTGGTGGCCGCCCGCTCCGGCGGGCGGCCACCAGCGTTCGCCCCAGCACTCTCCGCCGCCCACCGAGGAGCACCATGACCGCCTGGCAGCGCGCCCGCCAGATCCTTCGCGAGGACCTCGAGGCCGCGATCTCGCGGGACCCGGCCGCGCGCACCCGCATCGAGGTCGCCCTCGCCTACCCGGGCCTGCACGCGCTGTGGGCACACCGGTTGACCCACCGCATGTGGCGCGTGCCGGTGCTGCGCCTGCCCGCGCGCCTAATCTCCCAGGCGACGCGTGCGGCGACGGGCGTCGAGATCCACCCGGGCGCGACGATCGGTCGGCGCCTGTTCATCGATCACGGCATGGGCGTCGTGATCGGGCAGACGGCGGTCGTGGGCGACGACGTCGTGCTGTTCCACTCCGTGACGCTCGGGGGTCGTTCGATGACGCACGGCAAGCGCCACCCCACGGTCGGTGATCGTGTCGTGGTCGGCGCGGGCGCGAAGATCCTCGGGCCGGTGTGGATCGGTGACGACGCGCAGATCGGTGCGAACGCGGTCGTCGTCAAGGACGTCCCGGCCGGTGCTGTCGCGGTCGGTGTCCCCGCGAAGGTGCGGCAGACGACGGCGGTCGAGCGTGAGGAGCGTGCCGTCACGCCTCTCGAGGACCCGGCACTGATCGAGTACATGATCTGAGACGCGTCCCACAACAACCCTGCTTGTTCTAGTTGCCTTAGAACAAGTAGGGTTGTCGCATGATCTTCCGGATCGACCCGAGCGCTCCCGAGCCGCTCTTCGCCCAGATCGCGACCCAGGTGCGCCTCGCGGTCGCAGCAGGCGAGCTCGCGCCCGGAGAGCGGCTCCCCGCCGCACGCGCCCTGGCCGAGTCGCTCGACCTCAACGTCCACACCGTCCTGCGCGCCTACCAGGAGCTGCGCGACGAAGGGGTGGTCGACCTGCGCCGCGGTCGCGGAGCGGTGATCGCCGACGCCCCCGCACCCGACCTGACCGCACTACGTCAGGCGATCGCCGTCGTCGTGCAACGCAGCCGCGAGGCTGGCGTCACGGCCGAGACCACCACCGCCCTGCTCAAGGAGGCCCTGCGATGACGACCGCACGCACCACCCAGGCGAAGGCAGCCGTCCCCCACCGCGGCCGCAACGCGCTGCTCACCCTCGCCGTGCCGCTCGCGCTCCAGACCGTCACCACGGTGGTCGTGCTCTCGTGGCGCGACGACCTCCCCGAGCAGGTCGCCACCCACTGGGGCACCGACGGACCCGACGGCTTCTCCTCGGTCGTCGGCTCCGTCGTCACGCTCGGCGGCACCCTCGTCGCCCTCGCGCTGACGTTCTGGGCGATCGGCCACTTCTGGGGCCAGGCGTCCTCGACCCGGCGCCTCGCCGCAGGCGTCTCCGTCGGCACGGCCGTGTTCCTCGGTGGGATCCAGCTCCTCACTCTCGCCGAGCAGCGCGGACTCGAGGACGCCGCACAGGCCGGTGACGTCGGGTTCGCCCTCGGCGTCTCCTTGATCGCGGCCATCGCGATCGGTGCGCTCGTCGCCTGGCTCCTCGTACCCGGCGACGTCGTGCAGGCTGCGACCGCACCCGTCCCCGCGACCGCGCCACGCCTCCCTCTTCCCGAGGGTGAGCGCGCGGTGTGGATCCGGCAGGTGACCGGCCGCTCAGGGGCATGGATCATGGTCGTCACGACCGTCCTGACCGGAACCATGGCCGTCCTCACCGCACAGTGGTGGATGCTGACGATCCCCGCCGCCCTGGCTGCGCTCGGCGCGACGATGCTCGTCTGGACCGTCCGGGTCGACGCGCGAGGGCTCGACGTGCGCTCCGCCGTCGGCTGGCCACGCATCCACGTCCCCGCGACGAGCGTCGAGGGCGCCGACGCCCGCCAGGTGCACCCGCTCCCCGAGTTCGGCGGGTGGGGCTGGCGCACCGGCGTCGGCGGCACGATCGGCATCGTCATGCGCAAGGGCGAGGGCATCGAGGTCGTCCACTCCGGCGGCAAGCGCCTCGTGGTCACCGTGGACGACGCCGAGACTGCGGCCGCGCTGCTCAACACGATGGCGGACCGCGCACGCTGACCCGGCAGGGGCCCTGCGGCACGCGGGCCCCCTCGGTCACGCGACCTCTGGCGCACAGGATCTCTGGCGCACGGCGCAGGTATCTGAGACTCTGGGTATCGCTCAGCGCCGGACGACGACGACCGGCCGCGACCACGAGGAGCCCGCATGCGCTTCGGACTGCACACCGGCTACTGGTCCGCCGGCCCCCCGCCCGGCGTCGCCGAGGCCGTCCGGATGGCCGACACGCTCGGCCTCGACTCTGTGTGGACGGCCGAGGCGTACGGCTCCGACGCGTTCACCCCGCTCGCCTGGTGGGGCGCCGCGACGTCCCGCGTCCGGCTCGGCACCGCCGTCGCCCAGATGTACGCCCGCACCCCCACCGCGACCGCGATGGCTGCGCTCACGCTCGACCACCTCTCTGGCGGGCGCGCCGTCCTCGGGCTCGGAGCGTCCGGACCGCAGGTCGTCGAGGGCTGGTACGGCCAACCGTTCCGCCGCCCGCTCGCACGGACCCGCGAGTTCGTCGACATCGTGCGCCAGGTGATCGCCCGCGAGCGCGTCCAGTACGACGGCCAGTTCTTCCAGCTCCCCCTCCCCGCGCCCGGTCCCGACGCGGGCCCTGACGCGCCGACCGGGCTTGGCCGTGCGCTGCACTCGACCGTGCGCCCCCTGCGACCCGCGATCCCGATCCACCTGGCCGCTGAAGGGCCCAAGAACGTCGCCCTCGCCGGCGAGATCGCCGACGGCTGGCTCCCCCTGTTCTACGCGCCCCGGCTCGACGCCGAGCTCCGCGGCCCCCTCGAGGAAGGCCTCGACCGGCGATCCGAGGCGCGTTCGCCGCGCGAGACCTTCGAGGTGTGCGCGACCGTCCCGATCGTCGTCCGTGACGACATCGAGGACGCCGCAGACCAGGTCCGCCCGTTCCTCGCGCTGTACATCGGCGGGATGGGCGCCAAGGGCGCCAACTTCCACCTCGAAGCCGTCGCACGCCTCGGCTACCGCGAGGTGTGCGACGACGTCCAGCGGCTCTACCTCGGCGGGATGCGCGCGGAGGCTGCCGCCGCCATCCCCCTCGAGCTCGTGCGCGACGTCGCGCTCGTCGGCACGCTCCCGCAGGTCGCGGCGGGCATGGCCGCCTGGGAGTCGACGGCCGTCACCACGATGCTGTTCCAGGCAGACGAGCAGACCCTGCGCGCCCTCGCGTCGGCGCCGGGCCTGCTCGGCTGAGCGTCGCCGCGCCGACGCCAACCCGGACCTTGTCCACGGCCGATACGCTCGGCGCATGACCGATCAGACGTGTTCCGTCCCGTCGTCCGTCCTCACCGCCGCCGGCCTCGTCGGCGGATACGCCGTCGCCCGGGCGACCGGCGTCCGCGCTCTCGGAGGTGTCGCCCTCGCCGCGGCGGGCATCGCCGCGGGCCGCACGTGGGCGCGCGCTGGGATCCCGCAGACCGCGGTCCTCGGCGTCACGTACGTCGCCGCGTTCGGGCTCTCCCACCCGCTCGCGAAGAAAATCGGAGCGTGGCCGTCGGTCCTCACCGTCGCCGCTGTCGCAGGCGCCGCGTCGTACGTCCTCGCGGACCGCGCCGTGCCTCGGACCTGAGCGCCAGACACCTCCGCCGCGTCCTCACCCGCTGTTCCTCGTCATGTTCACGACCTGGTGCCGATAGGGATGGAGATCACGAGAGCACCGAGATCTCTCTCACCGAACGAGGAGCACCATGGAACCGTCGCCCGCCAAGCAGCGAGCCTCCCTTCTGTCCGGCCGGCCTCTGGGCGTCAAGATCGGCGCCGCCATCGCGGTCATGGCGCTTGCCGCGATCGTCACCGGGCTCCTCGCCGTGTTCCAGATCAACAAGGTCGCCTCCGGCCAGCAGTACATGTACACGCACAACGTGCAGCCGATGGTGACCCTCAACGACATCCAGCGGTCGTTCCAAGGTGACCGCGCCCGGGTCGTCCAGTACGGGATCGCGGACACGGCGACGCGTGCCGAGCTGCGCACCGAGCTCGTGGAACGCCGGGCCGAGGTCGAGGCCCTGATCGAGCAGTACCGCCCCTTCACCATCAACGCCGCGGCATTCGACTCGTTCGCGACCGGGCTCGCCGCGTTCTACGACGAAGCTGACGGAACGCTGTTCGGCTACGCCGACTCCGGACAGGCGGACCTCTTCGCCAAGCACTTCCAAGACACCATGCGGCCGATGCTGACGGCGTTCGTCGAGCCGTTCAACGAAGAGACCGCCGCTCAGGAGACCGAGGCAGCTGCTCGGGCCGCTGAGGGAAGGTCCAACGCCAGGATCGCGGTCATCGAGGTGGTCGTGGCGCTCGCCGTCGGGCTCCTCGCATCGGGTGCGCTCGGCCTCGTCGTCACGAAGGAGATCCTGCGGAACGTGCGTCGCGTCGGCGCGTCCGCCGAACGTCTCGCGTCAGGTGACTTGACGACCGCCACAGGTGTCAGCTCCCAGGACGAGATCGGTCAGATGGCCGCACAGATCGACATCGCGCTCGCCAACCTGCGGGAGCTCGTCGAGTCCGTGTCCGGCTCGTCCCAGGCCGTCGCAGCCGCGTCGGAGGAGCTCTCCGCCTCCGCGCTCCAGATCACCTCGACGTCTGAGGAGACCGCAGCCCAGTCGACGGTCGCAGCGACGGCGGCCGACGAGGTATCCCGCAACGTCCTGACCGTCTCGAGCGGCGCCGAGCAGATGGGCGCTGCGATCAACGAGATCTCGCAGTCCGCCAACGACGCGGCCGGCGTCGCGGCCCGCGGCGTCCACAAGGCCGCCGAGACGACGCAACGCGTCGAGCGCCTCGGAGAGTCGAGCCTGGAGATCGGCGCGGTCGTCAAGGTGATCACCGCGATCGCCGAGCAGACGAACCTGCTCGCCCTCAACGCGACGATCGAAGCAGCCCGTGCTGGTGAGGCGGGCAAGGGTTTCGCCGTCGTCGCTTCCGAGGTCAAGGAGCTCGCCCAGGAGACCGCGCGTGCGACCGAGGACATCGCGCGCAAGGTCGAGGCGATCCAGACCGACACGACCGGCGCCGTCGGGGCGATCGCAGAGATCAGTGAGATCATCGGCTCGATCAACGAGTACCAGCTCTCGATCGCGTCCGCCGTGGAGGAGCAGTCCGCGACGACCGCAGAGATCTCCCGGTCGGTCTCCGACGCCGCGATGGGGACGAGCGAGATCGCGAGCAACGTCAGCGCTGTCGCCGGTGCTGCCTCGATGACGACCCAGACGATCACGCAGACGCAGGCCGCCATCTCGGAGCTCGCCCAGATGGCTGCGGACCTGCGCTCTCAGGTGGGCCGCTTCACCGTCTGAGCCTGCCGACGCCGTCGGGCGCCCCGGTCTGATGGCCGGGGCGCCCGACTGTGCTGGGTGCCGCGCCACGGTGCCCGGACCGGCGGTTGTCATCGTCCCGGTCGTTGAACCGCCCCGAGCTGTTCGGGGCCGTCACCGTGGTGCCCTCGGTCGCGGGCTGGTCCGGGCCAACGGACCCGGGCAACCTCACGCCGATGCGTCGTCGTCCCCCGTGCGACACAGACGGGAGACCGACGCGTGCGGGCTGTCGAGGCGTCGGGTGTTCCCGGCGCTCAGTCGAGCGGTGCGCTGCATCGCTGCGCGCTCCTGCTTCCTGCCCTGCTGACTCCCACAACAGCGGGCGTCCCGGAAATGTTCCCGTGCCGGGTGGCCGGGCGTCACGCCATTTTCTGCAGGCGGGCTGCCGAGAGCCGGACGCGTCCGTCGTCGGTCATGGGGCAGGCCTCTGCGCGGAGCACGTCGAGCGCCTCGAGACGCTTGTGCACGGGCGGGTCACCGGCCGCGTTGACGACCCGCCACCACGGCACAGCAGCTCCGGCGACGCGCAGCGCCGCACCGACCTGACGTGGGCCGCCGCGCTCGAGCCGCGCACCCACCACCTCGGCGATGTCCCCGTACGTCATCACCCGTCCCGGCGGGATCTGGTCGACGACGTCCAGCACCGCCTCCACGTACTCGTCGTCCACCCGCGCCACGCTAGCGTGCTCCGCCGACACGGGAAATGCCCTGGTCGCGGCGCGCCGACCGCTGCGAGAGTGGAGGCATGACGTTCCCCACCGGCTACCGCACGCGTCCGCTGCGCCCCGAGGACCAGCGCGAGATCCTCGCGCTCGACTCGTGGGGCTTCCCGACCGGGACCGACCTCGACACGCTCGTCGAGATCGGCCTCACCCTGCACTGGGACCGCTTCGTCGGCGTCGTGACCGACGCCGAGGACCCGGACGCCGTGCCGATCGACGGTGCGCGCCCCGTCCGGTCGGAGCTCGTCGCGATGCACGGCTCACGCCCGTTCGCGCAGTTCCCCGTGCCTGGTGCGGAGATCCCGGTCGGCGGCCTCACGTGGGTCGTCGTCCATCCGCAGCACCGCCGCCGCGGCATCCTGCGCGCCATGATCGACCACCACTTCGCTGCGTGCCGCGAGCGTGGCGAGGCCGTGTCCGCGCTGTTCGCGGCCGAGGCGACGATCTACGGACGCTTCGGCTACGGCCTCGCGGCGAACGACCTGCGCGTGACCGTGCCGCGCGGCGCGGCCCTGCGTCCTGCGCTCACGGCCGACGACGCGGCGTCGGGCACCGTCCGGATCGAGGAGCTGTCGGTCGAGCGTCACGGCGCGCTGATCGACACGATCGCGACCGAGGCGAGCCGCCGACCGCTCGGTACCGACGCACCGCACGATGCGCTGCTCAACCGCCCGGGCTCGGTCCGGTACGACTCGCTGACGGCGCGCCGTCGGCTCGCCGACCCGCCGGCGTTTCGCGAGGGCAAGGAGTCGCAGCGGATCGTCATCGTCGAGCGCGACGGCGAGCCGCGCGCCTACGCGATCCTGCGCCGCGAGTCGCGCTGGGAGGTCCCGGGCCCGCGCGGCGTCGTCCACGTCTCCGAGGCCGTCGTGACGGACCCTGCCGCGGCGCGCACGTTGTGGGCGACGCTCCTCGACCTCGACCTCATGGCGGAGACCCAGGCGTCGATGCTCCCCGAGGACGACGCGCTGCTCGAGCTGCTCGCCGACCCCCGGTCGGCGCAGGCGCGACGGGCGGACAACCTGTGGGTGCGCGTCGTCGACCCCGCAGCGGCCCTCGCGCAGCGGCGCTACGCCGCAGCGGTCGACCTCGTCCTGCACGTGCAGGACCAGGTTCTGCCCGAGAACACGGGGGCGTACCGCGTCACCGCGCAGCCGTTCGAGCCCGCCACCGCCGTGCGCACGGATGCGTCTCCGGACCTCTCGCTCGACGTGCGCGCACTCGGCTCGGCGTACCTCGGCGGCATGACGCTCGCGCAGCTCGCGCTCGGCGGTCACGTCGTCGAGCACACGACAGGTGCGCTCGCGACGGCGTCGGCGGCGTTCGCGTGGCCCGTCGCGCCGGTCTGCTCCTGGGTCTTCTAGTCCCGGCTCACGACTGACAGGTCGGGCACCAGAAGAGGTTGCGGCCCGCGGCGTCCCGCACCTGGACGGGGGTTCCGCACACCCGGCACGCGAGCCCGTCGCGGTGGTAGACGTAGAACGACTCGTCGCGGCTGACGACGTTCGGGTCGCCGTCCGTGTTCTGGCGGACGCGTCGCGCGTCCATGTGCCCGAGCTCGTGGCCGCGGCCCCGGTGCTCGGGGCGGGTCGTGACGATGCGTCCGGTGCGCACGCCGTCGCGCATGAGACCGACGAGGTCGTCCCACAGGGCGCGCAGCGTCTCCGTGGGGACGGCGGTGCCGGGCAGCGACGGGTCGAGGCCCGCGCGGAAGAGCGCCTCGGCGCGGTAGATGTTGCCGACGCCTGCGATGAAGTCCTGGTTCATGAGCTGCAGGCCGATGGCGGTACGCGAGCGGTGGGCGCGGTCGACGAAGCGCTGCGGGTCGGCGTCGTCGCGGATCGGGTCGGGGCCGAGCCTCGTGACGACCGCGAGGCGCTCGGCGTCGGTGACGACCTCGCACGCGGTCGGGCCGGTGAGGTCGGCGACGGCGTGCTCGCCGAGGATCCGCACGCGCACCTGGCCCCGCGGCGCCGCGGGCACGAACGGGCCGTCGACGTCGTCCGGCGCGACGTCGTCGTGCGCGTCCGGCAGCGACGTCTCGGTCTCGCCGACGCGCCTGCGCGGCGCGCCGATCGCGTGCACGACGGCGACCGAGCCGTCGCCCGCGAACGTCCAGGAGCCGTACAGGCCGAGGTGGACGCGCAGCCAGTCCGACTCGGCCTCCGCGACGCGCTCCCCCGGGCCCACACCGCGCGGCGCGAAGCCGAGGAACATCTGCTTGCCGAAGGCCTGCGCGTGCACGAGCACGCGCCCGTCGAGGCGCGCCGCACCTGCTGCGAAGCGGCCCTGCGGGCTCGTCACCGCGACAGGTGCACCACCGAAGAGGTCGTCGAACGTGCGCGCCAACCGGTGGACCGTGTGCCCCTCAGGCACGCGGCACCACCCCGGTGAGGTGCGGCACGATCAGCGCGCGGCCTCGTACGCCGCGAGCTGGTCGATACGACGCTGGTGACGCTCGTCGCCGCTGAACGGCTCGGTGAGGAACGCGTCGACGAACGTCGTCGCCTCCTCGAGCGAGTGCCGACGCTCACCGATCGCGATGACGTTCGCGTCATTGTGCTGGCGGCCCAGCTTCGCCGTCTCGACGCTCCAGGCGAGCGCGGCGCGGACGCCAGGCACCTTGTTCGCGGCGATCTGCTCGCCGTTCCCCGAGCCGCCGATGACGATGCCGAGCGAACCCGGCTCAGCCACGACGGCCTCAGCAGCCGAGAAGCAGAAGGCCGGGTAGTCGTCCTGGGCGTCGTACTCGAACGCGCCGTGGTCCACGACGTCGTGGCCCGTGGCACCGAGGTGCTCGATCAGGTGAGTCTTGAGAGCGAATCCGGCATGGTCAGAAGCGATGTGAACGCGCATGCGCCCATTGTGCCGCACGGCGGTACGAGCCCCTAGGACCGGCTGACACTCTCGGCACGCCGGATGTCGGTCACCACACCTAGGGTGGGCGCATGACGATCGACGACAACGCCACGCTGCGCTCCGGCATCGACCTCGACGCGCTCGACGCGGCCACCCGCCCGCAGGACGACCTCTACCGCCACGTCAACGGCCGCTGGATCGACTCGCACGAGATCCCGGCGGACCGCGCGCGCGACGGCGCGTTCCGCGCGCTGCACGACCGTGCCGAGGAGCACGTCCGCGACATCATCGTCGAGGCTGGCGAGGGTGCCGCGGCAGGCACCGACGACGCCGCGGACCCGCAGGCGCTCGCCCGCACCCAGGTCGGGGCGATGTTCGCCAGCTTCATGGACACCGACCGCATCGCTGAGCTCGGCACCACGCCGCTCGAAGAGGACCTCGCACCGGTCCGCGACGCCGCAGACCGCGAGGCGCTGACGCGCGTCCTGGGGTCGCTGCAGCGCACGGGCGCCGCCTCGGGGCTCGCGTTCTGGGTCGACAACGACGCGCACGACCCGGAGACGTACGTCGTCTACCTCATGCAGTCCGGGCTCGGCCTGCCGGACGAGTCGTACTACCGCGAGGAGCAGTACGCCGACGTGCGCACCGCGTACGCGGCGCACGTCGGGCGCATGCTCCACCTCGGCGGCGTCGTCCCCGAGGGTGACGCGCAGGCTGCGGGCGAGCATGTCCTCGCGCACGAGACCCTGCTCGCAGCCGAGCACTGGGACGTCGTCCGCGACCGCGAGGCCGAGGCGACGTACAACCCCATGACTCTCGCCGACCTCGCGCAGCAGGCCTCGGGCTTCGACTGGGACGCATGGGTCGAGGCGCTCGGCGCCTCCCCCGAGACGTTCGCGCGCGTCGTCGTCCGTGAGCCCTCCTTTGCCGTCGCGTTCGCCCGGCTGTGGGCCGAGGCGGACCTCGAGGACTGGCGCCTCTGGCTCGCCTATCACGCGATCTCCGCCCGCGCGCCGTACCTCACCGACGAGCTGGTCGAGGCGAACTTCGACTTCTACGGGCGCACTCTCACCGGTGCGCAGGAGCTGCGCGAGCGCTGGCGTCGCGGCGTCTCGGTCGTCGAGGGCGCGCTCGGCGAGGCCGTCGGCCGCGTCTACGTCGAGCGGCACTTCCCGCCGACGCACAAGGCCCACATGGAGCGGCTCGTCGCGAACCTCATCGAGGCGTACCGGCAGTCCATCACCGAGCTCGACTGGATGGGCGAGGAGACCAAGGTCAAGGCGCTCGCCAAGCTCGACACGTTCAACCCGAAGATCGGCTACCCGACGAAGTGGCGGGACTACTCCGCGCTCGTCGTCGACCCCGCCGACCTCGTCGGCAACGTCCGTCGGTCGAACGCGTTCGACCTCGACCACGAGCTGGACAAGATCGGCAAGCCGATCGACCGCGACGAGTGGTTCATGACCCCGCAGACCGTCAACGCGTACTACAACCCCGGCATGAACGAGATCGTCTTCCCCGCCGCGATCCTCCAGCCCCCGTTCTTCGACCCGGAGGCCGACGACGCCGTCAACTACGGCGGCATCGGCGGGGTCATCGGCCACGAGATCGGCCACGGCTTCGACGACCAGGGCTCGAAGTACGACGGCGCCGGGCGCCTCGAGGACTGGTGGACCGAGCAGGACCGCACCGAGTTCGAGGCACGCACCAAGGCGCTCATCGCCCAGTACGACGCGTTCGTCCCCGCGCAGCTCGCCGGCACCGATCACCACGTCAACGGCGCGCTGACGATCGGCGAGAACATCGGTGACCTCGGTGGGCTGTCGATCGCGTTCAAGGCGTACCGGATCGCCCTCGGCGGCGATCTCGCGTCCGCGCCCGTGATCGACGGCCTGACCGGTGCTCAGCGCGTGCTGCTCGGCTGGGCGCAGGTGTGGCAGACGAAGGCGCGCGACGAGGAGGCGATCCGCCTGCTCGCGATCGACCCGCACTCCCCCGCCGAGTTCCGCTGCAACGGCATCGTCAGCAACGTCGACGAGTTCTACGAGGCGTTCGACGTCGCGCAGGGCGACGCCCTGTACCTCGCCCCCGAGGAGCGCGTGCGCATCTGGTGACCCCAAGCACGACGACGGCCCCGGAACCTGCCGCTCAGGTCCGGGGCCGTCGTCGTGCTCTCAGCGGATCTCGCCGCCGGCGCGGGCGAGCGTGAACCCGCGACCCGTCGTGTCGTCCGTGCACGTCACGCCAGCCTCCTCGCTCATGCACGTGTAGCCGAACTCGCGCACGACCTCCCCGTAGTCGAGCACGTCGACCGACTTCTTGGCCTTCGCGGGCTTCTCGTCCTTCGACACGCACGGCACCTCAGGCACGCCATCCGGCGTGACGACGTACACGTGCCCGACGCTGCCGTCGCAGCCCTCGACCGGGGCCGGGTCGTTCGCAAGGCTCGCGATCCCGCACCGGGCACCCGTCTCGTCGACCGTGCACGTGATGTTCCCGCTCGGCGACGCGAACGTCCGTGCCGTGCCCGTCCGCTCGACGGGCGCTGGGGCGTCCTGGCCCGCAGCCGATGGCGTCGCGCTCGACGTCGCGGTGCTCGTCGCCGTCGGCGTCGACGGGGAGCCCGGCCCACGGAACGTCACGAACGCGACGATGACGACCGCCAGCACGAGGATCACGTCCACGAGGATGAACGCGATCATCCCGTTGCTCAACCGCGGACGGGGGGACGGTCCTGCACTCATCGACATCGCTCCTGGCACCGGGCTCGCGATCAGGGGTCTGCGGGCGCGCCGACGGGCCCGGCCCCCACCCGACGCACGTCCCAGGGTAGGCGCACAGGCCCGCCGGCGCAGGAGGAGTCAGTCGAAGACCGGGCCCTGCGTGCGGGTGCGCTTGAGCTCGTAGAACCCGTCGAACTCGGAGACCAGGACGACGCCGTCCCACAACCGGCCCGCTGCCTCGCCCTTCGGGGCAGGCGTGATGACCGGGCCGAAGAAGGCGGTGCCGTTGAACGCGACGACCGGCGTGCCGACGTCCTCCCCGACCTTTGCGATCCCCTCGGCGTGCGAGGCGCGCAGCTGCTCGTCGTAGCGATCCGTGTCGTACACGTCGATGAGCGACGCGGGCAGCCCGACCTCCGCGAGCGCCTCGACCACGACCTCGCGCCGGTCCGTGCGGCCCTGCGGGTGGAACCGGGTGCCGATCGCGTCGTAGAGCGGCTTGATGACCTGCTCACCGTGCTCCACGCTCGCTGCCACGACGACGCGCACGGGTCCCCAGCAGTCGTCGAGCATCGCGCGGTAGTCGTCGGGGAGGTCGCGACCCTCGTTGAGGACCGACAGGCTCATGACGTGCCAGCGGACCTCGATGTCGCGGACCTTCTCGACCTCGGTGATCCAGCGCGACGTCATCCACGCCCAGGGGCAGGCGGGGTCGAACCAGAAGTCGGCGACGTCCTTCTGCCCGTTCGCGGCAGCGGTCGTGGTCGTGGCGGTCTCGGTCATGGTGCTCCTCGTGTCGTCTGCGTCGCGGGTGCTGTCTCACCGGGCCGAACGTGCCGTCCCGCGCCCATATTCCACGAGAGCTCCGAGGGACGCGCGTGGGATGATCGAGAACGTCACGTCCACCTTCGCGTGGCGACCCACCTCCGCGAGCAGAGGCGCCGTGCGCCCGCTCGCGACGAACCGAGGAGCAGCAGTGCCCGGAGAGAACCTCACCCGCGCCGAGGCCGCCGAACGCGCCAGCATCGTCGCGACCCAGTCCTACGAGATCGACCTGGACCTCACGACCGGGCCCACGACCTTCGCCTCCACGACCGTCGTCCGCTTCACCGCGACGCAGGGCGCGAGCACGTTCATCGACCTCGTCGCACCGACCGTCCGTGAGGCCACGCTCAACGGGCGCTCGCTCGACCCGGCCGCAGTGTTCGCCGACTCGCGCATCACCCTCACCGACCTCGCCGAGCAGAACGAGCTGCGCGTCGTCGCCGACTGCGCCTACACGAACACGGGCGAGGGCCTGCACCGCTTCGTCGACCCGGTCGACGGCGAGGTGTACGTCTACACGCAGTTCGAGGTGCCGGACTCTCGCCGTGTGTTCACGGTGTTCGAGCAGCCTGACCTCAAGGCGACGTTCCAGTTCACGGTGACCGCGCCGAACGGCTGGCAGGTCGTGTCGAACGAGCCGACGCCCGAGCCGTCCGTCGACGGCGACAAGGCGACGTACGTGTTCGCGCCGACGCCGCGCATCTCCTCCTACATCACCGCTCTCGTCGCCGGCCCGTACTGGGTCGCCCGGAGCGAGCTAACGAGCTCCGACGGGCGTACGATCCCGCTCGGCGTCTTCTGCCGCGCGTCGCTCGCGGAGCACATGGACGCGGACTACGTCTTCGACAAGACCCGCCAGGGCTTCGAGTTCTTCGAGAAGCACTTCGACTTCCCGTACCCGTTCACGAAGTACGACCAGCTCTTCGTGCCGGAGTACAACATGGGTGCGATGGAGAACGCGGGCTGCGTGACGTTCACCGAGTCGTACGTGTTCCGTTCCAAGGTGACCGACGCCGTCAAGGAGCGTCGCGTCGTGACGATCCTCCACGAGCTCGCGCACATGTGGTTCGGCGACCTCGTGACGATGCGCTGGTGGAACGACCTGTGGCTCAACGAGTCGTTCGCGGAGTGGGCGTCGACGCTCGCGACCGCGGAGGCGACCGAGTGGACCGACGCGTGGACGACGTTCGGCTCGATGGAGAAGGCCTGGGCCTACCGCCAGGACCAGCTGCCGTCGACGCACCCGATCGTCGCGACGATCAACGACCTCGACGACGTGCAGGTCAACTTCGACGGCATCACGTACGCCAAGGGCGGCTCGGTGCTCAAGCAGCTCGTCGCGTGGGTGGGCCTCGAGTCGTTCATGAAGGGCGTCGCCGCGTACTTCCGCAAGCACCAGTTCGGCAACACGGAGCTGAGCGACCTCCTCACCGAGCTCGAGGCTGCGTCCGGCCGCGACCTGGGCGAGTGGAGCCGCCTGTGGCTCGAGACGGCTGGCGTCAACACGCTTCGGCCCGAGATCACGGCCGCAGCTGACGGCACGATCGAGTCGTTCGCGATCCTGCAGAGCGCCGCCGCGTCGCACCCGACGCTGCGCCCGCACCGCCTCGCGGTCGGCTTCTACACGCTCACCGACGACGGCCTGAGCCGCACGCACCGTGTCGAGCTCGACGTCGCGGGCGAGCGCACCGACGTGCCCGAGCTCGTGGGTCTCGCCCGCCCGGACCTCGTCCTCCTCAACGACGACGACCTCGCGTACGCGAAGATCCGGCTCGACGAGGTCTCGCGCGCCACCGCCGTCGAGCACCTTGCGGAGATCACGGACCCGCTGGCGCGTGCGCTCGTGTGGGGCTCCTTCTGGGACGCGACGCGCGACGGCGAGGTGCCTGCGAGCGAGTTCGTGCGGCTCGTCGTCAACAACATCCCGTCGGAGACGGGCTCGACAACGTTGCGCACGACTCTCGGCCAGGTCGTCCTCGCGGCACGCAGCTACGTCGCGCCCGCGCGCCGCACGCAGACGCTCGAGGCGGTCGCTGACGCCCTGTGGGCGTTCGCGCAGAGCGCGGACCCGGCGTCCGACGCGCAGTTCCAGTTCGTGAAGTTCTTCGCGCAGGTCGCCTCGACGCCGAGCCAGCTCGATGCGATCGACGCGCTCCTGACGGGCGACGTCGAGCTCGAGGGCCTCACGGTCGACACGGACCTGCGCTGGGAGCTGCTGTTCGCGCTCGTCGCGGGTGGTCGTGCCGGCACGGCCGAGATCGACGCGGCGCTCGCCGCGGACGCGACGGCGTCGGGCGAGCAGCAGGCCGCCCACGCGCGTGCGGCGATCCCCACGCTCGAGGCGAAGCAGGCGGCGTGGTCGAGCGTCGTCGACGAGGAGGGCAAGCCGAACGCGATCATCCGTGCGACGGCCGCCGGCTTCGTCACTGCGCACGACCCGCAGCTCCTTGCGCCGTTCGTGGAGACGTACTTCGCGTCCCTGTTCCCGATCTGGGACTCGCGGTCGTACCACATCGCCGAGGAGCTCATCGAGGGGCTCTTCCCGGCAGTCCTCGCCGACGAGCACCTGCGATCGGCAGCGAAGGCGTGGCTCGACGCGCACGCGGAGGGTGCGGAGCGTGTGGCGCCGCCCGCGCTGCGTCGCCTCGCGGTCGAGGGTCTCGCCGACGTCGAGCGGGCCCTGGCCGCGCAGGCGGTCGACGCCCAGGCCTGACCGGACCGGCGGTCGTTTGACCGCCACCCGCCCCACGGACATCCCGGTCGCACACCTCGCGTGTGTGACCGGGCTGTCCGCGTCTCAGGCGGGCCCACGCCCCGCACCGCCGCGACGACGACGGCCCGCCACCCACGTGGGGTGACGGGCCGTCGTACGGCAAGGGCTGGTGTCAGGCGTTCTTCATGACCGCCGCGAGCGAGCGCAGGCGCGGGTTCTCGAACAGCTCGTCGAGCAGGACGGTCTGCCCGGTCGAGTCTCCGAGCGGCACCTTCCAGTTCGGGTACTCGAGGTCGGTGCCCGGCTGGTTCTGCGCCCGGCGCTCCCCGACAGCGTCTGCGATCGAGACGCCGAGGAGGACCGACGGCGTGAGCTTGATGAGGCGGTGCAACGCCTCGACGAGCTCCCGCTCCGACGGGTCGTCGCCGATCAGGCCGCGGCTCGCGAGGAGCCGGACCATGTCCTCCCGCTCAGCACGGGCCTCGTTGCGGACGACCTGGACGGGCGCCTGCAGCAGGCCGAGGCTCTCGCGCAGCTCGACGTGCTCCCCGGCGAGGTATCCCGCGGTCGGGGGCAGGTCGTGGGTCGTGACAGACGTGAGCGACATGCGTCGGTAGCTCTCGGGCGCGAGCGCGTTGCCGTCGTACCCCTTCTCGAACCACAGGATCGACGTGCCGAGGATCCCGCGGTCGGCGAGGTAGTCACGGACCCAGCCCTCGAACGTGCCGAGGTCCTCGCCGATGACGACCGCGCCAGCACGCTGCGCCTCGAGAGCGAGGATGCCGATGATCGCGTCGTGGTCGTAGCGGACGTAGGCCCCGTCCTTCGGGCTCGAGCCTGACGGGATCCACCAGAGGCGGAACAGTCCGATGACATGGTCGATGCGGATCGCTCCCGCGTGCCGCAGGACCGTCCGCAGCATGTCGCGCAGCGGGCGGTAGCCCACCCGACCGAGCTCCTTCGGGTGCCACGGCGGCTGGGACCAGTCCTGGCCCTGCTGGTTGTACATGTCCGGAGGAGCGCCCACGGACGCACCGGTCGCGAGCACGTGGCGCATCGTCCATGCGTCGGCTCCCGCCGGGTGCACGCCGACCGCGAGGTCGTGCATGATCCCGAGCGACATGCCGCCCTCGAGGGCTGCGGCCTGCGCCGCAGCGAGCTGCTCGTCGGCGACCCACTGGAGCCAGGAGAAGAACTCGATGCGGTCGCCGAGGCGCTCGCGCAGAGCGGTCACGGCGGGGCCGGTGATGTCGAGGAGCTCGTCGGGCCACACCTCCTCGGGGTGGATCTCCTTGATGGCCGACCACAGCGCGAAGTCCTCGAGGCCCTTGCCCTCGGCGGACTTGAAGCTCTCGTACCTCGCCTGGCGGTAGGCGGAGCGCGGGGCGGCGAAGATGACCTCGAGCGCGGACTTCTTCGTGGTCCACACGAGGTCGCGGTCGATCGGGTCCGTGGCGCGGTTGAGCGCGTGCGCCTCCTCGGCGGCCCACTCGACGAGCGAACGGTCGGCTGCGGTGAGGTAGCCGGCCTCCTCGATGTTCTCGGGGCGGACGTAGATCGGGTTGACGAAGCGACGCGTCGTCGGCAGGTAGGGCGACGGCGTCATCGGGACGCCGGACTCGCCCGCGTGCACGGGGTTGATCAGCAGGAAGTCGGCGCCGAGCTCGGCAGCCGACCGCCAGGCGGTGGCGGCGAGGTCGTCGAAGTCGCCGAGGCCCCACGACTGCTCGGAGCGGACCGAGTAGATCTGCGACATGAAGCCCCAGGCACGGCCGTGCTCGAGCTGCGACGGCAGGGACAGACGCTGAGGCGTGACGACGAGGGTCGCGCGGTGCTCACCGTCGGTGCTGCGCGAGCGGAGCACGTGCCAGCCCAGGGGCAGGTCGCCCGGGATCTCGAACGTCGCGCGGCCGATCATGCGGCCGTCGACCCAGCGCGGCGGGACGTAGACGTCCTGCTGGTAGGCCGGGCGCGTACCGCCACCCGTCTCAGGGTCGAGCTCGATCCAGACGTCGACCGGCTCGCCGTCCCAGACGTGCACGGGGATCTGGACCGGCTGCCCCTGGCGAGTGATCACCGTGGGCGGCAGCGGCTCGCGCCACGGCGCATCCTCCGCGTGCGCGAGCGCGAGGTCGATCCGCGCGGGCGAGGTCGCGTCGATGCCCAGGGCTCCGAGGACCGCCACGAGAGTGTCAGCACTGACCTGCTGCTCGTGACCGTCGAAGGACCAGTACTCCGTCGCAACGCCGCACTCCCTCGCGAGGCGCAGCAACGACTCAGTTCGTTCTGCTTGTTGCTCCACGTCACGATCTTTGCAGACTCCCGGGCCTTCGCGTGGGCCTTTGGCGCCCGATCCGGGTGCAAGTTTCAGAAACGTTACGCAACATCGCCTTTCACGAGGTGTGATCTTCGTCACAAGCACCCGCGTCCTAGGCTTGGCGCATGCTCAGAGCCACCACCCCGACCCCCTCGCCCACGCCCGGAGACCTCGACCTCCCGACCCGCGCCGAGGTCGAGACGCACTGGTTCGACTGGTTCGTCGGGACGCCCCTGCGCATCGCGCTCATCCTCGTCGTCGGCATGATCGTCCTCGCCGTCGTCCGGCGCGTCCTGCGCAGCGTGACCAACCGTCTCGCGCGCGAGCCCCGCAACGACTTCGGCAACGTCCTGCGCCGCGTCACCCCGCTCTCCGCCGAACGCCGGGCGAACCGTGCCCAGACCCTCGGGTCCGTGCTCCGCTCGACCTCCTCGATCGTCGTCGGTTCGATCATCGTCCTGCTCGTCCTCGACGAGCTGAGCATCAACCTCGCCCCGCTCCTCGCCTCCGCGGGCGTCGCGGGCGTCGCCCTCGGATTCGGCGCGCAGAGCCTCGTCAAGGACTTCCTGTCCGGGACCTTCCTGCTGTTCGAGGACCAGTACGGCGTCGGCGACGTCGTCGACTTCGGCACCGTCATCGGCACCGTCGAGGCCGTCGCCCTGCGCGTCACCAAGGTGCGTGACGCCGACGGCACGCTCTGGTACATCCGCAACGGAGAGGTGCTCCGCGTCGGCAACCACTCGCAGGGCTGGAGCCGCGCCATGGCGGAGGTCCGCGTCGCGTACGGCGCCGACGTCGCCCTCGTGCGCAACCTCCTGCGCCAGGCGTCCGACGAGGTGCGCTCGGACGACGCGCTCAACCCGCACATCCTCGCCGAGCCCGAGGTCTCGGGGATCGAGGACCTGTCCGGGGAGTCGCTCCTGTTCCGCGTCACCGTCCGCGTCGCGGCCGGCCAGCAGATCGAGGTCTCCCGTGCGCTGCGCCTCGCGTGCCTCACCGCGCTCACCGACGCGGGCGTCGAGCTCGTCGGAGCCGCGCGCATGACCGTCGTCGCGCCGCAGAGCGCGGAACCCGTGCCGCCGAACGCCGCTCTCGCGCCACCGGCCACCGCCGCTGCGCCGCAGGGCGCGGCGAGCGCGCCGACGGCGGCGCGCGAGACCGGAGCGACGGAGACCCGCGAGGACTGACGCCGCACAGCACGACGCCCTGGCACCCGTCGGGTGCCAGGGCGTCGTCAGTCCTGCTGGTTCAGATCCAGCGCAGCAGCGGGTCGCCGGCCGCGACCCTCGCGCCGACCTCCGCGCGCAGCTCGAGCGCCTCCGCGTCCCCCTGGAGGGCGACGACCGGGCAGACCGCCGCGTACCCGGCCTCCGTCACGGCGTCGGGCGACCAGGTCACGATGACGTCGCCAGCGCGCACGGCAGCGCCTGCCTCGACCTGCTTCTCGAACCCGGCGCCGCGCATGCCCACGGTGTCGACGCCGAGGTGCACGAGCAGCGTGCGGCCGTCGGCGAGCTCGAGCGCGAACGCGTGCGGGAACGACGTCGCGACGACGCCGTCCGCGGGGGCCACGACCGCCTGGTCCTGCCCCGGGTCAGGGATGATCGCGACGCCCGGTCCGACCATCGCGGCCGCGAAGACCTCGTCGGGCACGTCAGCGAGCGACGCGACGGTTCCCGCGAGCGGAGCCGCGACCTCGAGCGGTTCGCGCGCCATGCTCAGCGCAGTCCCTCGAGCTCGGCGGCGAGGTTGTCCGCCTCCGGCCCGACGATGACCTGGACGATCCGGCCGGAGCGCACGACACCGAAGGCGCCCGTCTCCCGCAGCCCGGCCTCGTCGACCTGCGCGGGGTCCGTGACCTCGACGCGCAGCCGCGTGATGCACGGCTCGAGGTCGACCACGTTCTCGCCGCCGCCGAGGGCAGCCAGGATCTGCTCCGCCTTGCTCATGTCTGCACTCCCGTGTTCGTCCGTAGCCGCCGAGTCCGGTGCGGACCTCGCGGCCTGATGCTTCGGGCCGGCCTGCGGGCCGGCGCACACACACCTAGCCTACGTCGCGTTCCGCAGCCGGGCTGCCGTCAGCGCCCCGGACGTCAGCACGCTGCTGCTCGTTTGGCGCAGCGCCGCCGAGGGGAGACACTGAGGACGGTCACACCCCCTCGACGACCCGCCAACGAAGGCAACGGAGGCACCGTGAACCCGGCAGCTGAGCAGCGGACGATCACCGGCATCGGCGTGAGCCGCGGGATCGTCTCTGGTCCCGTCGTCCACCTCCCCGAGCCGATCGCCCAGCCACCGGCAGGCCTGCGCCTGAGCCCGAGCGACGACGCGGTCGCCGCGGCGGCGCGCATCCCCGAGGCCGTCGCGGTCGTCGTCGCGCAGCTCGAGGCCGCAGCAAGCCATGCGACGGGCGACGCGGCGGACGTGCTCGTCGCGACCGCAGCGATCGCAGCAGACCCGACCCTGAGCGCTGACGCGCACCGCCGCGTGGTCGAGGAGCACCTCGTCCCTGAGCTGGCCGTGTGGGAGGCCGCCGACGCCGTCGCGGCGCAGCTCGAGGCCCTCGGCGGGTACCTCGCCGAGCGTGCCAGCGACGTGCACGACGTGCGCGACCGCGTCGTCGCGCAGCTGACCGGCCGCCAGGCCCCGGGCGTCCCCGACCGTATCGAGCCGTTCGTGCTCGTCGCCGCCGACCTCGCACCGTCGACGACAGCGACGCTCGACCCCGAGCGGATCCTCGCGATCGTCACGGACGGCGCAGGCCCGACGTCGCACACCGCGATCGTCGCCAACGCCCGCGGGATCCCCGCGATCGTGGGCGCGGCCGGGGCGAGCGCCGTCCTCGAGGAGGGCGCGACGGTCCTCGTCAACGGCGCCTCGGGCGTCGTCGTCCTGCACCCCACGCAGGAGCAGATCGAGGCCGCGGGCAAGCTGGCCGCGATCGACCGCACCTTCGACGGCACCGGCCGCACGAGCGACGGGCACCGCGTCCAGCTCCTCGCCAACATCGGCAACCCTGAGGACGCCGACGCCGCTGCCCGCGTCGGCGCCGAGGGCGTCGGGCTGTTCCGCTCGGAGTTCTGCTTCCTCGGGCGCGAGACGCCGCCGAGCGTCGAGGAACAGGTGGAGCAGTACCGTCGCGTGCTGTCCCGCTTCCCTGGGCGCAAGGTCGTCCTGCGGACGCTCGACTCGGGAGCCGACAAGCCGCTGCTCTTCCTCACGTCGCCCGACGAGGAGAACCCCGCGCTCGGCGTGCGCGGCCTGCGTGCCGCCGCGACGTGGCCCGGCCTGCTCGACGACCAGCTCGAGGCGATCGCCCAGGCGGCCGCCGCCGAGGAGGCTGAGGTGTGGGTCATGGCCCCGATGGTGTCGACGGTCGACGAGACCGAGGACTTCGTCGCGGCGTGCACCCGGCACGGCCTGCCGACGGCGGGCGTCATGATCGAGGTGCCGAGCGCGGCGCTGCTCGCCGGGCCCATCCTCGCCCGCGCGTCCTTCGCGTCGATCGGCACGAACGACCTCACGCAGTACACGATGGCCGCCGACCGTCTGCTCGGCTCCCTCGCGGCGCTCTCGAACCCGTGGCAGCCGGCGGTGCTCCAGCTGATCGCCGCGACGTGCCGGGCTGGTGCGCAGCAGGACCGCCCGGTCGGCGTGTGCGGCGAGGCCGCTTCCCACGCGTCGCTCGCCGCCGTGCTCGTCGGGCTCGGTGTGTCCTCCCTGTCGATGACGCCGCGCGCGATCCCGGACATCGCGACGGCGCTCGGGGCGGTCACGCTCGAGGAGTGCCGCGAGGTCGCCCGGCTCGCCCTCGACGCCGAGACCGCCGAGGCCGCCCGGACCGCGGTGCGTGCGCGCCTCCCCCAGCTCGCCGAGCTCGGGCTCTAGCCCGCCCACGCCGCGACCTGGGTCGCGGGCGTCGGACGCAGGCGTGGGAGGATCGTCCGGTGACTGACGACTCCTTCTACGCAGCGGTGGGAGGTCACGAGACCTTCCAGCGGATCGTCGACGCCTTCTACGAGGGCGTCGCGGCTGACGACGTCCTGCGCCCGATGTACCCCGAGGAAGACCTCGGCCCGGCCAACGAGCGCATGGTCATGTTCCTCGAGCAGTACTGGGGCGGCCCGACGACGTACTCCGAGCGTCGCGGGCACCCGCGCCTGCGCGCGCGGCACATGCCGTACAAGGTCAACCCGCTCGCGCGCGACCGCTGGATCACGCACATGACCGCCGCGGTGCGCAGCGCCGGGCTCTCCCCGTTGCACGAGTCCGAGATGCTCGACTACGTCGAGCGTGCCGCCCACTCGATGCTCAACACGTTCGACGACTGAGGCTCAGATGACCGACACGACCCAGACTCCCCCCGTGGCTGCGGAGCCCTTCCGCAACCTCCAGGCCGTCCTCGAGCTCGACCGTACGGGCGACGACACGTTCGTCGGTACGAGCCTGCCGCAGCTCAACGGTCGCGTGTACGGCGGCCAGGTGCTCGCGCAGTCGCTCCTCGCTGCTGGCGCGACGACGGCCGCCGAGCGCCAGCCCCACTCGCTGCACGGCTACTTCCTGCGGCCGGGCGCCCTCGACGAGCCCATCACGTTCGAGGTCGAGCGGATGCGCGACGGCCGCTCGTTCAGCGTGCGGCAGGTGCACGCGTTGCAGGGCGGCAAGCCGATCCTCACGATGACGGCGTCGTTCCAGGAGGTCCAGCCGGGCATCGACGAGGCGCAGCGGATGCCCGACGCGCCCGCGCCCGAGTCGGTCGAGTCTGCGGTCGACAAGCTCGGCTCGCTCGACCACCCGGTCGCGAAGTTCTGGACGAGCCAGGCTGCGTTCGACATCCGGCACGTCAACGGGTCGCTCTACCTGTCGACCGACCGGTCGGGCGACGACCGGCAGATGGTGTGGCTGCGCGCGCGGGGCCCCGTCGAGGGCGGGCAGCTCATGCACCGCGCCATGACGGTGTACGCGTGCGACCAGCTCATGCTCGAGCCGGTGCTGCGGCGTGCAGACCTCGGATGGGCCACGCGTGGGCTCTCGATCGCGAGCCTCGACCACGCGATGTGGTGGCACCGTGACGTGCGTGCGGACGAGTGGCTGCTCTACGTGCAGAGCTCGCCGAGCGCGTCGGGTGGCCGTGGGCTCGGCGCCGCGCGCATCTTCGCGCAGGACGGCACGCTCGTGGCGTCGATCGCCCAGGAGGGCATGATCCGCGTGCGTGACGTCAGCTGACGTCACGCACGCTTCTTGTCACGGACGGCAGCGTCGCCGTCCGGCTGGTGGGGCAGGTCAGTCCCAGAACGGCGGGAGGTCGTCCTCGTCCAGGAGGCTCGTGGGAACGTCGTCGGTCGTGATGCTCATACCTCTACCCTCGGCAGGGCCGCGTCACGCCGTAGAGGACGTTCGGCCCAGACCTGGGCCGTCTGAGACGGCGTGGTCCGGTCAGCGGGACGCGGCGGCCGCTCCGGCCGCGACGAGCTCGTCGACGGCAGTGCGCAGACCGTCGGCAGCCCTGCGTGCGTCGTCCAGGTAGCCGGCGACCATGGCGCCGTCGCGCAGCATCATGAAGGTGTGCGCGGCGGCGCGTGCGTCCGGGTGGCCCGCGCGCTCGAGGGCGCGGCGGGCGACACCCTCGAACCAGGTGCGGTGCTCGACGACGAGCGCGTGCACGGGGTGCTGCGGGTCGGGGTACTCCGCCGCCGCGTTGATGAACGGGCAGCCGCGGAAGCCGGTGCGGCAGATCTCGCCGCCCATGGCCTCGACCATCGCGCGCAAGAGCGCGGCCGCCTCCTCGGGGTCTTGCGGGTCGGCGCCGAGCCGGGCGCGCAGGGCGTCGTCCTGGGCGTGGAGGTACGCGAGGACGAGGTCTTCCTTGCCGGGGAAGTGCCGGTAGAACGTGGCCCGCGTCACCTGAGCCTGGGCGACGATCCGGTCGACGCCGACAGCGTGGATGCCCTCGGAGTAGAAGATCTGGGACGCGGTGCGCAGCAGCCGCTCGCGGGCGGCCGAGGTGCGGCCTGTTCCGGGGGCGGGGGCGCTGGTCATGGGTCCACCCTAGGCGGGCACCGCTGCAGCGCCAAGCAAAAAGAGGAAGAACGTTCGGTCTTGCAACTTCCCCACGAAGATGTCAGGCTCAGCAAGGCAGAACGATCATTCTTCCTCCATCCGACCAGGACCACCCGAGAGGCCCACCATGAACGTCGTCTACACCGCCGTCGCGACCGCTACCGGCGACGGCCGCAACGGCCGCACCGCCACCTCCGACAACCTCGTCGCCCACGACCTCGCCGTCCCCGTCGAGATGGGCGGCCCCGGCGGCGCCACCAACCCCGAGCAGCTCTTCGCCGCCGGCTACGCCGCGTGCTTCCACTCCGCGCTCAAGATGGTCGCCCGCACCCGCAAGATCGCGATCGAGGACTCCGCGGTCACCGCCGAGGTCGGCATCGGTCAGCTCGCCTCCGGCGGCTTCGGCCTCACCGTCGCCCTGCACGCCGAGATCGGCGGGGTCGACCAGGCGACCGCCGACGAGCTCGTCGCCGCCGCCCACGAGGTGTGCCCCTACTCGAACGCGACCCGAGGCAACGTCGACGTCACGGTCGACGCGACGGTCGCCTGACCGTCGAGCACCGCCAGCTCGCGCTCCAGGTTCGCCCGGGCCGCCTGTTCCCACCGCCTCGACCCCTCGGCGGTGGCGAACAGGCGCCCGAGGCTCAGGAGCGACCGCAGCACCGCAGCCCGCCCCTCGCGGAACGCGCCGTCCGGGACGTGCGCGTACTCGGCTCGCACCTGCCGCACGTAGCGGGCATACCCGCCCTCGTCGGACCCGAGGATCGAGAGGTCCGCGTCGCACACGAGCGCCCCGAGCGCGTCGCCGGCCACGACACGGTGGTGCGTCGTCAGCACGACGAGACGCGAGACCTCCGCGACCTCCTCCGGAGGGACGAGCCCCGCGAGGAGCTCGCGAGCGAGCGCAGCCGAGCGCTCCTCGTCCTGCCCCGCGACGCCGTCGTGCACCGCGTCGTGGAACCACAGGGCGAGCGCGACCGGGCGCGGCACGTCCGGATCAACGACCGCGGCCGCACGCAGCACCTGCGCGAGGTGACCCGGACCGTGGTACGTGCGGTGCGGCTCGTGCCAGCGGTCGAGCAGCACCTCCCCCACCTCGGGCGCACCCGGCAGGAGCGCCTCCCAGCGAGCAGCGAGCGCCACGCGGCGCGCCTCGCGCCGCTCACGCCCCGGGACGCGCAGTCCTGACGCCGCGAGCCGCCGAGACAGGTCGCGGCCCGACACGGGGACCGCACCCCGGGCCACGAGCTCCTCGTACCGCTCCGCGGCGACGTCGTAGTGGTCGAGGTCGAACGCACGCTGCGGCACCCCCGCAGCCTCCGCGAACGCGTGCAGCTCCGAGAGCGAGCTGTCCGAGACGAGGTGGGCCCAGAGCGTGCCGTGCGCCGGCCACGCAGGCGGGTCGATCAGGACCGTCACACGGTCACCGGCGGCCTCGCCGGAACGTCACCGGCTCCTCGACGAACGGCTCCCACGCCGCCCGCTCGACCTCACCGATACGCCGCGGCGAACCCGTCCGCGGATCGACGAGGACCATCGTCGTCACCGCCTTCGCGTAGACCGTCCCCGCCTCGTCGGTGACCTCGTAGCAGATCTCGAGGCTCGCTCCCCCGAGCCGCCCCAGCCACAGCGCGACGACGACAGGCGCGCGCCGGTACGCGAGCGGCGCGACGTACTCGATCTCCTGGTGCGCGACGAGCGTGAACGTCTCCGCGCCGGGCGACGCGTCGAGCACCGCGGTCGGCCGCGCGACGGGCGCGTCGACCGGATCGCCCTCGACGGCCGGGTGCCGCCAGAACGCCTCGATCCGGGCCTCCTCGAGGAGCCGGAGCATCTCGACGTTGTTGACGTGGGCGTAGGCGTCCATGTCCGACCAGCGCAGCTGGACGGGGATGTGCAGACGGGTCATGCCTTCACGCTAGGCCATGCGTGGGCGTCGCCGCGTAGGACCGGCCCCTGCCCGCGTGGCCGCCGCACGGCAGGCGTGCCACGCGTCGAGGCGCGCGCGTGCGGGTCCCAGCACAGCGGCGTCCGCAACGGTGCGGACGCCCGCCTCGAGGGCCGCGCGAGCGCGACGGCGACGCCGCGCGGCGGTCGTACGCCCGACCAGGCCCGCGAGCGCCCCGAGCAGTGCACCCGCCGCGAGGCCGCCGACGGCGAGGGTCGTCGGCCACGGCACCGCGAGGTCGCCCGCACGCCACGAGACGTCGGGTGCAGGCAGGCGCAGCGCGTCGAGCCCTGCGAGCGCGGCGAGCCACACGAGGCCCGCGATGCCGAAGACGAGCAGCGCCGTCTGGACCCACCCGACGACGCGCGCCCAGCGCGGTGGCTCGGGCGAGCCGAGCGGTGCCGCGACGACGACCTGGTCCAGCGCGTCCGCGAGGGCGTCCGGGTCAGGGCGCGCGGCGGACGTCGGCTGCCACGGCCCGGGCAGGGCCTGGGCGACCGCATCAGCATGCTCCCGCAGCGCCTCGGCCGTCCGCGCACGGACGGCCGCCGTGGGGCGTGGCAACGAGGACCGGCGCACCTCAGGAGCGACCTCGGCGCGTTCCCGACCGGGGTCAGGGCGCAGACCGAGACGGCGCAGCGGATCGGCGCGCAGGCGACCGACCCAGCGCGTGACCGGCCACCCCGCCGTCGCGCGCACCTGGCGTCGCGCCGAGAGCCCGACGGCAGCGACGACCGTCGGAGCGCCGCTCGCCTCGAGCAGCGCCTGCACGAGGCGAGCGTCTGCGGCATCGGACGCCCGGGCCGCGCCCGCCGGGGGCTCGCTCAGCTCGAGCATCCGGTTCGCGCTCGCGCGCACGTCCTCGAGGAGGCGTGCGGCCATCGCCTGACGCCGCCGTACCGCGTCGGCCACGAGCGCACGGAGCTCGGCGACGCCGAGGCCGTCGGTCGCGGACGTCGCGAGCACCCGCGCGTTCGGCAGGCCGTCCACGACGACGCGCGCGCGCAGGTCCGCGAGGCACGTCTCACGGTCCGCGTCGGAGAGCCGGTCGGCATGGTTGAGCACGACGACGACCACGCCCTCGTACGCGGCCAGTCTCCGGAGGTAGCCCTCGTGGAGCGCCGCATCGGCGTACTTCTGGGGGTCGGTGACCCAGATCATGAGGTCGGCGCGGGCGAGCAGGCGGTCCGCCCGCACCCGGTGCTCGGGGACGACGGAGTCGTGGTCAGGGAGGTCGAGCAGCACGAGGCCCTCCGAGCCGTCCCCTCCGCCGTCGACGAACGTGCGCTGGGTGACCTCGAGCCAGTCGAGGAGCGCGGCCGGGCTGCTGCCAGGCCACACCGCCGCGACAGCCCGGGACGTCGTCGGCCGCAGGACACCAGGCCGCGCGACCTCCGCACCCGCGACCGCATTGAGGAGGGAGGACTTCCCCGAGCCCGTCGAGCCCGCGAGCGCGACGACCGTCCGGTCGGCGCCGAGCGCGACGCGCTCGCGCACGCGCGGGAGCAGCTCCTCGACCGCGCGAGCGAGCGCAGGGTCGGCGTCCGCGAGGACGTCACGCCCTGCGTCCCACGCCTCCTCGAGCGCCTCGACCCGCTCGAGGATGTCAGCCTCGGTCGGCGTGGCCTGCCGCCCGCTGCTCACCGCACCTCGCCGCGGCCGGACCGGGCACGGGCGAGGGCGTCGCGGGCGCGCTCGATCCGCTCCGCCGCGCCGTCGTCGACGTGCTTCGCGTCGAGCCGTGCCTGGAACCGCGCACCGTCAGCCTCGAGCACCGCCCGGACGCGCTCGTCGAGCAGCTCGCGCGCCGTGACCGCGAGCCTGCGCACGGCGTCGTCCCCGAAGACCGCCTCGAGAAGGCGTTGGGCCAGGACAGCCGTCCCTCCCGCGATGCCGACCTCGGCACCGGTGAGCCCGCCCGTCGAGGCGAACACGACGACCATGAGCGCGACGCCGAGGCCGTTGACCCCGAACGACAACGCACGGGCTCGCCCGCGCGTCGACTGCCCCTGCGTCGAGACGAGCTCGAGCACGTCGCCCTGCCAGGTCCGCACCTGTTCCGCGACGTGCTCACGGACGTGCGGCCCGCCACGCGCAAGACCGTCCGCGAGGTCGCGGCCCGCCGGGTCCGCGCGCCACGCGTCGTACGTGCGTTCCGCGGCCCCGTGCGCCGCGTCGAGGATCACGGCCTCGAGGTCGTGCCCGACGGCGCGCGCGACCGCAGGCGCGTCCGCCGTCCGGCCGCGGAAGAACGCCGTGACCCGGTCGCGAGCACGGCCGACGCCCTGCTCGACACGGCGCAGGAGGTCGCCCGTGCCGACGAAGTCCTGCCACCGGGCGAGCACCTCGCCGCGGAGCATCGCCCCGTCGGCCGTAGCGCGCGCCACCTGGGTCGCGGCCGCTTCCTGCTCGCGGCGAAGCGTCGCGGCGAGCCGGTCCCGTGCCGCGACCTGCTCGCGTGCGGCCACGGCGAGGTCGGCGAGCCTGCGGCCGAGGTCGGCGACCGCGCCGTCGAACGTCGCGGCGACGACGCGTCGACGCTCGTCAGGCTCGGTCACCGCGACGAGCCACTCCCGGAGCGCCAGGAGGTGCTCGGGACCGAGCATCCCTGACGCGAGCGCCGTCTCCTCGACAGGAAAGACGCGAGCGCCCGGGTGGCCGCGCTCGGTGAGCATCCCCTCGAGGTGCTCGGTGATCGCAGCGCGGGCGTGCGCGTCGACGCGGTTGAGCACGAGGGCGACCTGCGTGCGGCGCTGCGCCGCGGCGTCGAGCAGGTCCCACGGCACGGCGTCCGCGTAGCGAGCGGCCGTCGTCACGAAGAGCCACAGGTCCGCCGCAGCGAGGAGCTGCGCCGCGAGGTCACGGTTCTCAGCGACCACCGAGTCGACGTCCGGTGCGTCGAGCAGCGCATAGCCGGGCCCGACAGCGGCGGTCGGCACGAGCCGCAGCGTGCGGTGGACCGAGTCGGCAGGGACGGCTTCCTGGGCGCCCGCGCGGCTGAGGCCGGGCAGGACGCGGTCGTCGGCGAACCAGGGGGCGTCCTGGGGGTGGTGTGCGAGAACAGGGGCGAGCGTCGTGGGCCGCAGGACGCCGGACGGGCTGACCGGGGCGCCCACGAGCGAGTTGACGAGCGTCGACTTGCCCGCGCCCGTCGAGCCGCCGACCACGACGAGCATGGGCGCGTCAGCTGATCGTGCACGGGGCAGCAGGTGGTCGTCGATGCGCGCGAGCAGCTCGTCACGCAGTGCGGCTGCGTCGTCCGCGCCGGGGCTGGGGAGGTCGAGGCGGAGCGCGCCGACGGCCGTCCGGACGTCCTCGAGCGCGCGGACGACACCGCCGTCTGCCCCGTCGGTCCGCGAGGTCGCCGCACCTGCCGTCATGACCTCACCCTACGGTCGTGGACGTGCGCAGGCCCGGCAGCGCGTGCGCTGCCGGGCCTGCGTCGAGCCTGATGAGGGCTGTCAGTCGCGGGTCAGGCGACGGTGCGTCACGCGGTGCGGACGCGCCGCGTCGGCGCCGAGACGCTCGACCTTGTTCTGCTCGTACGACTCGAAGTTCCCCTCGAACCAGTACCAGTTCGCGGGGTCCTCCTCGGTGCCCTCGTAGGCGAGGATGTGCGTCGCGACCCGGTCGAGGAACCAGCGGTCGTGGGAGACCACGACGGCGCAGCCGGGGAACTCGAGGAGCGCGTTCTCGAGCGAGCCGAGGGTCTCGACATCGAGGTCGTTGGTGGGCTCGTCGAGGAGCAGGAGGTTGCCGCCCTGCTTGAGCGTGAGCGCAAGGTTGAGGCGGTTGCGCTCACCACCCGACAGCACACCGGCAGGCTTCTGCTGGTCCGGGCCCTTGAAGCCGAACGACGCGACGTACGCGCGCGACGGGATCTCGACGTTGCCGACCTTGATGAAGTCGAGCCCGTCGGAGACGACCTCGAAGAGGGTCTTCTTCGGGTCGATGCCACCGCGAGACTGGTCGACGTACGAGATCGAGACGGTCTCACCAATCTTGAGCTCGCCGCCGTCGAGCGGCTCGAGGCCGACGATCGTCTTGAAGAGCGTCGTCTTGCCGACGCCGTTCGGGCCGATGACGCCGACGATGCCGTTGCGCGGCAGCGTGAAGCTCAGGCCGTCGATGAGCTGGCGGTCGTCGAAGCCCTTCTGGAGCCCCGTGGCCTCGAGGACGAGCGAGCCCAGGCGCGGTCCGGCCGGGATCTGGATCTCCTCGAAGTCGAGCTTCCGGGTGCGCTCCGCCTCAGCAGCCATCTCCTCGTAGCGAGCAAGACGCGCCTTCGACTTGGTCTGCCGGCCCTTGGCGTTGGACCGCACCCACTCGAGCTCCTCCTTGAGGCGCTTGGCGAGCTTGGCGTCCTTCTTGCCCTGGACCTGGAGGCGCTCCTGCTTCTTCTCGAGGTAGGTCGAGTAGTTGCCCTCGTAGGGGTACAGGCGGCCGCGGTCGACCTCGCAGATCCACTCGGCGACGTGGTCGAGGAAGTAGCGGTCGTGGGTCACGGCGAGGATGGCACCCGGGTACGTCGTCAGGTGCTGCTCGAGCCACAGCACCGACTCAGCGTCCAGGTGGTTGGTGGGCTCGTCGAGGAGCAGCAGGTCAGGCTTCTCGAGGAGGAGCTTGCACAGCGCGACGCGGCGACGCTCACCACCGGAGAGGACCTTGACGTCCATGTCGCCGGGCGGGCAGCGCAGCGCGTCCATCGCCTGCTCGAGCTGGGAGTCGAGGTCCCACGCGTCGGCGGCGTCGATGGCCTCCTGGAGCTTGCCCATCTCTTCCATGAGCTCGTCCGAGTAGTCCGTCGCCATCAGCTCGGCGATCTCGTTGAAGCGGTCGAGCTTCGCCTTGATCTCGCCGACAGCCTCTTCGACGTTGCCGAGGACGGTCTTCTCCTCGTTGAGCTTCGGCTCCTGCATGAGGATGCCGACGCTGTAGCCGGGAGACAGCCGCGCCTCACCGTTCGAGGGCTGCTCGAGGCCGGCCATGATCTTGAGGATCGTGGACTTTCCGGCACCGTTCGGGCCGACGACGCCGATCTTCGCCCCGGGGAGGAAGTTCAGCGTGACGTCGTCGAGGATGACCTTGTCACCGTGCGCCTTGCGCGCCTTGTACATGGTGTAGATGAACTCAGCCACGGATTCTTGGACCGCCTTGTGATCGTGAGGGGTGAGCGTCGCACGCCGCGAGGCGTGCCGTGCCCGTCGCCGCCCGGGCGGCCCGGCTCGTCGAGCCGGGCGCGCAGGCGTCGACGGGCGACGCACAGACCCCCCAAGCCTACGCGGTCGCGGGCTCGAGCGCTCCGAGCTCCTCGTCGACGGCGACGGCGGTGTCGAGCGAGTCCTCGTCGGCGTCCGGCGTCGGGGCAGGCTGCGCGCCTGCGTCGTCGGTCGCGGGAGCAGCGAACGGGTCCTCCTGTCGGCCGGCTCCCGACGGGGCGGGCTCGAAGCCTGTCGCTGCGGTGCGCACGCAGCGCGTGAACTGGGCGAACCCGCGCGTGAGGTCGTGGCCGAGCGTCGCGCCGCGCACGCCGAGCGACGAACGCGGGCCCTCCTCGCTGTCCCAGCGCTCGAGCACGAGCCTGCCGGTGAGCACGACAGGCTCGCCCTGACGCACCGACCGCGCGACGTTGTCGGCGGCATCGTCCCAGAACACCGCGCTGAACCACTGCGTGTCGCCGTCGACCCACTCGTTGCGAGAGTCGCGGTAGCGGTGCGTCGAGGCGACGCGGACGGTCGTGAAGACGCGGTCGTGGGCGGTGCGGGTCAGCGTCGGCTTGTTGCCGACCCACCCGCGCACCGTGATGGTCGAGCTCATCGGTCCTCCAGGGAGCGGGGACGGCCTGGTGCCGTCCGAGGGCCCCACGCTCGCGCCCGTGCCGGGTGGACCGCGAGCGCTCTCCCCCGGCCCGGGGCCGAGGGAGCCTCGTCAGCTCCCTGTGGGCGACTGCTCCGCTGCGGCGAGCGCGAGCACGCGCGCGTCGTGGTGGTCGCTCAGGACCGGCGTGGACGGCTGCAGGACGAGCTCGCGGACGACCGCTGTCAGCCGCTCGCGCGCCTCCCCCACGAAGCCTGAGCCACGCTCCTCGGCACGCCGCCGCCGCGCCCGGCCGCGCACGAGCACCGCGACGCCCGCGGCGAGCGCGAGCGCACCGGCCCCGACGAGGAGGTACGTGCCGAGGTCGACGCCGTCCCGCCTGTCCCACCACCCGAGCAGCAACGCCAGTCCCGTCCCGGCGGCGACCACAGCGAGGGCGGCGAGGACGAGGGAGAACGCGCCTGCGCGGCGCACCGCCGCACCCGGGCCCGGCTCGAGCCGGACCCCTCCCACCGCACGGTCGACCGCCGCAGCGATCTCGTCGGCTGGCGCGACGACGCGCTCGAGGTTCTCCTGCCACCCGTGCGAGAGGTGCCGCCCGACGTCGTCGAGCCACCGGGAGCGAACCGACTCCGCCACCTCGGCAGTCACGGAGACGCCCGTCGCCGCGGTCGAGCCGTCGTCGAGCGTCAGCGCGGCCGTCCGGCCGCGCGCCTCGAGACCGACGCCCGTCGCGAGCGCGTCGACGGCAGCCGGCACGAACGCGTCGAGGGCGCGCGGAGCCTCCGCCGAGAGCGCCTCCGCGACGAGGGTCCCCGCACGGGTCAGCTCGCTGCCGACGCGTACCGCCGCGACGGAGCGCGCCACGACGACCTTGGCGAGGCGCGCCCGCAGCTCGTCGATGCCGTCCCCGGTGACCGCGGACACCCCGAGGACGTCGACCGAGCCGAGCCCGTCGTACGTCAGCAGGCTCGACACGTCCGCGAGGATCTCCTCGCGCTGCGCGGGCGGGACCGTGTCGAGCTGGTTGAGGACGACGAGCATCGACCCCTCGGCCCCCACGAGGGTCTGGAGGTATCCGGAGTGCAGCGCGTCGTCCGCGTACTTCTGCGGGTCCACCACCCACACGAGGAGGTCGGCCAACGGCACGACGCGGTCGACGATCGCGCGGTTCCCCGTGCGAACCGAGTCGTGGTCCGGGAGGTCGAGCAGCACGAGGCCGTCGAGCTCGCGCTCAGAGTCGTCGTCGAGGGCGGAGATGCGGTTGATGCGCCGGTCCGCGTCGACCCCGACCCAGTCGAGCAGCGCGTCCGCGTGGTCGCTCCAGGCGCACGCCGTCATGCGCGACGTCGTCGGGCGCTTGACGCCCACGTCGGCGAAGTTCAGTCCCGACACGGCGTTGAAGAGGCTCGACTTCCCGGAGCCGGTACCGCCGACGAGCGCGACGACCGTGTGCTCGACGCCGAGGTCCAGACGCTCGGAGGCACTCTCGAGCGCCGTCCGCGCAGCGGCGAGAACCTCGGGATCACTTCGGTCGGCGATCCGGTCGAGGGCGCTGCGCAGGTCCTTGACCCGCCCACGAAGGTCAGCCGCGTCGGTCCGAGCTCCCATGCCGGCATCCTCTCCTCGTGTCCGCTCTGGTCCCTTCCTCACACCAGCCGGCGAAGCTCGGCGAGCCTGAGCCGCACCGGTGTCGCTGCCTCGTCCTGCAAGGACGGAAGGTCCAGACGCTCAGCGTACGGTCCCTCTTCCTCGAGCACGACAGCACGCCCCCGATCGACGAGATCCGCCCTGACGTCGGCGAGCACGTCGGACGCGGACGCGCCGAGGAGGCCGTCGAGCATGCGCTGCGCGCCCACGTTGCCGAGCGCCGCGACGACTGTGACAACGCGCAGGCCCTCGACGCCGATGCGGCGTCGGGCGCGACGCACGGCGGCCTCGTCAGCGCGGTCGGCGAGGTTCTCGCCGACGGCGGCAGTCCACCTGGCGGCCGTGGTCACGGCGGTGCGCTCGCGCCACGCGCCGATCTCGGGGTCTCCTGCGACGACGTCGCGCAGCGCCGCTCCGCCGGGCAGGCCCGGCTCCTCGGCGATCGCGCCGCCGATCGCCTGTCCCGCCACCTCGGACGCGCGGACGAGCAGCCGAGCCACGGCACGCTCGGCCTCGTCGAGCACAGGCGCGAGGCTCTCCTCTCGCCGGCGCACGCGCCGGGCCGACGGCGCCCGGAAGCCGGTGGACGCACGCAGGATGCCCGGGTCGGCCTCGATCGCGGACTGCCATGCCGCGACGAGAGCACCCGCGTCGAGGGTCCCGTCGGCGACGGCCTTCTCGATGACCGGGACGCCCACGCTCGCGTGCGCGGCGACCTCCGCGCGCAGGCTCGCGGCGTCGACCGCCTGGTCCTCGATCACGGCGGCGAGGTCCTCGACCTGTGCGGGCAGGGTCGACAGCGCGCCGCGCAGGGTCCGCAGGATCAGGCGCCGTGCCTGCTCGGCGCCCGCGATGGTCGAGAGCCAGCGGCGGATGCCCGCGACGTCCTTCCCGGGGAGCAGCCCTTCGTGGGGGCCTGCGTCGGGGACGATGAACAGAGGCGTCGACTGCATGCCGTGCTCGCGCAAGCGGTCGAGCAGGTCGACGCGCACCTCCGCGACCGTCGCGTCGGGAGCGCGGTTGAGGACCATCGCCATGGTCGCGCCCCGCTCGCGCGCCGCGGACAGGACGTGCCAGGGCAGCGCATCGCCGTAGCGGGAGGCTGTCGTCACGAAGAGGCCGACGTCGGCTGCGGCCAGGAGGCGGGCAGCCGTCTCACGGTTGGACCGCAGGAGCGAGTCGAGGTCAGGGGCGTCGAGGATGCACAGGCCGCGCGGTACGGACTCGTGCGCGACACGGAGGGCGTCCTCGAGGACCGTGTCCCCGAGCAGCCCCGCGTCAGCAGGATGGTGGACGAGCACGGGCTCGCGCGTCGTCGGGCGGATGACCGACGCACGGGACACCTCCGCGCCGACGAGCGAGTTCACGAGCGTCGACTTGCCCGCGCCGGTCGAGCCGACGACGACCACGACCGCCGGGCGGGAGAGCTCGCGCAGGCGCGGCAGCAGGTGGTCGTCGATCTGTCCGAGCAGTGCGAGGCGCACGTCGCGGCCGCGCTCCGTGCCAGGTGTCCGCAGCGGCATCTCGAGGTGCTGGACGTCGCGCCGCAGGTCGGAGACGACGTCGAGCAGCGTTGCGTCCGGGTCGACCTCAGGGGCGTCGTCGTGCGCGAGGTCGGCGTCGCGCAGGGCGGCCGTGCCGTCCTGGGTGCCGTCGACGCGCTCGTTGCTCACAGTGCAGATTGTCCCAAGTTGCCAGGTGCGGACCAAACGCGCGCGCCGCGACAGACGGGCTGATCGGTCGACGACGCGCAGAGCGCCCCCGACAGGACTCGAACCTGCAACCGACGGATTAGAAGGCCGTTGCTCTATCCATTGAGCTACGGAGGCGCCTCGATTCTACCGTCGCGCAGCGGGAGGCCGGTCCTGCGCCGGCCACCTGTCGACGCACACGACGACGCCGAGGACCGCGACCGCGAGGCACGCGCCTGCGAGGACGTCGGTGACGAAGTGGTATCCGAGGTAGAGCCGGGTCGCAGCCACGACGACGATGACGACGACGCTCACGACCGCCCACACGACCGTCGCCCGCCACGTGCGCCGCGAGCGCGCGACGAGGTAGGCGAGCACGAGGACGAGCGTCGCAGCGCCGATCGTGTGCCCCGACGGGAAGGATGCGGACGTCTCGACGCCGGGCACGCTCATCGACACCTCGGGCGGCCGCGGGCGGCCGACGAGCGCCTTGATCGCGGTGCTCACCGCGACGGCGAGCAGCATCGCGGCGACGAGGAGCGCCGGGTCCCGCCAGCGGCGCGTGACGATCCACCACACGCCGCACCCGACTGCGACGAGCACCGGCAGGATCGTCGGGCCGAACGTGTTGGTCACTCCCGTCGCGAGGGAGGTCAGCCACCCGACCCGGTGCGCCGCGAGCCACTCGAGGACGGGCTCGTCGACGCGCCACACGTCTTCCTGCTCGTTCACCGCGTCGAGCACACCGGCGAACAGCCCGATCCCGAGCCCGACGAGCAGAGCGCCAGGGAGCAGCGCGAGCCACAGCTCGCGCCTCGATCGTGCGGAGGGACGGGCGACCTGGGTGCTCGGAGCCTCGGGCATGTCTCGACGCTAACCGAGCGGGGCGCCTCCCACACCCGCGCGTACCCTGGACCCGTGGCGAACAACCTGAACAACGACCGGATCGTGTGGATCGACTGCGAGATGACAGGCCTGGACCTCCAGGCCGACGCGCTCGTCGAGGTCGCCGCGGTCGTCACCGACTCCGAGCTCAACGTCCTCGGCGACGGGGTCGACGTCGTCATCCGGCCCGAGCCTGCCGCGCTCGAGCAGATGAACGACTTCGTGCGGCAGATGCACACGACGTCGGGCCTCCTCGACGAGCTCGACTCTGGCACCACGCTCGAGGAGGCGCAGCAGACCGTCCTGGACTACGTCCGCACCTGGGTCCCCGAGCCTGGCCGCGCCCCGCTCGCGGGGAACTCGGTCGGGACGGACAGGGCGTTCCTCGACCGCGACATGCCTGAGCTGGCCGGACACCTGCACTACCGGATCATCGACGTCTCCTCGATCAAGGAGCTGTCGCGCCGCTGGTACCCGCGCGCCTACTTCCAGTCGCCCGAGAAGAACGGTGGCCACCGCGCTCTCGCGGACATCCTCGAGAGCATCGACGAGCTGCGCTACTACCGCGAGGCTGTCTTCGTCCCGCAGCCAGGCCCCGACTCGGCCACCGCGAAGGCTGTCTCGGCGAAGATCACCGAGACGAGCGTCACGATCCGCGAGAACGGCACGACCGCCCCCGGAAACCAGGTACACTCGTCTACGGCCCGGTGAGCACGGCTCGCCGGACTACGCTGTTCGTGCCGGTCTGACCGGTTCGTGCGGCACGCATGGTGGGTATAGCTCAGCTGGTAGAGCACCTGGTTGTGGTCCAGGGGGTCGCGGGTTCAAGTCCCGTTACTCACCCCATGCGAAGGCCCGGTCCGCGAGGACCGGGCCTTTGTCGTTCACAGGGCATCTGCCTGTGCACCTGTCGCCGGGCGGCCCGCTCACGTGGACGGGTCGGCGGTCAGGGTGTACTTCGTCTGCAGGTACTCGACGATCCCTTCGGCGCCGCCCTCGCGGCCCAGGCCCGAGTGCTTCCACCCGCCGAACGGTGCGGCAGCGTTCGACACGACACCGACGTTGAGCCCGACCATGCCGGACTCGAGCCGCTCGATCATCCGCTGCCCGCGCGCGAGGGACTGCGTGTACACGTAGGCCACGAGCCCGTGCGGGGTGTCGTTCGCACGGCGGACCGCCTCGTCCTCGTCGTCGAACGTCGAGATCGCGAGGACCGGACCGAAGATCTCCTCGCGCAGCACGTCCGAGCCCGGCGCGACGTCGGTCAGGACCGTCGCCGGGTAGAAGCTGCCCGGTCCGTCGAGCGGTGCTCCGCCGGTGCGGAGCACCGCCCCGCGCGCGACGGCGTCCTGGACGAGCTCGTGCACCCGCGCGACCGCAGCCTCGTCGATGAGGGGGCCGATCGTCACGCCGTCCTCGGTGCCGCGGCCCGTGCGGAACGCCTCGACCTTCTCGGTCACGCGCCGCGCGAAGTCGTCCGCGACGGAGCGGTGCACGAGGAACCGGTTCGCGGCCGTGCACGCCTGCCCCGTGTTGCGGAACTTGGCCGCGAGCGCGCCCTCGACCGCGGCGTCCAGGTCGGCATCGTGAAGGACGAGGAAGGGCGCGTTGCCGCCGAGCTCCATCGACGTGCGCAGCACGCCGTCCGCCGCCTGCCGCAAGAGCGACTGCCCGACGGCGGTCGAGCCCGTGAAGGACAGCTTGCGCAGGCGCGGGTCGCCAAGGATCGCATCGGAGACCGGGCCGGTCTGCGTCGTCGTGAGGACGTTGACGACGCCTGCGGGAACTCCTGCCTCCTCGAGGATCGTCGTCAGGAGCAGAGTGGTCAGCGGCGTCGCTCTCGCCGGCTTCACCACGACGGTGCAGCCCGCCGCGAGCGCGGGCGCGATCTTGCGCGTCGCCATCGCGAGGGGGAAGTTCCACGGCGTGACGAGGTAGCACGGGCCGACGGGGTGCTTCGTGACGATCATGCGCCCGGTCCCTTCGGGCGTCGCGCCGTAGCGACCCTGCACGCGCGCGGCCTCCTCGCTGAACCAGCGGAGGAACTCGCCGCCGTACGCGACCTCGGCGCGCGACTCGGCGAGCGGCTTGCCCATCTCGAGCGTCATGAGCAGCGCAAGGTCGTCGCTCCGGTCCTGGACGAGCTCGAACGCGCGGCGCAGCGTCTCCGCGCGCTCCCGCGCAGGTGTCGCCGCCCACGCGGGGAAGGCGTCGCACGCGGCGTCGAGCGCCGCGCGGCCGTCGTCGACGGTCGCGCTCGCGACCTGGGTGAGGACTGCTCCCGTCGCGGGGTCGTGCACGGCGAACGTCCCGCCGTCGGCTGCCTCGCGCCACCGCCCGCCGATGAACAGCCCGCCCGGGACACGCTCCACCAGCGCGCTCTCCTGCTCCTGAACCATGGCTCCTCCAGCACGTCGTCGCGAGACTCGACTGTAGGCGCAGGCGTGCGGACCCGCAGGGCGCCGGCACAGCCCGGCCCGGCCCCGCACGCGGGGCCGGGCCGGGTGCCGGTCAGAGGTACGCGGAGTACGCGGGAAGGTCCAGCACGCCGTTGCCGGACAGGCCGATGACGATGACCTCACCGTCCGCGGCCCTGCGAGCGTGCGCGACGGCGCCCGCGACCGCGTGCGTCGACTCGGGCGCCGGGATGATGCCCTCCGCGCGCGCGAACAGCAGACCCGCCGCGAACGCGTCGTCCTGCTCGACGGCGATCGCGTCCATGAGGCCGAGGTGCACCGCGTGCGACACCATCGGGCTCATCCCGTGGTACCGCAGGCCGCCCGCGTGGATCGACGGCGGGACGAAGTCCTTGCCGAGCGTGTACATCTTCATGAGCGGCGTCAGGCCCGCGACGTCGCCCGCGTCGTAGCGGTACTCCCCCTGAGTGAGGGACGGGCAGGCCGCCGGCTCGCACGCGACGAGCCGCGTCGTCGTGCCCTCGCGCAGGTTCTGCCCGAGGAACGGGAACGTCAGGCCTGCGAGGTTGGAGCCGCCTCCCGCGCACCCGAAGACGACGTCCGCACCCTTCTCCCCCGCCTCCGCGAGCTGGACGAGTGCCTCCTGACCGATCACGGACTGGTGCAGCATGACGTGGTTGAGGACGCTGCCGAGCGCGTAGTGCGCCCCCGGGTCCTTGACCGCGGCCTCGACGGCCTCGGAGATCGCCATGCCGAGCGAGCCGGTCGTGTCCGGGTACGCCTCACGCATCGCCCGGCCCGCGTCGGTCAGGTCGGACGGGGACGAGTGGCACACGCTGCCGTACGTCTCCATCTGCATGCGCCGGTACGGCTTTGCGTCGTACGACGCGCGGACCTGCCACACCTCGCACGTCAGGCCGAGCAGCGCGGCGGCGAAGGAGAGCGAGGCGCCCCACTGGCCTGCGCCCGTCTCGGTCGTCAGGCGCGTCGTGCCCTCGAGCGCGTTGTAGTACGCCTGCGGCACGGCCGTGTTCGGCTTGTGCGAGCCGACCGGGCTGACGCCCTCGTACTTGTAGTAGATCCGCGCCTTCGTGCCGAGCGCGCGCTCGAGGCGAGACGCCCGCACGAGAGGCGACGGCCGCCACCCGGCGTAGATCTCACGGACCGCCTGCGGGATCTCGACGTACCGCTCGGTCGTGACCTCCTGCTCGATGAGCGCCATCGGGAAGAGCGGTGCGAGGTCGGCGGGCGTGAGGGGCTCGCCCGTGCCGGGGTTGAGGTGTGGCGGGACCGGCTCGGGAAGGTCCGCCGCGAGGTTGTACCAGTGCGTCGGAACCGTGGACGGCACCGCCGTCCCGAGCGGCTCGATCGCCACGGCCGGCGGCATCGCCTGGGTGTGGGTCATGACTCTCCTTCGTGTTCGACCGGGTCGACCGGTCCCACGAAGCCTGCGAGACCGGACGTGAGAACGGTCAGCGCTAGGGACGCCACCGTCAGTGGTGGCGCCATCCGTCAAGTGCCGTGAGCAGGATCACACGGCGACCGTAGGGCAACCGCGCAACCGGAAGCCCGGACGTCTCGCCCACTGGACCGGGCGCCGCGTACGGGCCTCGTGAGGTGGGCGAGCTCAGGCGGAGCCAGCCTCAGGCGAGGCGCGCGAGCACGGCGTCCGCCAGGCGGCCCGCCGCGTCCTTCTCGAACGCGAGGAACAGCGACGGCTCGGTGAGCTCGAGCTCGATGATGAGCGGCTCGCCCTCCGGGCCAGGCACGACGTCGACACGCGCGTACAGCAGCTCGGTGCCGGGAGCCTCCTTCGCGAGGACCTCCTTCGCGTACGCGATCGCACGGTCGCCGACAGCACGCTCCTCCGGCGTCGTGGGACGCGTGCTCATCTCCTCCTGCTTGTACAGCCCCGCCATGCCGCGGAACGGACCCTGGAGCATCGCGCCCTTGCGCACCGAGTGGGAGAACTCCCCGTCGATGTAGACGAGCGCGGTCTCACCCTGCGTGTCGACCTCCATGAGGTAGCGCTGGATCATCACGTGGCGCCCCTCCTTCATGAGGGAGACGGCGTGCGAGATGGCGAGGCCGCGCGAGTGCGCCTCGCCGGCCTCGTAGCGGCCCGTGTCACGCGACCCGCGCGAGACGGTGGGCTTGATGACGAAGTCCCCCGAGGCGGGCATACGGGTGTGCACGGCACGGGAGGACAGCTTGCGTGCCGGGTCGAGCCAGATCGTCGGGATCACCGGCAGGCCGGCCTCCTCGAGCTCACGCAGGTACGCCTTGTCGGTGTTCCACTCGACGAGCCCGGCGGGGTTGAGGATGCGCGGCACGCTGCGCGCCCACGCGACGAACTCGTCGCGCCGCGACGAGTAGTCCCACGTGGACCGGACGACGACGAGGTCGAACGAGGACCAGTCGACCTCCGGGTCGTCCCAGACTGCGGCGACGACGTCAGCGCCACGCTCGCGCAGCGCGCGCAGCAGGAGCTGGTCGTCCTCGGCCAGGTCCGGGTGGAAGTTGCAGGTCGCCAGTGCGATGCGTGCGGTGCTCACGGACCCGATCCTATCCGCCCGAGGCAGCCCTGGCCCGGGTCAGGAGCGTCGGTCGCGGCGCCGGAACGCCAGGTCGGTGGCCTCGCGGCCCGCGCGCAGGCCCTTCGCCTCGAACGAGGTCAGCACGCGCCCGTCGAAACGCGCGACGGTGCCGTCCGTCCCCGGCTCGAGCGGCTCGAAGTCGGGGCTCGCGCCGATCACCTCGATCATCTCCTCCGCGTACGGACGCCAGTCCGTCGCGAGGCGCCACACGCCCCCCGGGCGGAGCACGCGCGCCACGAGCTCCGCGAACGACGGCGTGACGAGGCGGCGCTTGTGGTGGCGCGCCTTCGGCCACGGGTCGGGGAAGAACACCCAGACCTCGTCCACGCTGCCCGCAGGGAGCGTCGTCGCGAACACCTCGGGCGCGTTCGCCTGGACGAGCCGGAGGTTGGTGACGTCCTCGCGCTCGGCGCGCAGGATCGTCTGGGCGAGGCCGGGCAGGTAGACCTCGAGGGCGAGGTGGTCGACGTCGCGGCGCGCGGCGGCAGCCGCGGCGACGCACTCCCCCATGCCCGTGCCGACCTCGACGACGAGCGGCGCCGTGCGACCGAACACGGCCGCGACGTCGAGCTCGAAGTCCGGGTCGACGGACGTGCGCGCGATCGCGCGCGGCACGTCGATGATCAGCCGCTCGCCTGAGCGCTCGAGCGCGTTGGCCTGCCCGGTCGAGAGCCGGCCGCTGCGCCGGATGAAGGAGACGGGCTCCGTGCGAAAGGTCCCGTGGGAGGCCTCGTGGCCTTCCGGGACGGACGAGATCTGGGGGTCTGCGGGGGTCGCGCTCATGATGTCCTCACCCTAGGCGACACGCCAACGGGCGGAGAACCACCCGTTGGTGGCCCTCCGCCCGTCGCGGGGCGCTCAGAGCGCCTTGACGATGTCCTCGACGCGCTCCTTGGCGTCGCCGAAGAGCATGGAGGTGTTCTCCTTGAAGAACAGCGGGTTCTGCACGCCCGCGTACCCGACGGCCATCGAGCGCTTGAAGACGACGACCTCCTTGGCCTTCCACACCTGGAGCACGGGCATGCCGGCGATCGGCGACCCCGGGTCGTCCTCGGCGGCAGGGTTGACCGTGTCGTTCGCGCCGATGACGAGCACGACGTCGGTCGACGGCAGCTTCTCGTTGACCTCCTCGAGCTCCTCGACGATGTCGTAGGGCACCTTGGCCTCGGCGAGGAGCACGTTCATGTGCCCCGGCAGGCGGCCGGCGACCGGGTGGACGCCGAACCGGACGTCGACACCCGCGGCGCGCAGCCGCGACGTCAGCTCCGCGACGGGGTACTGCGCCTTGGCGACCGCCATGCCGTAGCCGGGGGTGATGACGACGGAGGACGCCTCCTTGAGGAGCTGTGCGACGTCTGCGGCGGTCGTCTCGCGGTGCTCGCCCTCGATCGCGGCGGCCGCGGGGCCGCCCTCGGTCGCGCCGAAGCCGCCGAGGATGACCGAGACGAACGACCGGTTCATGGCCTTGCACATGATGTACGAGAGGATCGCACCGGAGGACCCGACGAGCGCGCCCGTGATGATGAGCAGGTCGTTCGAGAGCATGAAGCCCGCGGCGGCCGCGGCCCAGCCGGAGTACGAGTTGAGCATCGACACGACGACGGGCATGTCGCCGCCGCCGATCGCGACGACGAGGTGCCAGCCGACGGCGAGGGCGATGACCGTCATGATCGCGAGCGGCCAGATCGACGGCGCCGCGATGAACCAGGCCATGAGTCCGAAGGACGCGAGGACCGCGACGAGGTTGAGCATGTTGCGGCCCGGGAGCGTGAGCGGCGACGACTTGAGGCGTGCCGAGAGCTTGCCGAACGCGACGAGCGAACCCGTGAGCGTGATCGCACCGATGAACACGCCGAGGAACACCTCGACGAGGTGCACGGCGCCGCCGTGCGTGTCCGTGAGGTACGAGTTGAAGCCGACGAGCACTGCGGCGAGGCCGACGAAGCTGTGCAGGAGCGCGATCATCTCGGGCATCTGCGTCATCTCGACGCGGCGGGCCTGCCACGTGCCGATGATCGCGCCGATGCCGAGCGCGAGGGCGATGAGGCCGGCGGTGACGCCGACGTTGCGCTCGGACTCGATGAGCGCGAGGACGACGGTCGCGGCGAGGGCGAGGCCCATGCCGACCTTGCCCGCGAGGTTGCCGCCGCGGGCGGTCTCCTGCTTCGCGAGGCCCGCGAGCGAGAGGACGAACAGGATGCCGGCGACGAGGTAGACGCCGTAGACGAGCTGGGTGAGGGTGTCCATGGCTCAGGCCTCCTTGCGGAACATGGCGAGCATGCGGCTCGCGACGGAGAACCCGCCGAAGATGTTGATCGACGCGAACGTCGCCGCGACGACGGCGAGGACGGTCACGACGGTGTCCGTCGACCCGATCTGCAGGAGCGAGCCGACGAGGATGATGCCGCTGATCGCGTTGGTCTGGGCCATCAGGGGCGTGTGCAGCGAGTGCGTCACGCCGGTGACGACGTAGAACCCGACGACGACGGCGAGCGCGAACACCGTGAGGTGGGAGGCGAACGACGCGGTCGAGAAGGCGACGGCTGCGACGACGAGGAGCGCGGTGATCGCTCCGCCGACGACGACGCCGGTGCCCTTGCGAGCCTTCGGCGCGGCAGCCGGGGCCGGCTCGACGGCCGCAGGCGGGGCGGGCGGGGCAGCGGGCGCGACCGAGACTTGGACGGGGGGCGGGGGCCAGAGCAGCTCGCCCTCGCGCGTCACGGTGATGCCGCGCTGGACGACGTCGTCGAGGTCGAGGACGACCTGACCGTCCTTGCCCGGCGTGAGCAGCTTCATGAGGTTGACGATGTTCGTGCCGTAGAGCTGCGACGTGTGCTTCGGCATGCGGCCCGGCAGGTCGGTGTAGCCGATGATCGTCACGCCGTTGTCGGTGACCGTCTTCTCGCCTGGGACGGTCAGCTCGCAGTTGCCGCCGCCCGAGGCGGCGAGGTCGACGATCACGGAGCCGGGGCGCATCGCGGCGACCATCTCGGCGGTGATCGTGACGGGGGCCTTGCCACGGATGAGGGCGGTGGTCACGACGACGTCGGCGGCGGCGCTCTCGGCGGCGTACACGCGCTTCGTCGCGGCCTCCTGCTCGTCGCTCAGCGCGCTCGCGTAGCCGTCGGCGCTCTCCTGCGCCGCGGCGTCGACGCTGACGTAGGTCGCGCCCATCGACTCGATCTGCTCGGCGACGTCGGAGCGGACGTCGTACGCGCGGACGGTCGCGCCGAGGCTGCCTGCCGCGCCGAGCGCGGCGAGACCTGCGACACCCGCACCGATGACGAACACGCGTGCGGGCGGCGTCGAGCCGGCTGCGGTGACCTGGCCGCCGAACATGCCGGCATACGCCTCGGCTGCCTCGATGATGCCGCGGTAGCCGGAGACGTTGGACATGCTCGACAGGACGTCGAGGGACTGCGCGCGCGAGATGCGCGGCACGGAGTTGAGGTTGAGGGCCGTGACGCCGGCGGCGCGCATCGCCTCGACGAGCGTCGGGTCGTCGTCGGGGGCCATGCGGGCCACGATCGTCGCGTCGGCGCGCATGCGCGCGACCTCGGCGATGGTCGGGGCGTCGACCTTGACGACGACGTCGCTGCCCCACACCGCGTCGGCGTCGCCGATCGTGGCACCTGCCGCGACGTAGCCCTCGTCGGGGATCGAGGCGTCAGCGCCCGCACCCGTCTCGACGATGACGTCGTAGCCCAGCGCGACCAGCTTCTCGACCGTCTGCGGGGTGGCTGCGACGAGCCGCTGCCCCGGGTCGGACTCTCTCGGTACTCCGATGTGCACGTGGTGCTCCTGCAGTTCGGGCCCCACGGGACGCCCCGGCGGGACGCCCCGCCACAGGACGAGCTTCTGAGACAATTGATATCAGCCTGCGGGCCGCCTCGGGTGGGACCTCGGGCCCCGCATCGTCGCTGACAGCGGGCTCCGACCAGGACTGCGGTCCGGAAACGACGAACGGCACCCCGTGGGGTGCCGTTCGGTCTGTGCGCCATCAGGGACTCGAACCCCGAACCCGCTGATTAAGAGTCAGCTGCTCTGCCAATTGAGCTAATGGCGCCCGCTTGCGGACGAGCCGCTCGCGTTCTTGCTGCCGATCGCCCGGCAACGAGAAGAAACACTACACCGGATCTGCGGCGAGACGAAATCGGCGTGATCCTGCGGCTGAGCCGGGGTTCTGCGTCAGGACTCCTCGGCGAGGAGACGCTCGGAGTCCGGCCCGAAGGGGCTCACGAGGTCGGCGAGCAGCGCGAGCGGGATACGGTCCAGGACGAGCTTGGACGGGTCCATCAGGCTCAGGAGCTCCTCGTCCGAAAGGATCGGCAGGAGGCGCTCAGGCTCCTCGTCCTCGACCGCACGGACGACGACCGCGCGGTCGTCGAACTCGATCCCGTCGTGCTCGATCCACCCGTGCCCGGGCGCGACCTCACGGCGCGGATGCTGCTCCTGAGGAGCCGTGCGGGCCAGCGCACCGTTCTGTGGTTCTGCGTTCATGCTCATCTCCCCCCGGAGATGGACGACATCGACAAGACCATGGCATCACCGGTCACGCGGGAGCACAACAGGAACAAAGGTGAAGATCCGGGTGAGACCTCGCGAGAACGGTGCCAAGGCGCAGGTCACACCCGGTGCGCACCGAGAACCGAGGCAGAGCGACATAGGCTGAGGTCGATCCCGTCCGACCCCTCGCAGGAGACTCGCATGCCCCGCCTCGCCCCAGGAGACATCGCCCCCGAGCTCACGCTCCCGGCAGCGGACGGCTCGACCTTCAGCCTCTCCGACCTCCGCGGGCGCGACGTCGTCGTGTACTTCTACCCGGCCGCCGCCACCCCGGCCTGCACGCAGCAGGCGTGCGACTTCCGCGACTCCCTCGCGAGCCTCACGTCCGCCGGCTACGAGGTCGTCGGCGTCTCGCCGGACCCGGTCGAGAAGCTCGGCGCGTTCGTCGCCGACGAGGCCCTCACCTTCCCCCTCCTGTCCGACCCCGAGCGCACGACCCTCGAGGCGTGGGGTGCGTGGGGCGAGAAGAACCTCTACGGGAAGATCGTCACGGGCGTCATCCGCTCGACCGTCGTCGTCGGTGCGGACGGTCGCGTGCGCCTCGCGCAGTACAACGTCAAGGCCACGGGCCACGTCGCCAAGCTCCGGCGCGACCTCAAGATCGCCTGAGCGCCCGCGTACGATGGACCCTGGCCGCGAGGCCGACGCGCGCGAGTGGCGGAACTGGTAGACGCGCAGGATTTAGGTTCCTGTGTCTGAGGACGTGTGGGTTCGAGTCCCATCTCGCGTACAGCACGAAGCCCCGACCGGGTGACCCGGCCGGGGCTTCGTCGTCGCGGACGCCGCGTCAGGAGGCAGGAGCGTCCTGCTCGGCGATCTGCTTGCGGACGTCGTCCATGTCGAGCGCCTTCACGGCGTCGACGACCTGCGCGAGCTGCGACGCCTGGAGGGCACCCGGCTGGTTGAACACCAGGACGCCCTCGCGGAACGCCATGAGCGTCGGGATCGACGTGATGCCCGCAGCGGCCGCGAGCCCCTGCTCGGCCTCGGTGTCGATCTTGCCGTGCACGATGTCCGGGTTTGCGTCCGCCGACGCCTCGAACACCGGGCCGAACTGGCGGCACGGGCCGCACCAGGACGCCCAGAAGTCGAGCAGGACGATGTCGTTGGACTTGATGGTCTCCTCGAACGAGGCCTCGGTCAGCGCCGTGGTGGGCATGTCGTCTCCTTGTGCATCTTCTTACGCTTCCAGTGGACACAACCATCCCAGGCGGCACATATTCCCGCCGCGCCCGGTCCCCCGTTCGCCGATCCGTGTCTCGGGAGGATAGAACTGTCGGGTGACCGAGACAGCCGACTTCCCGTCCGAGAGCCCGCGCCCGTCGGGATGGCTCAGCCGCGCCGAGATCAACCGCATCCGCGCGCAGGTCCCGATCGTCTACGTCGACGCCGTCCCGGTGCGGGTCGACGAGTCCGGTGACGTCGTCGCCGTGGGTCTCCTGCTGCGCGTGACGCCGGAGGGCGTCATGACGCGCGCCCTCGTCTCCGGACGCGTGCTGTTCCACGAGCGCGTGCGCGACGCGCTGCTGCGGCACATCGAGAAGGACCTCGGACCGGTCGCGCTCCCCCAGATCCCCGCCGCGCCGCAGCCCTTCACAGTCGCCGAATACTTCCCCACGCCCGGTGTCACGCCGTACTACGACGCTCGCCAGCACGCGATCTCCATGGCCTACGTCGTCCCCGTGCACGGCGACTGCACCCCGCAGCAGGACGCGATCGACCTCGCCTGGATCACCCCCGAGGAAGCAGTCAGCGAGGCCGTCCAGGTCGAGATGCACGGCGGCAGCGGCTTCCTGCTGCGCCAGGCGATGGCGCACGTGGGTCGCGCCGTCTGACACGTCGCGGCTAGGCGAGCGGAGCCGGGGTCAGACGCGCACCCGTCACCTTCGCGTCACGAAGATCCTGAGCGATCGCCTCCGAGACGATGTAGAGCCAGGTCTCGACGGAGCTGGGAACAGTGACGACCACGCCATCCAGACGAGTCATCTCCTGTGCTGGCGAAGGATCTGCGGTGATGTTGCGACCAGCCAGAGCGTCACGCGAGTACACCTTCAACGTGGGGTTGTCCGGACCAACCCATGTCGTCGCTCCACGATGCAGGATGTCGTGATGCTCGACCAGGTGCGGGAACCAGTACGGGTCGGCACCTCCGTCAACCCTGCCGATGCAACCTGGCACCCACTGCACCGAGTCACGATCCGTGACGTGTCCCTCCACGATCTCCTTCGCCCGCGAGCTCAACAACAAGAGGCTATCGAGAAACACGACGTCGATCGGCTGGGAAAGGGGGCCCGCCCACCTCCACGAGAGCGCCGGGACCGGGTCGACCCAGCCTTCACGGGCGAGGCGACGCACATCGTCAGCATCGTGCCCATCCCGGCGCGCTCCAGGCCCAAAATCACCCGAGAGCTCCCAGAAGCTCGCTCCGCCAACCGGCTCACACTGAGCAGTCAAGTTGACTCCATTCATAGCACTCACGACGCCCCTGCAGACGGGCACGCACGATAGTTGGAACCTGGCGGCACCGGCTTCCTGCTGCGCCAGGCGATGGCGCACGTGGGTCGCGCCGTCTGACACGTCACGACTACGCGAGCGGGGCCGGGGTCAGGCGCGCGCCCGTCACCTTCGCGTCACGAAGATCCTGAGCGATCGCCTCCGAGACGATGTAGAGCCAGGTGTGGACGAAGCTGGGAACGGTGACGACGACGCCATCCAGACGAGTCATCTCCTGCGCTGGTCGGGGATCTGAGGTGATGTTGCGACCAGCCAGGGCATCACGTGAGTACACCTTCAACGTGGGGTTGTCTGGACCGACCCATGTCGTCGCTTCACGGTGCAGGATGTCGTGGTGTTCCGTGAGATGCGGGAACCAGTAGGGGTCGCCCGCTCCGTCAACACTGCCGATGCGAAACTGCAACCACTGCACTGCGTCACGGTCCGTGACGTGTCGCTCCACGATCTCCTTCGCCCGTGTGCTCAACAACAAGAGTCGTTCGAGAGCAACAACGTCAATTGGCTCGAAAACGGGACCAGCCCACCTCCACGAGAGCGCCGGGACTGGGTCGATCCACCCCTCACGGTTAAGGCCACGCATGTCGTCAGCATCGTGCCCATCCCGGTCCGCACCAGGCCCAAAATCGCCCGAGAGCTCCCAGAAGCTCGCGCCGCCTGCCGGCTCACACTGAGCAGTCAAGTTGACTCCATTCATAGCACTCACAGCACTTCCAATAGGCGGCACGCACGATGGTCGGATCACTCTGCACGACATCGACAACTAGCCGCTGGAACTCCCGGACGAACCGGGCAGATTGAAGTTCGGGAAGCGACTCCTGCATCGCAATCAGCCGCGCAGCCCGCATGTTTCGAACGACCCGGTTGTGATAGTTCCAGGGGTGCGGGCCCGCGTGCTTGATCCGATACACGTTCCAGGCTTGAGCCGCGTCAAGCACGCTGAGGCCAGACGGGTCTGCAATGCTGGACTTCCGCGGCGCCCTGCCCGGTCGGACGCTAGCAGCGGCGGTGCTCGCGGGCAAGACAAGCTCGCGATGGCTCGTTGCTCTGCAGACCGCGGCTCGGCCGGGTCGTGATGGCCATTCAGCCCAGGTGGAGTGTCGGCCAGTCCGCGAGGTCCTCGCGCATGCGCCGGTCGTGCGTCGCGACGACGACGGCCGCAGGCGTGCGGCGCAGCGCGAGCGTGAGCTCGTCGACGAGGTCGATCGACAGGTGGTTGGTCGGCTCGTCGAGCAGCAGCACGTGCGGCGCCGCGAGCAGCGCGCACGCGAGGTCGAGGCGACGCCGCTGCCCCACCGACAGGTCGACGACCGGACGGTCGAGGTCCTCCTCGGGCAGCAGTCCCAGGAACGCGACGGGCACGACCAGCTCGGGGTCGAGCGCCCCGGCCTCGAGCAGCCGTAGCGCGAGGCGCGCGCACAGGTCGAAGCCCGTCGCGCCGTCGGCCACCGACGCCGCGAGGCCCGACAGGTCGACGCCCGCCTGCACGCCCATCCCCTCCTGCCCGACGACGCCCAGCCGCGCCCCGGGCCGCACGACCCGGTCGCCGCGGTCGCTCGCCAGGGTCCCCGCAAGGACTGCGAGCAACGACGACTTGCCCGTCCCGTTGCCGCCCGTGATGAGCAGCCTGCCCGACGGCGGCACCGCGATCCGCGTCCCCGGCAGGTCCAGCCGCCCCGGCACACGCGGGCTGCGCACCGCGAGCACCTCGAGCGCTGCGGCACGCGACCAGTCCTCGGCCATCGCCGGGAGGTCCGGGAAGCGCAGCTCCGCGGGCGGCACCGGGACCTCGACCGCCTGCGCCTCGAGCCGCTCGACCAGCCGGTCAGCCGCCTTCACGTGGATCCGCGCGCGCGTGCCGCGGCGGTTCTTGTTCGAGCCCTTCGGCGGGCGCCACTCGTCCGACAACCCCTCGTACGACGCGTCGAGGCGCTGCGCGAGCACCTCGCGCCGCTTCGTCTCCGCGCGGAAGCGCTGCCGCCAGCGGTGCAGCGCCTGGTTCTTCGCGAACCGGAACGACAGGTAGCCCGGCTGCCCGTAGAGGACCGGTCGGCCGTCCATCGCCGGGTCGAGGTCGAGGATCCCGGTCGCGACGTCGTCGAGCAGCATCCGGTCGTGCGTCACGATCACGACCGCCGCCCGCGACTCGAGGAGCTGCGCCGTCAGGTACTCGATGCCCGAGTCGTCGAGATGGTTGGTCGGCTCGTCGAGCAGGAGGACGTCTGCGCGCTGCGCGAGCCGGCACGCGAGACGCACCCGGTGCCGCTCCCCGACCGACAGGTGCGCGAGCTCACGCGTGCGGTCCGTGCACGCCCCCAACCGGGAGAGCGCCTCCTCGACCCGGCGCCCGGCGTCCCACGCGGCGACGTGCTCGGCGCGCGCGAGCAGCTCGGTCAGGGCAGCGAGGTCGCCGCGCTCGTGGTCGAAGTCTCGCGTCGCGGCGTCGAGCTCCGCCGCGAGCTCGTGGACGTGCACGAGCGCCTCGTCGATCTCGTCGCCGACCGTGCGCCCGGGCTCGTGCACCATCTCCTGCGGCACGACGGCGATGCTGCCCTCGCAGCGCACCTCGCCCACCGACGGCGCGAGCTCACCAGCGAGGACGCGCAGCAGCGTCGTCTTGCCGCTGCCGTTCTCGCCCACGACGGCGAGGCGCTGCCCCGCTGAGACGTGCGCGGTGACGTGCTCGAGGACCTGGCGCCCCGGATAGCCGTAAGCGACGTCGTCGGCGACGAGGTGCACGGTGGGCATCGGTCTCCTGTCGTCGCTACGGGCGGCTGCAGCATCCCAGCCTACGGCCGCTACCGTGGGCTCATGACCGACCGCATCGAGCACGACAACCCGCACGACCTGCTCGGCACGCCGCTGCCGCCCGCCCGCACGCCTCGCAACGTGGTCGTCACGGCGGCCGTCACGGACGCCCTCGCCGTGCTCACGTTCGCCGCGATCGGTCGGGCGAGCCACGACGAGGCGCTCGGGCTGGCCGGGCTCGCGGAGACGGCATGGCCGTTTCTCGCCGCGCTGCTCGTCGGCTGGCTCGTCCTGCGCGCGCACCGCGCGCCTCGGGCGGCGTGGCCGACAGGCGCGGGCCTGTGGCTCGTCACCTGGGGCGGCGGCATGCTGCTCCGTGCTGCGACGGGCGGCGGGACGGCGACCGCGTTCGTGATCGTCGCGCTGTGCTTCCTCGGCCTGTTCCTCGTCGGCTGGCGGCTGCTCGCCCGCCTCCTGGGCAGCCGGTCGCTCCTCCCCGGACTCTCGGAGAGCTGACCGCTCAGGCGCTCGTGAGCGCCGCGGCGATGTGCGGGGCGAGCGCGCGGAACGCGCGGCCTCGGTGGGAGATCGCGTTCTTCTCGTCCGGCGTCAGCTCGGCCGTGGTCCGCTCGCTGCCCGCGGGCAGGAGTATCGGGTCGTAACCGAAGCCGCCCGTGCCGCGCCGCGCGGTGAGCAGCGTCCCCCGCAGGTACCCCTCCTCGACGTGCTCGACGCCGTCGGGCGTCACGAGCGCGGCCGCGCACACGAACTGCGCGCCCCGGTGCTCGGGTGCGATGTCCGAGAGCTGCGCGAGCAGCAGGTCGAGGTTCGCAGCGTCGTCGCCGTGCTTCCCGGCCCAGCGCGCGGAGAAGATGCCAGGCGCGCCGCCCAGGACGTCGACAGCGAGGCCCGAGTCGTCCGCGACGGCCGGCAAGCCGGTCGCCTTCGCGAGGGCATGCGCCTTGATAAGCGCGTTCGCGGCGAACGTGAGGCCGTCCTCGACGGGCTCGGTGACGCCGAAGTCCGTCGCCGAGACGACCGACGCAGGGTCGAGGCCGGAGACACCCGAACCGTCCGCGGGCACGAGGATCGCGCGGAGCTCACCGAGCTTGTGCGCGTTGTGCGACGCGAGGACGAGCCTCGCAGGGGCGGTCTGGGCAGGCACGGTCATGTCGTCTCCAGCGGTTCGCGGGTGGTGGTCTGGCGATTCAGACGGCGTACGTCTCGCCCGGACGGGCGAGCTCGGCCGGGCCAGCGTACGTGGAGCGGGCCTCGTCGAGGATCACGGCCGGATCCGTCCAGGGCTGCAGGTGCGTGAGCACGATGCGGCGGGCACCGGACGCCGTCGCAACCTCACCTGCACGCCGTCCGGTCAGGTGGATGCCGCGCGCCTCGTCGCGGTCTTCTTGGAAGGCCGCCTCGACGAGGAACAGGTCGGCGTCGCGGGCGGCGTCCATGATGTTGTCGCACACGTCCGTGTCGCCCGAGTACGTGATCGTGACGTCGCCGTCACCCGACTCGCTCGGCCCGGTGATGCGCAGCGCGTACGCCTCGACGGGATGGTCGACGGCGTACGGCTCGATCGTCAGGGGGCCGACCTGCCACGGCTGGTCCCACGTGCCGAGGTCGAAGCAGCACAACCGCTCGGCCGCACCGAGACCGAAGGCCACACCGACCCGCTCGTCGGTCGCAGCCGGGCCGCGGACCGGCATCCGGCGGCACTCGCCGCGCGCGTCCTGACCGTGCTCCGGGTGGTAGCGCAGGTACACGTACAGGCCGCACAGATCGATGTAGTGGTCAGGGTGCAGGTGCGTGATCGCGACCGCGTCGAGCGAGCTCGGCTCGACGTGCGACTGCAGCGGACCGAAGGCGCCGCTGCCGAGGTCCAGCAGCACGGTCCACGTGCGGCCGTCCGCGTCGTCGGCCGCGACGAGGTAGCTCGAGGCGGGCGACTGCGGGCCGGCCATCGACCCGGAGCAACCGACGACGGTGAGCCTCACGAGTGCCTCACCAGGTCATCGTGGTTCTCGCCCTCGACCGCGGTGACCTCGGGCCCGAGGAAGCGCCGCGCGAGCGCGTGGAACGACGTCGGGTCGCCCGTCGCGACGAACCGGTGCTGGGGCGGGCCGGCTTCGGGGCTGCGCGCGAGGTCGTGGGCGACGAGGGTGCGGTAGACGTCCTTCGCGGTCTCCTCAGCGCTCGAGACGAGCGTGACGCCCTCCCCCATGACGTAGGAGATCGGGCCGGTCAGGAGCGGGTAGTGCGTGCAGCCGAGGACGAGCGTGTCGACGCCCGCGTCGCGCACAGGCTCGAGGTAGCGCTTCGCGACCTCGATCGCCTCAGGGCCCGACGTCGTCCCCGACTCGACGAGCGACACGAAGTCAGGGCAGGCCTGCGACACGAGGCGGACGTCCTGTGCGATCGCGAACGCGTCGTCGTAGGCGCGGGAGTCGATCGTGGCGCGCGTGCCGATCACGCCGACACGGCCGGAGCGGGTCGCGGCCATCGCGCGGCGCGCGGCGGGGAGGATCACCTCGACGACGGGGACCCCGTGGCGGACGGTGTAGCGCTCGCGCGCGTCACGCAGGACGGCAGCCGAGGCGGAGTTGCAGGCGATGACGAGCATCTTGACGCCCTCGTCGACGAGGCGGTCCATGATCTCGAGAGCCATCGCGCGCACCGCAGCGATCGGCTTGGGGCCGTAGGGGCTGTTCGCAGTGTCCCCGATGTAATGGATCGACTCCTGCGGGAGCTGGTCGAGGATGGACCGCGCCACCGTCAGACCTCCCACGCCGGAGTCGAAGATGCCGATGGGCGCGTCGTTCACGGCTCCGAGCCTAGCGAACGGTCCTGACGGACGCGGTGCCTGCCGTCACGTTGAGCCGCACCTCACACCTGGGAGGCGCGTCCCGGTCGCAGATCGCGCCGGTGCAGGAAACGCCGCGGGGCGGCCCCGGCCAGATGGCCAGGACCGCCCCGCGACGAAGGGGTTGGAGCGTTGCCGCTTAAGCCCTGCTGCGTCCGCGGCCGACGAGACCCAGGATCAGGCTGACGACGAGGACGGCGACGCCGATCCAGACGAGGAGCGAGCCCACCCCGGAGAAACCGACGATCATGAGAATGACACCGACGATCAGAATCAGAAGCCAGCTAGGCATGAGAATCTCCTCTCGTTGGGCGGCCCGGGCAGGCCGCCTTTCTCCTCAACCATGCAGGGGGTCATCGCTGGCCGCACGCTGAACCAATAACACCAGGGTGGTAACACCCATCACAGTGTTTCAAGTTGCGGATCATCGACTTCTGAGGTCTGCGAGCATCAGCTCGACGAGGGAATCCTGCAGGAAGCCCGTGAGCACATAGACCGACCCGAGCAGCCGGACCCGCTCGTCGAGCCCGTGCTCCGCACGGGGCCGCCCCTCCCACGCCGCCGCCACCGCGTCGTCGAGACGCTCCGCCGACTCCTCGTCCACGATCTCGAGGCGGTCCGCGAGCACGAGGCGCAGGTCCGTGAGCGCCCCCGCGACGTCGGCAGCCTCGTCCCGGCCGACGACGACGTCACGCGCCCCGAGCCCCAGGTCGTCCTCGCTGAAGAACGCCGTCGCCGACGCCGCGCCGGTCGACTCCTCCGCACGCACGAGACGCCCGATGAGGTCGACGAGCCGCGCGACCTTGTGCCGCGCGACGTCCTGCTGGGTGAGCCGCCGGAACTCGGCAGACACCTCGGGCTCGGTCGGCGCGGCGTCCGGCAGCAGACGCGCGATCGCCGAGTCCGACGGCGCGTCCGGCACCTCGGCCGTCACGCCCGCGAGCGGCCACCCCTCCGGGACGTCCACGTCGGCGTCACCCTCGTCGACGTCGAGCCCCACGACCTCAGACTCGAGCAGCTCGATGACCTGCTCCGCGACCTGCGCCAGGACGTAGCGCTCGTCACGGGTCAGCCGCGCCACGTACCGCTCAGGGCGCACGTCGTCGACACGGAAGACCTGCATCAGCGCGGCGACCTCTCGAACGTCGCCCACAGGCCGCGCTCGTGCATCGCCTGCACGTCCCGCTCCATCTGCTCCCGGCTGCCCGTCGAGACGGCCGAGCGCCCCTCGTGGTGCACCTCGAGCATGAGCTGCTCGGCCTTGGCCTGCGTGTAGCCGAAGTACGACTCGAAGACGTACGCGACGTAGCTCATGAGGTTGACCGGGTCGTTCCACACGATCGTGACCCACGGGTCGTCGGGGCGCGCGAGCGTCGCCGTCGCGCCGCGCTCCTCGGCGTCCAGCTGTGTCCCGTCCTCACGTCCTGCCACGGTGCCAGCCTAGGACAGCGTGCAATACGGTCTGAGGATGACCGGTCACCCCACGCACAGCTCCGCGCTGCTCACGGACAAGTACGAGCTCACGATGCTCCAGGCGGCGCTCGCAGCAGGAACCGCCCACCGCAGGTGCGTGTTCGAGGTCTTCACCCGGCGGCTGCCCGCAGGCCGTCGCTACGGGGTCGTCGCGGGTACCGGCCGGTTCCTCGAGGCGCTCGAGCGCTTCCGTTTCGGCACCACCGAGATCGAGTGGCTGCTCGCCGACGGCGTCGTCGACGAGCCGACGGCGCAGTACCTCGCGGACTTCCGCTTCTCGGGGACCATCCGCGGCTACGCGGAGGGCGAGATCTACTTCCCCGGGTCGCCGCTCATGGTCGTCGACGCGCCGTTCGCCGAGGGCGTCGTGCTCGAGACGCTCGCGCTGTCGATCCTCAACCACGACTCGGCCGTCGCTGCCGCCGCCTCGCGCATGACCGCCGCCGCCGGCGACCGGCCCTGCCTCGAGATGGGCGCCCGCCGCACCCACGAGGAGGCCGCGGTCGGGGCGGCGCGCGCCGCCGTCGTCGCGGGCTTCGTCGGGACGTCGCACCTCGAGGCGGCACGCCGGTACGGGCTCGCCGCGATCGGCACGGCCGCGCACGCGTTCACGCTCCTGCACGACGACGAGGAGCAGGCCTTCGCCGCCCAGGTCGCCTCGCTCGGCACAGGCACGACGCTGCTCGTCGACACGTACGACGTCACGCAGGGCGTCGAGCGCGCGATCAAGGTCGCGGGGACGGGGCTCGGCGCGGTACGGCTCGACTCGGGCGACCTGGGCGCGCAGGCCGTCGAGGTGCGCCAGCAGCTCGACGCCCTCGGTGCGACCGGCACGCGGATCACCGTCACGAGCGACCTCGACGAGCATGCGATCGCGGCCCTCGCGTCCGCGCCGGTCGACTCGTACGGGGTGGGCACGCAGCTCGTCACCGGCTCCGGCCACCCCACCTGCTCGATGGTCTACAAGGTCGTCGCCCGCGAGGACGCGGCAGGTCGGCTCGAGCGGGTCGCGAAGGCGTCTGCGTCCAAGGCGAGCGTCGGCGGGGCGAAGAACGCCGCCCGGACGCTCGACGGACGCGGGCGCGCGACAGGCGAGATCGTCGCGGTCGGGACGCCCGAGGCGGTCGCCGCGTGGACCCCGACCGGGCGGACGCGACCGCTCCACGTCGACCTCGTGGTCGACGGCGAGATCAACACTGACCTGACCGGGGCGCAGGGCGTACGCCGGGCCGCAGAGCACCACGCGCGCGTGCGCGCCGAGCTCCCGCTCGACGCGTTGCGACTCTCGGTCGGTGACCCGGCGCTCTCGGCGAAGGTCGTCGACCTCGGCTGACCTGGGCGGTCGTCAGCGCTTGCCGACGAACCAGCGCCGCACGAGAGCGACGCGCGCCTCGAGCTGCTCGACGGTCGCGAGCGGCACCTCGGGCCCCCCGCACTGCCGACGCAGCTCGACGTGCACGGTTCCGTGCGGCTGGCCCGACCGGCGGGCCCAGCCCGCGACGAGCTGGTTGAGCTCGCGTCGCAGCTCGGCTGCCTTGCGGTGGTCCATCTCCTCGCGGACCGCGTCCGCGCTGCCACGGCTCATCTGCCCGGCCTGACGCTGCCGCAGCAGCGTCGTCACCTGGTCCGCGTCGAGAAGCCCGGGCAGGCCGAGGAAGTCGAGCTCCTCGTCCGAGCCGACGTCGGCACCCAGGCCGAACTCGCCGCCGTCGAACAGGACCTTGTCGAACGACGCCTGCGCCTCGAGCGCCTCGAACGAACCGAGCAGGTCGCCGGCGGCCTTGTCCTCACGGTTGGCCGCAGCGATGAGCGAGTCCTCGAGCTGCCCGTCGGTCTCCCCGGGCTTCTCCGGCCGGTCGAGCGCGTGGTCACGCTCGACCTCCATCGCGTGCGCGAGCTCGAGGAGCTGCGGGACGCTCGGGAGGAAGACCGACGCGGTCTCGCCGCGACGCCGTGCGCGCACGAAGCGACCGACGGCCTGCGCGAAGAACAGCGGCGTCGACGCCGACGTCGCGTACACGCCGACCGCGAGACGCGGGACGTCGACACCCTCGGAGACCATGCGCACGGCGACGAGCCAGCGCGAGTCCGACGACGAGAACTCCTCGATGCGCTGCCCTGCACCTGCATCGTCGGAGAGGACGACCGTCGGCGACTCGCCCGTCAGCCGGGCGATGTGGCCCGCGTAGGCGCGCGCGTCCGTCTGGTCGGTCGCGATGATCATCGCGCCCGCGTCGGGGACCGAGCGCCGCACCTCGGTGAGGCGCTTGTCCGCAGCGGCGATGACCGACGGGATCCACTCACCGTTCGGGTCGAGCGCGGTGCGCCACGCCTGCCCGGTCATGTCCTTCGTGAGCGGCTCGCCGAGGCGTGCGCTGATCTCGTCGCCCGCCTTCGTGCGCCAGCGGACGTTCCCGGAGTACGACATGAAGATCACGGGCCGCACGACGTGGTCGCGCAGCGCCTGACCGTAGCCGTACGTGTAGTCGGCCGACGAGCGCCGGATGCCGTCGTTGCCGCGCTCGTAGCGCACGAACGGGATCTTGGCGGTGTCCGAGCGGAACGGCGTTCCCGTCAGCATGAGCCTGCGGGTGGCGCTCTCGAACGCCTCGCGGACCGCGTCACCCCAGCTCAGCGCGTCGCCCCCGTGGTGCACCTCGTCGAGGATGACGAGCGTGCGGTCGGCCTCCGTGCGGGCGCGGTGGAGCGCGGGGTTGGCAGCGATCTGCGCGTACGTGATCGCGACGCCGTCGTAGAAGGCGCCGTGCCGCCCCTGGTTGTTGCGGAACGACGGGTCGATCTTGATGCCCACGCGCGCAGCCGCGTCGGCCCACTGGTGCTTGAGGTGCTCGGTCGGTGCGACCACGGTCACGCGCCGCACGACGCCCGCCTCGAGGAGCTCGGTCGCGAGCCGCAGCGCGAACGTCGTCTTGCCGGCGCCCGGGGTCGCGACAGCCATGAAGTCGCGCGGGTGCGTCGCGCGGTACCGTTCGAGCGCCTCGGCCTGCCACGCACGCAGCTTCGTCGCGGTACCCCAGGGCGCACGCTGCGGGAACGCGGGCGCGAGCTGAGACGCCGCCGCCGACGACGCGTGCACGGGCATGCTCTGCACAGCCTGCCGCGGCGCGGGCCCACCGACGGTCGCCCGGGCGCGCTCCGCCGAACGTTCGCGAGCCCGCTGGACGCGGTCCTCGAGAGCGGAGGCGAAGAGGTCAGGCTGCTCTGCTGCCTCCGTCACTTGTCCGAGTCGCCGGCGCCGTCGTTCCCGTCGCCGTCCTCGGGCTTGCGGAAGCCCTCGTAGATCTCCTTGCACACGGGGCACACCGGGAAGCGGTTCGGGTCGCGACCAGGGACCCACACCTTGCCGCACAGCGCGATCACGGGGTTCCCCGAGACGGCGGAGGCGAGGATCTTCTCCTTGCGGACGTAGTGCGAGAAGCGCTCGTGGTCCCCCGGCTCGACCTCCTGCGTCTGCTCGACGCGCTCGAGCAGGCCCGTGGCGCCGCCGTCGCGGCTCGGCCCGCCGGGGCCCGTGGGGCCGGACGGGGCGGAAGGTCCGTTCGGGGAGGGGAGGGTCTCGCTCATGAGCACGAGTCTACGATGCCCCCTCCGACACACCCGGTCCGTCCGGGCGTCGGTACAGTGCTCGGGTGACCTCCCCCGCAGCCCCGTCGCCGCCTCCCGGGAGCCCTGCGCCCGACGGCGCGAAGGCCCGCGCGGACAGCTGGACGTGGGCGGTGCGCGTCTACCGGACACGCTCCCTCGCCGGCGCGGCGTGCCGCGCCGGGCACGTGAGCGTCAACGGGGAGAAGGCCAAGCCGTCGTCGCCCGTCCGGGTCGGCGACGAGGTGCGCGCCCGCACGGACGCGGGCGAACGCATCCTCGTCGTACGTCGGGTCCTCACCAAGCGGGTGAGCGCGCCGCTCGCGGCCGAGGCCGTCCAGGACCTCACACCTCCGCCTCCCCCGCGCACCGAGGTCCCGCTCGCGCCGATGCGCGAGCGAGGCGCCGGGCGTCCCACGAAGCGGGAGCGGCGACAGATCGACGAGCTCCGCGGTCGCGAGGCCCGCTAACCGCCGAAGCCGGCTGACCGCCGAGGGCCGCGAGGCCCGCTGGGGCCTGGAGGCCTGCTCAGGCGAGCGGGCTCGCGAGGGTGTTCGTCCCGAAACCCGAGGAGAAGGTCGGGCCGCGGTCGGCGAGCTCGCGCGCGAACTCGTGCTGCCACGCGGGGAACGGTGTGTGCGCGAGAGACTCGTTCGCGAACCGGCGGTCCTCGGTCACCTCGGTGACGCAGAACGACGGGATGCTGAGGTTCGTCACCGGAGTACCGCGCTCGCACTCGGCGATGACGAGGCCGCGGTTGCGCCCCGCGAAGACGTCGACGACCCAGCCGTCGTCGCCGAGCCAGGCGGAGTAGCGGTTCTTGACGATGCGAGCTCCCCCGCGCCGCATCATCTCGATGCCGACGTGGACGTCGATCTCGCGCTCGGCCTCGTACCGCGTGCCACCGACCTGCGGGCCCTTGACGGTGAGCGCGCAGAAGTCGAAGCGGTCCGCGTGCACGTCGAGGAGGTCGACCGCGTCGAGGTCGGCGCTCGGGTCGAGCACGATCCCGTCCGCCTGGACGCGCAGTCGCATGGCGTAGCCGTCGACGGCCAGGAAGTAGGACTGCACGATGAGCGTCGGCGTCGGGTCGTCGCGCACCGCGTCAGGCAGGCCTCGGACGAAGAAGCGCCGCTCGAACTCGAAGTCGCCGTATCCGGTCTCGCTCATGGGTTGTCCTGGGGTGGGGGCCGGTGGTCGTCGGCGGGGACGCCGTCGGGCCGAACGTAGCACCGCGGGCCCCGGATTCGTGGGATCTCGGGGCTGTGCGGCCTCTCTCAAGACGCGTCAGCGTCCGTAGGGCAGCGAGCGGCGTCCCTCGGGGTCGATCCGGCCGAGGATCAGGTCGCTGATCGTGTGGAGCTGGGCGACCTGCTCGTCGCTGAGCGGTTCGAACACCTGGGAGCGGACCGTGCGCGCGTGCCCGGGTGCGGCCTCGACGACGGCGTCCCAGCCTGCGTCGGTGAGGCGGGCGTTCATCGCCCGGCGGTCCGCGTCGCAGACGGCGCGGCTGACGAACCCGCGCTTCTCGAGGCGGGTGACGACGTGGGAGAGGCGCGGCAGGGTCGCGTTGGTGCGGGCTGCGAGGCCCGTCATGCGCAGCGTACGGTCCGGGGCCTCGGAGAGGATCGCGAGGACGTAGTACTCGAAGTGGCTGAGCCCGCTGTCGCGCTGGAGCTGGGAGTCGAGGACGCCGGGCAGGAGCTCGACGACGCCGATGAATCGCACCCAGGCGGACAGCTGCTCGGGGCTGAGCCAAGGGCTGTCGTCGGGGGCTACCACGGTGCTGTCGTCGTTCATGCCCTCATCATAGCGCATTGGTTGACGCTTCAACCAATGCGGCGTAGCGTCGATGGAACCGAGCCGCCCGCTCGGCACCACCCCCGTCGAAGGAGCTCCTCATGACCACGATCACCATCATCGGCACCGGCAACATGGCCCACGCGATCGGCGGCGTGCTCGCCGACGGCGGCGCCTCGGTCCAGTACATCGGCCACGGCGAGAACACCCCCGTCCAGGGCGACATCGCCATCCTCGCCGTCCCCTACCCCGCCGTCGACGACGTCCTCGCGACATACGGCGACCAGCTCGACGGCCGCGTCGTCGTCGACATCACGAACCCCCTCGACTTCAGCACGTTCGACTCCCTCGTCGTCCCGTCCGACAGCTCCGCGACCGCGCAGATCGCCGCACGCATCCCCGGCGCCAAGGTCCTCAAGGCGTTCAACACCACCTTCGCCGCGACGCTCTCCGCCAAGACCGTGGGCGGCCTGCCCACCACGGTCCTCGTCGCCGGGGACGACACCGACGCGAAGGCCGCGCTGATCGGCGCCGTCACCGCGGGCGGCGTCTCCGCCCTCGACGCCGGAGCGCTCTCTCGGGCACGCGAGCTCGAGGCCCTCGGGTTCCTGCAGCTCACCCTCGCCGTCGGCGAGAAGCTCCCGTGGACCGGCGGCTTCGCCGTCGCGCGCTGAACCGCCCGAGGAGGTGCGCGCCAGGCGGCGCGCACCTCCTCCCGCGTGCACCACGGGCCCCGGGCGCCCGAGATGCACCGTTTGCGGCATTCCCGGCGCGGACTTAGCGTCACAGGGTCCGGCACGAGCCGTCGACCGCAGCGTGGCGGCCGGCAAACGGCTGGGATGCCGGACCCGACCGACGGGCTCACCCGCCCGCCGAAAGGGGCAACGCGATGAGGTCCACACCCACACGATCGCGCGTCGCCGGGGCCGCACTGGCCCTCGTGCTCGCCGGGACCGTCGGAGCCTCCGGCTCCGGATGGCACGGCCACGACAAGAAGCACCACCGCGACGACACCCGCGCGAAGAACGTCATCTTCATCGTCGGCGACGGCATGGGCATCGCCCACCGCGAGCTCATCAGGCTCGCGACCGTCGGACGCGACGCGGAGCTCGAGATGGACCAGATGCCGTACCACGGCTGGGCCCACACAGACCCGGCGGATCCCGAGGACGTCGTCACCGACTCCGCGGCCGGCGCGACCGCGTTCGCGACCGGGGTCCGCTCCTACAACGGCGCCGTCGGCGTCGACGTCGACGGCAAGCCCGTCACGAGCCTGCTCGAGCGAGCCAAGAAGTCTGGCAAGGCGACCGGGCTCGTCACCACCTCCCAGGTCACCGACGCGACGCCCGCCTCCTTCGGGTCGCACGTCGCGGACCGCAGCGACCAGAGCGAGATCGCCCGCCAGTTCCTCGAGGTCACCCAGCCAGACGTCATCCTCGGCGGCGGCGAGGACTGGTGGTACCCCGCGGACGAAGAAGGTGCGTGGCCGGACAACCCGCCCACCGACCCGAGCGAGCAGTCGAAGGGCACGAAGGGCAACCTGGTCGAGCGCGCCAAGACGCTCGGGTACGAGTACGTGACCGACGCCGACACCCTCGCCGCCGCCAAGGTCCACCAGGGCGGCAAGCTCCTCGGGCTCTTCGCCAACGAGGAGATGTTCGAGCACCACAACGAGGGACCCGACGCCATCTACGACCCGTCCGTGCCGCTGCCGACCATGGCCACCAAGGCCCTCGACGTGCTCAAGAAGGACAAGCAGGGCTTCTTCCTCGTCATCGAGGAGGAGGGCATCGACGAGATGGCGCACCACGGCAACGCGACGCTCATGATCGAGGCGGGCCGTGCGCTCGACCGGACGGTCGCGCTCGCACGTGACTTCGCGAAGAAGGACGGCAACACGCTCGTCGTCGTCGCGGGCGACCACGAGACCGGCGGCCTCGCGATCGAGAACCCCGACGACGACGAGTCGGGCGACGGCGAGCAGGCCGAGGACGGGCCCATCACCCTCTACGGGACGGACCAGGAGTTCTACGTCGACTGGACGACCAGCGGCCACACGGGCGCCGCGACCCCGGCCACCGCTGAGGGCCCGGGCGCGGCCCGCATGCGCGACGTCCGCGACAACACCGACATCCACGACCTCGTCCTCGCGGCGATGAAGCTGGACCGCGGACGCCGCTGACCCGTCAGCGCGGCGCCGCCGTCGCGCGACGACGCCCGCGGCGACGACCCGCGACGGCGACCCGCGACGGCGACATCGCACGACGACGCGGGCGCCCGCACCGGTGAGGTGCGGGCGCCCGCGTCGTGCTGCGTCGGCCTGGCTCCGCGCTACGGCGCAGCCGTGCGCGCTACCGCGTCGCCGTGCTCCAGGTACGGATGCCGCCGTCGAGGTTGCGGACGTCGTCGTGCCCGAGCTGCGCGAGCAGCCGTGCGGCGCTGTGACCGCGCTGCCCGACGGCGCAGTGCACCACGACCGGCCCCTCCCCGATCTCGCCGTGCCGCTCGCGCAGCTCGTCGAGCGGGATGTTGACCGCGCCGGGGATCGACTCGCGCTCGTGCTCGGCCGGGGTCCGGACGTCGACGAGCGTCGCACCCGCCGCGAGGACGGCGTCGAGCTCGTGCCACTGGACCGATCGCGTCAGGCCGGACGCGAGGTTCTCCGCGATCATGCCGAGCATGTTGACCGGGTCCTTCGCGGAGCCGAACTGCGGCGCGTAGGCAAGCTCGAGGTCGGCGAGGTCGCTCGCGTGCAGCCCGCTGCGGATCGCCGTCGCGACGACGTCGATCCGCTTGTCGACGCCCGCCTCGCCGACACCCTGCGCACCCAGGATCTCGTCCGTCGCGGCGTCGACGACGAGCTTGAGCGCCATCGGGCGCGCTCCCGGGTAGTAGCCGGCGTGGTCGCTCGGGTGCGTGTGGATGACACGGACGTACCGACCTGCCGCGCGTGCACGGCGCTCGCTCCACCCAGTGGAGGCGGCGGTCAGTCCGAACACCCCGACGATCGCCGTGCCGAGGACCGGCTGGGACCGCACCGGACGGCCGGTGATCGCGTCCGCGACGAGGCGGCCGTGACGGTTGGCGGTCTGTGCGAGCGGGACGAACGCGTCGCCGCCACCGATCGCGTCGCGCTTCACCGCGACGTCGCCGACGGCGAAGATCGCAGGGTCGCTCGTGCGCTGCTGCTCGTCGACGACGACAGCGCCGCGCTCTCCCGTCTCGAGCCCCGCCTCGCGGGCGAGACGTGACTCGGGCGAGACGCCGACGGCCATGACGAGCAGGTCCGCCCGGACGGTCGAGCCGTCGTCGAGCACGAGGTCGGTCTCGGTGACGCTCGTCGCCGCAGCGCCGGTGCGCACCGTGACGCCGTTCTCCTCGAGGCGGGCGCGCACGAGCGCGGCCATCTCGACGTCGAGCGGCGGCAGGACCTGGTCCGCGAGCTCGACGACCGTGACGTCGAGACCACGCAGCGCGAGGTTCTCGGCGAGCTCGACGCCGATGAAGCCCGCACCCACGATCGCGGCGGTGCGCGGTCCTGCGGCGACTGCCGCGACGATGCGGTCGACGTCGGCGACGTCGCGCAGCACGTGCGCCCGCTCGGCGCCCGGGAGCGTGGGGCGGATCGGGGAGGCGCCCGTCGCGATGACGAGCGAGTCGTAGCCGAGCTCGACCTCCTCGCCGGACCGGAGCCGGGCGGTCACGGTGCGGGCGTCGCGGTCGATCGCGACGACGTCGTGCCCGGTGCGCACGTCGAGGCGGAAGCGTGCTCCGAGCGACGCGGGCGTCTGCAGCAGGAGGGCCTCACGGTCCTCGATGACGCCACCGACGTGGTACGGCAGCCCGCAGTTCGCGAACGAGACGTGCTCGCCGCGCTCGAGGACGACGATCTCGCGGTCCTCGTCGAGCCTGCGCAGCCGGGTGGCGGCGGACATGCCGGCGGCGACGCCGCCGATGACGATCGTGCGGGGTACGGCCTGCGGGTTGCTCATGGCGCGCCTCGTCAGCGGCCGAAGAGGCCGGAGAACCAGCCGCCGGACTTCTGCTGCGCGCCGACCGAGGTCTGCGGCTCGTCAACGCAGCGGCACTGCTCGGACTTGGGCACGGACGCCATGACGGAGTCGACGTGCTGGCCGCAGCCCGCCCAGGTCGTCTTGCCGCACTTCTTGCATGCCACCGGTCGGCACATGTGTTGCTCCTGGTTTCTCGTCGGAAGATACCCCCTGGGGTACCTGATGTTCGCCACGATACACCCCCGGGGGTATGCTGTCCACATGAAGCTCCCACCCGAGACCACCCAGGCCGTCACCACCCGGCTCAAGCGCGCGCACGGCCAGATCGCCGGCATCATCAAGATGCTCGAGGAGGGCCGGGAGTGCGAGGACGTCCTCACTCAGGTCGCAGCCGTCAGCAAGGCGCTCGACCGCGCCGGCTTCGCGCTCATCGCCGGCGGCATGCGCGAGTGCCTCGTCGCCGACGACCCGTCGGTGTCGGACCAAGAGCGCCTCGAGAAGCTCTTCCTCTCCCTCGCCTGACCTCCCCCTGGCGCTCGAGGCTAGAAAAGTGATATCACTTTGCTACCAACGAGCACGAGGAGAGGCAGACCATGAGCGAGGCAGACCAGTCCGTCGGAGGCACCCCCAGCACCGTCCCCGTCGGACATGACGGCGTCCGCGTCGAGATCGACGAGCGCACCGTCACCATGCGCAACGGATGGGCCGCGCTCGGAGGCGCCACCCTGCTCCTCGCCCTCGCGGCCGGAGCCTTCGTCGGGATCGAGCTCGTCGACCCGGTCGCCCTCAAGGCCCTCCTCGCCGTCGCCGGCTCGATCCTGTCCATCGTGTCGGTCCTCGCCTACAGCGCCCTCACGATCGTCAACCCCGGCCAGACCAAGGTCGTGCAGTTCTTCGGCCGCTACATCGGCACCGTCCGCCGCACCGGACTCGTCCTGACGCCCCTGCTCTCCTCCCGCAAGACCGTCTCCGTGCGCGTCCGCAACTTCGAGACGAGCGAGCTCAAGGTCAACGACGCCGACGGCAACCCCGTCAACATCGGCGCCATCGTCGTCTGGCAGGTCGCCGACACCGCCCGCGCGACGTTCGCCGTCGAGGACTACGCCAACTTCGTCCGCGTCCAGTCCGAGGCCGCGCTCCGGCACGTCGCGACGACGCACCCCTACGACAACGCCGACGACGGCGAGGCCACCCTGCGCGGATCCACCGACCAGGTCTCCGCCGAGCTCGCCCACGAGGTCGCCGAGCGCGTCGCGCTCGCCGGCGTCGAGATCATCGAGGCGCGCATCTCGCACCTCGCCTACGCCCCCGAGATCGCCCAGGCGATGCTCCAGCGCCAGCAGGCCGGCGCGATCATCGCGGCGCGCGAGAAGATCGTCGAGGGAGCGGTCGGCATGGTCGAGACCGCGCTCGAACGCCTCGAGCGCGACTCGATCGTCGCGCTCGACGACGAGCGCCGCGCCGCCATGGTGTCCAACCTGCTCGTCGTCCTGTGCGGCGACTCGCGCGCGACCCCGATCGTCAACACCGGCAGCCTCTACAGCTGACACGTGCACGACGACGCGACCACCCCGGCAGGGCGCGGCACCGACGGTGCCCCGCCCTCCTCGGGCGAGCCCGCGCCCCGCACCCCGCACGACGAGAACACCCGCAGCAGCGCGGGCGGGGCACGCCCCGCTCGTGCGGCGCGCAAGCAGGTGCTGCTCCGCCTCGACCCGGCCGTGCACGACGCCGTCGCGCACTGGGCCGCCGACGACCTGCGCAGCGTCAACGCCCAGATCGAGGTGATCCTGCGCGACGCTCTCGACCGCGCTGGACGCTCCCCCCGGGGCGCGGGCCCACTCCCCCGACGGGGTCGCCCGCCGGGCGAGACGACACCCTGAGCCCGGGCGCCGCGCCCCAGCCCGGCCCCTCGCTCTCGTCCTGGCCCTGGTCCTCGCCGCCGTCGCCCTCGTCCCCGACCTCGTCCCCCACCGATCGTCCAGGCGCACACGTCACGTGTGCTGGCGGGCGATCGGCCGCGAAGGTGGCGGGTACGACGAAGGGCCCCGCCAGCGGCGGGGCCCTTCGTCGTGCAGGGGTGGAGGTGCGGGGAATCGAACCCCGGTCCGGTGACGCGTATCCAGGACTTCTCCGGGCGCAGTCTGCTAGTGGATTTTCTCGGCCCCAGCTCTCATGCAGACATGCTGCTGACAGGCCCAGTCATCTGAGAGTCCCCACGCCGCCGATGACGAGCGACGTGAGCAGTGGCTTCCTAGATGACGCCAGGAACCGGGACGGAAGCTAGCCCGGGCTGACGGACTTCGGGGCTCGCTCAGGCGGCGAGGGCGAAGTCGGTGCGCTTGGAATCGGCACCTATTGGTTTGCAGACATCGTTAACGAGATAAGTCTGCATCCTCGGCCCGCTTCTCCTCGAAGCACGACCACCGTCGAAACCGATCACCCCCTGTGCAGTTGTCAAGCAACGCCCGTGGGCGCCACCCCGAGGGGTGAGCCTGACAAGCAAGACCAGTCTAGAGCACCCTCGTCGGGGTCCGCACTGCTTTTTGTGGTGGCACCGGACACGCTCCACCCGACGTCGGACCTGCCCGGACGAGCCGGGCCGTCGCGCAAGGTGTCAGCTCATCTCGCGGTGACGCATGGCGCGCTGCGCCTCGAGGTTGTCCTGACGCTCGCGCAGCGTCTGCCGCTTGTCGTACTCCTTCTTGCCGCGCGCGAGCGCGATCTCGACCTTGGCACGGCCGTCGAGGAAGTAGATCGACAGCGGGACGATCGTGTGGCCCTTGGCCTGCACGTCGTTGCCGAGCCGGACGATCTCGTTCTTGTGCAGCAGAAGCTTGCGCTTGCGACGCGGCGCGTGGTTGGTCCACGTGCCCTGGGCGTACTCGGAGATGTGCGCGTTCTCGAGCCACGCCTCACCCCGGTCGACGGCGACATAGCCGTCGACGAGCGACGCCCGGCCTGCGCGCAGCGCCTTGACCTCCGTGCCGGACAGGACGATGCCCGCCTCGTAGACGTCCTCGATCACGTAGTCGTGACGCGCCTTCTTGTTCTGCGCGATCATCTGCTTGACCGGCACCCGCCCGGCGTCGGGCCGGTGGCTCTTCTTGGAGCCGTCAGGGATCTGGTACAGCTTGCCCTTCACCATCGTCCCTCCTCCGGGATGAGTCGTGCTGCGGCGCCGATCGGCCGCGACCATCCAGGATACCCGGCGAGAGCCTGGTCTCCCGAGCGATTATCGGTTCAGAGCATCGACATGGGGTTGACGGTGGACCCGTTGACGTAGACCTCGAAGTGCAGGTGGCAGGCGGTGCTCGTGCCCGTCGTGCCGGAGTATCCGACGAGCTGTCCCTTGGAGACGCGCTGGCCCGTCGCCACGGCGAACTTCGAGAAGTGGTTGTAGCTCGTCATGAGGTTCGCACCGGCCACGGTCCCGTGGTTGATGAGGACCTGGTTGCCGAAGCCCGACACGTAGCGCGCCCACTGCACTGTGCCCGCAGCAGACGCGTAGATCGGCGTGCCGCAGTATGCGCGGAAGTCGGTGCCCGCGTGCAGGCGGAGATACCCGAGCACGGGGTGCATGCGGTAGCCGTACCGCGACGTGATGTGCACGTTCTTCACCGGGTAGGCGAGGAACTTCGAGCTGGACGGCGGGTCGTTGCCGGGAAGTGACGTCGGCGGCTTGCTGCCGTTCTTCTTCGCGTCCTCAGCCGCCTTCTTCGCAGCTTCCTCCGCAGCCTTGCGCTCCGCCGCGCGGATCGCGGCGAGACGAGCCTTCTCCTTCTGCGTCAGACCGATGACCTTCTGGATCTCGTTCTCGAGCGCCTTCGCGTCGGCTTCCTTCTGCGCCTTCGCCGCGAGCTGCTGCGCCTTGCGGTTCTCGATCTTGGCGAGCTGTGCCTGCTGGGACGAGACGAGGGCCGCAACCTCCTGCTTCTTCTTCTCGGCCGCGCCCTGAGCCTCCTGCGCGGCGACGACCGCGGCGTCCGCCTCGGTCTTGAGCGAGGCGATCTGCTCGCGGACCCCGGCGAGCCGGGCCTGCGCGTTGCGCGACGTCGCCTCCGCCTGCTGCAGGTCCGTGAGCGAGTTCGTCTGGGCACGCAGGGCGGTCTGGGAGAGCGTGTAGCGGTCGACGAAGTCCTCGGTGCTCGACGCGCCGACCACGAGTCCGAGGCTGTCGGCCCGGCCCTCGCCGCGGTACGCGCGACGTGCGAGCTCGGCGATCGACGCACGCGTCGTCGTCGCGGCCGCGTCCTGCTCCTGGACCTGGGTGACGAGGAGCGACTCCTGGGACTTGGCGTCCTCGAGGCGCTCGCCGAGCGCGTCGGCCGCGGCCTGCGCCTTCGTGTGCGTCGCGACGGCCTCGTCGAGCTCGGCCTGCGCGACGGGCAGGAGCGCCTCGACGCGCTTGAGCTCGACGTATGCGGCTGCCATGTCGGCGTCCGTGTCCTCGAGGTCCTCCTCGAGGTTGTCGATCTCCTTCTCGGCGGCGCTCCGCGCCTTCTGTGCGGCTTCCTTCTTCTCGCGCAGGTCGTCGAGCGTGTCCGCGCCCGCGGGCGCGGGCGCGACGACCGCGACCAGCCCGACGACGATCAGGGCGGCAAGAGAACGACGCAGGTTCCTCATGTCACACCTTCGTGTAGCGGTTGAGGGTCACCAGGGAGGAGATCGCGGCAAGGATGATCGCGACGGCGAGCAGCAACGGGGCGATCGTCCAGACCTCGCCGACACCGACGAGCGGCACCCACGAGACCTCGCCCGCGAGCCAGTCGGTCACGAGGTACTTCACGCCCAGCCACAGCCCGCCGACCGCCATCACCGCACCGAGCGCTGCGGCCAGCGCACCCTCGAGCATGAACGGCAGCTGGATGAACAGGTTGCTCGCGCCGACGAGCCGCATGATGCCCGTCTCACGCCGTCGGCTGAGCGCCGAGAGGCGGATCGTGGTGGTGATGAGCAGCACCGCAGCCAGCAGCATGACCGCGGCGAGCCCGACGGCGAGCACGGACGCACGGTTGAGCACGAGGAACAGCGAGTCGAAGATCTTGCGCTGGTCCTCGACGCTCTCGACGCCCGGGCGGCCCGTCAGGACGTCAGAGACGACCTGGTAGTTCTCGGGATTGACGAGCTTGATGCGGAAGGACGCCTGCATGTCCTCGGCACGGATCGCCTCGGCCCAGTCCTGACCGGAGAAGTACTCCTGGAAGGACTCGAACGCCTGCTCCTTCGTCTCGAACCACACCTCCTGGATCTCCGGGGCGAGCTCGGGCGACTTGATGAGCGCCTCGAGGTCGGTCACCTGCTCGGGCGTGGCCTCGCCTGCGGCGCACTGCACCTTCGACGAGCCGTTCGGGCACAGCAGGACCGTGACCTCGACCTTGCCGTACCAGTCGTCCTTGAGCTTGGACACCTGCATCTGCAGCAGGCCCGCGGCACCCACGAACGTGAGCGAGACGAACGTGACGAGGATGACGGAGATGGTCATCGACAGGTTGCGACGCAGCCCGATGCCGATCTCGGAGAGGATGAACTGAAGTCTCATGATCCCGTCCCTCAGCGCGCCGAGCCGTACACGCCACGGTGCTGGTCGCGGACGAGCTCGCCCGCGGACAGCTCGATGACGCGCTTTCGCATCTGGTCCACGATCTCGTCGTCGTGCGTCGCCATGACGACGGTCGTGCCGGTGCGGTTGATGCGGTCGAGCAGGCGCATGATCCCCAGGGAGGTCGTCGGGTCGAGGTTGCCGGTCGGCTCGTCGCACAGCAGGATCGGCGGGCGGTTGACGAACGCGCGAGCGATCGCGACGCGCTGCTGCTCACCGCCGGAGAGCTCGTGCGGGCGGCGCTTCTCCTTGCCGCCGAGGCCGACCATCTCGAGGACGTCAGGGACGACGGTCTCGATGTGGTGCTTGGGCTTGCCGATCACCTGCAGCGCGAACGCGACGTTCTCGAAGACCGTCTTGTTGGGCAGCAGGCGGAAGTCCTGGAAGACGGCGCCGATCTGGCGGCGCAGTGCGGGGACCTTCCAGCTCGACAGCGTCGAGAGGTCCTTGCCGGCGACGAGGATCGTGCCCGACGTCGGGCGCTCCTCGCGCAGCGCGAGCCGCAGGAAGGTGGACTTGCCCGAGCCGGACGCGCCCACGAGGAACACGAACTCGCCACGCTCGATCTCGAGAGAGATCGAGCTGAGCGCGGGTCGCGCACCGCGTGCGTAGATCTTGGTGACGTTCTCCAGGCGAATCACGTGGGGTGCCGGTTCCGTTCCTTCGTGCCGGTCGGCCAGACGACCGACAGCCCCGTGGCGGGTCGCGTCGCGACCGCAGACCACGGTGAGCCTCGTCGAGCGTAGGCAGACCCGTCCCGGAGTTGGGGGCGGACACGCCGCCGCCCGCCGTCCTGGAAGCGCTCTGGGAGCGGTCTGGACGCTCCGGGCGGCCGTGCGGCGTGCGGGGATCAGTCGCGCTTGGACCGGCGCCAGCGGATGCCGGCCTCGATGAAGTCGTCGATGTCGCCGTCGAACACGGCGCCCGTGTTGCCGACCTCGTGCTCGGTGCGCAGGTCCTTGACCATCTGGTAGGGCTGCAGCACGTAGGAGCGCATCTGGTCGCCCCAGCTCGCCTTGATGTCCCCGGCGAGCTCCTTCTTCTTGGCCTTCTCCTCAGCCTGACGCTCGAGGAGGAGGCGCGACTGGAGGACGCGCATGGCAGCCGCGCGGTTCTGGATCTGCGACTTCTCGTTCTGCATCGACACCACGATGCCCGTCGGGATGTGCGTGAGGCGCACGGCAGAGTCGGTCGTGTTGACGGACTGCCCACCGGGGCCGGACGACCGGAAGACGTCGACCTTGATCTCGTTCTCGGGGATGTCGATCGAGTCGGTCTGCTCGATGAGCGGGATGACCTCGACGGCGGCGAACGACGTCTGGCGGCGGCCCTGGTTGTCGAACGGCGAGATGCGCACGAGGCGGTGCGTGCCGGCCTCGACGGACAGGTGCCCGAATGCGTAGGGAGCCTTGACCTCGAACGTCGCGGACTTGAGGCCTGCCTCCTCGGCGTAGGACGTGTCGAGGACCGCGGTCGAGTAGCCGTGCCGCTCGGCCCAGCGCAGGTACATGCGCATGAGCATCTCGGCGAAGTCGGCGGCGTCGACGCCACCCGCGCCGGCGCGGATCGTCACGACGGCCTCGCGGGCGTCGTACTCGCCCGACAGCAGGGTGCGGACCTCGAGCTGGTCGAGGTCCTTGCGGATCGTGAGGAGCTCCGCCTCAGCCTCAGCGAGCGTCTCCGCGTCGTCGTCGCCCGCGCCCTCGGTCGCCATCTCGACGAGGACCTCGAGGTCGTCGATGCGCGACTCCATCGAGGTGATGCGCTCGAGCTCGTTCTGCGCCTGGGACAGCGCGGTCGTCACCTTCTGCGCCTTGTCGGTGTCGTCCCACAGGTCGGGGGCGGTCGCCTGCTGCGACAGGTCCTCGATGCGTGCGCGGAGCGCCTCAGGGTCGCTCACGGCACTGATCGTGCTCAGGGTCGCCCGGAGGGCGCTGATCTCGGCGGAGAAGTCGGTGGTGGCCACGAGAGTCAAGGTTACCCTCCGCGGTCCGCTTCCCCTCACGGAATGCGGGCCGCGGTAGCGGGGTTGTGCGGTCAGGTGGAGCGGCAGGTCGGGCGCTCCCCCGCTGGCGCACACGTGCCAGCCCGTCGGACGCAGGAGCGGCACGTGCACTACGGACATCGCCTCGAGCTGGGCACCTTCATCACTCCGGGCGCCGCCCAGCCGAGCGCGACGGTCGCGCTCGCGCAGCTGAGCGAAGAGCTCGGGTACGACGTCGTGACGTTCCAGGACCACCCGTACCAGCCCGCGTTCCTCGACACGTGGACACTCATGAGCTGGGTCGCGGCGCAGACGACGCGGATCCGGGTGGCGGCGAACGTGCACAACCTGCCGCTGCGTCCGCCTGCCGTGCTCGCACGGTCGGTCGCGAGCCTCGACCTGCTCTCGGGTGGCCGCGTGGACCTGGGGCTGGGTGCGGGGGTGTTCTGGGACGCGATCGAGGCGATGGGCGGTCGGCGGTTGACGCCCGGCGAGGGCGTCACGGCGCTCGAGGAGGCGATCGATATCATCCGCGGCGTGTGGGCGACGCACGAGCGTGCGCCGCTGCGCGCGGGCGGCACGTTCCACCGGGTCGACGGCGCGAAGCGCGGCCCGGCGCCCGCGCACGACGTGCCGATCTGGCTCGGCGCGCTCAAGCCGCGCATGCTGCGGCTCGTGGGCCGCAAGGCGGACGGCTGGTTGCCGTCGCTCTCCTACCTTGCTCAGGACGACGGCGGCAACGGCACGCAGGCGTTCGCGCGCGGCAACGCGGCGATCGACGAGGCCGCGGAGGCTGCGGGCCGTGACCCGCGCGAGGTGCGGCGCCTCCTGAACATCGGCGGGCGCTTCACGCCCGTGCGGCGGGGCTTCCTCGACGGCCCGGCCGGGTCGTGGGTCGAGGACCTGCTCCCGCTCGTCGTCGAGCAGGGTGCGGGGACGTTCATCGTGTCGAGCGACGACCCGAACGTGCTGCGGGAGTTCGCGCAGGACGTCGCCCCCGCGCTGCGCGAGGCCGTGGACCGGGAGGTTCCGGGCGGGTCGGCAGGCGTGCGGGTGCGGCCGCGGGCGTCGCTCGCGCTGCGCCGCGAGGGCGTCGCGTACGACGACGTGCCTGAGTCCCTGCGCGAGCTCGCGGTCGAGCCCGGCGACCGGGAGTTCCACCGCCTTCGCGGCGGATACATGCGCGGGGGCAACCCGGGGCTCGTGCTGCGGCCGCGCAGCACGGCCGAGGTGGTCGAGGCGCTCGCGTTCGCACGCCGGCACCCGGACCTGGACCTGGGCGTGCGCTCGGGCGGGCACGGCATCTCGGGCCGGTCGACGAACGACGGCGGCCTGGTGCTGGACCTGGCGCGCATGAACGCCGTCGAGGTGCTCGACGAGGCGGCGCGGCTCGTGCGGGTCGAGCCGGGGGCGCGCTGGATGGACGTGGCGCGGGTGATCGCGCCGTTCGGGTGGGCGGTGACGTCGGGCGACTTCGGTGGTGTGGGCGTGGGCGGGCTCGCGACGGCGGGCGGTGTGGGCTTCCTGAGCCGGTCGCAGGGGCTGACGATCGACCGCGTGCGGGCGGTGGAGATGGTGCTCGCGGACGGGTCGGTGGTGCGCGCGAGCGCGGACGAGAACGCGGAGCTGTTCTGGGGTGTGCGTGGCGCGGGCGGCAACCTGGGCGTGGTGACGTCGTTCGAGATCGAGGCTGGCGAGGTGGGCGAGGTCGGCTGGGGTGTGCTGACGCAGGACTTCTCGGACCCGGCGGACTACCTGGTGCGGTGGGGTGCGGCGGTCGAGTCGGCGCCGCGCGATCTGACGAGCTTCCTGCTGACGGGGGCGCCGCGCGCGGGGCGGCCGCCGGTGGTGCAGACGATGTCGATGGTGGTCTCGGACGATGCGGAGACGATCGTGGAGCGGTTGCAGCCGATCGCGGCGATCTCGCCTCTGTATGGCCAGGACGTGCGGTTGACGACGTACGAGTCGGTGATCGCGAACGCGCCCGAGGAGGGGCACGTGTCTGACGGTGAGCCGCACTCGCGCTCGGGGCTGTTGGAGCAGGTGACGCCGGGCTTTGCGCGGGCGGCTGCGGAGGCATTGGCGTCGGGCGAGATCTACTTCTTCCAGATCCGTGCGCTGGGCGGTGCGACGACGGACGTGCCGGCGGAGGCGACGGCGTTCGCGCACCGGGGTGCGCAGTTCGCGGTCTCGGCGATGGGCCGGTCCGAGGAGTCGTTGGAGCGGGTGTGGGCGCCGCTGCGCGAGCACATGGTCGGGCTGTACGCGAGCTTTGAGACGAGCCGCGCCCCCGAGCGGGTCACGGAGGCGTTCCCGCCGACGACGCTCGAACGCCTGCGCTCGCTCAAGGCTGAGGTGGACCCCGACAACGTGTTCCGCCACAACGTCGACGTGACGACGCGGTAGCGCCCCGCGTCCGCCCACCCTCGTCGAGCCGGAGAGCGAGCACCCACGCACACGTTGCGTGTGCAGGCGCGCTCACTGTGCGGGCGGGACGTCAGCTGCCGCGGGCCGCGCCCTCGACGACGATGCGGACGCCGCCGTCGTCGTCCAGCACGTCCATGAGCCAGCCGACGAGTGCTGGCCGTGCCACGCCCGCGAGCTCGACGACGGCGGTCTGCCCGTCGGGCGATGTCCCGGCGACGAGCCGCACGTCACGCAGGGGCACGACGTCAGCGGAGTCGTCGAGGTACTCCTGCGCGGCCGTCGCCACTGATGCGTCGGTCAGCACGATGACAGGATCCACGGTCTCGTCGCCGACCTGGTCGAGGTTCGCGTGGAACAGCGTCTCGTCGAAGGTTCCGGCGGCATACGCGGCAGCTGCGTCGGCCACGGACAGAAGGCGCTTGCGCTCCAGCTGGACACTCGTCACAGCGGCCACCGTGGCGATGAGGGCCAGGGCTACCGCGACGAAGCCGATCGCGAGAACCAGCACCTGACCGCTGTCATCGTCGCGCAGACGCCGCGCAAGTCGCCTCGCCCTTCCCGCGGGCGTCACGGCGTGGCTCGCAGGCGGTCGACGACGCCCCGCTGGGACGCCTCGACGGGCACGGACATGCTGTCGAGCCCGATGCTCGCGACACCGGGAAGCGGCACGCGGAGGTGCACGCGCACCGATATGTCCTGCCCCGGGGTGACGCACGGCTCGGCGCAGTCGACCTCGACCGCCGCACGGTCGGCAGCGAGCCCGTGGTCCTCCAGCGCGACCTTGACGGCCGCTACGGCTCGGGCGGCAGCGTCAGCGTCGTCGTCGGCGATCGTGTAGGCCCGCAGGACGTCCCGGGCAGCCCCCTCGGTCGCGAACGCCGCCGCCTGCACCTGGCTGAGGAACACGACGAGGTAGACGAGCGGGATGATGAAGACGACGGCCACGAGAAGGAACTCGACCTGGGCGTTGCCAGCGTCGTCGCCCAGGTGCACGCGTCGAGCGAGACGAGCTCCCCTCGGCCGGCCCTTCACTGCTGCTCCATGATCGCGTGGCCGCGGACCGTGATCGTCCCTGCGGACCCGATCAGCCCGATCACCGGGGCGGGGGCCGTCACGGTCACCTCGGCGAGCAGCACGTCGTCACGAGTGACCGTCCCTGCGACGACGTCCTGCGCGTACCTCTCCGACAACGAGCTCGTCACGAGGTGGGCCGTGCGGTCGACGCCATCCCGCGGGGTGCTGTCCGCGCGTGCAGCGAGGCGTGCGCCCTCCGCAGCGGCGTCGACGAGGGTCGTCCGCACGTGCAGCACGAGCGCGAGCTGGAGCACCGCGACGAACAGCACGACGACGAGCCCGCCGACGAGGACGAACCCGACGGGGGCAGACCCTGCGTCCGCGGCACCGAGCCGCGTACCGAGACGGGTCAGGGTGCCTTGACGCTCTTGACCGCGTCCGTGAACAGCTGGGAGAGCAGCCCGCCCGCCGTCGTCCACAGGATGATGACGAGGCCTGCGCTCATCATCGTGACGAGCACCCAGCCAGGGACGTCTCCCCTGTCGCGCGGGCCCGACATCATGACGCGCGCAGCGAGGCGCGCCTTCCATGACACGTCCGGCGCTCGCCACGTCGTGGTCCCCTGGTTCATCGTGATCCTTCCTGATGGTCGTTCCGGCGCCCGCTGCGGGCGCCGGTCGTGCAGGTGCTGGCAGAGCCTCGTCCTGTGTCACAGCCCGATCCTCAGGACGAAGAGCGACGGGAACACGGCGAAGACGACGGTGATCGGCAGGACGAGGAACACGACCGGGACGAGCATGAGCACCTCCTTGCGGCCACCCACCTCCATGAGCGTCCGCTTCCCCTGCTCGCGCACGTCCTGGGCCTGAGCCCGGAGCACCTCCGCGACGGGCGTCCCGCGCTCGACAGCGACGGCGACGCCCTCCGCGAACCTGCTGAGCGGCGCGAGCCCTGTCCTGTCCGCGAGGCCTTCGAGCGCGCCGCTGAGCGACGCTCCTGCGTGGACGTCCGCGAGCGTCATCCGCAGCTCGCGCGCCAGCTCGCCGCTCGCGGTCCGGGCGACGCGCTGGAGGGCCGCGACCGGAGCCTCCCCTGCGGCCACCGCGAGCGCGAGAAGCTCGGCGATCGTCGGGAACTCGAGGAGCATGACCTCGTCTCGGGCACGGATCGTCCGGGCGAGCTCCCGGTCGCGGAGCATGGCCCCGCTGGCGCCCGCGATGAGCACGAGGACTGCCCCCAGCAGCACTGGGAGGTTCCGGGTGGCGGAGAGGACGAGCGCGAAGAAGAGCCCGGCAGCGAGACCGATCGTGCCCCAGAGAAGCTGTTGCGCCCGGTACTGCTCGACCGTCCAGCGCGAGCCAGCGCGCTGCAGCCGGCGCCTGAGCTGGACCGTCGGTGTGCCGAGCCTGGCGACGAGCCCACCGAGGGTCGCGACCCAGGGCGCGACCAGCATCTCGAGCGTGGGGAACGGCGTGATGGCGCGACGCTCCTCGAGCAGCGCCGACCCGGTGTCCCGACGACCGACATACGGCGCTACGCGCGCGGCGAAGGTGACCCGACGCGCGCGCAGGCGCCACGCGATCGTCAACAGCCCGACGCCGCCCACGAGCCCGATCGCCGCGCCCTTCACCTCCTCCGGGCTCATCGCAGCACCCGCACGTCGTCAGGAAGCCGCCCGATGCGCAGCATGGCCCAGTAGGCGAACGTCGAGACCGCGCCGCCTCCGGCGAGCACGAGCGCACCCTCGATCGAGCTGTAGGCCGACGCAGTCTCGGGACGGGCGCTCAGGAGGGCGAGGATGACCCAGGGGCCCGCGACGGCGAGCCTGGCTCCGGCGACCGTCCAGCTCTGCCGGGCCTCGAGCTCGCCGCGCGTCCTGAGGTCTTCGCGCAAGAACGCGGAGAGCGTGCGGAGCAGACGACCGAGGTCCGTCCCGCCGACCTCGCGGCTGAGGCGGAGCGACTCGACGATGCGGTCCGCGACAGGATCGGCCATCCGGGTCTTGAGGTCGTCAAGGCAGTCGTTGAACCTGCCGGTCGCGCGGTAGTCGCGCGCGAACGCGGCGAACGGCTCGCGCAGCTCTTCGGGGCCCCGCACCGCGAGCTGGCTGAGCGCCTCGGGCAGCGAGAGCCCGGCGCGCACTCCGGAGGCGAGGTGGTCGACGACCTCGGGCCAGACCTCACGGAGCGCCTCGCGGTGCTTGCGCGCGCGGTGCCTCACGATCGCGACCGGCGCCCCGGCTGCGATGACCGCGAAGCTCGCCGCGATCGGGAACGAGCGTGTCGCCGCGAACGCGACGAGCAGCACGGCCACCGCACTGCCGAGGCACATGCCGACGACGCTGCGCACCCGCACGCCCGGCAGGCCCGCCGCCCGCAGGGCGTCGTCCATCCGGGCCCCGCGCGTCGTCCCGCGCGGACGGTCCTGCTGCTCCCAGCAGGACAGCCAGAGACACAAGACCCCGGCGCCCAGGAGGAGCCCGACGACGACTCCCATCAGCTCGCGGCCCGCAGCTCGGCGGCGATGTCGATGCCCGCGCGTTCGAAGCGCTCGAGCCCTGGCGGGAAGCCGTCTCCACGGACCAGCGCGCCGTCGACCGTGCGGAAGACGTCGGCAAGCTGCACGACCCCCGCCTCAGCGCGGCCGGGGACCGCCGCGATCTGCTCGACACGCCGTGTCCCGTCAGACCGGACGCCGAGATGGACGACGAGGTCGATCGCGGACGCGACGGTCGGCACCACGAACGTCGCCGAGACGTTCTCCCCGGCGAGGAGCGGCAGCAGGCAGAGCTTGGCGACGGCGTCTCGTGCAGAGTTGGCGTGCAGGGTCGCCATGCCGGGGATGCCGGCATTGAGGGCGATGAGCAGGTCGAGGCTCTCGGCCTCGCGTACCTCGCCGACGACGATCCGGTCAGGGCGCATGCGCAGCGCTTCCTTGACGAGTCGCCGCAGCGGGATCTCGCCCGTCCCCTCGAGGCTCGGCTGGCGGCACTGCATCGCGACGGTGTCGCGGCACGCGAGCCTGAGCTCGAAGACCTCCTCGCACACGATCACCCGCTCCTTCGCGGGGATCGAGCCGCCTAGGGCGTTCACCATGGTGGTCTTGCCCGCCTGGGTGGATCCGGACACGAGGATGTTGAGCCCTGCCCGGACCGCCGCGTCGAGGAACCGTGCTGCGTGCACGGTGAGCGACCCGAGCGCCACGAGGTCCTCGAGGCCGCGAGCGGCAACGACATACTTGCGGATGTTGACGGCCCACTGCCGAGTGATGTCGGGGATCACGACGTGCAGGCGCGACCCGTCGGGCAGGGTCGCGTCGACGAACGGGGACGACAGGTCGAGGCGACGTCCGCTGGACTTGAGCATCCGTTCGACGAGGTCGCGGAGCTGGGTCTCGGTGAGGATCGTCGTCGTCAGCTCGGGGACTCCGCGCCGCGCGACGAAGACCCGGTGCGGGCCGTTGACCCAGATCTCCTCGATCTCGGGATCGTCGAGGTACGGCTGCAGCGGGCCCATGCCTGCGACAGCGGCGACGATCTCCCGGGTCGCACCGTCGGCGTCGGCGAGCGCCGGGACGACGCCACGTCCCGAGCGCCGGTCGTAGTCCTCGACCGCCTCGCGGACGAGGACGGCCAGGTCGCCCGAGTCGCGCTCGGGGTCGATCCCCCGGCGTCGGATGAGCTCGCGCACCTCGCGCTCGAGGATGGCCACACCGTCCACGTCGTCCCCCGTCCTGCCCCGCCCCCGCGGTGCTGGCGTGCCGCCCCCGCGGCACGCCAAAGCAGACCATAGGGGGTTTTCGGGCGGAGCGCGCGGCGACTGTGGACAACTCACCCGCCGAGAGCCGGACCGCGGCCCTCCGGCACGCCGCCACATCCGGACGGGAACGCATGCCCCCACGCGTCAGGTCTGCGAGAGGACTGCCCGTCAGAGGGAGCCCTGCGCCTGTGCTCCCGGCAGCGGGCGCGTGACCCACGCGTCCGGCTCGGCGAGCATGTCGGTCGCGGCGGGCGGGAGGTCGCCCGAGGCGACGTCGGCGAGCGTCACGTGCTCGAGGACCGTGCGCATGGCGACGCGCAGCGCGACCCACGTCTCGCGCAGGTGCGCGGACGCTCCCTGGTAGTCGACGTCCTCCGGCTGCACCCCGGCGATGTTCGCGAGCGGGCCGTCGATCGCGCGGATCACGTCCGCGACCGAGATCGTCGCAGGGTCCCGGGCGAGGCGGTAGCCGCCGTCGGCTCCTCGCCTCGACTCGACGAGACCGGCGCCACGCAGGTCGCCGAGGATCGACAGCATGAACGGAGCCGCGATCTGCTGCGCCGTCGCGACACTCTCCGCCTTGACGAACCCCCCGTCGTACGTGGTCGCGAGCTCGAGACAGCCCCGGACGGCGTAGTCGATCTTGGCGGTGATGCGCATGGGCCACAGTATGCCCGGCCAGCAGTGGCCCGAGCGTGAGCGCCCAGCGTCAGGCGTCGCCCCACGCGCCGCCGCGCCGGTAGGCGGGCGTCGCGACGGCGAGGACCGTCACCGCGAGCGCCACCGCGAGCGTCATGACCGCCGCCATCGCGACCGCCGTCCCGCCGAGCACGCCGACGAGCGGGCTGATCAGCCCCGCGAGACCAGCCTGCATCGCCCCCATGAGCGCGGCCGCCGTGCCCGCCATGTGACCGTACGGCGTCAGGGCGATCATCGACGCGTTCGCCGGGATCATCCCCTGCATGCCGAGCACGAGCCACAGCACGCACAGCAGCGCCACGAGCCCGCCCGCGCCCGTCGCGGTGACCGCGACGAGCGCAGCGCCGAGGCCCATCTGCACCACGAGCGCGACCCGCAGGATCCGCATCGGCGACACGCGCCGCACGAGCGCCGCGTTGAGCTGCGCCGACCCGACGAGCGCCACACCGTTGATCGCGAACGCGATCGCGAACTGCTGCTCGCTGAGCCCGTACTCCTCCTGCAGCACGAACGTCGACCCGACGACGTACGACATGATCACCGCCTGCCCCAGCCCGGGGATGACGGCGACGGCCATGAACTTCTTGTCCTTCAGCAGCGACGCGTAGCCGGCGGAGACGCCACGCGGGCCCGCGATGCGGCGCCGGTCCCCCGGCAGGGTCTCCGGCATGAATCGCCACACGATCACCAGCAGCACCGCGCCGATCACCGCGAGCGCCGCGAACACGAGGTGCCACGTGCCGCGCGACGCGATCGCCCCGCCGACCGTGGGTGCGAACAGCGGCGCGACACCGATGACGAGCATCAGGCGTGACAGGAGGCGCGCGGCCTCGGCGCCGACGAACCGGTCACGGATGACCGCGATCGCGACGACGGACGCGGCAGCGTTGCAGAAGCCCTGCAGCACGCGCAGCGCGATCAGGATCTCGATCGTCGGAGCGACGATGCACGCGAGCGACACGAGCACGTGCGCCGCGACGCCGATCAGGACGGGCAGCCTCCGCCCGAACCTGTCGGAGAACGGGCCGATGACGAGCTGGCCGACGGCGCCACCCAGCAGCATCCCCGAGACGGTGAGCTGAGCGGCAGCCGCGGTCGAGCGGAGGTCGAGCGCGACCGTCGGGAGCGACGGCAGGTACATGTCGACCGTGATCGCCGGGAGGGCCGCGAGCGCGCCGAGCATGAGCACCCACTTGAAGCCAGCGCCTCGAGGTGCGGGCGGGGCTGAGACGGGGTCGTTCGGGCGCGGGCTCACACGCTCGATCTTATCGATTCGATCCAGTGGCAGACCTCGCGGCAGCGGCTGTCACGGAGGCATGCGTCACAGCTCTGCGGTCGCGACGGTCTCGTGTCACGCCGTGGGGAACCGTCGGGCAGGGCGGCGGCCAGGACTCACCGGACCGCTGCCGCTCGCCGCCTCCCGCGCCGATGTCAGAGGGGTGCGGGACAGTGGAGGCATGTGCGGACGCTTCGCCTCGTTTCGGCAGACCCAGGACCTGCTCGACGCCTTCATGATCGACCCGACGCTCCCCCTCGACCCGGAGCTCGCGGCCTGGCAGGCGTCGTGGAACGTCGCGCCCACCGACCCGGTACGGATCGTCGTCGAGCGCGCACCCCGCGGTGCGGCACCGGGAGCGGCAGCCGAGCGGTCGCTGCGCCTCGCCCGCTGGGGTCTCGTACCGTCCTGGTCCAAGGACCCGAAGGGCGGCGCCCGGATGATCAACGCGCGCAGCGAGACCCTCCTCGAGAAGCCCGCGTTCGCCAAGCCGATGGCGGCCCGCCGCTGCCTCGTGCCGACCGAGGGTTACTACGAGTGGAAGGCGGGCGCCGACCCGAAGGCCCGAAAGCAGCCTTACTTCATCCGCCCCACGAGCGCGGGAGTGACCGCGTTCGCGGGCCTCTACGAGTTCTGGCGCGACAAGGACAAGGCCGACGACGACCCAGCACGCTGGCTCGTCACCACGACCGTCATCACGAAAGCCGCGACAGGCGACATGCTCGACCTCCACGACCGAGTGCCCGCCGTGCTCCAGCCCGATCTCTGGGCCGAGTGGCTCGCTCCCACGACGAGCGCCAGCGACGCCCGGGCCCTTCTCGACGTCCCCGTCCCCGACCTCGAGTGGTACCCCGTCAGCGCTGCGGTCAGCACCGCGACCACCGAAGGGCCGCAGCTCATCCAACCGGTCTCCTGACCCGCAGAGGCGACGCGGTCAGTGCGCCTCGGGCGCGCGAGCCCAGTCCAGCCGCACCGGCGTCAGCACGCCCAGACCCGCGACCTCACGCGGCTCGAGCGTCGTCTGAGCGAAGCGCGGGTTGTTCACCAGACGGTGCGCCGTCACCTGGTCCATCAGCACCGTCGACGGAGCCGCCTGGTCCGTGAGCCGCGACGCCAGGTTCACGCTCGGACCGAACACGTCACCGAACCGCGACAGCACACGGCCCCACACGAGGCTCACGCGCACGGGTCGTCCCGCATATCCCGCGACCGCCATGTCAGCCTCGTCCGCGCTCGCCAGGCTCAGCGCGACGTCAGCACCCGTCACCACGTCGTCAGCGATGAACAGCAGCGCGTCACCCACCGTCTTGACCACACGGCCACCGTTCGCCGTGACGATGTCCCGCGCACGCGTCTCGAACGTCTGGATGAACTCCGCGAACTCGCTCGCACCGAGCTGAGCAGTCAGCCGCGTGAACGACACGATGTCCGCGAACCCCACCGCACGCGGCAGCGGCAGCTCGCCGCCCTCAGCGCGCGCGACCGAGTCGCGACGCACACCCGCACCGAACTCGACCGCCTGCCTGCCCACCAGCGCCGCCATCTGCCGGCGCCACGCATGGACGAGCTGCTTCTCGAGCGCAGGCGCCAGACGTGACATCTCCTGCGCCACCTTGAGGCGCGCCTCCGGGTCGCTCACCCCGTCCCGCCGGACGACGTGATCGACGAGCGCCTCGAAGTGCCACAACGACAACCGCTCCGTCGAGTGCCCGACCGACCGGATGAGCGTGCCCATCGTGCGGTCGTCGAGCCCCTCACGGCTCGACTCCTGCGCAAGGTGCCGCAGAGCGTTCGCGTCCTCGTGCGTGAACTCGCGCGCCGACGGGTCCGTCACCGGGAGCCCCATGAGCTGCCAGTACCGCTGCGCGAACTCCGGCTCGAGCCCCGCCTCCTCGGCGAGCTCGTCCAGGTTCAGCTCGGGTCCGCCGCCGAGCAGCGCGGCGATGAGCTGCTCAGCAGCGTCGGACCAGGAGGAGAGCACGGCCCCATCCTAGGCGGAGCCGACGGTCCGAACGTGGCTCACGTCACCGCTGCGCACCTCGCACCTCTCACCGTCCGCCAGCTCGAGCAGGAGCGACCCGTCCGCCCCGAGCCCCACTGCGGCGCCCCGTACCTCCTTGCCGCCCGGCACGAGGACGCGCACCTCACGACCGATCGTCGCCATGCGCGCCTCGACCTCACTACCGAGCCCAGCCGCGAACGCGTCACCGTCCCCGTCACGCCACTGCCGGACGACGTCCGCGAGCGACTCCTGCAGCGCCGTCAGCAGCATCTCCCGCGACGGCGACGCTCCCGAGAGCCACAGCGACGACGCGCTCGGCACCGGCAGCTCGTCCGCCGTCTGCAGCACGTTCAGGCCCAGGCCCACGACCACACGCTCGTCGTCGACCACCTCCGTGAGGATGCCGCCCACCTTCCGCAGCGCACCCCAGCCGAGCATGTCCTCGCCGTCGGGCGCCTCGACGAGCAGGTCGTTCGGCCACTTCGTCAGGACCTGCACGCCCGTCGTCGCGCTCACCGCACGCGACGCCGCGAGGCCCGTCAGGAGGGGCAACCATCCCCACGTGTCGCGCGGCGTGCCGGGGGCGAGCAGCAACGAGCACGTCAGCGCCGTGTGCGGCGGCGTCTGCCACGCCCGGTCGAGCCGACCACGGCCCTGCGTCTGGTGGTCCGCCACGACGAGCGACGGCAACGGCCACGCGTGCGCCTGCGCACGCGCCTCCTCGACGAGGTACGTGTTCGTGGACCCCACCTCCCCGAGCACGACGACGCGCGCCGCGATCCCCGTCGGCGCCCTCAGCAGGTCCTGGACCAGCTCAGCATCGAGCCGGTGACGCGGGGGCAGCGCAGTGACGTCGTCCATGACCCCATCTTGCCCCCGTCAGCCGGCCGCGCTTGTGCGTTCCCGACGAAATCTCTCGCCCTTAGCCGTGCGCGGCCTGCACTGGCGGCGCGAAGGGCGCGGCCTAGGCTCGGGGGGTGACCGACGTGAACACGACCGACGCGACCCCGGCCTCCTCGAAGGTCGCTGATCTGCAGGAACGACGCAGGTCCGCGATCGACGTCCCCGAGGCGGCAGCACGCGAGAAGCAGCACGCCCGTGGCAAGAAGACTGCCCGCGAGCGCATCGAGGCGCTCCTCGACGAGGGCAGCTTCGTCGAGCTCGACGCGTACGCGACGCACCGCTCGACGAACTTCGGCCTCGACAAGAGGCGCGTCCCCGGCGACGGCGTCGTCGTCGGGCACGGCACGGTCGACGGCCGCCAGGTGTGCATCTACTCGCAGGACTTCACCGTCTTCGGCGGCAGCCTCGGCGAGGTGCACGGCCAGAAGATCACCAAGGTCATGGACCTCGCCCTGCGCACCGGCGTGCCGCTCATCGGCATCTCCGACGGCGGCGGCGCACGCATCCAGGAAGGCGTCGCCGCGCTCACGCAGTTCGCGGAGATCTTCCGCCGCAACGTCGCCGCGTCGGGCGTGATCCCGCAGATCTCGCTCATCCTCGGCCCGAGCGCGGGCGGCGCGGTCTACTCCCCCGCCCTGACCGACTTCATCGTCATGGCGGACGGCACGTCCAACATGTTCATCACCGGCCCCGACGTCATCCGAGCCGTCACCGGCGAGGACGTCGGCTTCGAGGAGCTCGGCGGCGCGACGACGCACAGCACGCGATCCGGTGTTGCCCACTACATGGGCGCCGACGAGGACGACGCGATTGACTACGTCCGCCACCTGCTCGCCTACCTGCCCCAGAACAACATGACGGACGCCCCGACGTTCCCCCTCGACGTCGACCTCGAGGTCACGGACGAGGACCTCGAGCTCGACACGCTCGTCCCCGCCTCCGACTCCCAGCCGTACGACATGCGCACGGTCATCGAGCACATCGTCGACGACGGCGAGTTCCTCGAGGTCCAGCCGCTGTTCGCCGGCAACGTCCTCGTCGGGTTCGCGCACGTCGAGGGACAGTCCGTCGGCATCGTCGCGAACCAGCCGCTCAACATGGCCGGCACGCTCGACATCGACGCCGCCGAGAAGGCCGCACGCTTCGTGCGGACGTGCGACGCCTTCAACATCCCCGTGCTCACCCTCGTCGACGTCCCCGGCTTCTTGCCCGGCACCGACCAGGAGTGGAACGGCATCATCCGCCGCGGTGCCAAGCTCATCTACGCGTACGCCGAGGCGACCGTCCCGCTCGTCACCGTCATCACGCGCAAGGCCTACGGCGGCGCCTACATCGTCATGGGCTCCAAGCAGCTCGGCGCGGACATCAACCTCGCGTGGCCGACCGCCCAGATCGCCGTCATGGGGTCGGGCGGCGCCGTCAACATCCTGCAGCGCGGGGCGCTCAAGGCTGCTGCCGACGCCGGTCTCGACGTGGACGCCGAGCGCCGCCGCCTGACCGCGGAGTACGAGGACGCGATCGTCAACCCGTGGGACGCCGCCCAGCGCGGCTACGTCGACGACGTCATCGCGCCGTCGACCACACGCGTGCAGGTCGTGCGCGCCCTGCGCGCGCTGCGCACCAAGCGCGCCTCCCTCCCGCCCAAGAAGCATGGGAACATCCCCCTGTGACCAGCTCTGCACCCACCCCCGACCCCGCCGACATCCCGGACGACGTCGACCCCCGCCACCGCGCGCCGCTCGTCGTCGACGCGACACCGCTGCACGCGCTCGTCGACGAGCTCAGCGCGCTCATGCACTCCTACGTGAGCACCGCCGTCGGCGTGCGCGCCGAGTTCGACGCCGCGACCGCCGAGGACGACCCCCGGGTCGGGGACCTCGAAGACCGGATCGCACGCCTCAACACGCGCCTCGGCGAGGCGTTCGAGCAGCAGCTCGGCCTCGTCTCCGGGCACACGGCCGAGTCCTGGGAGGACGACGACGAGGACGACGAGGACGATGACGACGAGAGCGGGACGTTCGAGCTGACGTTCGTCGTCGACCTCGACGACGACCTCGACCACGACGCGCAGCTCGCGCTCGTCGAGAACCTCGGCACCGCGACCGCGGACCAGCTCGAGGCCGCCGGGCTCGACGTCCAGCACTGGGGCGTGGCCTACCTCGGCGACGAGGACGAGGACGACGAGGAGTGAGCGTCCCGATGACCGAGCTGCCTCCCGTGCGGATCGTCCGCGGCACCCCCGACGACGACGAGGTCGCGGCACTAATCGCCGGGCTCGCCGCCGCCCAGCAGGGCGACGCCGAGCCGACCGCACCAGCACCTCGCTCAGCCTGGCGACGCGGGACCACCCGTGCCGGCGAGAGCTTCGGCCGGACGCCCGACGGCTGGCGCTGGAGCGTGCGCTGACCCGCTGCTGACGCCACGCACCCACCACGTCCCGCGCGGCTGGACGAGCCAGCCCGTCGCCCGCCGCACCGGCGCAGACGCGAGCGCGAGGGCGACCAGCACGGCCGCCGCCACGAGCACGACCAGGTCCGCTGCAGACGACACGTGGTCGAAGAGCCGCACCGAACGCGCCTGGCTCACGAGCAGCGTGTGCAGCACGTACACGTACATCGCCCCGCTCCCGAGGTACGTCACCACCGGCAGACGCCGCGTCGGGACGAGCAGCACGACCGCGACCGCGCCACCCGCCGCCACCGCGAGGAGAAGGCCGCGCAGCCCGGCCTGGGCGACCTGGTCCTCCCAGGCGCCGTCGTACGGCAGCAGGCGCAGCGCCTTGCGCGGCACCGAGCCAGCAAGGACGAGCAACGTGACGGTCGTCGCGCCCAGGACCGTCCCCGCCGCAACCCGCCACCCGTGACGGCGACGGTCCTGCGCCGCCCACCACTGCCGAGCACCGCAGCTCCGCAACCACCACCCCAGCAGGAACAACGGGAAGAACGTCACCGTCCGCGCTGCGGAGAAGTCCTGCCCCACCTCGTCGAAGAACCCGACACCCAGCGCAGCCACCACAGCGACGGCTCCGTGCCACCGCACGAGGACCACCACCGGCAGGAGCAGACGCCACACGAACAGCGACAGCAGGAACCACATGCCGAACGCGGGAACCGCAGGCTCGTACCGCCAGATGTCATCGACCAGCCCACGGCGCACGAACGCCAGGACGTCGACCGCGAGGTAGACGCCGAGGACCGACCGCACGAGCGTGACAGACCGGCGGCGGTCCAGCGGGCGCGCGTCGGAGAAGTAGCCCGCGACGAGCGCGAAGACCGGGATGCGCGCCGGCCACGTCGCCCAGTAGATCGCCGTCGCGGTCTCCGACCGCGCGAGCACCGGTTCGAGCGCGTGGCAGACGACGACGAGGACCGCCGCGACGATCCGCACGTTGTCCGGCCACGGGTCACGCAGGGAAGGCGCCGGCTCCGCCGGCGCGGAGCCTCCCCGGCGGACGGTCGGCGGCGAGGGCGCACGGGACAGGAGCGGGATCGCGGTCACGCGGGCAGGCTAGGCGGTCCGAGCGACCTCTGAACGTCCAGAACACGTCCCCAGGCGGACGTTCCCCAGGAGTTCACCGCGCCGACAGACCCGTCCCGGGTCGTCGCCAGGTCGACACCGTCCGTCCGTGCAGCGCACCCCGGCGCGTCACCACGACTCCCTAGCGTCACCGACGTGACCACATCACAGACCCAGCCACCGCAGCCCGCGAGCTCCGGTCGCGCCGTCGTCATCATCCCGGCGCGCGGCGGTTCCCGGGGCGTCCCGATGAAGAACCTCGAGCGCGTCGGAGGCGTGAGCCTCGTCGGCCGCGCCGTCCAGACCGCGACCTCCGCGCCGTCCGTCCGTCGCGTCGTCGTCTCGACCGACCACCCCGGCATCGCCGCCGAGGCACGGCGGCACGGCGCCCACGTCGTCGAGCGCCCCGCCGGGCTCGCGAGCGACACCGCCACCTCCGAGAGCGTCGTGCTGCACGCCCTCGCGGCGCTCGACGCCACCGCGGACGTCCCGCCCGTGACCGTCCTCCTGCAGTGCACGTCCCCGTTCATCGACGCGACCGACATCGAGGCCGCCGTCCGCCGCGTCGCCTCGGGCGAGCACGACGTCGTCATCTCCGCGACACCGAGCCACGCCTTCCACTGGACCGAGAAGGACGGCACCGCGACCGCTCGCGGGCACGACGCCGCTCACCGCCCCCGCCGCCAGGACCGCGAGCCAGAGCACCGCGAGACCGGCGCCTTCTACGCGATGCGCACGACCGGGTTCCGTGAGCACGAGCACCGCTTCTTCGGGCGGGTCGGGCTCCAGGTCGTGCCGAGCCTCACCGCGATCGAGATCGACACCCCCGCCGACCTCGAGCTCGCCCGCGCGCTCGCCGCGACGCTCGTCCCCGGGCCGACGCTCACCGCGATCGACGCTGACGCGGTCGTCACCGACTTCGACGGCGTCCACACCGACGACCACGCCTTCGTGACCGCCGACGGCACCGAGCACGTCCGCGTGCACCGCGGGGACGGCCTCGGCGTCGCCGCGCTCCGCCGCGCCGGCATCCCGCTGCTCATCCTGTCGACCGAACGAGACCGGGTCGTCGCAGCGCGCGGCCGCAAGCTCGGCGTCGAGACGCTGCACGGCGTCGACGACAAGGCCGCAGTCCTCGCGACGTGGCTCGCCGAGCACGACCTCGACGCGTCACGGGTCGCCTACGTCGGCAACGACGTCAACGACCTCGCCGCGATGGCGACCGTCGGATGGCCCCTCGCGGTCGCCGACGCCCACCCCGCCGTCCGCGCCGCAGCGCGGCACGTGCTCACGAGCGAGGGCGGGAACGGCGCCGTCCGCGAGGCCTGCGACCTCGTCCTCGCCGCACTTCCCCGCGTGTCCACGAGCGCACCCGTCCGGCGCGCTCCTCTCTCCGTCTGACCCCACCGACCGACCCAGCTCAGGAGTTCACATGGTTGCCAGCAGCGTCCGCACCGCCCCCGTCCAGATCGGCGACCGGCTCGTCGGCCCGGACCAGCCCGTCTACGTGATCGGTGAGATCGGCATCAACCACAACGGCGACGTCGAGATCGCCAAGCAGCTCATCGACGTCGCAGCCGAGGCCGGCGTCGACGCGGTCAAGTTCCAGAAGCGCACCCCTGACATCTGCACGCCGGCCGCGCAGCGCGACCAGGTCCGCTCGACGCCGTGGGGCGAGATGACGTACCTCGACTACCGGTACCGCGTCGAGTTCGACCGCGGCGCGTACGAGAAGATCGCCCTGCACGCGGCCGACCGCGGCCTGCAGTGGTTCGCGTCCCCGTGGGACGTGCCGTCGGTCGCGTTCCTCGAGGACCTCGGCGTCGTCACCCACAAGGTCGCGTCCGCGTGCGTGACCGACCTCGGCCTCCTGCGGGCCCTCGAGGAGACCGGCAAGCCGATCATCCTGTCGACCGGCATGTCCACGATCGAGCAGGTCGACCGCGCCGTCGACACGCTCGGCACCGACCGGCTCGTCCTGCTCCACGCGACGTCGACCTACCCCCTGCCTCCGGAGGAGGCGAACCTGCGCACCATCGAGACGCTCCGCGAGCGCTACCAGGTCCCCGTGGGCTACTCCGGGCACGAGCGCGGGCTGCAGATCTCCGTCGCAGCGGTCGCGCTCGGCGCCGTGGCGGTCGAGCGGCACATCACCCTCGACCGCACGATGTGGGGGTCCGACCAGGCGTCGTCGCTCGAGCCCACCGGTCTGACCCACCTCGTCCGTGACATCCGGATCCTGGAGAAGGCGATGGGTGACGGCGTCAAGCAGGTCTTCCCCGGCGAGCTCGCACCGCTGTCCCGCCTCCGCCGGATCGACGGCTGAGCGCCGCACCCGGGTTCGCAGCGTGACCGCCATCCATGCCCGACCGCGCGTGAGCGTGGTCGTCCCCGCGAAGGACCAGGCCGCGTTCGTCGACGACGCGCTCGGCAGCCTCGCCCGGCAGCTCGACGACCTGCACGACCTCGAGGTCGTCGTCGTGGACGACGGCTCGACCGACGGCACGAGCGAGCTCGTGGCGCAGCACGACGCGCGGCTGCCCGTGCTGCGGCTGCTGCGCAACGAGACGCCCGTGGGTCCGGCGTCGGCGAGGAACCAGGGGCTCGCGGAGGTGCACGGGCGGTTCGTCGCGTTCCTCGACCCCGACGACTGGTTCGCGCCGCGTCACCTGCAGCACCTCGCGGACGCCCTCGAGACGCTCGACGTCGACTTCGTGCGGACGGACCACGTCCGCCACGAGGGCGGGCGCCGGACGGTGCGGCGCGTCCCGGAGCACCGTCGCGGCACGCCGCTCGACCCGCGCAGCGGCATCGGCCCTGCCGACCGCACGACGCCGGTCGACTACTGCTTCCCACCGTTCGGTCTCTACGACGCCCGACTGCTCGAAGAGCGTCTCCTCACGTTCCCGAGCGGTCGCTTCACGGCCGAGGACCGCCCGTGGATCTGGGACCTGCACCTGCACGCCCGGAGCTATGCCGTCGTCGACTCCGTCGGGGCGTTCTACCGCCGCGGCGTACCGACGTCCCTCACGCAGGTGCGCGACCCGCGCCAGCTGGACTTCCTGCCGTGCTACGACCTGATCCTCGCCATGGTCCGCGAGGATCGTGCGCCCGAGACGCTGTGGTCGAAGGCCGTCCAGCAGCTGCTCGCGATCGCGTGCCACCACCTCGAGAGGTCGCCGGAGTCGTACCGGCCCGACCTCGTCGCGGGGATCGCGAGGACTCTCGCGAACGCCCCCGACGAGGTCGTGCGGGCGGTCGTCGGGCGGCTCGACACGCGGCGGCGCGACCTGCTCGCCGACGTCCACGGACTCATGCTCAGGAGCGCCTCGTGATCCAGCTGTTCGTCGTGACCGACCCGTTCCAGGCCGTGGTGCTCGCGGCCGCGCTCGACTCGGGGACGCTCGACCCGGACGAGACCTCTGCGGGTGCGGTCGAGCGCGTCCTGGTCACGGCGTCGACGGCGGACGTGCCCGAGGCCGCACCTGCGCTCCCGGCGCACCCCGGGCTCGACGCCGTCGCGCGCAGGTTCGACCGGGTCGTCGACCTCGACTCGGTCGTCGCACCGCTGCGCCCCGTGGACCTCGCCCCGCGCGATCTCGAGCTGCCGCTGTGGGAGCGGCTGCTGCGCGACCGGTGGGCGCTCGGCGACGCCCCGCTCGAGCTGTTCGTCGAGCCGCCGTACGCGGGGACCGGCCTGGCGCTCGCGCGCATCTTCGCGACGGCGAGGGTCTCGGTGCATGCCGGACGACTGCTCACGTACGGGCCTACCCGGCGACGTGTGCCAGCCGACGTCGCCGCACGGCTCGGCGTGCTCGTGCACCCCGAGCTCGTCGCCGGCGTCCCGGCGCTGCTCCTCAGCGACCTCCGGGTGCCGACCGCCGCGGTGGGCGCGGACGCGGTCCGCGCCGTGGTGGCCGAGGTCGCGGCCGCGGTCCCCGCGCCGCACGACCCGCGTCCCCGCCCGTTCGCCCTCGTGCTCGGCCCCGACGGCGCGCACGCCGCAGACGACGACGCCGGGGCCGCGCGGACCGCCGCCCAGGCCGAGCTGCGAGCCTCGCTCGAGACGGTGCGTGCGCACGGCGTCCGCCACGTCGTGCTGCGCCCCGGGGACGCACGCGTCCCGACAGGTGCTGTGCTCGCCGTCGCCCGGGAGCTCGGGATGTCGATCGGGCTCGCCGACCGCGACGAGCTCGTGGAGGCCGTCGCCGTGCGCGAGCAGCCGGACCTGCTCGTCGGCTGCACGCCGACGCTCGTCACGACCGGGGCCCTGGTCGACGGCGCCACGGTCGCCGTCGGCGCCGCGGAACGGCTCGACGAGCTCGCGCCGTTCCAGACGAGCGCACGCATCCCCTGGACGATCCTGGACGCCCTGCACTCGCCCGACGCCCCGGCCGCGCCGCTCCCGCACCTCGTCAAGACGGTCGCCCACTGCATGCAGCCCGGACGCACGCCCGACCTCCGGCCCGTCGCCGAGTCGTTCCTGGCGAGCCAGCCGCGCGAGGCGTGGCGGCGCTACGTGCGCGTGCTGCGCGCAGAGCGCGTCGGGCTCCTCGCCCCTCGCGTCCCCGCGCACCCGGAGGTGCGCGGGCTGGCCCTCGTGGAGTCGCCGCTGCAGCTGCTCGGCGCGTACGAGGCCTTCTGCCGCGGCCTCCTCGGGACGCGCTGCGACATCCTGGTACGTCCAGGACCAGGGATGGCACGGACCGCGGACGCCCTGCGCACGGAGCTGCCGCCCGGCCTGAACCTCGCGCTGGCTGCGGGTGGCGACGGCACGCCACGTCCTGACGTCGAGATCCTCGCGGTCGGCGACGCCCTCTCGGGGCAGATCCAGGCGCGGCTCGTGGCCCGCCGTCTCCCGCCCCGGGTCCTGCTGCTCGACGACGGCATCGCGAGCATCGCGGCCCTCTGTGTGATCGCCGACGGGCGCGGCCCGCTCGTCCGCGGGCACGTGCCTGCGCCCTTGCGGCGGAGGCTGCTCGGCCGCGCAGCGACGCGGACGCTCGCGCGCCTCGCCCGTGAGGGTCGGCTCGTGGCTCTCACCGCGCTGCCTCTCCCTGACGGTCTCGAGGCCCGGCTGACGAGCGCCGGCGTCGACGTGCAGCGGCACACGTTCGAGCACCTGCGTGGGCTCCGCGGCAGCTCCCCCGCCATGCCGCGGGAGCGGCTCGTGCTGCTCGGCTCGGCCCTGCCCGCCGACGGGCTCGTGGACGAGGCCGCGTACGTCGAGTGGGTCGCCGCGCAGGCCGCGTCGGAGCCTGTCCGCTACCTGCCCCACCGGCGGGAGACGCCCGAGGTGCTCGACCGGTTGCGCCGCCTGCCCGGGATCGTGGTCGACAGCGCGGGTCTGCCCGCCGAGCTCCTGCTGCGCGACCTGCGAGCTCCCCGCGCCGGTGACATCGGGCCTGCGCTGCGCGTGCGCTCGCTCCCGTCGACGGCGCTGCTGACGCTGCACCCCGTGCTGAGTCCCCGGGGCGTGCGCATCGAGGCGGTCGCGGTGCCGCCGCACTGGTGGACCTCCTCGGCGACGCCTGAGCTGCGTGCGCACCTCGAGCGTTCCGTGCCTGCGGTCGAGGATGACGCCGCGGTGCGGGTCGTCGAGCGATCGGACCGCCGATGACCGCCACGACGACCGCGCCGGCGCCCGTGGCGGCGCGCGCAGCAACCCCGCCGATCCGTGTCGTGGCTGTCGCGGACTCGGACTCGTACCTCAAGTGGGGCGCCGCGACGCTCGACCGGCTCGGGCCTGACCACGAGACGACGCTGCTCGTCGTCCGCTCGCCGATCGCGCCCACCCCGAGCCAGGTGGGTGCGGCGACGGCGTCGACACGGTTCGCTGCTGCGCCGCCTCCGGTCCTCGGGGTCGCGGCGCTGCGGCGCACGCTCGCACGCCTCGCTCCTGACGTCCTGCTCGTCTCCGCCACCGGGCCCGTCGCGGAGCTCGTGTGCGAGATGGCCGCGCGCCTGCCGCAGCGGCCCGTCCTGGTCTCCGGCCTGCCGGGGATGGCGCTGCCCGCGACGCTCAAGGCGCTGCGCTTCCGGGCTCGCTGCGACGTGCTCGTGACGCACTCGCGGCGCGAGCGTCGCGAATATGCCGCCGTTGCCGAAGGGCTCGGTCTCAGCCCTGCGCTGGCGCTCGCTCGCCTGCCGTTCCTGCCGCCCGCACCTGCCACGGAGGGGGACGGCACGGACCGGGCGACGCCCGAGGTGAGCCGCGTCGTGTTCGCCCCGCAGGCCAAGGTCCCTGCGGCCCGCAGCCAGCGCGAGCGGATCCTCGTCGCCCTCGACGACCTTGCCCGCACCCGCCCCGACGTCGAGGTCGTCGTCAAGCTCCGTGCGGCGCCGGGCGAGCAGCAGACGCACGAGGAGCTCCTGCCCTTCGACGCGCTCTGGACGGACCTGGCCCGCGCCGGCCTGGTCACCGAGTCCCACGTGACGTTCGCGACGGGCCCGCTCAGCGACCAGCTGGTGCCGGGCAGCGCGCTCGTGACCGTGTCGTCGACCGCGGTCCTGGAGGCGGTCGCGGCCGGCCTGCCGGCCCTCGTGATCGAGGACTTCGGTGTGAACGAGCGCATGCTCAACGCGGCGTTCGTCGGGTCGGGGTGCCTCGGCAGCCTCGACGACCTCGCGGCGGGGCGCTTCGGGCGGCTCACCGACGCGTGGGCGCAGGACAACTACCTCCACCCTGAACCGGACGACCTCGCCGACGTCCTCGGCGACCTCGTCGCGCGGCGCCGCGACGGCATCCTCGCTCCCACCGACGCGCGGGTCGAGGTCGCTCGGCGTGGGCACCGCAGGCGGCTGCTGCGAGCCGCGCTGCGCTCGACGCTGCCGCGCCAGGTGCTCGTCGCGGCGGGCGCCGTGCGGCACCCGCTGGCGTTCGTACGTCGAGGGTCGCGCTGACGCGCGAGCCTGCTCAGCCGAGCAGGACGGTCCCGTACTTGGACACGATGAGCGCGGCGATCGTCACGAGCACGCCGATCGTGACGAACAGGTCGGCGTCGGACCGGACGAACGCGAGGGCCCGCTCCTGCATGCGCCGGGACAGGTACAGGTTGTCGTGCAGGATGTTGTGGTGCAGGAGCGTCATGAACACGAGGGTCGTGCCGAGCGTGATGACGAGGCACCAGGGGCACAGGGCGCCGATGTCCCACATCGACTGCGTGAACAGCCAGTACGCGAACACCAGACCGACGAGGTAGATGGCCTGCGCGGTGAACATGAACCACCGCGGGAAGCGCACCCCGGCGAGGCCTGCGACGGCGATCGTGATGACGACCGGCTCGCACATCATGCCGAGGAACGCGTTGGGGAAACCGAGCAGCGAGGCCTGCCACGAGAGAGCGACGGTCCCGCAGCTGAGGACGGAGCTGATGTCGCACGCGAGCTGCTGGTCCGGGTTCGCGGCGAGGAGGATCGCGTCGTAGGACAGCGTGAAGGACGCGACGAGGCTCAAGCACGCGGAGAACAGCATCGTGGCGAAGATCCAGGTGCGGCTGTGCCGGAAGCCCGGCATCTGCGTGAAGGCGCGTGCGCGCGGCTCGCCACGCTCCCCGGCCGGCAGGGTGACGTCCACGTCGGCGTCTCCTGCTGGGCTGGTCGTCGTTGTTGCTGGCATGAGCACCCCTCCGAGAGTTCAGGTCTTATCGTCGCCGTGCCGGAACTGCGCCGCTCGGGACGAATGTCCCGGCGACTGCCGGTAATGGTCGGCGCCCGACAGGAGGCGTGACCGCACCGGTCCCACCAGTGTGCCGCACTAGCCTGGACGCATGACCGCCACCCCTGCCGCCCGCCCAGCCAGTGATGTCGACCGCGTCGCGGAGGCGCACCTCGAGGCGGTGTGCCGGCTCGACCCGGTCGCCGCGACGTCGATGGGCGTCGCGGGGTACGACGGCGAGGTCCCCGACCTGTCCCCCGCGGGCGTCGAGGCACGCGCGGCCTCCGCGCGCGCGACGCTCGACGCGGTCGCAGCGCTGGACCCCGCGACGTTCGACGACGTCGACCGTGTGACGGTCGCCGCGCTCCGGGAGCGTCTCGGCCTCGAGGTCGAGCTCGCGGACGCGGGCGAGACCCTCGCGCCCCTCAACGTGATCGCCTCCCCCGTGCAGGACCTCCGCGACGTCCTCGACCTCATGCCGACCGGGACGGTCGAGGCGTGGGAGAACGTCGCGTCGCGCCTCGGCGGGCTGCCCACGGCGATCGACGGGTACGTCGAGAGCCTGCGGCTCGCGGCGTCGCGCGGCGAGGTCGCGGCGGTGCGCCAGGTCGCGGCGTGCGCGCAGCAGGCGCGCGAGCTCGCCGACCCGTCGTCGGGCTTCTTCGCGTCGTTCGTCTCGGGACCGGAGGTCGACGCCGTGCTCGACCCGTCGTCGTCGTGCGCGTTGCTGCGCCGCGAGCTCGAGAGTGCCGCGCAGGACGCCGCGGCGGCGTACGGCCGCCTCGCGGACGTGCTCGAGCAGGAGCTCGCCCCGCAGGCCCCGACGGTCGACGCCGTCGGTGAGGAGCGCTACTCGCTGTGGTCGCGGTACTTCCTCGGTGCGCGCGTGGACCTGCGCGAGACGTACGAGTGGGGGCTCGAGGAGCTGGCTCGTGTCGTCGCGGACCAGGAGCGCACGGCAGCACGCGTCGCGGGCCCGGGCGCGTCCGTCGAGGACGCGGTCGCGAGGCTCGACGCCGACCCGGCGTACCGGCTCGACGGCACGCACGCGCTGCGACGCTGGATGCAGGAGACGTCCGACGCCGCGATCGCGGCGCTCGACGGCGTCCACTTCGACATCCCCGAACCTGTCCGGACGCTCGAGTGCCGCATCGCGCCGACACAGACGGGCGGCATCTACTACACAGGCCCGAGCGACGACTTCAGCCGGCCGGGACGCATGTGGTGGTCGGTCCCCGCGTCGGTCACGTCGTTCAGCACGTGGCGCGAGCGCACGACCGTCTACCACGAGGGCGTCCCGGGGCATCACCTGCAGGTGGGCCAGGCGGTCTACGAGCGGGCGACGCTCAACTCGTGGCGCCGCCTCGCGTGCTGGACGTCGGGCCACGGCGAGGGCTGGGCGCTGTACGCCGAGCGCCTCATGCAGGACCTGGGCTTCCTCGACGACCCGGGCGACCTGCTCGGCATGCTCGACGGTCAGCGGATGCGCGCGGCGCGCGTGGTCCTCGACATCGGCGTGCACCTCGGCCTGCCGTGCCCCGAGCGCTGGGGCGGCGGCACGTGGGACGCCGCGAAGGCGTGGGAGTTCCTGCGTGCGAACGTCAACATGCCCGAGGACTTCGTGCGCTTCGAGCTCGACCGGTACCTCGGTTGGCCGGGGCAGGCGCCGTCGTACAAGGTTGGCCAGCGGCTGTGGGAGCAGGCGCGAGACGGCGCCCGCGACACGGCGACCGCGCGCGGCGAGGAGTTCGACCTCAAGGCGTTCCACGCCCGCGCGCTGCGGATGGGGTCGGTCGGTCTGGACGTGCTGCGCGACGAGCTCGCGCGCTGACGCGGGGGCGGGGGCGGGGGGCGGCCACGCAGGTCGCCCCGTCCCCGCGTGTTGGAGGGCACTCGTGACGGGGCGACCGACGCAGAAGCGTGGGTGCACCCAGGCCCCGGAGGGGTACGTGAACCCGGGCACACCCACGCTTGTCAGCGGGACGGCACCGTTACCGTCGGGGAGGTGGGAAGCCGGGTGGCGGCAGGAGACGCCTCCAGGAGCTCCCCTCGATCTCCTCGTCCCATCATGGTTCGCGCAGCCTCGGCATCGTCAGGACCAATGTCCCCGGCCGAGGCTCTGCGGGGCACTCTCGGCTAACCTCGGGGCATGCCTCGTCTCGTCCTCGCCTCGGCGTCCCCTGCCCGTTCCGCGACGCTCCGCTCGGCGGGCGTCGAGCCGCTCGTGCGGGTGTCGAGCGTCGACGAGGATGCGAGGCTCGCCGAGGCTGCGGAGCGGCTCGGCCCGCTCGAGCCCGCGGACGCGGTCCTCGTGCTCGCGCACGCGAAGGCGCTCGACGTCGCCGCAGCGTGGCAGGCGGCCGACGAGGAGGACGACGACGTGCTCGTGATCGGCTGCGACTCGATGCTCGAGATCGACGGGGAGATCCTCGGCAAGCCGCACGACGCCGCGACCGCGACGGCCCGCTGGCAGCAGATGCGCGGCCGCTCCGCGACGCTGCACACGGGCCACTGGCTGATCGACCTGCGCGACACGGACGACGACGGCACGGGGGCGACGATCGGCGCGACGAGCTCGACGGTCGTGCACTTCGCGGACGTGAGCGACCGCGAGATCGACGCCTACGTCGCGACGGGCGAGCCTCTGCACGTCGCGGGCGCGTTCACGATCGACGGTCTCGGCGGCCCGTTCGTCACGGGTGTCGAAGGGGACCACCACGGCGTCACGGGCCTCAGCCTGCCGCTCGTGCGCGAGCTCCTGGGCGAGGTCGACGTGACCTTCCCCGACCTCTGGAACCGCTGACCGCGTTGTGCGGCCGCGACAACGCGGCCGCCGCTCGCCCGGGATGCGACGGCGAGCGTTGTAGGTTTCCTACCACCGCGACCGGCCCCAGTTGGTCCCGGGTCCAGTGTTGTGGTCACGGGGCCGTGCCGCTGCCGACTAGGACCTTCATCCGCGTTACCGTGAGCCGTGCCCGCTATCACCAAGGTCCTGATCGCCAACCGAGGTGAGATCGCCGTCCGCGTCATCCGAGCATGCGCCGACGCCTCGATCGCCTCCGTCGCCGTCTACGCCGACCCCGACCGTGAAGCCCTCCACGTCCGTCTCGCGGACGAGGCCTTCGCGCTCGGCGGCGCGCGTGCGCAAGAGACGTACCTCGACATCCCGAAGCTGATCGACGTCGCACGTCGCAGCGGCGCGGACGCCGTCCACCCGGGCTACGGGTTCCTCGCGGAGAACTCCGCGTTCGCGCGCGCCGTGATCGACGCCGGTCTCGTGTGGGTCGGCCCCTCCCCCGACGCGATCGAGGCGCTCGGCGACAAGGTCAGCGCCCGCCACATCGCGCAGCGCGCCGGTGCGCCGCTCGTGCCCGGAACGCCCGACCCGGTCAGCTCCGTCGCCGAGGTCGAGGAGTTCGCGCGCACGCACGGCCTCCCGATCGCGATCAAGGCGGCGTTCGGCGGCGGCGGCCGCGGCCTCAAGGTCGCGCGCACGCACGAGGAGATCGCCGAGCTCTACGACTCGGCCGTCCGCGAGGCCACGGCGGCGTTCGGCCGTGGCGAGTGCTTCGTCGAGCGATACCTCGACCGGCCGCGCCACGTCGAGACCCAGTGCCTCGCCGACGCGCACGGGACCGTCGTCGTCGTCTCGACGCGCGACTGCTCGTTGCAGCGCCGCCACCAGAAGCTCGTCGAGGAGGCACCCGCGCCGTTCCTCACGCCCGCGCAGGAGCGGCAGCTCGTCGAGGCGTCGCAGGCGATCCTCCGCGAGGCGGCCTACGTCGGCGCCGGCACGTGCGAGTTCCTCGTCGGCACCGACGGCACCCTGTCCTTCCTCGAGGTCAACACCCGCCTCCAGGTCGAGCACACCGTGACCGAGGAGGTCACGGGCATCGACCTCGTGCGCGAGCAGCTCCGCGTCGCCGCGGGCGAGCCTCTCGGCTACGACTCCGTCGAGACGCGCGGCCACTCGTTCGAGTTCCGTCTCAACGGTGAGGACCCTGCCGCAGGCTTCCTCCCCGCCCCTGGCACGATCACGCGCTTCGACCTGCCGACCGGCCCGGGCGTCCGCGTCGACTCGGGCGTCACGCAGGGCGACGTCGTCTCGGGCGCGTTCGACTCGATGATCGCCAAGCTCATCGTCACGGGCGCCGACCGGCACCAGGCGGCGCAGCGCGCCCGTCGTGCGCTGCGCGAGCTGCGCATCGAGGGCATCCCGACCGTCGTCCCGTTCCACCGGGCCGTCATGGACTGCGACGCGTTCGTGCCGGCGGGGGACGAGCCGTTCTCGGTGCACACCCGGTGGATCGAGACGGAGTTCACCGACGAGCTCGCCGCGCTCTCACCCGCCGCCCCCGCACAGACGGAGACGACGCCCGAGGCGCCCGCGACCGAGCGCGTCGTCGTGGAGGTCGGTGGCAAGCGCCTCGAGGTCGTCATCCCGGCCGGGCTCAGCATGAAGCGCGGGGGCGGCTCGAGCCGCCCGCAGCGTCCGCGCCGCAGCTCCGGGCGTCCGACGGCGCAGGCCTCGGGCGACACGCTCACGTCGCCCATGCAGGGCACGATCGTCAAGGTCGCGGTCGCCGAGGGCGACCAGGTCGAGCAGGGCGACCTCGTCGTCGTGCTCGAGGCGATGAAGATGGAGCAGCCGCTCGTCGCGCACCGCGCCGGGACGATCACGGGCCTCGCGACCGCCGTCGGCGCTGGTGTCAGCGCGGGCACCGCGATCTGCTCGATCTCCTGACGCGGTCCCGCCGAGCCCGGTAGGCGACAGGTCCCGCCTGCCGGTGCGCCGCGCGGCGTACCGTTGACCCGTCTGCACGTACGACCCTAGGGAGAGCTGTGCCCACCTCACCGATCGACGCCACCACCACGGCCGCCTGGCGCGACCTCACCGCGCACCGCGACGAGTTCCGTGGCGACCTTCGTGGCTGGTTCGAGTCCGACCCGCAGCGCGCGACGCGCCTGACCCGCGTCGCGGGCGACCTGCACGTCGACCTGTCGAAGAACCTCGTCACCGACGAGACCCTCGCGATCCTCGTGCGTCTCGCCGACGAGGTCGACCTGCGCGGCCGCACCGAGGCGATGTTCACCGGCGAGCACATCAACGTCACCGAGGACCGCGCCGTCCTGCACACCGCGCTGCGCCGCCCGACGGGCATGACTCCCGCGCTCGTCGTCGACGGGCAGGACGTGGACGGCGACGTCCAGGCCGTCCTCGCGAAGGTCTACGCGTTCGCGGACAAGGTCCGCTCGGGCGAGTGGACCGGCGTGACCGGCAAGGCCGTCAAGACGGTCGTCAACATCGGCATCGGCGGCTCCGACCTCGGCCCCGTCATGGCGTACGAGGCGCTCAAGCCCTACGCCGGTGACATCGAGCTGCGGTTCGTGTCGAACATCGACCCGTCCGACGTCGCCGAGACCGTCCGCGACCTCGACCCCGAGACAACGCTGTTCATCGTCGCGTCCAAGACGTTCGGCACGCTTGAGACCCTCACGAACGCACGTCTTGCGCGCGAGTGGCTCTGGGAGACCCTCGCGGCCGCGGGCGCGGTCGACTCCTCGGAGGAGAGCCGCAACGGCGCCGTCGCGAAGCACTTCGTCGCCGTGTCCACGGCGCTCGACAAGGTCGCGGCGTTCGGCATCGACCCCGAGAACGCGTTCGGGTTCTGGGACTGGGTCGGCGGCCGCTACTCCGTCACCTCGGCGATCGGCACGAGCCTCGCGATCGCGGTCGGCCCCGACGGGTTCCGTGACTTCCTCGCGGGCTTCCACACGATGGACGAGCACTTCCGCAACGCGCCGTTCGAGCAGAACGTGCCCGTGCTCATGGGCCTGCTCAACGTCTGGTACGTCAACTTCCTCGACGCGCACACCCACGCGGTCCTGCCGTACGCGCAGTACCTGCACCGCTTCGCGGCGTACCTGCAGCAGATGACGATGGAGTCGAACGGCAAGTCGGTCCGCTGGGACGGCTCGCCCGTCACCTCGCAGACCGGTGAGATCTTCTGGGGCGAGCCGGGCACGAACGGCCAGCACGCGTTCTACCAGCTCATCCACCAGGGCACGCGCCTGGTCCCGGCCGACTTCATCGCGGTCGCGACGCCCGCGCACCCGCTGCGTGACGGCGAGGCGGACGTCCACGAGCTGTTCCTGTCGAACTTCTTCGCGCAGACGAAGGCGCTCGCGTTCGGCAAGACGGCCGACGAGGTCCGCGCGGAGGGCACCGCCGAGGAGCTCGTCTCCGCGCGCGTGTTCTCGGGCAACCGTCCGACGACGTCGATCATGGCGCCGTCGCTCACGCCCTCGGTCCTGGGCCAGCTCATCGCGCTGTACGAGCACATCACATTCGTCCAGGGCATCGTGTGGGGCATCGACTCGTTCGACCAGTGGGGCGTCGAGCTCGGTAAGAAGCTCGCGATGGAGATCGCTCCCGCGGTCGGCGGCGACACTGACGCGCTGGCCGCTCAGGACCCGTCGACGCGCGGCCTGATCGAGTACTACCTGGCGAACCGCACCCGCTGACGCGACACGCCTCGAGGACGGCCGCCCCGCGCCCGCGGGGCGGCCGTCCTGCGTCTGCGAGGTGCGCGGGCCCGCGCCCGGTGGGCGGGATACGGTCGTGACCATGGATGCTCGGCACGTCAGACGCCCCGGCGACGGCTGGCTCCCCTGCGCGTGCGGGCGCGAGCACTGGGGCCTGCACGGGGCTGCCGGCCTCCTCCTCGCCCGCACGGTCGCCACGGGCGGCGGCGCGCCGCGCGTCGAGGTCGTCCTGCAGCACCGCGCGGTGTGGTCGCACCACGGCGGCACGTGGGGCATCCCGGGCGGAGCGATCGCTCCCGACGAGACGCCGACCGAGGGCGCGCTGCGCGAGGCTCAGGAGGAGGCCGGGATCGAGCCCGCGGACGTCGTCGTCCGGTCGACCCATGTCCTCGATCACGGCACGTGGGCGTACACGACGGTGCTCGCGACGCTCCGTCCGGGCGCGCCGGGCGCGGTCCGCGAGGCCGACGACGAGAGCCTCGAGGTGCGCTGGGTGCCCGTCGACGAGGTCACCGCGCTCCCCCTCCTGCCCGCGTTCGCCGACGCGTGGCCCGTGCTGCGGGCGAAGATCGAGGCCGGGTAGCGGGCGTCGACCGCGCGGACGGACCGGGCGACCCGGCCGCAGCAGGACACGGTGGTGTCCAATAGGCAACAAGGACGTGCGCTAAATGCCCTGACAGGAGTACGCTCTCGATCGTTCGGTAAGGCTTCCCTTAGAAGGCGCGCCGGCATCCCTGCCCCCGTCCGAAGGACAGCTCCCGTGCTCGCGAACTTCCTGATCGGCCTGCGCGAAGGCCTCGAGGCTGCGCTCGTCGTCAGCATCCTCGTCGCCTACCTGGTCAAGACCGGCCGGCGAGACCTCCTCCCCGCGCTCTGGACCGGGGTCGGCGTCGCAGTGCTCGTCTCGCTCGGCTTCGGCGCCGCGCTCACGTTCGGCCCGAAGGGCCTGAGCTTCGAGGCGCAGGAGGCGATCGGCGGAACCCTCTCGATCGTCGCCGTCGGGCTCATCACCTGGATGATCTTCTGGATGGGCAAGACTGCCCGCCACCTCAAGGCGAACCTGCACCACCGCCTCGACGACGCCGTCGCGGCGGGCAAGGGTGCTGTCGTCGTCATGGCGCTCCTCGCCGTCGGGCGCGAAGGCCTCGAGACCGCCCTCTTCCTGTGGGCAGGCGCGAAGGCGACGGGCGCGAGCACGAACCCGCTCGTCGGCGCCGTCCTCGGCCTCGCGGTCGCGGTCGCGCTCGGCTGGGCCGTGTACCGCGGCGCCGTCCGGCTCAACCTGCGCCTGTTCTTCGCGTGGACCGGCGTCCTCCTCATCGTCATCGCCGCCGGCGTGCTCGCCTACGGCGTCCACGACCTGCAGGAGGCGCGCCTCCTGCCCGGGCTGCACTCGGTCGCGTTCGACGTGTCGGCCCAGGTGCCGCCGTCGTCCTGGTACGCGACCCTGCTCAAGGGCGTCTTCAACTTCTCCCCCGTCACGACGTGGCTCGAGGCCACGGCCTGGGTCCTGTTCGTCGTCCCGGTCATGACGCTCTTCGTCCGCAGCGTCTGGTTCACGCCCACGCCCGCACGCGCCCCCGCGCCCGTCGGCGTCGCCGCCGCCGCGCACTGACCGAGACACGCACCCGAGGCACACCACCTGCGCGGTCGCGGCGGCAGAGCCGCCCGACCCGCCGCGCCCGCTCCACCCTCAGCACACCACTGCCCACCTGACGCCCCGCGCGGCCACCCGCCGACCGGCACGACCCGAAGGACAGCCATGACCCACCGCACCGGACGCCGCCGCGCCGCCCGCCTGCTGCCCGCGCTCGCCGCCGTCGCACTCGTCGCCCCCCTCTCCGCGTGCGTCGACAACGCACCGAGCACGGACGCGACCGGCACCGCGGGTGCGCCGTCGTCCCTCACGGTCGACTCGTCCGCAGACGCGTGCACGCTCTCCGCGACGACCGCGCCGTCGGGCAACCTCGTCTTCACCGTGACCAACACCGGCGCGGACGTCACCGAGTTCTACCTGCTCGCCGACGACGGGCTGCGCATCGTCGCCGAGGTCGAGAACATCGGCCCGGGCCTCTCCCGCGACCTCGTCACGGTCGCGAAGCCCGGCAGCTACTTCACCGCGTGCAAGCCGGGCATGGTCGGCGACGGCATCCGCGCGCCGTTCACCGTCACGGACTCCGGCGCCGACGTCGCGCCGACGGGCGAGCTCGCCGACCAGATCGCCGCCGCGACGACCGGCTACGTCGCCTACATCAAGGACCAGACCGAGCAGCTGCTCACCGGTACGGAAGCGTTCGTCACGGCGTACACCGCGGGCGACGACGACGAGGCGCGCGAGCTCTACGCCCCCACGCGCGTCCACTGGGAGCGCATCGAGCCCGTCGCCGAGTCGTTCGGCGACCTCGACCCGCGCATGGACCTGCGCGAGGCCGACCTCGCCGAGGGCGAGGAGTGGACCGGCTGGCACCTCCTCGAGAAGGACCTGTGGCAGCCCGACGCCGCCGCGAACGGCGGCGAGGAGTACGTCCCGCTCACGGACGCGCAGCGCCAGGAGTACGCCGAGCAGCTCCTCGCCGACACGCAGGAGCTGTTCGACCGCACCCACTCGGCTGAGTTCGCCGACGAGATCACCGCGGACTCCATCGGCAACGGCGCGAAGGGGCTGCTCGACGAGGTCGCGACAGGCAAGGTCACGGGCGAGGAGGAGATCTGGTCGCACACCGACCTGTGGGACTTCCAGGCGAACGTCGACGGAGCGCGCGTCGCGTACGACGGGCTGCGTGACGTCGTCGTCTCGAAGGACGCCGCGCTGACAGAGGACCTGGACGCACGCTTCACCGAGCTGCAGGGGCTGCTCGACGAGCACCGTGACGGTGACGGTTTCGTCCTGTACACCGACCTCGACGAGACTCAGGTCAAGGAGCTGTCCGTCGCGGTCGATGCCCTGAGCGAGCCGCTGTCGCGCCTGACGGCTGCCGTCGTCCTCTGACACCCTGCTCAGCCTCGAGGTGACCATGAACACGGAGAAGGACCCGACGCCCTCGGCGGACGAGTCGCCGTCGGCCCTGTCCCGGCGTGGCCTCCTCGGCCTGGCCGGGGCGGGGCTCGCCGCGGTGGGCCTCGGCGGTCTGGGCGGGTACGCCGTCGCGGGGGCGCGCACGGGTGACGCCGTCAGCACGACGGCGCCCGCCGGGCGGACCTACGCGTTCACCGGGGCGCACCAGGCGGGCATCGTCACGCCTGCCCAGGACCGGCTGCACTTCGCCGCGTTCGACGTCACGACGGCGAGCCGCACGGCGCTCGAGACCCTGCTGCGCCGATGGACGTACGCCGCGGACCGCATGGTCCGGGGTCTCCCGGCCGGCGACCTCGGTCCGTCGTCGGGCCCGTACGACGCGCCGCCGGACGACACGGGCGAGGCGGACGGCCTGCCGCCCGCGGGCCTGACGATCACGTTCGGGTTCGGCCCGTCCTTGTTCGTCGACGCCGACGGCCGGGACCGCTTCGGTCTCGCCGCACGGCGGCCAGCCCTCCTCGAGGACCTGCCGCACTTCCCCGGCGACACGCTCGATCCCGCTCGCACGGGCGGCGACCTGTGCATCCAGGCGTGCGCCGACGACCCGCAGGTCGCCGTGCACGCCGTGCGCAACCTGTCGCGCCTCGCGTTCGGCACGGCAGCGATCCGGTGGAGCCAGCTCGGGTACGGCCGCACGTCCTCGACGTCGACCGCGCAGACGACGCCGCGCAACCTGTTCGGCTTCAAGGACGGGACCGCGAACATCATGGCGGAGGAGACGTCCGAGCTCGCCACGCACGTGTGGGTCTCCCCGGAGGACGACCCCGCGGCGGCGTGGCTCGCGGGCGGCTCCTACCTCGTGGCTCGCCGCATCCGCATGACGATCGAGACGTGGGACCGGGCGCCGCTGCGCGAGCAGGAGACGCTCGTGGGGCGCACGAAGGGCTCGGGGGCGCCGCTCTCGGGCGGCGAGGAGCACTCGGAGCCCGACTTCACGCTCGCGGGTCGGGGCGGTGCGCCGCTCATCGACCCGGCGTCGCACGTCGCGATGGCCCACCCGAGCAACAACGGTGGCGTGCGCATGCTGCGCCGCGGGTACAACTACACGGACGGCTCCGACGGCCTGGGACGGCTCGACGCCGGGCTGTTCTTCGTCGCGTTCGTCCGCGACCCGGCGACGCAGTACGTGCCGATGCAGACGGCGATGGCGCGCAGCGACCTGCTCGTCGAGTACCTCCGCCACACGGGCTCCGGGCTGTTCGCCGTCCCGCCCGGTGTGCCCGACGGCGCGCGGCTGTCCCCGACCGACGGCGCGTTCGTCGGGCAGCAGCTCTTCGCCTGACCACCAGCCGCACGGTCGACGGCCGTGCCGTCCCGACCGGCGGCGCGGCCCCCGGTACGCTCGCGCCCATGACCTTCTCGCGCAAGGCCACCGCCACCTTCACGCTGCTCGCGCTCGTCACGGCGGTCGCCGTCGAGCTGGTCCGCGCTACCGGTCCGATGTTCGACCGTGCGTTCACCGCGGGCATCGTCGTCGTCGCGCTCACCGCGCTCGGGACGTACGTGGCCCCTGGCCTCGTCGCCGCTCTCCTCGTCCGGGGCCGGCCGGTGACCGGGCGAACGGTCGTCCAGGGTGTCGCGCTGCTCGCGGTCGCGCGGGCGGCCGTCCAGGTGCTCGACGGCGTCGCGCGCTACTGGGTGACGCTCGCGGCGGCGGCCCTCGCGATCGGTGTCCTCGTCGTCGTGCTGGTGCGGTCGGTCCGCGTGCTCGGCGCGGCGACTGCGGCGCTCGCCGTGACGACGGGCGGCGCGCTCGCGACGGGCGTCTCGCTCGTGCTCGGCACGTGGGACGCGATCTGGCGCGGCGGCGCGAGCGGCTGGGTGCCGACGGCGCTGACGCTCGTCGCCGCGATGGCGTGCGCGTGGGCGGTCCGGTCCGACGACGCGGCTGACACCACGGGCGCCCGCCCAGCCCGGGTGTGGGTGCTGGGCCCGTACCTCGGCGTCGCGCTCATGGTCGTCCTCAACCCTGCCTACCTGGCGTCGCAGCTCGGGCTCTCGCTGACCGTCGCCGCGAGCGCGCTCGCCGCGGGCGTGGTCCTCGCCGCGGCCCTGACGCTCTGGTCGTTGCCGCGCCAGTCGGCTCTGCTCCCCGCTGCGCTGCGGGCGGTCGTCCTCGTCGCGGCAGCCGCTCTCGTCCTGTTCCCGATCACCGCGGAGGGCGAGGATGCTGGCACGCTCCTCGCGGTGGGGCTCGGCGTCGTCGTGGCCCTGCTCGTGGCCGTGAGCACGACGTCGCTCGCGACCGCGTGGGACGCTCCGGCGAAAGACCGCGGCCCCCGCAGCGCGGGCGTCACCCTCGCTGGGACCGCGAGCGCGGTCGGTCTCGGCGTGATCCTGCCGCTGCTCGTCTACCAGGTCGACTACGACGTGCCGCTCGGCTTCCCGAACGCGTTCGTGATCCTCGCGGCGGTGGTCGCGGTCGCGCTCGGCGGTCTGCGTCGCAGCACGCCGCCGACGGCCGGCGACGCGGCCCCGCCTCGCGCGGAGGCGCGCGCCGCCTGGCTGCACGCCGTCCCCGCCCTCGCCGTCACAGCCGCGCTCGTCCTCGCGGGCGCCGCCGTCAACCGCGTGCAGGTCGAGGAGACGGTGCGCGTCGCGGGCGGCCAGCCGGACGCGCCGCTGACCCTGCTCGACTGGAACCTGCACTACGGCGTGACGCAGGAGCCCGGCCTCGACCTCGGTCGCATGGCCGACGTCATCAACGCGTCCGGCGCGCAGGTCGTCGCGCTCCAGGAGGTCTCCCGCGGCTGGATCATGGGCGGTGGCGCGGACATGGCGACCTACCTCGCCCGCGCGACCGGCATGCGCGTCGTCTCCGCCCCCGCGGCCGACCGCCAGTTCGTCAACGTCCTGCTCGTCTCGCCGTCGGTCGGCGAGCCGCAGCACGTCGTGCGCACCCGCCTCCCGTACGGGGACGGCCCGCAGCAGCGCTCCGCGGTCACCGCGACCGTGCGCAACGCCGCAGGGACGCCGTTCGTCGTGACGAGCGCGCACCTGCAGCACCGCGAAGAGAACACGCCGACGCGGCTGCAGCAGCTCGACGTGCTCATGTCTGCGGACGTCGCGTCCTCCCCTGCGGCCGTGATCGCGGGCGACCTCAACTCCGAGCCCGGCTGGGCGGAGATCGCCTACGTCGAGGCGGCGGGCTACGTCTCGGCTCAGGACACGGCGGGCGACCCGGCCCAGCGGACGTTCCCCGCGCACGCGCCGGAGGTGCGCATCGACTGGATGTTCGGGCGGGGCGTCACCTTCTCGGACGTCCAGGTCCTGCCCGACGGCGGCTCGGACCACCTCCCGATCCTCGCGACCGTGCACCCCGTGGTGGACTGAGACCATGTGGGTCACCGCACCGCTCGACGAGCTGCTGCACCTCGCGCTCCGGGGCGAGGGGCTGCCGCCGTTCGTGACGTCCGCCGAGCTCGTCGGCTCGCTCCTGCGGGCGGAGGTCGACGTCCGCGACCTGCCGGGCCTCACGGGAGCGGCGCGGCTCGCTGCGCGGGCGGTCGGGACGGTGCACCTGGACGTGGCTCTCGCGGGGTACCGGGATGGCGTCGCGCACCTCGCGGTCGAGGCGCACGCCCGCTCCGTGCCCGCGCACCGCCTCGCGGCGCTCTTCACCGGGCCGCTCGACGCCGTCCTGGCGCGGACGCTCACCGACCGCGGCCTGCCGCCGGGCCTGACGACGGTCGGCGAGTCGGGTGGCGTGCTGACGGTCGCGGTACGGGTCCAGGACGCGCTCGACGCGGCGCCGCTGCCGCCGTTCCTGCGCGGCGCGGTGGTCGACGACCTCACCCTCGCGGACTCGCAGGTCGCCGTGGCCCTCACGCTGCCCGCCTGATCGGTCGTCGCCCGCACCGCCGTCTTCTGCACCGCAGGCGCCCGCAGGACGGCGGCGCCCCGCCACCGCGACCTCTGGGAGCATGGGGATGTGCGACACGACCTCATCCTCCTCGACCTCGACGGCACCCTCATGGACTCGGCGGCCGGGATCATCTCGTCGATCCGGCACACGTACGTGACCCTGGGCGTTCCCGCGCCGCCCGACGACGACCTGCGCCGCTTCGTCGGGCCGCCCATCACTGAGAGCTTCCTTGCGCACGGCTTCACGCCTGAGACGCTGCCCGAGGCGATGCGCGTCTACCGGGCGGACTTCGCGGCGCGCGGCATGCACGACAACCGTGTGTTCGACGGCATCGAGGAGACTCTCACCGCGCTCGTCGCGGCGGGCGCGACGCTCGCCGTCGCGACGTCGAAGCCCGAGGTCTACGCGCGCGAGCTCACCGCGGAGTTCGGCCTCGACCCGTACCTCGCGGGCACGTACGGGGCGACCCTCGACGAGCACTCGCGTGCGTCGAAGGCGGCCGTCATCTCGTACGCGCTCCTCGAGCTCGAGGAGACGGCGTTCGCGGAGCGTGGCCTGCCCCCGCTCGAGCGGATCGTCATGGTCGGCGACCGGTCGCACGACGTCGACGGCGCGCGTCTCAACGGGCTCGCGTGCGTGGGCGTCGCGTGGGGCTACGCCGACGAGGGCGAGCTGGCCGCGCACGGCGCGTCCACCGTCGTCGAGACGCCGCACGACCTCGCGGACCTGCTCCTCGGCTGACCGCCGCCCGACCGCCGGGTGGCCGGTGTGCTGCGGCGGCCCGGCTCAGCCTGGCGCGCCGGTCAGTCGAGCCGGCGGTGGTGGCCCATGCGGGCGACCTCGCCGATCGAGCCCGTCAGCGACGGATAGATCGTGAACGCCTCCGCGACGTCGTCGACCGTGAGGCGGTGCTGGACGGCGAGCGTGATCGGGAAGATGAGCTCGCTCGCGCGCGGCGCGACGACGACGCCGCCCAGCACGACGCCCGCGTCCGGGTGGAAGAACAGCTTGACGAAGCCGTGGCGCATGCCGAGCATCTTGGCGCGCGCGTTACGGGCGAGCGGCAGCATCGTCACCGAGTACTTGGACTTCTGCGCCTGGAGCGCGACCTCGGAGTATCCGACCGTCGCGATCTCGGGCGTCGTGAAGATGTTGGCCGCGACCGTGCGCAGGCGGATCGGCACGACCGTGTCGCCGAGGACGTGCGACATCGCGATGCGGCCCTGCTGGGCCGCGACGGACGCGAGCGGGAACGTGCCCGTGCAGTCGCCGGCCGCGTAGATGCCGCGGACCGTCGTGCGCGAGACGCGGTCGACCTGGACGTGACCCGACTCGGAGAGCACGACGCCGGCCTCTTCGAGGCCCATGCCTGCTGTGTTCGGGATCGAGCCGACCGCCATGAGCACGTGCGACCCGGTCAGGACGCGACCGTCGGCGAGCGTCACCTCGACGTGCTCGTCGTCGCCCTCCCCCACGACCTGGGCCGCGACCGCGCGCGAGCGCGGCACGAGCTCCATCCCGCGGTCGCGGAACACCTCCTCGATGACGGCGGCGGCGTCGGCGTCCTCGTTAGGCAGGACGCGGTCGCGGCTCGAGACCAGGACCACGGGCACGCCGAGCGCGTTGTACGCGCCCGCGAACTCGGCACCCGTGACGCCCGAGCCGACGACGATGAGCTTCTCCGGCAAGACGTCGAGGTCGTAGAGCTGCGTCCACGTGAGGATGCGGCGCCCGTCGGGGCGCGCGGCCTCGAGCTCGCGGGGCGTCGCGCCCGTCGCGACGAGGACGGCGTCGCAGCCCACGACCGTCTCGGTGCCGTCCGAGCCCGCGACGACGACGCGCGACGCCGACTCGACGCGTCCCGTGCCGTCGAGGACGCGCACGCCCTCGCGCTCGAGTCGCGTGCGGATGTCCTGGGACTGCGCCTGGGCGAGCGAGCGCACCCGCTCGTTGACGACCCGGAGGTCGACGACAGGGCGCACCGCCCCGCTGCTCGTCCCCGGCACGTCGCCGGTCGGCAGGGAGATGCCGAGCTCCGCGGCACGCTCGGCGATCGTCATCCAGTCGGCGGTCGCGATGAGGGTCTTGGACGGCACGACGTCCGTGAGGACCGCCGCACCGCCGAGCCCGCGACGCTCGACGACGACCACCTCGGCGCCGAGCCGACGGGCCACGAGTGCGGCCTCGTACCCACCGGGACCACCCCCGACGATGACGATCGTGGTGGCCTGGAGATCGCGTGACTGAGTTTCCACGGTGCCCATCGTGCCACCATGCGGACAACCGCACGATCAGGGGCGGCCACCGCCCCGGAGCCGCCAACGCTCTCGGTAAACTTCGCTCATGACGGAACTCGACGCCCCTGGCACCAACCCCTTCGACGTCGCCCGCGAGGCGGCCGCACACATCGCCGAGGCGACCGGAGTCGCGAAGCACGACGTGGCCCTCGTCCTCGGCTCCGGCTGGGGAGGCGCGGCCGACCTCCTGGGCGAGACGGTCGCCGAGATCCCCAGCCACGAGATCCCCGGCTTCTCCGCACCTGCTGTGGCCGGACACGTCGCGACGACGCGATCGATCCGCATCAACGGCACCGACAAGCACGCGCTGGTCCTCGGCTCGCGCACCCACCTGTACGAGGGCAAGGGTGTGCGTCGCGTCGTGCACGGTGTACGCACCGCGGCCGCGACGGGCGCGACGTCCGTGATCCTCACGAACGGCTGCGGAGGCCTCAACCTCGACTGGGCGCCCGGCTCGCCGGTGCTGATCAGCGACCACATCAACCTGACCGCGACGTCGCCGCTCGAGGGCGCGACGTTCGTCGACCTGACCGACCTGTACTCGTCCCGCCTGCGCGACCTCGCCCGTGAGGTCGACCCCTCCCTCCCGGAGGGCGTCTACGCGCAGTTCCCCGGCCCGCACTACGAGACCCCTGCGGAGGTCCGGATGGCTGGCCGCATGGGTGCCGACCTCGTCGGCATGTCGACGACGCTCGAGGCGATCGCGGCGCGGCACGCCGGCCTCGAGGTGCTCGGCATCTCGCTCGTGACCAACCTGGCTGCGGGCATCTCCCCCGTCCCGCTGTCCCACGGTGAGGTCATCGAGGCGGGCCAGGCTGCAGGGCCGCGCATCAGCGCGCTCCTCGCCAAGATCGTCGAGAGGATCTGACCCATGTCCACGCAGGACTCGCTCGTCCCCGAGCTCTCGGACGAGCTGCGCGCCCAGGTCGAGGCGTGGATCGTCGACGACCCGGACGAGGCCACGAAGAACGAGCTGCAGGACCTGCTGTTCGTCGCGTCGGGCCGTGAGCCGAGCACCGGCCCGGTCGCCGACCCGGCTGCCGCTCAGGCGGCGGCCGTCACGGAGATCCAGGACGCGTTCTCGGGGCTGCTGCAGTTCGGCACCGCCGGGCTGCGCGGCCGCATGGCGGCAGGCCCGAACCGCATGAACCGCGCGGTCGTCATCCGCGCGGCCGCAGGTCTCGCCGCGTACCTCCTCGAGGCACGCGCCGCCGTCGGCGACGGCGGCCGCCCGTCGATCGTCATCGGCTACGACGCCCGCTACAACTCTGCGACGTTCGCCCAGGACACGGCGGCCGTCATGACGGCCGCCGGCGTCGACGCGCACCTGTTCCCGGGGCACTGCCCGACGCCGGTCGTCGCGTTCGCGGTGCGTCACCTCGGCGTGGACGCGGGTGTCGTCGTCACGGCGAGCCACAACCCGCCGCAGGACAACGGCTACAAGGTCTACCTCGGTGGCACTCTCGTCACGGACGAGGGTCAGGGTGCGCAGATCGTCCCGCCGTACGACGGGCTGATCGCCGCGAAGATCTCGGCCGTGCCGTCGGTCGCTTCGGTCGCCCGCGCCCACTCGGGCTGGCAGACCGTCGGCGACGACGTCGCCGAGACGTACCGTGCGACCGTGTCGAGCAACGCCCTGCCCGTCGGCCCGGAGGCGCCGCGCGACCTGCGCGTCGTCTACACGCCCATGCACGGCGTCGGCGCGAAGACCGCCGAGGCGGTCCTCGCCGCGGCCGGGTACACGGACGTGCACGCGGTCCCCGAGCAGGTCGAGCCTGATCCGGACTTCCCGACCGTCGACTTCCCGAACCCCGAGGAGCCCGGCGCGATCGACCTGTCGCTCGCGCACGCGCGCCGCGTCGGCGCGGACCTCGTCATCGCGAACGACCCGGACGCCGACCGTTGCGCTGCGGCGGTCTACGACCCGCGCTGGGAGCGCGGGGCCGACGGTGACACCCCGGCGCGGGACGGCTGGCGCATGCTGCACGGCGACGAGGTCGGCGCCCTGCTCGGGTACACGGTCGCGGAGCGTGCGGCGCGTCAGCGCATCGCTCCGGGGACGCTGCGCCTCGCCAACTCGATCGTGTCGTCGCGGCTGCTGGGCCGCATCGCCGCGCACCACCACCTCGAGTACTCGGCGACTCTCACGGGCTTCAAGTGGATCTCCCGCGCGAAGGGGCTCGTGTTCGGGTACGAGGAGGCGCTCGGCTACTGCGTCGACCCCGCCCAGGTGCGGGACAAGGACGGCATCAGCGCGGCGCTCATGCTCGTGCAGATCGCTGACGGTCTCAAGGCGCAGGGCCGCACGCTCGTCGACCTGCTCGACGACCTCGCGCGGCAGCACGGCCTGCACCTGACGGACCAGCTCTCGGCCAGGTTCACTGACCTGTCGCAGATCCCCGCGACGATGGAGCGGCTGCGTTCCAACCCGCCGGAGACCCTCGTGGGGTCGCCCGTCCTGAGCGTCGACGACCTCGCGGACGGTGTCGACGGGCTGCCTCCGACCGAGGGCCTGCGCCTGCTCATGCAGGACGGCTCGCGCGTCATCGTGCGTCCGTCCGGCACCGAGCCGAAGGTCAAGTGCTACCTCGAGGTCGTGTTCCCCGTCGAGATGGACGCGTCGTTCGACATGATCACGCGCGCTCGCGCCGAGGCGCGCGAGCACCTCGAGTCCATCAAGGCGGAGATGCGTACGGCGCTCGGCCTCTGAACCGGCTCGTCGCCCCCTCCCCTAGACAGATCGCCCGTAGGCACACGTCACGTGTGCCTACGGGCGATCTGTCGTTCCGGAGGGAGCGTGCGCGGCGGGCGCGAGCGCGCAGCGCGAGGGGCGGGTAGCGCCGGAGCGCTCAGGTGAGCGCGGCGTCGTCCTGCTCGACCGCGGCCTTCCAGTCGGCCTTCTCCGCGCGCCACGCCTCGTCGGCGCGCCCGAGGCGCCAGTAGCCCGACGCCGACAGGTCCTCGCGCGCGACCCCACGCTCCGAGCGCAGGTGACGGCGCAGCTCGCGCACCATGCCCGCCTCGCCGTGCACGAACGCCTGCAGGCGCCCGGACGGCAGCGGCGCGCGGCGCACCGCGTCGATGAGGGCTGCGCCGAACGACTCGCCGCGCACGACCCACGTAAGCTGCGCGCCGTCGGGCACCGGAAGGTCCTGACGCTCGAGCGCGTCAGCCACCTCGACGAACGCGAACGCCCGCACCCCGGCGGGCAGCCGCTCGAGGGCGACCGCGATCGCAGGCAGCGCCGACTCGTCGCCGACGAGCACGGTCGCGTCGCACGCAGGGTCAGGCAGGAAGTCGCCGCCCTGCCCGCGCAGGACGACCGGGTCGCCAGGACGTGCAGCGCGCGCCCACGGCCCCACGAGCCCGTCGTCTCCGTGCACGACGACGTCGAGCGTCACCTCGTGCCGGTCCGGGTCCCAGCGGCGCACCGTGTACGAGCGCGCCGCACCACGCACACCAGAGAGCGGGGGCACGCCAGCGGGCGCGTGCCCGCCGTCGGGCACCTCGACCTTGACGTAGTGGTCGACCCACGGCAGGTCGACGAAGTCGACGAGGCTGCTCCCGCCGAGCACGAGACGGACGAGCTGCGGTGTCACTCCTGTCGAGGACACCACGACCGCCTCGTGCTCGGCACGCACCCGGGTGGGCGCGGCAGCCGTCACTCAGTAACCGCCGGAGCCGTCGCCCGCGGCGTCGGCGGCGGACTGGCCCGCCGCGATGCCGTCGAGCACGGCAGCGGTGCCGGAGAGGCCGAGGCGGGTCGCGCCGGCCTCGATCATGGCGAGCGCCGTCGCGCCGTCACGGATCGCGCCGGAAGCCTTGACACCGAGGCGTCCACCGACCGTCTCCGCCATGAGCCTGACCGCGTGGACCGACGCACCGCCCGCAGGGTGGAAGCCCGTCGACGTCTTGACGAAGTCCGCGCCCGCAGCCTCCGCTGCGCGGCACGTGCCGACGATCTCCTCGTCGGAGAGCGCCGCCGACTCGATGATGACCTTGAGGATCTTGTCCGCGGGGACCGCGGCACGCACGGCGGCGATGTCGGCCTGGACCGCGGCGAAGTCGCCCGTCTTGGCGACGCCGACGTCGATGACCATGTCGACCTCGTCGGCACCGTCGGCGATCGAGCGGGCCGCCTCGGCAGCCTTGACCTCGCTGTGGTGCTTTCCCGAGGGGAAGCCGCACACGGTCGCGACCTTGAGGCCCTTGGCGTCGAGGGGAAGCATGGACGGCGAGACGCACACGGAGAACACGCCCAGGCGCACGCCCTCGTCGACGAGAGCAGCGACGTCGGCCGCGGTGGCCTCCGGCTTGAGCAGGGTGTGGTCGACGATCGCGGCGACCTCGGCAGGGGTGGTGGTGCTCATAGGGACTTGCGCTCCTCACGGACGACGGTGGCGCGCGGAAGAACGAGCTTCTCGACGAGCTCCTGGCGCTCGTCGAAGCCGATGAAGGCGTTCCACGCCGCCGTCAACGTTACGGCAAGGAAGTCGTCGAGGATCCAGTCGGCCTCGGTCGCGAGAAGGTGCATCTCACGGGTCATCGACGTACCCGACATCAGGCGGTTGTCGGTGTTGACCGTGACGGCGAAGCCGAGGTTCTTGAGCAGGGAGATCGGGTGCTCGCGCACGCTCGGGGCGGTCGCTGTCTGGACGTTCGACGACGGGCACAGCTCGAGAGCGATGCGGCGGTCGCGGACCCACGCGGCGACGGGGCCGACGACGAGCTCGCTCAGGTCCGCCTTGCCGCGCTTGCGCATGGCCTCCGCGGTGCCCTGGATGTCCTCGACGATGCGCGCACCGTGGCCGAGGCGCACCGCGTGGCCAGCCGTGATGGCATCCTCGATCGACGCGACGCCGTCCGCCTCGCCCGCGTGCACGGTGGCAGGCACGAGGTTCTTGTTGAGCATGTCGAACGCGGCGCTGTGGAGCGACGGCAGGAAGCCCTTCTCCGCACCCGCGATGTCGAAGCCGACGACGCCGTGCTTGCCCTTGTTCGCGAGCGTGAGCGCCGCGATCTCCTGGGAACGGTCGGCGTGGCGCATGGCGGTCACGAGCTGCCGCGCCACGATCGCTCCGCCCGCGTCGCGGACCATCTGCTCACCCTGGGCGAGGCCCCGGCCCACGGCCTCGACGGTCTCCTGGAGGCTGAGCCCGCCACGGAGGTGCTGCTCCGGCGCCCACCGCTGCTCGGCGTACACGACACCGTCGGCGGCGAGGTCGAGCACGGCCTCGCGCGCGACGCGCTCGAGGGCGTCGGCCGTCTGCATGACCGCGATCGTGTGGTCGAAGGTCTCGAGGTACTTCACGAGAGAGCCCGAGTCGGCTGCGTCGACGAACCACGTGCCGAGGGCGTCGGCGTCGTTCGCAGGAAGCTGGTGGCCGATCGGCTCGGCGAGCTCGAGGATCGTCTGCGGTCGCAGGCCGCCGTCGAGGTGGTCGTGCAGGACGACCTTCGGCAGCAGGCGGATCTCGTCGACGGTGGGCACGGGAGGCGTTGTCATGCGTGAAGGATAGCCGTCCGCAGCCCCGGATCTGCGCGCTTCCGTGGGCGCGTCACGGGTGATTGCGAACCCTTCGCGCGGGCGGACGCGGGCGCGGGGCGGGCACCGGGTGCCCGCCCCGCGCCCCTGGTCGCGGTCGCGCTAGAGCGCGTCCTCGGCGCCCTCCTCGCCACCGTCGGGGAGGCCGTCGCCCAGGTCGACGACGATCGCCTGGTCGGCGACGTCAGCCTCGGACGCCGCGCCCTCGACGTCGGCTCTCGGGATGCCCGGACGGTAGTCCTCCCCCTCGGCCTCCGGGGTCTCCCCGGCGCGCAAGAGATCGACGACCTCGCCCGGTTCATGCCCGTCCAGCCCGGTGTCCCGCCAGGCGTCCTCGCCAGGAAGCGTGCTCATGGCCCTGCTCCTCTCCTCGGGTAACGGTGCCCTCCCATCGTGCCCCGCGCCGCGGGGACCCGCCAGTGCCGCGTCGCGCGAGGTCAGCGAGGCAGGAGCACCCATGCCGGGACGGACCAGCCGCCGAGGGCGGGCCTGCGACCGGGGGCAGCGAGCTCGTCGCGGCGCAGCTCGAGCACCTCGCCGCGCGACGGCTCGAAGACGTGCCAGCCCGACGCCGTCGCACGGGTGACGAGGACGACGTGGCGCGGTACGGCGGTCGCGAGGCCGGTGCGGAGGGTGCCGCCGGTGAAGAGCGGCACGGGCACGCCCGTACGCAGGGCAGCGTCGACCGCGGCGACGGCGCGGGCGAGCCTCGCCGGGGACGCGGCGTCGACGACGGCGTGGCGGTAGGTGACGTCTGCGTACCGGGCCGCGCGGGCTGCACCCCACGGGGGTGTGCCGAAGCGGTCGGGCCAACGCAAGCCGAGGAGGGCGTCCTGCGCGGTGCGGCGCTTGAGCGCGCGCTGCAGCGCGATGAATCGCGTGTCGCCGGGCTGGCAGGCGCGCGCTGCGGCGGCGAGCTCGGGCGGCTGGACGGGGCCGATGCGGCTGCCGGTCTCGAGCCAGAGCGCGAGGACCGGGTCGCCCGCGGCGGCGAGCTGGGCGAGGACGGTCGAGCCGCACGTCGTCGGGTCGTGCTGCCGGGCGGGCTCCCCCGCCCAGCGGAGCGGGCCGAGGCCGCTCGCGGTCGTCGGGCTGAGGGGGTCGGAGATCGCGTGCCGGGCGGCCCCGACAGCCGACCATGCCGCCTCGAGAGCCGCGACGGTCTCCTGCGGGTACCCCCGGCGCCGGGCACGTACGGCGACGGCGTCGGGCAGCGCGTCGGTGAGTTCGATCGGCGTGCCGTGCACGGCCTCGGGATCAGCGGCGGACGCGGGCGGCAGCCGCCACGCGCCGACGGACGCGAGGACCCGGGACAGCGACAGGTCTGCGAGCACCCGCCCTCCTCCCTGCGGGACCTGGGGCGCCCGCGGAGGGCGCCCCAGGTCTGCCGGTCAGAACCCGCTGATGCGGTCGAGCACCACGTCGCTCGGCGTGAACGAGGTGCCAGGAGCGGCGACCTCGATGCCGCTCTCGAGCGCCTCGAGCGCACGGTCAAAGCGCTCCGGGGTGTCGGTGTGCAGCGTGAGGATCGGCTCGCCCTTGCGGACAACGTCGCCCGGCTTGGCGTGCATCACCACGCCGGCGCCCGCCTGGACCGAGTCCTCACGACGCGCACGTCCGGCGCCGAGGCGCCAGGCCGCGATGCCGACGTCGTAGGCGTCGAGCCTGGTGAGCACGCCGTCCTCCTCCGCGAGCACCTGCTGCGTGTGCGTGGCCCACGGCAGCTCGGCGTGCGGGTCGCCGCCCTGCGCGGAGATCATCGCGTTCCAGCGGTCCATCGCGCGGCCGTCCGCGAGAGCTGCGCGGACCTCGTCCTCGCCGACCGGGCGACCGGCAGCAGCGAGCATCTCGACGGCGAGCGCGACCGTGAGGTCGACGACGTCGGCGGGGCCGCCGCCGGCGAGGACCTCGACGGACTCGCGAACCTCGAGCGCGTTGCCCGCGGTCAGGCCGAGCGGCGTCGACATGTCGGTGAGGAGCGCAACCGTCCGCACACCTGCGTCGGTGCCGAGGTCGACCATCGTGCGAGCGAGCTCGCGGGCGCGGTCGATGTTCTTCATGAACGCACCCGAGCCGACCTTGACGTCGAGGACGAGCGCGCCCGTCCCCTCCGCGATCTTCTTGCTCATGATCGAGCTCGCGATGAGCGGGATCGCCTCGACGGTGCCCGTGACGTCACGCAGTGCGTAAAGCTTGCGGTCGGCCGGGGCGAGGCCGGAGCCTGCCTGGCAGATGACCGCGCCCACGTCGTCGAGCTGGGCGAGCATCGCCTCGTTCGACATCGCCGCCTGCCACCCGGGGATGGACTCGAGCTTGTCGAGCGTGCCACCCGTGTGGCCGAGGCCACGGCCAGAGAGCTGCGGCACCGCGACGTCGAACACCGCGACGAGCGGGGCGAGCGGCAGCGTGATCTTGTCGCCGACGCCGCCGGTCGAGTGCTTGTCCGACGTGGGGTTGCGCAGGGACGAGAAGTCCATGCGCTCGCCCGAAGCGATCATCGCGTTCGTCCAGCGCGCGATCTCGGCACGGTTCATGCCGTTGAGCAGGATCGCCATGTTGAGGGCGGACATCTGCTCCTCGGCGACGACGCCGCGCGTGTACGCGTCGATCACCCAGTCGATCTGCTCGTCCGTCAGGACGTTGCCGTCGCGCTTGGCGATGATGACGTCGACTGCTGCGAACTTCTCGGTACCGCTCATGACTTGCTCTTCTCTGCGTAGTCGGTGAGGTCGTCGGGCCCGAAGGCGTCCGGGAGGACCTCGCTCATGGGCTTGATGCCGCTCACGGAGTCGACGAGCAGCCTCGCCCCGCCGTGCTCCCACAGGAGCTGGCGGCAGCGGCCGCACGGCATGAGCGTGTTGCCCTGCCCGTCGACGCACGTGAAGGCGACGAGCCGCCCGCCCCCGCTCGCGTGGAGCTGGGACACGAGGCCGCACTCGGCGCACAGCCCCACCGGGTAGGACGCGTTCTCGACGTTGCACCCGACGACCACGCGCCCGTCGTCCACGAGGGCAGCGACGCCCACCGGGAACTTCGAGTACGGGACGTAGGCCCGGGTCATGACGTCGCGAGCGGCGGCCCGCAGCGCCTCCCAGTCGATCTCAGGCTGGTCCGTCACCGTCACTCCTTGACGTATGCCGTGCCGGACGCCGCCGGGCCCCGCGACCTACCGACCAGACCGGCGACGGCGAGCAGCGTGACGACGTAGGGCAGCATCAGCATGAACTGGCTGGGCACCGGTGCGTTGACGATGCTCATCGCACCGGACAGGGCCGAGGCGAACCCGAACAGCAGCGCAGCGAGCGCAGCCTTGATCGGGTCCCACTTGCCGAAGATCACCGCAGCCAGGGCGATGAAGCCTGCTCCGGCCGTCATGTTCTTCCCGAACGCGGAGACAGAGACGAGCGTGAAGTACGCCCCGCCCATGCCGACGACGGCGCCAGCGATCACGAGCGCGCGGTAGCGCACGCGGTTGACCTTGATGCCGACCGTGTCCGCGGCGAGCGGGTGCTCACCGACGGCGCGCAGGCGCAGACCCCAGCGGGTGCGGAACATCGCGAACCAGACGAGCGGGATCGTCGCATACATGACGTAGACGATGACCGACTGGTTGAACAGTGCAGGCCCGAGGACAGGAATGTGCGCGAGCCCCGGGATCTCGACCTTGGGGAAGAGCGTCGTCTTGTTGTACGACGCCGCCTGCGGGACGAGGACCTGCGAGTAGAGGAAGCTCGTCAGGCCGAGGACCAGGACGTTGAGCACGACACCGACGATGACCTGGTCGACGCGGTACGTGATCGTGAAGACGCCGAGCACGAGAGCGACGAGACCGCCCGCGACGATCGCAGCCAGGAGGCCCAGCCACGGGCTGCCCGTCACAGTTCCGACGATCGCTGCGACGAACGCCGAGGCGAGCAGCTGACCCTCGATCGCGATGTTGACCACACCAGCACGCTCACCGATCGTGCCGCCGAGAGCACCGAAGACGATCGGCACCGCGAGGAGAACCGAAGAGCTGACCAAGCGGACGACCGGGAAGTCGCTAGACGAACCGGCGCCGGCCCAGGACAGGAACGCCGTGAGGAACAGCAGGGCGAAGACGGCCCCGAGGTACCAAGGGGTACGCCGGTCACGGCGCCACAGGATCCACGAGAGCACGGTGAACGCGGCCATGAGTACGAGGCAGAACCACGCCGTGGGCATCGCGGGAGCCGACACCGCCGGGATCTCGACGAGATCGCCGGGCGACGAGAGCCGGAAGCTCGTGGAGCCGTCGCGCGGCGCGAGGCCGATAATCGCCAGCAGCAGGACGGTCACCGCTGTGAGCACGGTGGGGAACTTCTTGCTGACGACCGTGACCTGGCGAAGCTGCTCCGAGACCGGGGACTCGGGGGAAACTACCGTGGCGGCGCTCATGCTGCCACCTCCTTGCGGGCGGCGCGCGCGGCCTTCCGCGAGGCCCCGGGCTGAGGAAGCCTGAGGATCGCGCGGACGAGCGGCGGAGCGGCGATGAACAGGACGATGAGGGACTGGATGACCGTGACGATCTCGATCGGGATGCCTTCGGCAGCCTGCATCTGGGCGCCACCAGCCTTGAAGGCGCCGAACAGGATGCCCGCGCCAAGGACGCCAAGGGGTGAAGACCGGCCGAGCAGCGCGACCGTGATCGCGTCGAAGCCCATGCCTGCGTCGACGTCCGTGCTGAATCCGGTGGTCGCCGTGCCGAGGACCTGGGAGGCGCCCGCGAGTCCGACCAGCGCACCGGAGACGAGCATGACGTACACGGTCGCCCGCTTGACGTCGATGCCCGCGACCCTGGCCGCTGAGGGGTTCTCACCGACCGCACGGAACGTGAAGCCGAGGCGCGAGCGCTCCAAGAGCCACCACGTGAACGCGACAGCGATCAGCGCAAGGATGAAGCCGACGTGGAGCGGGAACGAGTCGCCGAAGATCCGCGCCATGATGGCGTTCTCGGCCATCGGCGGCGTGTTGGGGTTCGAGGAACCCTCCTGCTGGAGGAGCCCCGGCGTCGCCAGCAGGAAGAACAGCAGGTAGAAGCCGATGTGGTTGAGCATGATCGTCGTGATCACCTCGTGCGCACCCGTGAACGCCTTGAGCGCTCCCGCGATACCAGCCCACAGGGCACCCATCGCGATGCCGACGAGCACGGCGACGAGCATGTGCACCACAGGAGGAAGGTCGAGAGCGAAGCCGATCCAGCCCGCGCCGATGGCGGCGAGGATCATCTGGCCCTGCCCACCGATGTTGAACAGGCCTGCGCGGAAGCCGACGGCAAGACCGAGGCCCGCTCCGATGAGCGGCGTCGCATACGTCAGCGAGACAGCGAGGGGGCGGATGCCGGCGGCGAACGTGTCCGCCTTGTAGTTCCACACGGCCCCGCGGAAGAGCGCCACGTACGCGTTAGCGATGGCCTCCCAGGCGGCAGAGATGAGGTCGCCGGGACGCGAGAAGAAGTAGGCGGCGCTCGAACGCACGGTCTCGTCCGTGGCAGCGATCATGATCGACCCGGCGACGAGCGCGAGGAGGACCGCGCCGAGCGAGACTCCCCAGGATCCGCCGACGATCTCACGGAAGGCGTCGGACCAGCGGCGGTCCCCGGGCTCCTGGGCGGGAGCCGTCGGCGCAGGGGCCGCGGACTCGCCGGCGGCGGGCCGGAGGGCCGCCCCGTCGCTCGCGGGCTGCGGGTTTTCGGTGGTGCTCATGCGGCTTCATGCCCTTCTGCCGGGATGCCGGCCATCATCAGGCCGAGGACGTCACGCGGCGTGTCTGCGGGGACGATGCCGACGATGCGTCCGCGGTACATCACGAGGATGCGGTCGGCGAGCGCCGCGGCCTCGTCGAGCTCGGTCGCGACAACGATGACGGGGATGCCCGCGTCACGCGTCGCAACGATCCTCTTGTGGATGAACTCGATCGAGCCGACGTCGACGCCGCGCGTGGGCTGGCAGGCGACGAACAGCTCGAGGTCGCGTGAGAGCTCACGCGCGAGGACTACCTTCTGCTGGTTGCCGCCGGAGAGGCGACCAGCGTGCGTCTCGATGCTCTGGGTGCGGATGTCGAACTCCTCGACCCGCTGAAGTGCGAACTCGTCGCGCTGCTTCATCTGCAGCGAGCCCGCTCGCACGAAGGGCGGACCGTCGGTGCGGTTGAGGATGAGGTTCTCCGCGACCGAGAACGTTCCGACAAGGCCGTCGTGCCCGCGGTCCTCAGGCACGAAGCCGATGCCGGCGTCGAGGAACTGGCGGACGCTACGACCGACTAGGTCGGTCCCGTTGAGCTCGATGCGCCCGGCGGCGGGCGTCACAAGACCGAGGAGCGCGTCGGCGAGCTCGGTCTGGCCGTTGCCCTGGACCCCGGCGACCACGAGAACCTCGCCGCCGCGGACCTGGAACGAGACGTCGTCGACGAGCACGAGACCTGCCTGGTCGCGGATCTCGAGGTTCTCGACGGAGAGGAGTGCCTGCGAGTACTTCGGCGCGTCCTTGTGGACGGTCAGCTCGACCGCGCGCCCGACCATGAGCGAGGCGAGCTCCGCGTCGCTCGAGCCGGGCTTGGCCTCGCCGACGACGGCACCACGGCGCATGACCGTGATGCGGTCCGCCACCTCGCGGACCTCACGGAGCTTGTGGGTGATGAAGACGATCGCGGCACCCTCGGACTTGAGCTGGCGCATGATGGCCATCAGCTCGTCGGTCTCCTGCGGGGTGAGCACGGCGGTCGGCTCGTCGAAGACGAGCACCTTAGCGTCGCGCGAGAGAGCCTTGATGATCTCGACCCGCTGCTGCACGCCGACCGGAAGCTCCTCGACGATCGCGTCCGGGTCGACGTGGAAGCCGAAACGGTCTGCGATCTCACGGACCTTGGCACGCGCCTGGTCGAGGTCAAGACGTCCGCCGCCCTTGGTGGGCTCGTGGCCGAGCATGACATTCTCGGCGACCGTGAACACGGGGACGAGCATGAAGTGCTGGTGCACCATGCCGATGCCGGCGGCCATCGCGTCGCCGGGACCAGCGAAGTTCACAGGCTCGTCGTCCAGCAGCACCTCGCCCTCGTCGGCGGTATAGAGGCCGTACAAGACGTTCATGAGTGTGGACTTGCCAGCGCCGTTCTCGCCGAGGAGGCAGTGGATCTCCCCGGGAGCGACCGTGAGGTCGATATGGTCGTTGGCGACAAGCGCACCGAAGCGCTTGGTGATGCCGCGCAGCTCGAGCTTCATTGACCGATCTTTCTGGGTGTAGCGAAGAAGTCATGACACGCGTTCTCCCCGGGGAGAACAAGCTCCCCGGGGAGAACGCGGTGCGTCAGTTGAGGTACGACTTGACCTTGACCTTGCCAGCGATGATGTCCGCCTTGAGGGTGTCCACCTCGTCGAGCAGGGCGGCGTCGACCTTGCCCTCGAAGTTGTGCAGCGGGGCGAGGCCCACGCCACCGTTCTCGAGCGTGCCGACGTACGCCTCGGCGTCGAACTCGCCCCGGCCAGCGGCAACGACCGTGTCGTAGACGGAGACGTCCATCTTCTTCTCGATCGACGTCAGGATCACGTCGGCGGTGTTCGGGTCCGTGAGGAACACGTCCGCGTCGACACCGATGAGGGCGATGTCGCGACCGGACGCAGCGATGGAGTCGAGCGCGGCCATGTAGACCGGGCCGCCGACGGGGAGGATGACGTCGACGCCCTGGTCGATGATCGAGTCAGCAGCGTTGCGCGCGTCCTGGTTGTTGTCGAAGCCGCCGGTGAAGACGCCCTTGTCGCCGCCCTCGAAGCCGATGACCTTGACGTCCTTGCCCTTGACCTTGTTGAAGTGCTCGACGCCCTGCTTGAAGCCGTCCATGAAGATGGTCACGGTCGGGAACGGCATGCCGCCGTAGGTGCCGACCTTGCCCGCCTCGGAGTAGCCAGCGGCCAGGTAGCCGGCCAGGAACGCCGCCTGCGCCGTGTCGTAGAGCACCGGCTTGATGTTCTCGGCGTCCTTCTTGCCGTCGAAGTCGTTGTCTGCAGCGTCGTCGACGAGGACGTAGTTGAGGTCGACGTTGGCGTTGGCAGACACGACGGTGTCAGCAGAGAGCGCGAAGCCGACCGAGATGATCGTGGTGCAGTCGGTCGAGACGAGGGACTCGAGGTTCGTCTTGAAGTCGGCCTTCGAGGCGGACTCGACCTGACCGAAGTCGACCGCGAACTCGCCGGCAGCCTTCTTCAGCCCTTCGAATGAGAGCTGGTTGAAGCTCTTGTCGTCGAAGCCGCCTGCGTCGGAGACGATGCAGGGCTTGAAGCCGTCGACCGCCTTGAGCGCGGGGCCCGCGCTCGTCGTCGTCTCGCCGGCGGTGGGAGCCTTGGTCGGGTCATCGGCAGGCGCGTCACCGCATGCCGTCAGGACCAGTCCGGCCGCAGCACCGATCGCGGCAAGCTTGATCATCTTCTTCACAGAGCACTCCTACTTGAGTCCGAGGTGTGCGCCCGGCAGCAGGAGCCGTGCGTCTTTGCACGACGCCCGTCCTGCCGGACGGCTTTCGATGTGACGACTCTAGTCATCCCTAGATGACGCGAACGTTAAAACGGTGAGTCCCAGCCGAGTCGTTACGCACTCGTCACCGATGCGCAAGTGGACGGAACGGGACCATCCACATGGCGAGACCACCCGTGGTCAGCGGCTCGCTCGCCCCGACGCGACCGTCGCGAGCAGGCGGATCCCGACGCGCAGCGCCTCCTCGTCGACCCGGAAGTCCGCCTGGTGGATGTCGAACGTGCGCCCGCCCGGCAGACGCGTGCCGAGACGTGCGAGCGCGCCGGGCACCTTCGTGAGGTACCAGGCGAAGTCCTCTCCCCCGAGCGACTGCTCGGTCAGCTGCACCGACCGCGGGCCCACCGCCGCGCGGGCCGCGTCCTCGAGCGCTGTCGTGCACTCGGTGTCGTTCTCGACGGGCGGCACGCCCCGGTTGTGCTCGATCTCGACCCCGACGCCGAACGGCGCCGCGACCTGCTCGACGGCGTCGTGCAGCACCTGTGCCGCGAGCTCCCACGCGCGCACGTCCAGGCAGCGCAGCGTGCCGCGCAGCGTCCCGATCGTCGGGATGGCGTTGTGCGCTCGCCCCGCGTTGACGGCGCCCCACGTGAGGTTGACGCCCGAGCGCGGGTCGAGGCGGCGCCCGAGGATCGCAGGGACCTGGGAGATGACCTGCCCCATCGCGTACACGAGGTCGCCCGTGAGATGCGGGCGGGAGGTGTGCCCGCCACGCGACGTGAAGGTCAGCGTGACCTCGTCCGACGCCGACGTGATCGGGCCGATGCGCGTCCCGACGACCCCCGTGTCGAGCTTGGGCTCGCAGTGCACCGCGTAGATGCGCTCGACGCCGTCGACCGCGCCCTGGGCGATGAGGTCGAGGGCACCACCCGGCTGCACCTCTTCGGCAGGCTGGAAGACGAGCCGCACGGGTGCTTCGAGAGTCCCCTGCCGAGAGAGCCGGGCGAGGACGATCCCCGCACCGAGGACGACGGACGTGTGCACGTCGTGCCCGCACGCGTGCGAGACGCCCGGGACGGTCGACGAGTACGGCAGGTCCGTCGCCTCCTGCACCGGGAGCGCGTCGAGGTCGGCGCGGAGCGCGACGCGGCGGCGCGAGTCTGCGCCGGCGCCTGCAGGGATGTCGCAGACGAGGCCGCTGCCCGGCAGGAGCCGCGGCGTGAGGCCCTCGGCCGCGAGCCGCTCGGCGACGAGCGCCGTCGTGCGGATCTCCGTGCGCGCAAGCTCGGGGTGCGCGTGGATGTCGCGGCGGATCCCGACGATCTCGTCGAAGAGCTGGTCCGTGATGCGCACGATCTCCGCGACGACCGGGTCCGTCGCGACGGTGGGCGCGGCGACGCTGGCCGCGCCGTCCCGCGCCTGCGCGGCGGTCGCACCGGAAGGGGTCATGTCGTCGTCGAGAGGGCTCACCGTTCCACGGTATCCCTGCGAGACACTGAGCGGTCGTGACGCCCGCCAGCCGGGCACACGTCAGAGCAGGTCGTCGAGCCCTCGGTCGCGCACGGCGTCGACGACGGACTTGAGCTCTTGGGCACGCGCCCGCGTCGTGACGAGCACCGCGTCCGGGGTGTCGACGACGACGACGTCGTCGAGCCCGAGCACGGCGATCGTGCGGCCGCCCGCGGGCACGATGACCGAGCCCGCGCTCGCGAGCCGCACGACGCGGTCCTGGTCGCCGAGGACCTTCGAGCCAGCGCCGTCGACGGCGGGGAGGAGAGCAGCGAGCGAGTTGAAGTCACCGACGTCGTCCCACCCGAAGTTGCCCGGAACCATGGCGACGCCGCCCGCGGCGGCGACAGGCTCGGCGATCGCGTGGTCGATCGCGATGCGCTCGAGCCCTGGCCACACGGACGAGACGACCTCGTCGCGCTGCGGCGTGTCCCACGCGCGAGCGATCGTCGCGAGGCCCGCGTGGAGGTCAGGACGCTCGCGTGCGAGGTGGTCGAGGAGCACCGACGTGCGGGTGATGAACATGCCCGCGTTCCAGCGGTACTCACCGGTCTCGAGGTAGCGGCGCGCTGTCGCGGCGTCGGGCTTCTCGGTGAAGCCGAGCACCTGGCGCACCGACGGCGCGCCCTCGAGGCCGAGCAGGTCGCCCGACCGCACGTACCCGAACGCGACGGACGGCCGCGACGCCGCGATGCCGATCGTCGTGACGTACCCGGCACGCGCCGCCTCGATGCCCTCGCGGACCGCCGCGACGAACGTCGGGGTGCTCGTGATGACCTGGTCCGCAGCGAACGAGCCGAGGACGACGTCGCCGTGGCGCTCCTGCAGCACCGCTGCCGCGAGCCCGATCGCGGCCATCGAGTCGCGCGGGGACGGCTCGGCGAGGACGTTCGTCTCCGCGAGGGCAGGGAGCTGCGCGCGGACGGCCGTGACGTGCCGTGCACCGGTGACGACCATGACGTGGGAGCTGTCGGCGACCTCGCCGAGGCGGTCGACGGTCGCCTGGAGCAGCGAGCGGCCTGCCCCGGTGAGGTCGTGGAGGAACTTCGGCGTGCCGGAGCGGGACAACGGCCACAGCCGCGATCCTGCTCCTCCCGCCGGGATCACGGCGTAGAAGTCGGCAGCGTCATGGGCGTGCTGGGGCGGCGTCGCGGGCATGCGGACATCCTATGAGGTGGTGCTCAGACCACGTTCCGGCCGTGTGGGATGCGTCACACACGGCCGCTAGCACACGCCTGACGGCCCAGACAGGGACCGAAGGCCCAGGAGATTCACTACAGTGATCCCCAAGGAGCGGATCGTCCGACCCGCTCGCCGCACCTCCTCGACCGGGACGACGACGTCGCCGTCACGGCTGAGACGCCACACAGGAGGCTCCCCCGTGCCCAAGGCGCCAGTTGGGACTCTGTACCGCGGCCGTGAAGGCATGTGGTCCTGGGTCGCGCACCGGGTCACCGGTGTCCTGATCTTCTTCTTCCTGCTCGTGCACGTCCTCGACACCGCGCTCGTCCGGGTGTCCCCCGAGGCGTACAACGCGGTGATCGGGACGTACAAGAACCCGATCATGGGGCTCGGCGAGGCCGGTCTCGTCGCCGCGATCGTGTTCCACGCCTTCAACGGCCTGCGCATCATCCTCGTCGACTTCTGGGCCAAGGGTCCGCGGTACCAGAAGGTGATGCTGTGGGTCGTCGTCGGCCTGTTCGTCGTGACGATGGCAGGATTCCTGCCGCGGCACCTCTCCCACGTCTTCGGAGGCTGACCATGAGCACCGCCGCCTCGGCCATCGCCTCCCCGCGCGACCCGTACAAGCGCCGGAAGACCACCCGCTCGAACTATGAGCTGTACGGCTGGATCTTCATGCGTGCCTCGGGCGTCATCCTGATCGCTCTGATCTTCGGCCACCTGTTCGTCAACCTCATGGCCGGCGACGGCATCAAGGCGATCGACTTCGCCTTCGTGGGCGGCAAGTGGACGTCTCCGTTCTGGCAGGTCTGGGACCTGCTCATGCTGTGGCTCGCGATGATCCACGGCACCAACGGCGTCCGCACGATCATCAACGACTACGCCGAGAAGGACCGCACGCGCGGAATCCTCAAGGTGCTCCTCTACACGGCGACCGTCGTCGTGATCGTCGTCGGCACCCTCGTCATCTTCACGTTCGAGCCGTGCCCGGTCGGAGCGCCCGCAGAGCTGCTGCCGTCCGTCTGCTTCGACTGACCTTCCCACCAGAACTCGTCCCAGGAGGCATCGAGACCGATGCAGACCCACAGCTATGACGTCGTGATCGTCGGTGCCGGCGGCGCAGGCATGCGCGCGGCTCTCGAGTCCTCGGGCCGCGCCCGGACCGCCGTCATCTCGAAGCTCTACCCCACCCGCTCGCACACCGGCGCCGCCCAGGGCGGCATGTGCGCGGCCCTCGCGAACGTCGAGGAGGACAACTGGGAGTGGCACACGTTCGACACGGTCAAGGGCGGTGACTACCTCGTCGACCAGGACGCCGCCGAGGTCATGGCGAAGGAGGCCATCGACGCGGTCCTCGACCTCGAGCGCATGGGCCTCCCGTTCAACCGCACGCCCGAGGGCAAGATCGACCAGCGCCGCTTCGGCGGGCACACGCGCAACCACGGCGAGGCCGCCGTCCGCCGCTCGTGCTACGCCGCAGACCGCACCGGGCACATGATCCTGCAGACGCTCTACCAGAACTGCGTCAAGCAGAACGTTGAGTTCTTCAACGAGTTCTACGTCCTCGACCTCATCCTCGACCACGACCTCTCCCACGAGGACGTCCCCGAGGGTGAGGCCGTCTCGGTGGCCGGCGTCGTCGCTTACGACCTCGCCTCCGGCGAGATCCACGTGTTCCGCGCCAAGTCCGTCGTCCTCGCGACCGGTGGCGCCGGCAAGATCTTCAAGACGACGTCGAACGCCCACACCCTCACCGGTGACGGCATGGCGCTCGCGCTGCGCCGGGGCCTGCCGCTCGAGGACATGGAGTTCTTCCAGTTCCACCCGACCGGCCTCGCCGGCCTGGGCATCCTGCTCTCGGAAGCGGCACGCGGCGAGGGCGGCATCCTCCGCAACGGCGAGGGCGAGCGCTTCATGGAGCGGTACGCCCCGACCATCAAGGACCTCGCACCGCGGGACATCGTCGCGAGGTCGATGGCCAACGAGGTGCGCGAGGGACGCGGCGCCGGACCGAACAAGGACTACGTCCTGCTCGACCTGACGCACCTCGAGCCCGCGCACATCGACGCGAAGCTGCCGGACATCACTGAGTTCGCCCGCACCTACCTCGGCATCGAGCCCTACACCGAGCCCGTGCCCGTGTACCCGACCGCGCACTACGCGATGGGCGGTGTGCCGACGAACATCACCTCCGAGGTGCTGCGCAACAACACCGACGTCGTGCGAGGGCTGTACGCCGCGGGCGAGGTCGCGTGCGTGTCCGTGCACGGCTCGAACCGGCTCGGCACGAACTCGCTGCTCGACATCAACGTCTTCGGCAAGCGCGCGGGCGTCGCCGCCGCCGAGTACGCCGTGAACGCACCCTGGGTCGAGATGCCGGAGAACGCGGCAGCCCGCACCGTCGCCGAGCTCGAGGCCATGCGCCGTCGGCCCGACGGCGAGCGCGTCGCCGACCTGCGACGCGAGCTGCAGGAGGCGATGGACAAGGGCGCGCAGGTCTTCCGCACGCACGAGTCCCTCACCGAGACGCTCGACGTCATCAAGGACCTCCAGGAGCGCTTCTCCCACGTGTCGGTCCAGGACAAGGGCCGGCTCTTCAACACGGACCTCCTCGAGGCGGTCGAGCTCGGGTTCCTCATCGACCTCGCCGAGGTCGTGGTGCTGGGCGCCCTCGACCGCAAGGAGTCCCGTGGCGGTCACTTCCGCGAGGACTTCCCCGACCGCGACGACGCAGCTTACATGGCGCACACGATGGCGTACCGCCGCGTGAGCACCGCCGAGGCCGCGGACGCGGCCGGAATCCCCCCGCACGAGACCCGGCTCGACACGAAGCCGGTCGTCGTGACCCGCTACCAGCCGATGGAGCGTAAGTACTGATGACTGCCACCCTGGACGAGACCGCTCCTGCAGCGGCCGCTGGCGAGATCCCCAGCTTCGAGGTCACCATCCGGGTCCTGCGGTACTCCCCCGAGTCGGAGCACGGCACCTCGTCGTACTGGGACGAGCACACGCTCACGATGTACGGGACCGACCGGGTGCTCGACGCGCTCCACAAGATCAAGTGGGAGCAGGACGGCTCGCTGACGTTCCGCCGCTCGTGCGCGCACGGCATCTGCGGCTCGGACGCGATGCGCATCAACGGCCGCAACCGGCTCGCGTGCAAGACGCTCCTGAAGGACCTCAACATCAGCAAGCCGATCACGGTCGAGCCCATCAAGGGGCTGCCCGTGATCAAGGACCTCGTCGTTGACATGGAGCCGTTCTTCGCCTCCTACCGCGAGATCATGCCGTTCCTCATCACGACGGGGAACGAGCCGAGCGGCGAGCGGATCCAGTCGGCCGCTCAGCGCGAGGTCTACGACGACACGACCAAGTGCATCCTGTGCGCGGCGTGCACGTCGTCCTGCCCGGTCTTCTGGACGGACGGGCAGTACTTCGGCCCCGCGGCGATCGTCAACGCGCACCGCTTCATCTTCGACTCGCGCGACGAAGGAGCGGCGCAGCGGCTCGAGATCCTCAACGACAAGGAGGGCGTCTGGCGGTGCCGGACGACCTTCAACTGCACCGAGGCGTGCCCTCGCGGCATCGAGGTGACCAAGGCGATCCAGGAGGTCAAGCGCGCGATGATCACGCGCGCCTTCTGACGTAGCCCGTCGCGCCGCGGTCTCGGCCGCGGCGCGACGCCCGCCGCACCGCGCGCGACGCGGTCAGCCCCAGCAGCGGGAGACGCACAACCTCGACGGAGAGGTTCAGCCCCCGAGGGGGAACGTCTCGACCGTCCGCCACACGCCGTCGTCGCCGTGCTCGAAGAGGTCCACCGCAGCGACCTCGAACGTCGCCTCGAAGCCCGCAGACTCCTCGAACGCGCGGTCGAGCGCGTCAGCGTCGACGTCGTGCGCGATCGTCACGTGCGGGTGGTAGTTGAACCGCAGGTCCTGCTCCAGGATCCCCGCCCTCACGACGCGCTCGAGCTGCTCGCACTCCGCGATGCCCTGCGCCACCTGGATGAAGACGACCTCGGACACGGGCCGGAACGTGCCCGTCCCGCGCAGGATCATCGTGAACGCCTCGGCCGCTGACGTGACCGTCACGAGATGCTCGGACACGGACCCCATCGCGGACTGGTCGACGACCGTGGGCCCCAGCAGGGTCACGTGCGGAGGGATGAGGTCGGCGAACCCGTCGCCGCTGCGACGCCGCGCCTCAGACAGGATCTCGGAGTAGGGAGCCGGGACGGGGATGGCGACCCCGATCCTCGTCTGGCCCTCGCCCCGCTCAGGGAGCCTCATGCCGGTACCAGCTCCGCACCGCTCCCGGCGACACCAGGCCTGCCACTTCGAAAGCGCTCACACATCGCACCATTGTGGCAGTTGCGCGCACGCGTGGGAAATCTCGTGGCGTGCGCCACGAGCCGTCAGGTGGCTTCGTCGTCGAACGGGGTGACGTCAGGGCGCGGGCCGCTGACGACTCCCGCCGCGGGCGGCCTCAGCCCGCGCGGAGCCCCCGCGGCGGCGGCAGCGGTGGCTGCAGCGGCGCCAGCACGGCCGGGCAGCGGGACAGGCTCGGGATCGAGCAGCGCATCGCGCACGATGCGCCGCGGGTCGTACTGGCGCGGGTCGAGGCTCGACCAGTCGACCTCGCCCAGGCCCTCCCCGACCTCCTCGTCGACGCGCTCCTTCGCCTTGCGTGCGTAGTCGCGCGCACCACGCACGAAGCGCGCAAGCTGCTCGGCGTACTGGGGCAGGCGGTCCGGACCGACGACGAGCGCGAGGACCAGCAGGATGACGACGAGCTCGCCGCCGTTGACGTTGAAGAGGCCGTTCATCAGCTGCTGGTCACCTCGTCGAGGACCATGCGCACCGTGCGCTCGCCGTCCTCGCCCTCACGCAGCGTCAAGGTGACCACGTCCCCCGGCGCGTGTGCGCGGATCGCGACGATCAGATCGTCCGGGCGGGTCACCGGGCGGCCGTCGATCGCGACGATCACGTCGCCCGGCAGGATCCCCGCCTTCGCGGCAGGGCCGTCCGGGGTCACGGGGTCCTGGTCCCCCTGCGCCTGCTCCATGACCCGCACGCCCTGGCCCGTGTACGTCCGGTCGAGCAGGACGCCGATGATCGGGTACGTCGCGCTCCCGGTCTCGATGAGCTGCGTGACGGTCCGCAGCGCCTGGTTCGACGGGATCGCGAACCCCAGCCCGATGCTCCCGGCAGCGCGCGCGACGCCGGGCGGCTGAGCGATGGCCGAGTTGATGCCGACGACCTCGCCGGACGAGCTGACGAGGGGACCTCCCGAGTTGCCCGGGTTGATCGACGCGTCGGTCTGCACCGCGTTGATGAACGCGGCGTCGTTCGCACCGCCCGCGACCACGGGCCGGTTGAGCGCCGAGACGATACCGGTCGTGACCGTGCCCGCGAGGCCGAGCGGCGCGCCGAAGGCGGTCACCGGGTCCCCGACGACGAGCGCGTCCGAGTCGCCCAGCACGAGCGGGACGAGCCCGTCGGCGTCGACCTTGACCACGGCGAGGTCATAGCTGGCCGTGCTCCCGACGACCTCACCGTCGAGCTGGGTGCCGTCCGCGAGCACGACGACGACGCGCCCCGCCTTGCCCGCCGTGACCGCGAGCTCGACCACGTGATAGTTCGTCACCACGAAGCCGTCCTCGCTGAAGACGAACCCCGACCCCGTGGACTCTGCGTCGGTGCCCTTCACCTCGAGCGAGACGACCGAGGGGGTCACCCGGGCTGCGACGTCGGCGACGGAGCCCGCCGGGCGGTCGGCAGGCTCCGCGGCGGGCGACGCGACGACGACGTTGACGACCGGACGCGACGCAGGGAGCTGTTGCCCGACGTACGCGCCCGTGCCGCCGGCGACGATCCCGAAGACAGCGAGGGAGATCCCGGCGGCGAGCGTGCGTCCGCGACGCTGAGCGCGACGCGTCGTCGTCAGCGGCGCACCGGGCCAGGACGAGCCGCCCATACCGTCCGCACCTCCCGGCATCCCCTGCGCGGCGTCGCGCACCGGGGCCTGCCCCGTCGGCGACGGTCCAGGAGCTGACGGCGCCGGTGCGAAGGCTCCGTGCACGGGCGGGCCGTACGGCGACGCGGGGACGCCCTGACGCTGCGGGCCGTAGGCCGACGCCCCTGCCGCGGGAGGGCCCGCGTACGGCGACGCCGGGACAGCGCGCCCCTCGCCGTCGCCCGCGGCCTGCACGGGGCGACGCGGCGCCTCGCCGCCCGGCGTCGCGAACAGGCCGCCGCCCTGGACGTCGCTCATCGACCGCTCACCACCGTCGTGATGCTCTGCCAGCCACGCATGATCCGACGCCCCACGGCGACGGGTGCCGGGGCCTCGGCCCCAGGGGCGGCGACGATGCTCTCGGCGAGCGGGTTGGACTCGGCGCAGTACGCCTCGAGGACGAGGTCGCCCGACTGCCAGGTGACGTGCCACGGAGACTGCGACAGCACGTACAGCGTGCGGCCCTCCGCCTCGAGGACGGTCGCACCCGAGAGCGCGTCGATGTCGAGGCGACCGACCTGCTCGCGCAGCACGAGCGCCCCCTCGGTCGTCGCGACCTCGAGCTCGAGCCTGCCCTCGCCGTCGACGCGGTGCGCGACGACCTGGGCGCCTTCGACGAGCCTCGGCACGTGCCAGCCCTCGTCACGCAGCGCGGCGAGGGTCGGGTCCGACTCGGCAGGGTCGGTCGTCGACGCGACGCCCACGCTCCCACCGAGCCCGGCGGTCGCCACGCGGCTCGAGCCGACGGTGCGCGCGAGAGTCGTGAGCGCCTCCGCTCGGTGCGCAGACGGCACGACCCGCGGAGGGGCGCCGAGAGCCGCGAGACCGCCCGCTCCGAGCCCCAGGCCGACAGCACCGACGACGACAGCCGCGACGACGCTCCGACGAGCGCGCAGGTCTCCCGTGAGCGCCGGGAACGTCGGCGACTCGCCCGGCCGCAGCGTGCGGAGCTCGGCGGGCCTCTGGCCGCGGCCCGCCGCAGCGCGTGCACCGGGCCGCACCCGCCCCGCGGGCTGCTCCGCCTGGTCCGCCTCGTCCTGGCACGCGAGCGCAAGGAGACGCTGCGTCAGCGCCGCGCTCGGCTCGGCCTCCGTCGCCGCGAGCAGCAGGCTCCGGGCCTCCTGCTCCGCCGCGAGAGCCTCCGCGCACGCGGCGCACTGCAGGAGATGAACCTGGAGACGCGCATCCTGCGCCCGCGACAGCTCCCCGTCGAGGTGCGCGCTGATCCACTCCCCGTAGTGCCCCGGACCCGTGACCGTGCTCATGACGCCGTCCACAGCGTCGCCGCGGACCCCAGGTCCGTTTCCCCCTGCCCCGCCGGGACGCCCCCGGGCGCGGGGCGACGGTGCGCGAGCGACGCGCGCAGCTGCGACCGCGCGCGGTGGATCCGGGAACGCACCGTGCCAAGCTTCACGCCGAGCGTCACCGCGATCTCCTCATAGCTGAGACCCTCGATGTCGCACAGCACGACGGCGGCCCGGTAGTCGGGCGGCAGCGCGTCGAGCGCGCGGCGTACGTCGAGGTCGAGGTTCCCGTGCTCGAAGCCCCGCTCCGGCTGCGCCTCGACCGAGCCCGCCAGCTGACCGTCGTCGTCGCCCATCGCATCCATGCGGATGCGCTTCTTGCGGCGGGCCGAGTCGAGGAAGAGGTTGGTCGTGATGCGGTGCAGCCAGCCCTCGAAGTTGCCCGGCTCGTAGCGGTCGAGAGAGCGGAACACGCGGACGAACACGTCCTGGGTGAGGTCCTCGGCGTCGTGCCGATCACCCGTGAGCCGATAGGCGAGACGGAACACGCGCGGCGAGTGCTCGCGGACGATCTCCTCCCACGACGGCCCCGGCGCCGTGCCCTGCACGGTCGACCCTGAGTTCCCGTTCTCGCTCACCGTGACATTCTCGCAGAACGGGGCCTTCGTGCCGACCGTGTGCGCCGCAGGCGAACAGTCGCGGCGGTACGATGCGGCAGGGACGGCCGCCGTCCCCGCCGCGTCGTCAGACCGGTCGCCCGCACGCGAACGACAGCCCCGGAGGCCATCATCTCCAGCGACAAGACCCTCAGCTGGGACTACTGCGAGGACTTCCGTCCCGAGGACGAGGTCCTGCTGCGCGCGCGCGAGCGCGCCGCGCAGTACGGCTGCGCGGCCGTCGCCCCGGGAGCAGGCGCCGTGCTGCAGCTCCTCGCCGCGTCGGTGCAGGCGCGCACGGCCGTCGAGGTCGGCACGGGCACCGGCGTCGCGTCCCTGTGGATCCTGCGCGGCATGGCACCCGACGGCGTCCTGACCACGATCGACATCGAGGCGGAGCACCAGCGCGCCGCCAAGGCCGCGTTCGCGGAGGACGGCATCAAGCCGACGCGCGTCCGTGCGATCACGGGCCGAGCGCTCGACGTCCTGCCGCGCCTCGCGGACGCCGCGTACGACCTCGTGCTCGTCGGCGCCGACAAGGCGAGCTACCCCGAGTACGTCGAGCAGGGCCTGCGGCTGCTGCGCCCGGGTGGTGTCCTCGTCGTCGACGACGCCCTCGCGCGCGACCGGGTCGCGGACCCGGCCCGACGGGACGAGCTCACGACGACCGTCCGCGAGGTGGGTCGCCGGCTGCGGGAGGACGAGCGCGTCGTCCCTGCCCTCATCCCCTCGGGCAGCGGGCTGCTCCTCGCCGTCCGGCGCTGACGCGACGCCAGGACGTCGCTCCTCAGGTCAGAGCTGGTCGAGAGCGTCGAGCAGGAGCCTCACGCCGAAGCCTGTCGCACCCGCCGGGATCTCGTGCTTGTCCTTCTCGGCGATCGACGGCCCCGCGATGTCGAGGTGCGCCCACGGCTGCTCCCCCGCGAAGTGCTGGAGGAACAGAGCGGCGACGATCGAGCCGCCGCCGACGGACTCGACGGGCACGTTGCGCAGGTCGGCGACCGCCGACGACGTCACGGCGGACTCGTAGTCCGCGACGAGGGGCATGCGCCAGACGCGCTCCCCCGTGCGTCCAGCGGCGGCCTCGAGCGTCGCGGCGAGGGCGTCGTCGGACGCGTACAGCGCCGCGTGGTGCGGGCCGAGGCCCATGACCGCCGCGCCCGTGAGGGTCGCGACGTCGACGACCACGTCCGGGGCGAGGCTCGTGCCGGCGTACGCGAGCGCGTCCGCAAGGACGAGCCGTCCCTCGGCGTCCGTGTTGCCGACCTCGACGGTCGTGCCGTCGTAGAGCCGCAGGACGTCGGCGGGGCGGTACGAGGCTCCGTCGACGTGGTTCTCGGCGAGCGGCAGGACCGCGGTGACGCGGTGCGGACTGCGGCTGCGAGCCGCGCCGAGCACGGTCGCGAGCACGACGGCGGCGCCCGCCATGTCGGTCTTCATCGTCACCATCGAGGTGCGCGGCTTCACGTCGATGCCGCCCGTGTCGTAGGTGATGCCCTTGCCCACGAGCACGACGTGCCGGGCGTCCGCGACGACCGTCCCTGCGTCGTCGACCGGGCGGTAGCTCACGGTCACGAGGCGCGGCTCGCTCGCAGAACCCGAGCCGACGGCGAGGATGCCGCCGAAGCCGTCGCGGCGCAGCGCGGCGACGTCACGGACCTCGATCTCGAGGCCTTCCTCGGCACCGAGGCGTGCGGCGACGTCGGCGATCCACGCGGGGTTCGCGGTGTTCGCCGGGGCGTTGGTGAGGTCCCGCGCGAGCCACGTGCCGCGGGCCGCCAGGACTGCGGCCTCGACCGCGGCCTCGTCGTGGTTGCCGAGCAGCACGAGCTGCTCGGCGGGCGCGGGTGATGGTTCACCGGTCGCCTGGGTGGGCGACCGGTACGCGCCGAGGAGGTACCCCTCGACGAACGCACGCTGGTGTGCGGGCGTGTCCGTGCCCGTCGCGGTGGTCAGGACGCGGCCGCGACCGCGGGTGCGGCGCGCGAGCGCTGCGCCAGCCTTGCGCATGTCGCCGACGGTGCCCCGCCCGAGCCCGAGAAGGACGACACGCTCGGGCAGCCCGGCCCACGGGAGCTCGGTTCCCGCCCGCTGCGGGCGGGGAAGGTCGATGACGTGGGCCTGGCCGGCCCGTCCGTCGAAGTCGGCGCGCTCTGCGAGCTCGGCCAGGTCGATCCCGTACCTGACGGCCGCGTCGATCGTGCCGTGACGCGGCTCGAGGCCGTCCTCCTCCTCGGGCCCGGGGGCCACAGGGAGGACGACGACCTCGACCTCGTCAGCGTTCAGGAAGGTGCAGTCGGCGAGACGACCCGAGGCCACGACGACCTCAGGGAGCGCGCGCTCGGTGCGCCACGCGCTCGCCGCGTCCTGGTGCGACGACCTGAGCGAGGCCGTCGCCGTGCCGGTGCGAGCCAACTGAGTCAGCCCACGACGCCGTTCAGCGCAGCGCCCAGGTCGGACGCCTCCTGCGCGGTGAGCTCGACCACGAGCCGACCACCACCCTCGAGCGGGACGCGCATGATGATGCCGCGCCCTTCCTTCGTCACCTCGAGCGGTCCGTCCCCGGTCCTCGGCTTCATCGCAGCCATCGGTGGCATCCTCTCCTCAGTCGTGCCGTCACGTCGATCGTGGACCGCCAGGCAGCCGTACGCCGCGCTGCCCAGCAGCGAGGCGCGATCGGCCCCGTACGCAACGGGTGTCGACGGACATTCTAGGTCATCGCAGGCCCCTGGGGCGCAGCCGTCCCACCTGGGACGACCTCGCCGCACGTGCCGCGACCTGCGCTCAGACCGTCACAGGCCGCGGACCGGCGCGCGCGGCGGCAGCTCCCCGCGCACAGCAGCGACCATGTCGAGCACCCGGCGCGTCGCGCGCACGTCGTGCGTACGGAAGACCCGCGCGCCCTGCCATGCGGCGAGGGCCGTCGCGGCCAGCGTGCCCTCGAGCCGCTCGTCGACCGGGAGGTCGAGGGTCTCACCGACGAAGTCCTTGCGGGACAGCGCCATGAGGACCGGGTACCCGAGCGCGACGAGCGCCGCGGTGCGCCGGACGAGCTGGAGCGAGTCGACCGTGCGCTTGCCGAAGTCGTGCGTCGGGTCGACGAGGACCGAGCGTTCCGGGACCCCGCACGCGATCGCCCGGCGAGCGCCCGCGCTCAGCGTCGCCACGACGTCGGCGACGACCGCGTCGAGCGGGTCCGCGTCCGCGGGAGCGTCAGGCGGGAGGCTGAAGCGCACGTCGACGGGATCCGTGCGGGGCGCTGCCCCGCCCGTGTGCGAGCAGACGACGCCGAGCCCCTGCTCCCCCGCGACCTCGACGAGGTGCGGGTCCGCGCCGGCCCACGTGTCGTTGATGAGGTCGGCGCCTGCGGCGGCGACCTCCCGGGCGACCTCGGCGCGCCACGTGTCGACCGAGACGATCAGGTCGGGGTGCTCGGCGCGCACGCGTGCGACGAACGGCGCGACCCTCGCGATCTCCTCGGCGGTGCCGACCTCGGGGCCTACGCCGGCCCGGACGCCTCCGACGTCGACGATCTCGGCCCCGTCGGCGACGGCGCGGGCGACGGCATCCATCGCGGCCTCGTCGTCCGCGTAGCGCGCGGGCGCGTAGAACGAGTCCGTCGTGCGGTTGACGATCGCCATGACCGCGCCGCCCGCAGCCCCGACGGCTCGTCCGCGCAGCACGAGGTCCGGCGCACGCGGCGGGACGGGGGCGAACGACGACGTGAGCGCCTCCCACGTCGTCGCCACGGCGGGTTCGTTCACGCGGGAGCGGTCCCGCGCTCGGCGGCGGAGGCCGCCTGCGCGGCCGCCACGTCAGCGGCGTAGGCCTCGGCGGCCCGCCGCTCCTCGTCGCGCAGCTGTGCGTCGCGGTCGACGACCGTCCGCACCGCCTCCTCGGCCGTGTCGACGACCTTGAGCAGGTCGATGTCCGCCTCGCGGATCATCCCGCGCTCGAGGACCGGGCCGCGCAGCCACTCGATCATCGGCCCCCAGTAGGACGAGTCGACGAGGACGATCGAGAAGCCCGTCACCTTGTGCGTCTGGACGAGCGTGAGCGCCTCGAACAGCTCGTCGAGGGTGCCAAAACCGCCCGGGAGCACGACGAAGCCTGACGCGTACTTGACGAACATCGTCTTGCGGGCGAAGAAGTACCGGAAGTTCACACCGAGGTCGACGAACGGGTTCATGCCCTGCTCGAACGGCAGCTCGATGCCGAGGCCGACGGACACGCCGCCCGCCTCCTTGGCGCCCTTGTTGCCGGCCTCCATGATGCCCGGGCCGCCGCCGGTGATGACGGCGTAGCCTGCCTCGACGAGCCCGCGCGCGACGTCGACCGCGAGCTCGTAGTCCGGGTGACCCGGCTGCGTGCGTGCGGACCCGAAGATGCTCATCGCAGGGCCGAGCTCGGCGAGCGCGCCGAAACCTTCGACGAACTCGCTCTGGATGCGCATGACGCGCCACGGGTCGCCGTGCACCCAGTCGGCGCCGCCGCCCTTCGCGAGCAGCCGCTGGTCGGTCGTCTGGGCGGGGATCTGGTCGCCGCGCAGCAGGACAGGCCCCTTGCGGTAGCCCTTGCCCGGTTCGAAAACTCCGTCGTCGCTCATGGTCCTCACCCTAGGACGCGGAGGTGTCCTGCGTGAGCCAGGAGAGGAGCGCGTCGTAGCACGTACGGATCTGGGTGACCGGGCACCGTTCGTCGTCCTTGTGGGCGAGCAGCGGGTCGCCGGGGCCGAAGTTGACCGCGGGGACGCCCAGCTCGGCGAAGCGGGCGACGTCGGTCCAGCCGAGCTTCGCGGTCGGGACGCCGCCGGCGCGCCCGAGGACGGACTCGACGAACTGGGCTGCGAGCGGGTGCGTGAGCCCCGGCCGCGCTCCCCCGGCGGCGTCGGTCACCGTCACCTCGTACCCGTCGAAGACCTCGCGGACGTGCGCCTCGGCCTGCGCGAGCGTCAGGTCTGGCGCGAACCGGTAGTTGACCGTGACGATGCACTCGTCCGGGACGACGTTCCCGGCGATGCCGCCCCGGATGCCGACAGCGTTGAGGCCCTCGCGGTACTCGAGCCCGTCGACGTCGACCGTGCGGGGCTCGTACCCGGCCAGGCGCGCGAGGACCGGCGCGGTGTCGTGGATCGCGTTGCGCCCCATCCAGGCGCGCGCAGAGTGTGCGGTCACACCGGGGACGCGCACGTCGACGCGCAGCGTGCCGTTGCAGCCGCCCTCGATCCCGGCGGCCGTCGGCTCGCCGAGGATCGCGAAGTCTCCCGCGAGCCACCCGGGGTGCTCCCGGACGAGCCGCCCGAGCCCGTTGAGGTTCGCGGCGACCTCCTCGTGGTCGTAGAACACCCACGTGACGTCGGCGGCCGCGGGCAGGTCCCCGCCGACGCGCGCGGCGAGCGCGAGCGCGACCGCGACACCGCCCTTCATGTCGACCGTTCCGCGACCCCACAGGACCTCGTCGTCGCCCTCGCCTGTCCGCCACGTCGGCACGTTCGCGACGCCGGGCCGGCCCGGGCGGTCGGCGACCGGCACCGTGTCGAGGTGCCCTGCGACGACGACACGGCGCGGCAGGCCGAGGTTCGTCCGAGCGACGACGGCGTCGCCGTCGCGCAGCACCTCGAGGTGGTCGAGGGCGCGCAGCGCGGCCTCGACGGCATCGGCGAGCCGGGTCTCGTCGCCGCTCACGGACGCGACGTCGCACACCGCGGCCGTCAGGTCGACGACGTCGGCGCGCAGGTCGAGAGGTGCGGGGACGGCGTAGGGGTCGGGTGCGGCGGTGCCGAGAGGTGTGGTGTCGTGGGTCACGTCCCGACACTAGACGAGCGCGGCGTTCGTCGTACGAGACGTCTCGCCCACGGGCGGGGCCCGCACCATAGGCTCTCCTGCATGACTTCGCGCGCAGCCTGGGGCCTCGGACTTGCCTCGATCCACTCTGACGGAACCGTCCTCGACACGTGGTACCCGCAGCCCCGCCTCGGGTCGGCCCCTGCCGAGGAGGACCCGCTCGCAGCAGAGCTGCGTGCGCTCGAGGCGACGGACGACGCGCGCGGCGTGCGTCGCGTGCTCGTGACGACCGAGATCGACCTCGACGCCGCGCCTGCCGACGCGAGCGACGTCTACCTGCGCCTGCACCTGCTGTCGCACCGCCTCGTCCGTCCCCACGGCCTCGACCTGACCGGGATCTTCGGCCACCTCGCGAACGTCGTGTGGACCAACCACGGCCCGTGCTCGACCGTCGACTTCGAGACGACCCGCCTGCGCCTGTCCGCGCGCGGTCCGGTCGTCGTCTACGGCGTCGACAAGTTCCCCCGCATGGTCGACTACGTCCTGCCGACCGGCGTGCGCATCGCCGACGCCGACCGTGTGCGGCTCGGCGCGCACCTCGCCGACGGCACGACCGTCATGCACGAGGGCTTCGTCAACTTCAACGCGGGCACGCTCGGCCACTCGATGGTCGAGGGGCGCATCTCGGCGGGCGTCACGGTCGGTGACGGCTCGGACATCGGCGGCGGCGCGTCGATCATGGGCACGCTGTCCGGCGGCGGCACGCAGGTCGTGACGATCGGCGAGCGCTCGCTCCTCGGCGCGAACGCGGGCATCGGCATCCCGCTCGGCGACGACTGCGTCGTCGAGGCCGGGCTGTACGTCACGGCGGGCACGAAGGTCACGCTCGTCGGCCGCACGGACGACGACGGCGCTCCCGTCACGGTCAAGGCGCGCGAGCTCGCAGGCCGCGACAACCTGCTGTTGCGGCGCAACTCGGTCACGGGTGCGGTCGAGGCGGTCGACCGGGTCGGCACGGGCATCGTCCTGAACGCGGCCCTGCACGCCAACTGACGTGACCGGTCGCGCAGGGGGCGCCACGTCGGTACGTCCCCGACCTGCGGCGGGCCGGCCCGCCGCGCGCGGGACGGTGCGGCGGCCGACCGCGCGCCGTCGGGTCGCGCGAGCGCTCGTCGTCGTCGGCATCGTCGTGGGCCTGCTCGCGGGCGCGATCGGCGCCGTGATGATCATGCTCGACAAGATGCGGCCCGTCCCTGAGGCCGCGCACCGCTGCTACGCGGAGCTCGACGGCACCCCGTGGTCGCTCGATCCCGAGCAGGCGCAGAACGCCGCGCTCTTCGCCGCGATGGCGGCTGAGCGCGGCCTTCCCGCACGGGCGGTGACGATCGCGATCGCGACCGCCCTCCAGGAGTCGCGGATGATCAACATCGACTACGGGGACCGGGACTCCGTCGGGCTGTTCCAGCAGCGGCCGTCCCAGGGCTGGGGCTCTGTCGAGGAGATCATGGACCCGGTGTACTCGACAGGGAAGTTCTATGACGGGCTGGTCAAGGTCGACGGGTACACCGACCTCGAGGTCACGGTCGCGGCGCAGGCTGTCCAGCGCTCGGGCTTCCCCGACGCGTACGCGCAGCACGAGACGCGCGCCCGGGCCTGGGCGTCCGCGCTCACCGGCCAGAGCCCCGAGACGCTCACGTGCGAGCTGCGCGATGCGCTGCCCGGTGGGGACGTCGCGCGGCTCGCCGCGCGCGCGGACCGCGACCTGCCGTCCGCGGAGGTCTCGACGGACGCCGCCCGACGGACCGTGTCCCTCGCTCCCGGCGGTCTCGCCACGGGCGACGGCAGCGCAGCGAGCCGCGTCCGGACGGCGCTCGCGAGCTGGGCGGTCGCCGTCGCCGACGAGCAGCAGGTCGAGTCCGTCAGCCTCGACGGTCGGACGTGGCAGCGCGAGTCAGGAGCCTGGACGGACACGGACGCCGTCAAGTCCGCGTTGCGCGGTCCCGACGGCGTCGTGGTGGTCACCGTCGCGCGGTGACCTGTGTCAGCGTGGCCCCGGTCGAGCGTGTCGTCAGCGGTCGGCGGCCGGCACGTAGTCCCGGGACGTCGCGCCGGTGTACACCTGGCGCGGACGACCGATCTTGGTCTGCGGGTCCTTCATCATCTCGCGCCACTGCGCGATCCAGCCGGGCATGCGGCCGAGCGCGAACAGCGGCGTGAACATGCTCGGCGAGAAGCCCATCGCCTTGTAGATCAGGCCCGTGTAGAAGTCGACGTTCGGGTAGAGCTTGCGCTCGATGAAGTACTCGTCGTTGAGGGCGATCTCCTCGAGGCGCAGCGCCATGTCGAGCATCTCGTCCTCGACGCCGAGCGCCTCGAGCACGGCGTGCGCCTTGTTCTTCACGATCGCGGCGCGCGGGTCGTAGTTCTTGTAGACGCGGTGGCCGAAGCCCATGAGCCGGACGCCCTGCTCCTTGTTCTTCACGCGCGTCATGAACGTGTCGACGTCGTCGCCCGAGGCCTGGATCTCGGTGAGCATCCGCAGCACGGCCTCGTTGGCGCCGCCGTGCAGCGGGCCGGAGAGCGCGTTGATGCCAGCACCGACCGACGCGTAGAGGTTCGCGTGGCTCGAGCCGACCATGCGCACCGTCGACGTCGAGCAGTTCTGCTCGTGGTCGGCGTGCAGGATGAGCAGCTTGTCGAGCGCGTCGACGACGACCGGGTCCGTGTCGTACTGCATGTACGGCACGGCGAAGGTCATACGCAGGAAGTCGTCGACGTAGCCCCGCGAGTAGTCCGGGTAGAGCAGCGGCTCGCCGACGGCGCGGCGGTGCAGGTAGGACGTGATCGTGCGGGTCTTCGCGAGGAGGAGCACGGTCGCGAGCTCGACCGTGTCGTCGTCGAACGGGTCGAGCGACTCCGGGTAGAACGTCGACAGCGCGTTGATCGCGGACGCCATGACGGCCATGGGGTGCGCGTTGCGGGGGAACGTCCCCATGAAGGTGCGGAAGTCCTCGTGGACGAGGGTGTGCCGGTTGACGCGGGTGATGAATGCGTCGAGCTCGGTCGGGCTCGGCAGCTCTCCGTTGATGAGCAGGTAGGCGACCTCGAGGAACGTCGACTGCTCGGCGAGCTGCTCGATCGGGTACCCGCGGTAGCGCAGGATACCCTCGTCGCCGTCGATGTAGGTGATCTGGGACTCGCACGACGCGGTGTTCATGAAGCCTGGGTCGACCGTGACCTTGCCGGTGGTGCGCAGGAGCGAGGAGACGACGATCCCGTCGTTGCCCTCCGTGGCGCGCACGACGGGCAGCTCCTGGGAGACGCCGCCGACCTCGAGGGTCACGGCGTCCGATGCGGTGTCAGTCATGGCTTCCTTCCTCGGTGCTGCGTGGCATGTGCCTGCGAGCATCCCTGCTGTGCCTGTGGCCATCGCGGCAGCTCCCTGTGCAGCACCGGGTGCGGCGGGCTACGTCGGCCGTCCTCTCCCGAGGCTAGCCGCGCCTCACCCCGGACCGCCATCTGCACAGGGTCACGGGGACCTATGATTTCCGTGATCCCCGTCACAAAAGAGGACCGAAGGCCCAGGGATGCCTCGCGCGGGAGTGCTAGGCGCCCGCAGACCCCCGGAGGCGATCGGCCGCCGCGCGAACCCTCTCGTCGCTCGCCGTGAGGCTTATCCGCACGTGACGGGCCCCGTCCTCGCCGTAGAACGCGCCTGGCGCGACGAGCACGCCACGCTCCGAGAACCAGTCGACGAGCCCCCGGCAGTCGCCTGCCCTGTCCGGGCGACGCGTCCACAGGTACAGCCCAGCCTCAGAAAGGTCAATGACGAACCCGGCGTCGGTCAAGGCAGGGACAAGGATCTCCCGTCGCCGGCGATAGGCCTCGCGCTGCTCGGCGACGTGCGCGTCGTCCGCGAGCGCCGCCGTCATCGCCGCCTGGACGGGCGCCGGGACGATGAGACCGATCTGCTTGCGCAGAGCGAGCAGGTCGCGCACGACCGCCGGGTCGCCAGCGACGAACGCAGCACGGTAGCCCGCCATGTTCGACTGCTTCGACAGGGAGTAGGTCACGAGCAGGCCCGTGACGTCGCCGTCGCACACGCGCGGGTCGAGCAGGCTCGGCACGCCGTCACGCACGAAGGGCTCGGCCCAGGGCAGCTCCGCGTAGCACTCGTCGCTCACGACGAGGGCACCCGTGCGCCGCGCCGCAGCCACGACAGCACGCAACTCGTCGACGGTCGCGACAGCGCCGTGCGGGTTCCCCGGGGAGTTGACCCACACGAGCTTCACGTCCGGGCGGTCGGCCCAGTCGGCGACGTCGTCCGTCGCGAGCATCTCCGCCCCCGCGAGCCGCGCACCGATCGCGTACGTCGGGTACGCGACGCGCGGCAGCACGACCGTGTCACCTGCGCCGAGACCGAGCATCGCGGGCAAGAGCCCGACGAGCTCCTTCGAGCCGACGGTCGGCAGGACACCGGCCGGGTCGACGGTTGCGGAACGGCGCCGCGCGAACCAGTCGGCGACCGCCTGGCGCAGGGCGGGGGTGCCGTACGTCTGGGGGTAGCCGTGCGCGTCAGACGCGTCCGCGAGGGCACGGCGCACGACGTCGGGGGTTGCGTCGACAGGCGTGCCGATCGACAGGTCCACGACGCCGTCGGGGTGGGAGCGCGCTCGCTCGCCGTACGGTGCGAGCAGGTCCCACGGGAAGTCGACGCCCGCGAGGCTACCGAGCCCCACGCGTCACTCGCCCTGGGGCGGGAGCGCAGCGACGAGCGGGTGGTCCTTGTCGATCAGACCGAGCTTGGCCGCGCCGCCCGGCGAGCCGAGGTCGTCGAAGAAGTGGACGTTCGCGTCGTAGTAGTCCGACCACTCGGCGGGGACGTCGTCCTCGTAGTAGATCGCCTCGACGGGGCAGACGGGCTCGCACGCGCCGCAGTCGACGCACTCGTCCGGGTGGATGTACAGCGACCGGTTGCCCTCGTAGATGCAGTCGACGGGGCACTCCTCGACGCACGCCTTGTCCTTGACGTCCACGCAAGGCTGGGCGATCACATAGGTCACGGTCGGTCCTTCCAGATGAGCGAGGGGTCTGGTGCCACTCTACGACGGTCACCTGCCCCGTCGTGCCGCGTCGCACGTGCGTCTCACAGGGCGATTCCTGAGGGCGGGCGTACCCCGCGAGCGCCCCAGAGTCGACCTTGTCCCGCGATACGGACCACGTTGACGAGGGGTGAGACGGCTCCTACGTTCGGCCCCATGGCCCGCCTCGACACGACGCTCCCCCGCCCCACGGCGACCCCGCGTCTCGTCATGCCCGGCCGCCCGCGCACGTGTCGCTGTTGTTGACCCGCGCCTGACGAGGCCGCCCCACCGGCGGCACGAGCCCAGGTGCGCGACCGGCCTGGAGACTCCTCCCCGCACCGGAACGCGCACGCCCACGCCATCACCGAGACGCGAGGAACTTGATGGTCAGCCCGGCCCCCGCCAGAACCGCAGCACCGACCGGCACCGCACGGCCACCGCGCAGCGCCCGCCCCCACGGCCAGTGGAAGATCGACGGCACCACGCCGCTCAACGCGAACGAGGTCCTCAAGCAGGCCGACGACGGCCTCAACGTGCGCACGCGCATCGAGGAGATCTACGCCAAGGAAGGCTTCGCGTCGATCCCGAGCGAGGACCTCCACGGCCGCTTCCGCTGGTGGGGCCTCTACACCCAGCGCAAGCCCGGGATCGACGGCGGACGCACCGCCCAGCTCGAGCCGCACGAGCTCGAGGACGAGTACTTCATGCTGCGCGTCCGCGTCGACGGCGGCGCCCTGACGACCGAGCAGCTCCGCGTCATCGGCGAGATCTCCGTCGCCTTCGGTCGCGACACCGCGGACATCACCGACCGCCACAACATCCAGCTGCACTGGGTCCGCGTCGAGGACGTCCCCGAGATCTGGCGACGCCTCGAGGCCGTCGGCCTCCAGACGACCGAGGCGTGCGGCGACGTCCCGCGCGTCGTCCTCGGCAGCCCCGTCGCGGGAGTCGCCGCCGACGAGATCATCGACCCCACGTGGGCGATCACCGAGGTCGTGCGCCGCTACGTCGGCGACCCGACGTTCTCCAACCTGCCCCGCAAGTACAAGACGGCGATCACCGGCCACCCGAGCCTCGACGTCCTGCACGAGATCAACGACCTCGGCCTCGTCGGGGTCGTGCACCCCGAGCTCGGACCGGGGTTCGACCTGTGGGTCGGCGGCGGCCTCAGCGCGCAGCCACGCCTCGCCGAGCGCCTCGGCGCGTTCGTCCGCGAGGACCAGGTCCCCGACGTGTGGGTCGGCGTCACGTCGATCTTCCGCGACTACGGCTTCCGCCGGCTGCGGAACAAGGCCCGCCTGAAGTTCCTGCTCGCCGACTGGGGGCCCGCCCGCTTCCGCGAGGTCCTCGAGACCGAGTACCTCGGGTACGCGCTCGCCGACGGCCCCCCGCCCGCCCCCGCGCCCCGCTCCGGAGACCACGTCGGGGTGCACGAGCAGAAGGACGGCCGGTTCTACGTCGGTGCCGCCCCCTACGTCGGCCGCGTCTCCGGCTCCACGCTCGTCTCGGTCGCCGACCTCGCCGAGGCCCACGGCTCGCACCGCGTCCGCCTCACCCCGCACCAGAAGCTCCTCGTGCTCGACGTCCCGAAGGACGAGGTCCCCGCGGTCGTCTCGGGCCTGCGCGAGCTCGGCCTCGAGGCCGAGCCGAGCCCGTTCCGCCGCAGCACGATCGCCTGCACCGGCATCGAGTACTGCAAGCTCGCGATCGTCGAGACGAAGGCGCTCGCGCGCGACGTCGTCACGCAGCTCGAGCAGGGTCTCGACCGCGGCGGCCGCACCCCGATCGCGCTCAACATCAACGGCTGCCCCAACGCGTGCGCCCGCACCCAGGTCGCTGACATCGGCCTCAAGGGACAGCTCGTCACGACCGACGACGGCGTCCAGGTGCCGGGCTTCCAGGTGCACCTCGGCGGCGGTCTGAGCGCGCACGAGCGCGACGAGGCGGGCCTCGGCCGGACCGTGCGCGGGCTCAAGGTCGCAGCCGACGACGTCGCGGCGTACGTCGAGCGCGTCGTGCGCCGCTACGACGATCAGCACGTCGGCGACGAGACGTTCTCTGAGTGGGCGCTGCGCGTCGACGACGAGGACCTCGCGTGACCGCCCCGACGAGCCCGCTCGCCGCGGGCCGCGAGCGCGCGCTCGCCCACCGGGCCGCACGCGAGCAGCACGCAGCCGAACGTCTCGCCCGCGCCGAGGCCGGGCGCGCGCGCCGTCCGGACGACGAGCTGCGACAGGTCGTCACCGACGGTCTCGCCCTCCTGACGACGCCGTCGGGCGCCGAGGCCGGGGCCGACGAGGTCGCCGCCTGGGCCAGCGAGCAGTTCGGCGACCTGCTCGCCGTCGCGTGCTCGATGGCCGACACGGTGCTCCCCCACCTCGTCGCGACGTACGCACCGTGGGTCGACGTGCTGTTCCTCGAGACCGGCTACCACTTCCCCGAGACCTCCGGCACGCGCGACGCCGCCGAGCTGCGGATGCCGGTCACGATCGTCGACGTCCTCCCGGAGCAGACCGTCGCGGAGCAGGACGCGACGCACGGCCCCCGGCTGTACGAGCGCGACCCGGCCCTGTGCTGCCAGCTGCGCAAGGTCGACCCGCTCAGCCGCGTCCTCGGCGGGTACGAGGCCTGGGTCACCGGCGTGCGCCGCGACGAGGCGCCCACCCGCGCCGGCACTCCGCTCGTCGCGTGGGACTCCAAGAACGGCCTCGTGAAGATCAACCCGCTCGCCGCCTGGAGCTTCGACGACCTGCTCGCCTACGCCACGCGCCACGGCGTGCTCCTCAACCCGCTCCTCGACGACGGGTACCCCTCGATCGGCTGCGCGCCGTGCACCCGCCGGGTGGCCCCCGGCGCCGACCCTCGCTCCGGCCGCTGGGCCGGCCTCGACAAGACAGAATGCGGGCTCCACACATGACGTCGACCGCCTCGACCATCACGCCGACCGCGGCTACCGCCGCGCCCCGGCGCCTCAGCCACCTCGACCTCCTCGAGTCCGAGGCGATCCACATCATCCGCGAGGTCGTCGCCGAGTTCGAGCGCCCCGGGCTGCTCTTCTCCGGCGGCAAGGACTCCGTCGTCATGCTGCACCTCGCGACGAAGGCCTTCTGGCCTGCGCCCGTCCCGTTCCCGGTGGTGCACGTCGACACCGGGCACAACTTCCCCGAGGTGCTCGCCTACCGCGACGGCGAGGTCGAGCGGCTCGGCCTGCGGCTCGTCGTCGCCGCCGTGCAGGACTACCTCGACGACGGCCGCCTCCGCGAGCGCGCCGACGGCACCCGCAACCCGCTGCAGACGCAGCCGCTGCTCGACGCGATCACCGACAACCGGTTCGACGTCGTGTTCGGCGGCGGGCGCCGCGACGAGGAGAAGGCGCGCGCCAAGGAGCGCGTGCTGTCCCTGCGCGACGAGTTCGGCCAGTGGGACCCGCGCAACCAGCGCCCCGAGCTGTGGAACCTCTACAACGGTCGCCACCGCCCGGGCGAGCACGTTCGCGCCTTCCCGCTGTCCAACTGGACCGAGCTCGACGTGTGGCGCTACATCGAGCGCGAGGGCATCGCGCTGCCCGGCCTCTACTACGCCCACGAGCGCGAGGTGTTCGACCGCGACGGGATGCTGCTCGCCGTCGGCCCCTACTCGCAGCCGCGGACCGACGCCGAGGCGGCGTCCGTCCGCACCCTGACCGTGCGCTACCGCACCGTCGGTGACATGTCCTGCACGGGCGCCGTCGAGTCCGGCGCCACGACCGTCGCCGACGTCATCACCGAGGTCGCCGCGACCCGCATCACCGAGCGCGGCGCGACCCGTGCCGACGACCGGATCTCCGAGGCAGCCATGGAGGACCGCAAGAAGGAGGGCTACTTCTGATGGCCGCCTCCCCCACGACCACCGCGGCCCGCACGAAGGAAGACCAGCCATGAGCGCCACCACCACGACCGGGACCTTGCTGCGCCTCGCGACCGCAGGCTCCGTCGACGACGGCAAGTCGACCCTCGTCGGCCGTCTGCTGTTCGACTCGAAGTCCGTCCTCGCCGACCAGCTCGACGCCGTCGAGCGAGTCAGCCGCGACCGCGGGCTCGAGGGCGCCGACCTCGCCCTCCTCACCGACGGCCTGCGCGCCGAGCGCGAGCAGGGCATCACGATCGACGTCGCCTACCGCTACTTCGCGACCGCGCGGCGGTCGTTCATCCTCGCGGACTGCCCGGGCCACGTGCAGTACACACGCAACACGGTCACGGGCGCGTCGACGGCTGACGTCGTCGTGCTGCTCGTCGACGCGCGCAAGGGCCTGCTCGAGCAGACCCGCCGGCACCTCGCGGTCGCGTCGCTCCTGCGCGTCCCGCACGTCGTCGTCGCGGTCAACAAGATCGACCTCGTCGGCTTCGCGCAGGACCGCTACGACGAGCTCGCGGCGCAGATCCGTGCGGCGGCCGCCGACCTCGGCGTGCCCGCGGTCCACACCGTCCCGGTGAGCGCGCTCGACGGTGACAACGTCGTCGAGCGTTCGGCACGCACCCCCTGGTACGACGGACCGAGCCTCCTCGAGCTCCTCGAGGACCTGCCGACGGCGGACGACGTCGAGACGCAGCCCTTCCGGCTGCCCGTCCAGACCGTCATCCGGCCGCAGAGCGCCGCACCCGCCGGGTACGAGGACTACCGCGGGTACGCCGGCCAGGTCGCAGGCGGCGTCGTGCGCGTGGGTGACGAGGTCGTCGTGCTGCCGTCAGGTCGACGGTCGACGATCGAAGGCATCGACACCGCCGACGGCTCGCTCGCCGAGGCGTACGCGCCGCAGTCCGTCACGGTCCGCCTCTCGCACGACCTCGACGTCGCGCGCGGCGACATGATCGTCGCGGCCGAGGACGCACCAACGCCCGTCCAGGACGTCACCGGCACCGTCGCGTGGTTGTCCGACCGGCCGCTGCGCCCGGGCGCGCGCGTCCTGCTCAAGCACACGACGCGCGTCGTGCAGGCCGTCGTGCGCGACGTCGTCGGGCGGCTCGACCTCGACGCCGCCGCGCTCGCGCCCGCCGAGGAGCTCGGGCTCAACGACATCGGGCGAGTCCAGCTGCGCCTCGCGGCGCCCGTCGCGGCCGAGGAGTACGTGACGTCGCGGCGCACAGGAGCGTTCCTCCTGATCGACCCGCAGGACGGGTTCACGCTCGCGGCAGGTATGGTCGGTGACGCACTCGCGGCCGCCCGCTTCCCGGGCGACCGGCCCGTCCAATACACGATCTGAGCCGCCCATGAGCACCTCGGCCCCCGCACCCGAGACCACCGGGACCGACCCGTCGTACCCGCTCACGCTCCGCGTCGCCGGGCGCCGCTGCGTCGTCGTCGGCGCCGGGCCCGTCGGTGCGCGCCGCGCGCGCTCGCTCGTCGAGGCGGGGGCTCAGGTCGTGGTCGTCGCGCCGGTCGCGTGCCCCGAGGTCGTGGCGGCGGCCCGGGACGGCCGCCTCACGTGGATCGCCCGCGACTACCTCACGGGAGACCTGGACGGCGCCTGGCTCGTGCACGCGGCGACGGGTGTCGCAGCCGTCGACGACCAGGTGTGCGACGACGCCGAGTGGCAGCGCGTCTGGGCGGTGCGGGCGTCCGACCGCGACCGTTCGAGCGCATGGACGCCCGCGGTCGCGCGGGTCGACGACGTGCTCGTCGCGGTCAACGCAGGCGGCGACCCGCGCCGCGCCGTCGCGCTGCGCGACCACGTCGCCGCGGACCTGCGCGCACAGGTCGCGCGGGAGCACGCGCCCGACGGCGTCGAACGGCGCGGCGGGGACGGGGCGCCGCCCGCTCAGTCCGTCCACCCGTCGGGCAGGACGACGACCAGCGGGGACGCGCCGCGCGGCACCGTCGCCCTCGTCGGCGGCGGTCCCGGCGACGACGGCCTCCTGACCGTGCGGGCACGCGAGCTGCTCGCGAGCGCGGACGTCGTCGTGATCGACAGGCTCGCCCCGCAGGGCGTCCTCGCGGACCTGCCCGCGCACGTCGAGGTCGTCGACGTCGGCAAGTCCTCCGGGTTCCACCCCGTGCCGCAGGAGGAGATCAACGCGACGCTCGTGCGGCACGGGCTCGCCGGCAAGCGTGTCGTCCGCCTCAAGGGAGGCGACCCGTACGTGTTCGGCCGCGGCGGCGAGGAGCTCGACGCGTGCGTCGCGGCCGGCCTCGAGGTCGAGGTGGTCCCGGGCGTCACGAGCGCGATCTCCGTCCCCGCCGTCGCGGGCATCCCGCTGACGCACCGCAGCCTCTCGCGCGGGTTCACCGTCCTCACCGGGCACGCCGACGTCGGACGCGTCCCCGAGGCGACCGACCACACGCTCGTCCTGCTCATGGGCGTGCGCCGGCTCGGCACGACGTGCGCCGAGCTCATGGAGCGCGGACGCGACGCCGACACTCCTGTCGCGGTGATCGAGGACGGGTTCGGGCCGCGGCAGCGGACGACGGTCGGCACGCTCGCGACGATCGCGGCACGCATCGCCGAGGCAGGCGTGCAGCCGCCGGCGATCGCCGTCGTCGGCCGTGTCGTGACGCGCGCCCCCGAGTGGTCCGCCTGGACGGACCGGCCCCGCACGCAGGACGACGACGCGGCAAGGTCCGCGACGAGCGACCCCGCGGACGCCTCGTGAGCACCGCAGAGCCCGCGCCCTGGCGGGCGTGGACGCCGGGTACCCGGGTCATGGTCCGCCGCCGGATCGACGACCCCGACCACCCCTACACCGACGTCCTCGGTGACGTCGTCACCAACGACGGGTCGGGTCTCGTGCTGCGGACCCGTCGCGGGGACGTCCACGTCCCGGGCGACGCGATCGCGATCGGCAAGCCGATCCCGCCCGCTCCGGTGCGGAAGGCGCGTCCGGCTCCGGCGTCTGGCGACTGAGCGTCCGAGGAGCGGAGCGCAGGCGCCGTCAGGCCGCGAGGCGCTTCGCTCCTGGCCCGGGCGATCGCGTCGTGGTGGTCAGGCAGGCGGGTACGTGACCCGCAGGGTCGCGGCGGCCGTGTCCGCGCCGACGACGAGCCCGGTCCGGGTCTCGCCGAGCAGACGCTCGCGCCAGCCGTCGCCGTCCAGCGTGACCACCGTGGCAGGGTCCTCGGGGGCTGCGACCCGCGCCCCGGAGCGCACCTCGGCGGCCGCGTCGAAGAACCCGCTCACCGGCTCGCCCTCCTCGAGGGCGTCGGCCAGGGCCGTGAGGTCGGCGACCGCGCGCCGCAGGACGGGCACGACGCCTCCCGCGTTGTCGACGACCATCGCCTCCGTGCGGCGCGGATGCGTCCCCGCGACGCGCGTGCCGTCGCGGAACGAGCCCGCGGCGAGGGCGAGCGCGAGGTCGCGCACGTCGGCGCTCCCGACGAGGCCGAGGAGCTCGGTCGCGAGGACGTGCGGGACGTGGCTCACGAGCGCGACCGCGGCGTCGTGCACCGCGGGCGTGGCGACGCGCGCGACGCCCCCGAGCGGTCCCGTGACGAGCGCGGCGACGCGCAGGAACGCGTCTCGGTCCGTGTCGGGCTCGATCGTGAGCGCCCAGCGCGCCCCGTCGAGAAGGCTCGGGTCCGACGCCGCGTAGCCCGCCTGCTCGGTGCCGGCCATCGGGTGCGCGCCCACGAAGCGCGAGGACAGGCCCGCCGCGCGCACGGCGTCGACGACCGCGACCTTGACGCTGCCCGCGTCCGTGACGACCGTCGCGCCGCGCACGTGCGCGGCGACCTCGCCGATCACGTCAGCCATCGCGCGCAGCGGCGGCGCGAGCAGCAGGACGTCCGGCTCGGCGGCGCACAGGGACTCGATCGACGCGTGCGGCACGACGCCGTCGCGCTCCGCCGCCTCGAGCGCAGGCGCGCTCGGGTTCCAGGCGTGCACCTCGAGGCCCTGCGTGACGAGCCGTCGGGCGACCGAGCCGCCGATGAGCCCGAGGGAGACGACGCCGACACGCCGCGCCGGGCCGGTCACCACAGCAGCCCCCGGTCCGCGTCCGCAGCGGACGCCCCGCGCTGGACCGACGCCGCGGGCACGCGCGAGTCGTCGAAGCCCGCGTCCGACGACGTACGGTCCGGGAAGACGCCGAGCGTCTTGAGCGAGTCCCCCGCCTCGAGGAGCTGCTCGAGCAGGGTGCGGACGTGCGGCTCCCACGGCGCGCCGTCGAGCGTCACGACGAACACGTACGTGCCCTCCTGCGCCTTGAGCGGTCGCGTGATGAGGCTCGACATGTTGACGCCACGCTCGCCGAACGCCGCCGTGATGCGGGCGAGGACGCCCGGCCCGGTGACGTGCGGGGTGATCGCGAGCATCGTCCGCCACCCGGCCACCGCGCCCGAGGCGCGTGCTGCCGCGAGCTCGGCGCGTGCGACGTCGCGGCGCGTGAGCGCGAGGAAGCGGGTACGCCCTCCCGCGAAGTCCTGCACCGCCGACGCGAGCGTCTGCAGGCCGTACAGCTCGGCGCACAGCGACGGACCGAGCGCGACCTGGTGCGGCTCGACGTCGCGGCACGCGGCCGCGTTCGACGACGCCGGGACGGGCCGCAGGCCGCGCGCCGCGATCCACGCAGCGCACTGCGCGAGGCCGTGCGGGTGTGCCGTCACCTCGGTCAGGTCGGTCGCGCCCGGACGGGTCAGCGCGTCGAAAGAGATGTCGAGCGTGACCTCGTCGACGGCGACGACGTCGCGCGCGGCGACGATCGCGTCGAGCGACGGCACGACGTACCCCTCGACCGAGCTCTCGATCGCCACGACCCCCGTGCTCACCGCGCCCGACGCGACGGCCTCGTACACGTCGGTCACCGTCGCGAGGGGCACGGGCGCCCCGCGCTCCCCGAGCGCGATCGCCGCAGCGTGCGTGAACGTGCCCTCCGGACCGAGGTACGCGAGACGAGCGGCCGCCGTGGCCACGGTCGCGGAGGCCGCGACGGTCACAGCGGTCGCGCCCAGCGCGGCTCGACCGCGTCCGCACCCGGCGCGAAGTCGCTGCCTGCCATGACCGCGAGCACGCGGTGCGCGACGCCGTGGTCCTGGAGCGCGGCTCGCAGGCCCCGCAACGCCGCGGAGCCGTCGCACCGGAACGACGCGAGGAAGAGGTGCGGGCCTGCGACGGACTGCTGCGAACGCAGGTGGTCGAGGTCGAACCCGGCCTCGGCGATCAGGCCGAGCGTCGACTGCAGGGAGCCGCGGTGGTCGTCCCGCGGACCGAACGCGAGCCACACCTGCGCCGGCTCGGTGAAGTCGACGGGCGTGCTGACCGGCTCGACGAGCCCGAACCAGAGCGGGGGCAGCTCGGCGAGGCGCTCAGACCCGGGCACCTCGTGGAAGCCCGCGGGGATCAGGGCGCGCTCGGCGACCGACCGTTCGACGACGATCGACCCCGCCTCCCCGGCGAGAGCGACGCGCTCCTCGAGCGGGGTGCGCGTCGGCACGAGGTGCGGGCTCGCGCCCATCGACCGGACGACGTGCCGGCAGTCGCGCATGGCCGCCTCGTCGACGACGACGTGGTCGCTCACCTCCGCGGCCCGGCTCACCCACACCCACTCCGGGGTGACCGCGACCGCCGACGTCACGCGCAGCTCGGGGGCAGCCGCGAGGAGCGCGCGCTCGAGCCCGTGGTCCGGTTGCGCCGGGTGCCCGATGTGCATGATCGCCCGCAGGTCGCTGATCCGGCCGACGGTCGCGAGGGCGGCAGTCATCGCCCCGAGGTCGAGGACGTCGCTCAGCTCGTCGCGGTTGTGCGGGACGTCCCAGCCACCGATCCGTGCCGCGGCGAGCACGTGCGCAGCCGACTCCCGTTCGCTCCGTCCGAGCATGAACGTCCTCCAGTTCGTGGGTCGCGCAGAGTCTAGCCTCGCGCGCCCTCAGTCCTTTTTCTTGTCCGAGGGCGCCTTGCCGCACACGACCGCGTTCTGCGGGTTGTAGCGCCACGTGCGCGGCTCGTCCTTGACCAGCTCGTCCCCGAGGTACACCTTGCGCGTGACCGTCACGGTGAACCCGGGGCTCCCGGCGCCCTGCGCGATGCAGCCGGGCGACGTCGAGTACTTCGTCGTCGGGCTCACGACGCCGCTACGGGGTGTCGTCGTCGACTCGACCCGGTAGTGCGGCGTGCTCCACGCACGGACGGTGACCTGACCGTCCTTGACGTAGGCCTGCAGCAAGATGCCGTAGGGCGTGTCGTTCTTGAAGCGCATGTCGATCGACCCGACGTAGATCGTCGCCTCGCGCCCTTCCGGGTACCGGGAGAAGTAGTAGCTGTGCGGGCGGTGCTCGACGTCCTCGAGGCCGAGCAGGTACCCGACGTTGTACGTCGTGGTCGCCATCTGCGACAGGCCTCCCCCGACACCCTCGGTCAGCTGCCCGTTGTTGACGATGCCTGCGGCCTGGTAGCCGCCCTCGGCCGTGATCGGGCTGAGCGTCTCGGTGAGCGACCAGGTCTCGCCCGGGAGGACGAGCTGGCCCGTGACGCGCTCGGCGCCGAGCTTGAGGTTGTGGATGCGCGCCGCGGAGCTCACCCCGAGCGGGGTCGAGAACTTCGCGACGACCTCCTTGATGCCGAGCGCCTCGAGCTTCTCCTTGCTCTCCTGCGCGTCGACGGGGACGAGCTCGACGCGCGCCGTGCGGTCGCCTCCTGTCGTGGCCGCCGTCAGGACGGCGGCAGCGAGGCCCTCGCGGTCGAGGCCGAGGCCGGAGTCACCGCCCTCGATCACAGGCTTGCCCTTGACGAACACGAACTTCGCGTCGGCGGCCTTCTTCTCGAGGTCCGTCGTCCGGTCGATCACCGCCTCGGCGACGAGGTCCTTGTCGAGCTGCAGCTGAAGGTTGCCGTCGGCAGGGACGAAGCTTGCGGAGGACGCGAGCACGGAGATCGGCAGCTCGGCCTGCTGCCCGGCAACCTCGACGCGCACGGGCGCGGAGACGAGGCTGCGGCCGAGGGCGAGAGCGGCGTCCGTCTCCTCCTGCGTGACCGTCGGCTCGCTCGTGACGACGGGGAGGGCCAGGGGGCCGTCGGCCGTGAGCCAGCCCGTCACGAGAACCTCGCGCGCAGCCTCGACGTCGACGTCGGAGCCCGACGCGGCTGGGGTCGCCGAGACCTGGCCGTCCGCGAAGACGACCGCACCGTCGACGGGCTCGACGCGGAGCGCCTCGGCTGCCGCCGTGAGCTCGGCGTCGAGCGCAGCGTCGTCGACCGTGGTGCGCGGCGTCACGTCGTCGCCACCGACGAGGGTGTGCCACAGGTGCGCGGGCGACAGCCCGAACCCGACGAGGCCGTCGACCGTGCCCGCCGCGTCGAGCCCGAGACCCGCACTCTCCGGGTCGATCTCCGCGGCGTTGCCCCCCGCCTCGACGGGGATGGGCGCGGTCAGGCGTTCCGCGAACCCGGCTTCGAGGGCCGCGGTCGCATCGTCCGCGCTCTTGCCGCCGATCTCGACGCCAGCGACGGTCGTGCCACGCGGGACCTTGTCCGCGACGGCCCACTGGCCGGCGACGTACAGGCCGACGAGCACGACCAGACCGATGCCCGTCCACATGAGGACCTTGGGGGTGCGGCTGCGGCGGGGCTCCTCCGGCTCGAACCCGTCCAGCGGGGACGCCTCCGGCCTGGTCGTCTCGTCGCTCTTCGCCATCACACGCGCCCCACTATCTGCTAGAACGTCCGCGGCGCGACTCCTGGCTCCCCGCAGGTACCGACGGACGTGTTACATCGTAAGGGCGCGCGGCGCCCGTTCCTCACGCGTCTTGCTGTGCGTCGCGATCTCGCCACGGGACCTCCGCGAACCATCTCCGGGGGGCGAGCAGCGGGGCGAGGACGGCGGCGAGACCGCCGTAGACCCAGACGTAGCCGATCGTCGCGGCCGGCACGAGGACGTCGCCGCCCGGACCTCCTGCCGAAAGCAGCTGGACGGCGATCATCCACCCGGCGCCAGCCGCGAGGAGCGAGCCCGCGCCCGCCGCCGCCCGGGCGACCGTGCAGACCGCGAGCAGGGTCACGAGCGCGGCGACGACGCCCCACGGCGGCACGCTGCGGTGGGCGATCGTGCCCACGAGCCCGACGATCGCACCGAGCACGAAGCACACGGCCCACGCGGTGAGGGCCCCCGGCGCGAACAGGGGGACGGCGGGCACCGCCGGGCTGGTCGGTTCGGGCTTCCTGGTCATGTCCGTCACGCTACCGCGCGCACGCCGGGGACGGCCGCACCGGCCAGGACGCGCCCGAGCGCGCTCCGGTCACCCGCAAGGAGCGCATAGCCCTCGGTCGGGGGGATCGCTGCAAGGACGTCGTTGCTGAGCGCGTACGCCCCGAGGACCGTCGCGCCGTCGGGCGCCTGCGTCACCGCCTGCACCTGGGTCCCGTGCGCGCGCAGCGCGCCGGTGACGGCACCGAGGACGGCACGTACGTCGACCTCGAGCACGACGTCGCGATCGTCGCTCGCGACCGCGGGCAGGTCCGCGTCGGGGTCGGGGGCCACGAGCCCCGCGGCTGCTGCGAGGTCGCGCGCCCACGCCTCGTCGGCGAGCGCACGCCGCTGGGCACGCAGGGCGTCGGTCGGGACGGTCGGGCACAGCAGCAGCGGCACGTCCGCGCCCGCCTCGGCGAGACGCGGGGTCGCGATCTCGAGCGCTCGCGCGGTGATCTCGTGGGCCCGGACGTGGTCGGGGTGGCCGTAGCCCCCGCCGGCGTCGTACGTCACGACGAGCGCGGGCTGCTGCTCGACGACGAGCGCGGCGAGGTGCGCGGCTGCCGTGTCGAGCGGGACGGAGACGAGCGCTCCCGGCGGGACGTCGTCGGGCAGGCCGGCGGTGCCGGCGACCGCGCCGACCCACGCCATGCCCGAGTCCTCGTACCTGGCGCCCTCGCCCGGGGCGAGGGCGTCGAGGAAGTGGTGCTCCTCGACGCCCAGGACGGCGAGCGCTGCCGCGATCTCCTGCTCGCGGTGCGCAGCGAGCGCAGGTCCGTCGCCCTCGAGGTGCGCGAGCGGCGTCCCGATGACCTCGCCACGCTCCCCGCGCGTGCAGGTCACGAGCGTGACGGGACGACCCGCTCGGGACCATGCCGCCAGGAGGGCGCCGTTCGAGAGGGTCTCGTCGTCAGGGTGCGCGTGCACCGCGAGCAGCCGCACGTCTCCTCCTCAGCGCCTCGCGGCGCGTAGCACGCGACCTCCGGCCCTCAAGAGGGCCGGAGGTCGCACGGTGCCCGTCGTCGACGGGCTGTTCTCAGCTCTTCTTGTTGCGCGAGGCCGCGCGGCCACGCTCCGTCTGGTCGAGGATGACCTTGCGGATGCGCACGAACTCCGGGGTGACCTCGACGCACTCGTCCTCGCGGGCGAACTCGAGGGACTCTTCGAGCGTGAGGTGACGCGGCGGCACAAGGTTCTCGAAGTTGTCTGCGGTCGAGGACCGCATGTTCGTCAGCTTCTTCTCCTTGGTGATGTTGACGTCCATGTCCTCGTTGCGCGAGTTCTCGCCGACGATCATGCCTTCGTAGACCTCCTGCGTGGGGTCGACGAAGAAGGAGCCGCGCTCCTGCAGGTTGATCATCGCGAACGGCGTCACCTTGCCGGCGCGGTCGGCGACGAGCGAGCCCGTCACGCGGGTCTCGATCGGGCCGGCCCACGGCTCGTAGCCGTCGGCGAGCGAGGACGCGATGCCGGTGCCGCGCGTCTCCGTGAGGAACCGCGTACGGAAGCCGATGAGACCGCGGGCCGGGACGACGAACTCCATGCGGACCCAGCCGGTGCCGTGGTTCGACATCGTCTCCATGCGGCCCTTGCGCTGCGCGAGCAGCTGCGTGACGGCGCCGAGGTACTCCTCGGGGACGTCGATCGTCATGCGCTCCATCGGCTCGTTCCGCTTGCCGTCGATGAGCTTCGTGACGACCTGCGGCTTGCCGACGGTGAGCTCGAAGCCCTCACGACGCATCTGCTCGACGAGGATCGCGAGCGCGAGCTCGCCACGACCCTGGACCTCCCAGGCGTCCGGACGCTCGGTCGGCAGGACGCGCAGCGACACGTTACCGATGAGCTCGGTGTCGAGACGGTCCTTGACCTGGCGCGCGGTGACCTTGTGGCCCTTGCCGCCCTTGCCCGCGAGCGGGGAGGTGTTGATACCGATCGTCATCGAGATGGCCGGGTCGTCGACCGTGATGAGCGGCAGCGGGCGCGGGTCGTCCGGGTCCGTGAGGGTCTCACCGATCGTGATGTCGGCGATGCCCGCGACGGCGACGATGTCGCCAGGACCGGCCTGCTCGGTCGGGACACGGTCGAGCGCCTTCGTCTCGAGGAGCTCGGTGATGCGCACGTTCTGGAGCGTGCCGTCGTGGCGAGCCCACGCGACCGTCTGCCCCTTGCGGATCGTGCCGTTGAAGACGCGCAGGAGCGCGAGGCGGCCGAGAAACGGCGAGGCGTCGAGGTTGGTGACGTGCGCCTGCAGCGGGGCGGACTCGTCGTACGTCGGCGCGGGGATCTTCTCGAGGATCGTGCGGAACAGCGGCTCGAGGTTCTCGCTGTCGGGGAGGCTGCCGTCTGCGGGCTGCTCGAGCCCCGCGCGGCCAGCCTTCGCGGCGGCGTAGACGACGGGGACGTCGAGGATCGCGTCGAGGTCGAGGTCCGGGACGTCCTCGTGGAGGTCGGACGCGAGACCGAGCAGCAGGTCGGTCGCCTCGGCGACGACCTCGGAGATGCGCGAGTCGGGACGGTCGACCTTGTTGACGACGATGATCACCGGGAGCTTCGCGGCGAGCGCCTTGCGCAGCACGAAGCGGGTCTGGGGCAGCGGGCCCTCGGACGCGTCGACGAGGAGCACGACGCCGTCGACCATCGACAGGCCGCGCTCGACCTCACCACCGAAGTCGGCGTGGCCGGGGGTGTCGATGACATTGATCGTGATGCCGTCGGGCTCGCCGAGCGCCGCCGCGGACGGACCGGTGTACCGGACCGCCGTGTTCTTGGCGAGGATCGTGATGCCCTTCTCACGCTCGAGGTCACCGGAGTCCATCGCGCGCTCGTCGACGTGGGCGTGGGCACCGAACGCACCGGACTGGTGCAGCATCGCGTCGACGAGGGTGGTCTTCCCGTGGTCGACGTGAGCCACGATGGCCACGTTGCGCAGGTCAGAGCGCACAGACATAGAGGTACTCATTTCAGTGGAGGATGAGATCGCGTGCGTGCATCTCCGCTACGCAACGGTCCATCCTATCGCGAACGCAACCTGATCTTCTGTGACGTCCGTGACGTGAGCGGCTCTCCCGCTCGATCTGGGCCACCGCACCGCGGTGCGGCAGACGGCACGAGGCCCGGCCGACGTGTGTCCACCGGGCCTCGTGCCATCTCGTGCTCGAGCGCAGGCTCAGACCTCCGGGGCCTCCGGGCCGAGCTGGAGGCTCGCGCCCGGGATGGCGCCGAGCAGCTCGCGGGTGTACTCCTCGCGGGGCGAGTCGAACACCTCGTCGGTCGTGGCGTGCTCGATGATGCGCCCCTGCTTCATGACGCAGACCTCGTCCGCGATCTGCCGCACGACCGCGAGGTCGTGCGTGATGAACAGGTAGCTCAGGCCGAGCTCGCTCTGCAGGTCGTTGAGGAGCTCGAGGATCTGCGCCTGGACGAGCACGTCGAGCGCCGAGACGGCCTCGTCGCACACGACGACCTCAGGCTGCAGGGCGAGCGCACGCGCGATCGCGATGCGCTGGCGCTGGCCGCCGGAGAGCTCGTTCGGGAAGCGGCGCATCGTCGACTGGGGCAGCGCGACGAGGTCGAGCAGCTCGCGGACGCGGGCCTCGCGCTCCTTGGGCGTGCCGACCTTGTGCACCCGCAGCGGCTCCTCGATCGTGCGGTAGATCGAGTACATCGGGTCGAGCGACCCGTACGGGTTCTGGAAGATCGGCTGCACCCGGCGACGGAACGCGAAGAGCTCCTTGCGTCCGAGGGTCGACATGTCGACGCCGTCGAAGATGATCTTGCCCTCGGTCGGGTCGAGCAGGTTGAGCACCATGTTCGCGACCGTGGACTTGCCCGAGCCGGACTCGCCGACGAGCGCGACCGTCGTCCCCCGCTTGAGCGAGAACGACACGTCGTCGACGGCCTTGAAGTCACGCGCACCCTTGGCGGCGCCGCGGATGTGGAACACCTTCGTGAGGTTCTCCACGACGACGACGTCGTCACGCTCGGTGGAGACGCCGTCGCCGCCGGTCTGGGCGAGGAGCTCCTTGACCTCGACGCCCGCAGCCTTGGCGCTCTGGATGCGGCGCGAGGCGAGCGACGGTGCCGCCGCGACGAGGCGCTTCGTGTACGCGTGCTGCGGGTTCGCGAGGATCTCGCGGGACGGGCCCGACTCCACGACCCGGCCGCGGTACATGACGACGAGGTGCTCAGCACGCTCCGCGGCGAGGCCGAGGTCGTGCGTGATGAAGAGGACGGCCGTGCCGAGCTCCGAGGTCAGGCGACCCAGGTGGTCGAGGATCTTGCGCTGCACGGTCACGTCGAGCGCCGAGGTGGGCTCGTCCGCGATCAGCAGCTTCGGGCGAGCCGCGAGACCGATCGCGATGAGCGCACGCTGACGCATGCCGCCCGAGAACTCGTGCGGGTACTGGCGGGCGCGACGCTCGGCGTCGGGCAGGCCGGCCTCGGCGAGCAGGCCCGCGACGCGGTCCTTGCTCGATGCGACCGACGTGAGGCCCTCGACGGCGGTCGGGGCGGACGGCATGCCGAGGCTCTCGAGCACGACGACGGCCTCGAGGCGGGTCGTCGATCCCGTCACGAGCCGGGCGTCTGCCTCAGCCAGCACAGATTCACGCTCGGCCTCGGGACGCGAGGCGAGCTCCTCCTTGAGGAGCGAGATGAGCGTGCGCTTCGCGTCGTGGCTCAGGAGCAGGTCGCCGCCCGCGAGCTGCAGGCCCTCGCTCTCGGCGAGGCCGAGAGCGAGCTTGCGCTGGGTGCCGCGGCTGACGTCGATACCGTTCGCGCGGAGACCTTCCTTGACCTGGAAACCGATCGACCAGACCGGGTTGAGGTTGGACATCGGGTCCTGCGGCACGAGACCGATGGACTTCCCGCGCAGCGCGACGATCTCACGCTTGGACGCCTTGGTGACGTCCACGCCGTCGAACATGATGGACCCGGCGGTGACCTTTCCGGTCCCGGGGAGCAGGTCGATGATCGCGTGGGCGGTGGTGGACTTGCCGGAACCGGACTCACCGACGATCGCGACCGACTGGCCGGGGTAGATCGTCAGGTCGGCGCCGATGACGGCGTGGACGGGGCCACCGCGCGTCTGGAAGTCGATGCTCAGGTCACGGATCTCGAGGAGCGGCTTGGCCGCTGTCGTGTCGTTCATCGCTTGCGCGCCTTCGGGTCGAGGGCGTCGCGCACGACGTCGCCCATCATGATGAAGCTCAGGACCGTCAGGGCCAGCGCCATCGACGGGTAGAACAGGATCGACGGCTGCGTCCGCAGAGAGACCTGAGCCTTGGAGATCTCCGCACCCCAGGACAGCACGGAGCCCGGCAGGCCGAGACCGAGGAAGGAGAGCGTGGCCTCGGCGACGATGAACGTGCCGAGCGACACGGTCGCCACGACGACGACGGGCGCGAGCGCGTTCGGCACGACGTGCCGGATGAGGGTCATCCACTTCGACACACCGAGGGACTTGGCCGCGGTGATGAAGTCGTTGTTCTTGACGCTCATGACGGCGCCGCGCGTGATGCGGGCGACCTGCGGCCATCCGAACACTGCGAGGACCGCGATGACGCGCCACACGCCGCCGCCGGTGAAGACCTGGCCGACGACGATCGCGGCGAGCACGAGCGGGATCGCGAAGAAGATGTCCGTCAGGCGCGCGAGGAGCGAGTCGAGCCAGCCGCCGTAGAAGCCGGCGAGCGCGCCGATGATGCCACCCAGCAGGACGACGGCGAGGGTCGTGACCAGGCCCACCGTCACCGAGGCGCGGGCCCCGTAGATGACGCGGGAGTAGACGTCGCAGCCCTGCCGGTCGAAGCCGAACGGGTAGCCGGGAGCCGGGTCGGCGAGCGACTTCGAGAGGTCGCAGTAGAACGGGTCGTTCCGCGTGAACAGACCCGGGACGAACGCGACGAGCGCGACGAGGACGATCAGCGCCGCGGAGACCCAGAAGAGCGGGCGGCGGCGCAGGTCGTTCCACGCGTCACGCCACAGGCTCGAGGGCGCCTCCGTCTCGTCGACCTTGTCGACGACCGCGAGGGGGGTCAGCGCGGCGTCGGCGACGAAATGGGCCTGGCCCGGACGCGGAGAGGTCATGTTCTGCTCAGGCATATCGGATCCTCGGGTCCAGGACCGCGTACAGCAGGTCCACGATCAGGTTGCCCACGATGTAGACGATCACGAGGATCGTCACAAAGCTGACGACGGTAGAGGGCTCGCCCTTGATGATGGCGTGGTAGAGCGTCCCGCCGACGCCGTGGATGTTGAAGATGCTCTCCGTGACGATCGCACCACCCATGAGCGCACCGAGGTCCGCACCGAGGTAGGTCACCACGGGGATCAGCGAGTTGCGCAGGACGTGGACGTTGACGACGCGGCCGCGGGACAGGCCCTTGGCGGTCGCTGTCCGGACGTGGTCGGCGGTGAGGTTCTCCGCGACGGACGTCCGCGTCAGGCGCAGGACGTAGGCGAAGGACACGGCACCGAGCACGATCGCGGGCATGAGGAGCGCCTTGACCGAGTAGTCGGCACCGACGGTCGCGGGCAGGAGCTGCCATTTCACGCCGACGAAGAACTGGAGCAGGAAGCCGATGACGAAGGTCGGCGCGGCGATCACGATGAGGCTGACGACGAGCAGCGAGGCATCGAAGAACTTGCCCTTGCGCAGTCCTGCGATCAGGCCGAACAGGACACCGAAGACCGTCTCGATGACGAGCGCCATGAGGGCGAGCTTGAGCGTGACCGGGTAGGCGCCGGCGACGACGTCCATGACGGGCTGCCCGGAGAACGACTTGCCGAAGTCCAGCGTGAAGATGCCCTTGAGGAAGAGCAGGTACTGCACGATGAACGGCTGGTCGAGGTTGTACTGCGCCCTGATCTGCTCAGCGACGGCGGGAGACAGGCCGCGGTCACCACCCATCGCGGCGATCGGGTCGCCGGGCATCGCGAAGACCATCGCGTAGATGAGCAGCGTCGCTCCCAGGAACACAGGGATCAGCTGCAGCAGTCTTCGTCCGAGATATCGGACCATCGGTCTTTCCTTCCACACTTGCCGTGTCGTGCTGTCGGATCGACCTAGATCCGCCAGACGACTCTAGTAGACGCACGAGCCTCGAGGCGTCGACGCGCGCACGATCGCGTCGGGGCACGACCGTGGGGGGTGGGACTCGGTCCCACCCCCCACGTCGTCATGCGGAGGTCGGTCGGGCCGGACGCGTCCGGCCCGACCGACCTGAGATGTCACCGGAGGGTGATCACCACTTGCTGATGGCGTCGGCCTTGGCCCACAGCTCCTTGGCCTTCTCCGGGTTGTACGTGAGAACCTCGGAGCCCTGGAGCTTGTCGTTCCAGCCGGCGATGACCGGGGACGTGAAGTCCTTGGCCGGGGTGCGGGTGCCCTCGAAGATCGCCTTCGTGATCGCGTCACGGTCGATCGACATCGAGATCGCCTGGCGGCGGAGGATGCCCTCCTCGCCCGAGAAGTGCTCGAGCTTCTCGGGGATGGTGAAGGACTGGAACACGGCCGAGGCCTGGTTCACGGCGCGGCCGTTGAGGTCACCCTCGAACGTGGAGAACGCGCTGTCCGGGACGGCGTCGAGGACGTCGAGGTTGTTCGCGAGCAGGTCCGTGTACGCGGTGTCCTGCGACGTGTAGAACGAGAAGCGGATGCCCTTGTTCTGCGGCGTGCGGGGGCCGTCGTAGTCAGGGTTCGGCACGAGGTCGATCGACGTGTCGTGCTTCCAGCTGCCCTCCTTGACGATGTACGGGCCGTTGGCGATCGGGGCCTGGCCGTAGGCCTCCATGTCCTCGAACGCGACGGACGGCAGCGGCATGAACGCCGTGTAGCCCAGGCGCAGCGGGAAGTCAGCCTCGGGCTGCTTCAGCTTCACCGTGAACGTCTGGTCGTCGACGATCGTGAGACCGGTGAGCTCGGAGTCCTCGTCGTACGAGAAGCCCTCGATCGACTCGAAGAAGTAGGAGCTCAGCTGGGCGTTCTTGAGGAGCGCGCCGTAGTTCCACGCGTCCACGAACGACTTCGCGGTGACCTCTTCGCCGTTCTGGAACTTGTGGCCAGACTTGATCTTGATGGTCCAGGTCTGGCTGTCGTCGCTCGTGATCGACTCGGCGAGCTCGTTCTGCGGGGAGCCGTCAGCCTTGTAGGACACGAGACCCTGGAAGATCTGGTCCATGATGCGGCCGCCGCCGGTCTCGTTGGTCATGCCGGGGAGGAGCGGGTTCGCGGGCTCGGAGCCGTTCGCGAGGACGATGCCGTCGCCGTTGTCCTTCTTGACGGCCGAGTAGATCGGCTGCGAGTTCCAGCCGAACTCGACGTCGGTGACGTTCTCGGACGAGCCGCCCGTGACGTTCGAGTACCACAGCGGGATCGCGGGCAGGTCGGTGAAGAGCTGCTCCTGCGCCTGGTCGAAGAAGCCGTTGGCCTCCTCGACGGACTTCGCGGCGAGACCCTGGCGGAGGAGCCCGTCGAAGTTCTCGTTGGTGTAGTCACCGTCGTTGGAGCCAGCGCCCGTGCCGTAGAGCGGGCCGAGGAAGTTGTAGAGCGACGGGTAGTCCGCCTGCCATCCGGTGCGGAACGCGCCGGTCATCTTCCGGTCCTGGACGTCCTTGCGGAGCTCCGCGAACGTCGCGTACGGCTGGCCCTCGGCCTGGATGCCGAGCGTGTTCTTGATCGAGTTGGCGACTGCGTCGACCCAGGCCTGGTGGCCTCCGTCACCGTTGTACGCGATGGTGAACTTCGTGGTCGAGGTGCTCGTCGGGGCCGAGCTCGAGGTGTTGTCGCCGTCACCGCTGCACGCGGTCAGGGCGAGCGCGCCGACGGCGGTCAGAGCCACCGCAGCGTGCATCCGCTTGTTCTTCAATGTTCCTCCTCGTGGGGGTGGCCCCCCTCGGGCTTGGCGCTTGAGCGCCGAGGCACCGACAGCCATCGGTGCAGCCTGGGGCAGCCACGTACAGAACCAACTGTGGTTCTTGGAGACGGTACACAGCAAATCCGCTGATTAGGGGGCCCTGACCTCGTTCTGCGAGCCAATCGTTACAGTTCCGGGATATACGGTTCGTCCACACCGTGCGCCCACCGCGACACCACACGACGCTGCTACCTGCGCAAACGCCGGGGCGTCCCAGATGTTGGACGCTGTCATATCGCCTGATAGCGAAAAGCGAGAGAGACTTGGGTCACACCGCGAGGGCTCTTCCGACAAATGCCCAAGATGTGACCCTCACTATCTCAGGCAGCGGACTGTTAACTTCATGTAACAGTTGCTCGTAGCAACGCTCAACCCGCCGCCTGTCCCCTGCCGACCCGGGACCACGCGGCGACGACCCCCAGGGGGGCACGTGAAGATCTGCATCATCGGCGGTTCCCAGGGAACCGGAGCCCAGCTCGCCACGCTCGCCACCGAGGCGGGGCACGACGTCGTCGTGATTTCCCGCCGCGGGACGGCACCCGCAGGCACCACCGCCCTCGCAGGCAGCGCGACCGATCTCGATGCCGTCACGCGCGCCGTCACCGGAGCGGACGCCGTCGTCGTCACTGTCGGCGGGGCCAAGGGCGTGCAGCACCAGCGCGCCTCCGTCGCACGGACCGTCATCAAAGCGATGCGTGCGGCGGGCGTCCGCCGCCTGGTCGTGCAGTCCTCCCTCGGCGCGAGCGGTTCCTCCGTGCAGCTCCCCCGCGCGATCCGCGGCCTCACGATGCTCGCGCTCGCCAAGCCGCTCGCCGACCACGACGAGCAGGAGGCGGCGGTCACGGCCTCCGGCCTCGACTGGACGATCGTGCGTCCGAGCGGCCTCACGGATAAGCCCGCGACGGGCACCTGGACCGCCCTCGAGGTCGGCCAGCCCGGCACGCTGCGCGGCACCATCCCGCGCGCGGACCTCGCCGCGTTCATGCTCAGCCTCCTGCCCGACGACGCCGCGCTCGGCAAGGCGTTCGGCGTCAGCTCGCGCTGAGGCCCCGCATGAACGTCGACGTCTCCACCGAGCTCGGTCCTGGCCGGCTCGTCGTCGCCCCGGCGACTGACGCCCGAGCGGTGCTCTGGCTCGGGCACGGCGCTGGCGGCGGCATCGACGCGCTCGACCTCGCAGCGCTCGCCGACGCGCTGCCTGCGGCAGGAGTCACGGTCGTGCGGTACGAGCAGCCGTGGCGCGTCGCAGGCCGCAAGGTTGCGCCGCGTCCCGCAGCCCTCGACGTCGGCTGGCTCGCCGCTGCTCCGCACGTCACGCGGATCGCTGATGGGCGACCGCTCGTCGTCGGCGGCCGCAGCGCGGGAGCGCGGGTCGCCTGCCGGACCGCGCAGTCTGTCGCGGCGGCTGGCGTCGTCTGCCTCGCCTTCCCGCTGCACCCGCCGGGCAAGCCCGAACGCTCCCGCATCGACGAGCTGCTCCTGCCGAGCGTCCCCAGGCTCGTCCTCCAGGGGGATCGCGACACGTTCGGCACCGCCGACGACGTCCGCGGGGCACTCGCCGCAGCCCCGGCCTCCGACGTCCGCGTCACCGCGGTGCCGGGCGCCGACCACTCCATGAAGGTGCTCAAGTCCTCCCCCGTCGGCGCGACCGCCGTCGCGCGGCTCGTCGTCGACGACGTCCGCACGTTCGTCGAGTCGCTCGGCTGAGGGCGCAGCGTGCTGCTGGACTACCTCCCGACGTCGCGCGGACCGGCGGTCGAACCGACGGGCGCCCATGCGAAGTGGGAGACGCTCCATCTCTGGCGTTGGGCAGGGCGGCCGCGCGCTCAGGGCGACTTGAAGCCCGGTCGCGCGCGTCGCTCTTCAACGCTCTCCAGTTCTTGGAAGAGGGTGACCTCGAGGTCGGCGGGCGCATGGAGACGCGAGTTCAAGGATCTCCACGGCGTTTCACGCGGCTCCGCGATCACCTCCGCGCCCGCCGAAGCGAGCTCGCGGGTCACTCCCTGACTGTCGTCGACCTCGAACGCCACGCGGATGCGGGCACTGGGCGTTCCGTCCGCCTCTGCTGCGTCGATCAGTCTCACCTGAGCGGGGTTGGACAGTTCCAGCGTGGCCTGGCCAGCGTCAAGAATCGCGACGCGGGCCCCGCCATCACCTTCGAAGGCCGCGCGCTCCGGGAGACCGAGCACGTCGCGGTAGAACTCGAGGGCGACGTCGAAGTCTGTCGCCTCGACGACCAGGCGAAGTTGCTTCACACGGGGTGTCTGCGCTTCTTGTCGTGTCATGCTGACGACCGTAGGACCTGACACCAATGTGAGAGGCAAGGGGCATGCGCATCGGTGAGCTCTCGCAGCGGACCGGTGCGAGCATCCGGTCGCTGCGGTACTACGAAGAGCGGGGCCTCATCGTTCCGACCCGTTCCGCGAGCGGTCAGCGTTACTTCAGCGAGACGGACGTGGATCGGGTGGCGATCGTCCGACAGCTGCTTGCGGCGGGACTCAACACGGCGACGATCGGCGACGTCCTGCCCTGCATGTCGGACCCTGCGTCACAGACATCGCTCCTGACCGAGCGTCTCATCGAGGAGCGAGATCGTCTGACGAGGGAGATCGCGCAGCGCGTGGCCACCCGTCAGGCGCTCACGCGGATCATCGAGGCAGCGCCCCCACCACCGCCTCCGAGCATCACACGTTGAAGCGGGACTCCACCGAGTTCCGGCACGTACCAACCTGTAGCGATGCAGCCACGGGTACCCGTTGCCGCAGGCCAAGACTCACAGATGGGGATCCGACCTAGCTCGGATCGTCCTCCGAGAAGAGCCCCTCCGGCAGGACGTCTGCGTGGTGCTCGCGCAGGTACCGCTTGACGTCGAGGAGTGAAGCATCGTGCTGCAGCCCGCGCTTGTAGTAGAGCAAGCGCTGATCCGCGGACTCGAGGATCTCCGACCAGCGCCGCACCCAGACCCTGTAGCGCAACGGCGAGTTCGGGTCGAGCTCGGACTCATCGAGCAGCCCCGACTCACGGCCACGCTGGTTGATGTCGCGCCGCACGTCGTTGTTGTAGTCGTTGACGACGAGCACGAAGTCCCAGACGGTGTGAGTGCCGGCAAACTGCGGATCCTCGACGATGGCACGCGCATAGCCCTTGATCTGGTTGGCTTCCTTGTACGACGCAACCACAGAGGGGGCCTTCAGCTCCACAACCAGGTGGCGCTTCGTCTCGTGCTCGGGTGCCGCCAGGGAGAACATCAAGTCCAGGCGGCCCTGGCTGCCGTCGGTCTTCGTGACCTTCGAAACAGGCTCCCCCTCGCGGCCAAGCATGCTGAGGTGCTGCTCGAGCGCCCGGGTTAGACCGATCTCCGAGCTCATCATGTTGAACTGCTCCCCGAACACCCAACTCTCGCGCTCCAGGATCCTGTGCAGGTGGTCCCGCTCCTTGACCAGCCCCTTGGCTTCGGGGTTGAAGACGATCTCGCGAAGTGCGCTCAGGAAGTCCAGGCGGTCGGTCACGTCGGTTGTCGCCCGAATCAGCCGCGAGAGCGGTGTCCGCTCAAGCAGGCGATCGAGCTCTTCGCTCTCGCCTTCGGTCAGCCCGACGTACTGGTTCAGGAGCGTCTTCACGCCATCCGGGTTCCGCTGGAGCGTGTCCTTGAGGAGCCCCAGCGTCAGCTTCTCCTGGCCGCGGGTCTTGGGGATGTGCCGACGAACAGCGGTCGCAACGACATCGAAAGTCGCTCGCTCAACCACTTCCTCCTCCGAGGCGGGATCGCCTTCGTACGGGTATGCCTTGGTCTCTTTCCAGCGGTCAACAAGCTGGCGGCGCTGCTCAGAACGGCGGGCTTCGAAGTGGTCCTCGAGTGTGGAGCCCACGACCTCCATCAGGGATCCGAGCAGCGAGGTCTCCTGCTCCATATCGACGAGCAGCACCTCGTTGGCATGCTCCGTCATGTCCTCCCACAGGACGTACGCAGCGAAGTTGAAGTCGGCGAAGCGCCTGATCGGCGTCTCATCGACGGGAACGCCCTTTTCGTCGCAGAGATAGAGCGTCCGGCCCTTCACATCCCGCCACTCGACGACTTTCAGTGCGGCGCGGCGCTCGGCTCCGTCGTAGGACCACTTCAGCTCGTGCGTCGTCTCGCGCTCGATGCTTGCGGCGGGGTCGATCCTTACTCCGTCGTACCGGACTTCGATCGTCGGGAAAGTCAGCAGATGCAGAGCAAGGGCAGCACCGATGCGCGGCCGTGCGGCGTCGCCTTCGAGCCGGCCGAGCGAGTCGCGGCCTTCAGCCCGGAACTCCGTGTAGGTCGGTCCCTGGGCATCGACAGGATTGGGGCCGGAGAAGTCGTTGCGATGGTCAATCGTCGACGACACGCGAGTCATCTTGAACGTGCCCGTGGCATCCTGGCCAACGGTCTCCCAGGTGATGCGGGTTCCCAGCGCGAAGGCGCGCAGACGCCCCTGGCCAAGCCTGCCGTGCAGGGGCCGCTTCTCGCGCTCGGTGACGCGCGCCCCGAGCTTCCAGGAGTTCCCCACCCACTTGAAGTCCTGCTCGACGCGTTCCGGGCTCATGCCGAGGCCGTCATCGCGTACGGTGACGCCGACAATGCCGTCCGCGACGTTGCGGTCGAGAGTAACTGACACCTCGTTGGCGTCAGCATCAAGGCTGTTCCAGATCAGCTCGATGACCGCTCGCACCGGGTCAGTCTCACCGGCGAGGCGCTGGACCAAGTCGTTTCCAGCGGTGAGCGTAATTCGAGGCATGACCTCAGTGTGCCAGTAGCCGGCGACACGCGTCGCGACCGCGGCGGGATGTTAAGGCGGTCCACGGCCTCAGGCTGCTCCGGTTTAGCCGCGAAGCGAAGAGGCCTACTCCAGCGGCTGGATCCGGGGGTTGGTCCGCGGCGGCAGATCCCAGCCGTGACGTTCATGGATGTCCTTGACGTACTCCTCGGCGTTGGCCTGGAGCTTGGCAAGGACAGCCGCGTCGTGGCCGATCGATCGGAAGTGGCGCAGGTTGCTGCTCAGCGCGTGCGCCCAGCTCATCAGCGGGTCGAGGTTCTCCACCCGCCGTTCGACGGTGTCGCCCGGCTTGGCTGCCTCCATCACCTGCCGTCCGATGGTCGCGCCCAGTGTGCGCTCGGCCTCCAGCCACGAGTCGATGCCGTCCCACCCATCGAGCTGGTCCACGAGCGCGATCGACCTGATGCGCAGATTGGCCAGCCGCTCCCCCACGGGCTCTGCGGTGGGATCGAACCCGATGAGGCGCTGGACGGCTTCCTGCACCGCGAGCCAGCGTGCATCCTCAGACGCCTTGCGCGACTCAGCGAGTGCTTCGTTGGCACGCTTGTTGGCTTGGTAGGTCCCGACGCCCGCGACGATCAGCGACAGTGCTGAGATGACCAGCGCGAGGATGTCCATGGCCCGATCTTGCCACGCTGCCCGGAGACAGCGAGGGCGCTGCCCGCTATTGCCGACGGCACTGCCGGACCAATGCGATCGAGGGTTAAGTCGGCAAACACGGGCCGTGCTCCCGCCGCCGCGGTTCGGGCATGTTCGGGTTCTCGCGATCGTACGCCTCGGTCGCACGACGGATCATCTCTTCGTCGTAGCGACACGATGCTTGGAAGATCGAAATAACAGCCTTAATCACGATCTCTATCGACACGCTTGACTTGAATCCCCGCTGCCGGATTTCTATTTGATCTCCAAACCTTCCATAGGTCATCCTCATACGTTCTGGCATACCACGCTGCCAGACCATGCTCTTTGAGTTGGAAATCACGCTTGATTTGCTGCGGATCCACCCCTGCCGACCGTCGAAGCTCCTCTAGAAACGCTCGGGGCATGGCCTTTCTAACCGTCAAGCCTCGCGCCTTCCGCGCATACCACCTTCCGGCACCATCCGGAGTTTCAACGAACCATCCGTGATTTCCCGGCAACCTTGGAGCCGGTTGCTTCCTTCGCCACCGCAAGGAAGCGGGGTCGACGTCGGCCCCCTGGACACGAAGGCGGTCCACGACGTCCTGCGCATAGTCAGGAGCCTCGGCCTGGCTCTCCGAGTCGTCACTCTCAGATTCGACAGCCCCGGGATCATAGTCCAGTGCCGATTCACGTTCGGCGTCACGTAACTGGATGGAGTGAATCTTCTCGACGAGATCCTTAAGGGCACCAGCTTCGCGATCCTGGCGTCGAGCAATGATATAGGTCAACCAAACGGCGAAGACGCCGGCACAAGCCGCAAGCGCGGTCGCCGCTGTTGGCTGATCGATTACGACAGTGACCGCGGCCGAGCTTCCCAACAGAACGCCCGACCAAAATATTGTCCTGGCGCCTTTTTCCCCGAGCATCACTAGAATAGCCCCCTGAGTTGTATCGCTGATGTCTACACGTTGAAGCGGAACTCCACGACGTCGCCGTCCTGCATGACGTAGTCCTTGCCCTCGACGCGGGCCTTGCCCGCGGCGCGGGCGGCGGCGACCGAGCCGGCCTCGACGAGGTCGTCGAAGCCAATGACCTCAGCCTTGATGAAGCCGCGCTCGAAGTCGGTGTGGATCACCCCGGCCGCCTGCGGGGCGGTCCAGCCCCGGCGGATCGTCCAGGCGCGCGACTCCTTCGGGCCTGCCGTCAGGTAGGTCTGGAGGCCGAGCGTGTGGAAGCCGACGCGGGCGAGCTGATCGAGGCCAGCCTCCTCCTGCCCGTTGTCCGCGAGCATCTCCGCGGCCTCCTCGGGCTCCAGCTCGACGAGCTCGGACTCGAACTTGGCGTCGAGGAAGATCGCGTCGGCGGGCGCGACGTGGGCGCGCAGCTCAGCCTGGAACGCCTCGTCGGCAAGGCCTGCGTCGTCCGTGTTGAACACGTAGATGAACGGCTTCGCCGTCATGAGCTGCAGCGAGGCGAGCTCCGCGAGGTCGAGCTTCTCGGCGTCGGCCGCGGAGAAGAGGGTGCGTCCCGACTCGAGGATGGTCTGCGCGCGCTGGGCAGCCGCCAGGAGGGCGGGGTCGCCCTTCTTGATCTTGACCTCCTTCTCCATGCGCGGGACCGCCTTCTCCAGCGTCTGGAGGTCCGCCAGGATCAGCTCGGTGTTGATCGTCTCGATGTCATCCTTCGGCGAGACCTTGCCGTCGACGTGCACCACGTCCGGGTCCGCGAACGCGCGCGTCACCTGGCAGATCGCGTCCGCCTCACGGATGTTCGCGAGGAACTTGTTGCCGAGGCCCTCGCCCTCGCTCGCGCCACGCACGATGCCCGCGATGTCCACGAAGGACACGGTCGCAGGCAAGATGCGCTCCGAGCCGAAGATCTCCGCGAGCTTGTTCAGCCGCGGGTCCGGCAGCGGCACGACGCCGACGTTGGGCTCGATCGTCGCGAACGGGTAGTTCGCCGCGAGCACCTGCGCGCGCGTTAGAGCGTTGAAGAGGGTCGACTTGCCGACGTTGGGGAGTCCGGCGATCCCGATAGTGAGGGCCACGGTCGCCAAGTCTAGAGTGCATCGGTGACCACCGAACCCTCCACCCCCGACCAGCCCGCCCCGACCGCCGGCTCGCGCGTCCTCGTCGTCGGCATGGTCGCGCTGATCACCGTGGGTGCGTTCGAGGCTCTCGCCGTCTCCACGGCGATGCCCGTCATCGCGGAGGCGCTCGACGGGCTCGGCCTGTACGCGGCCGCGTTCTCGCTCACGCTCGCGACATCGGTCATCGGGATGGTCGTCGCCGGAGCCCTCGCCGACCGTGCCCGGCCGGTGCAGCCGCTCCTCGTCGGCGTGGTCGCGTTCGCCCTCGGGCTCCTCGCCGCCGGCCTCGCCACGAGCATGACCGTCCTGCTCGTCGGTCGCGCCCTGCAGGGCCTCGGCTCCGGGATGTTCGTCGTCGCGCTGTACGTGATCGTCGCGCGCGCCTTCCCGGCCGGGCAGCGCGCCAAGGTGCTCGCCGCGTTCTCCGCCGCGTGGGTCGTGCCGTCGCTCGTCGGCCCGATGATCTCCGGCTTCATCGTGCAGACCTTCGGATGGCGCTGGGTGTTCCTCGCCGTCGTCGTCATCGCCGTGCCCGCCGCGGTGATCATCGTCATGACGACGTGGCGCGTCCCCGCGCCCGACATGACCGCCGACGGCGCCTCGACCGGCCCGCTGCCGTGGCGGCGCTTCGGGCTCGCGACGCTCGCCGGGGCCGGCGTCGCCGCCATGTCCCTCGGGGCGGCCACCGACGGAGCCGCGCGCACCGCGCTCGTCGCGGGCGGCGCGCTCGTCGCCGCCGTCGCCGGGACGCCGCTCCTGCCCCGAGGCACGCTCCGCGCCGCCCGCGGCCTGCCGACCGTCATCGCGCTGCGCGGCATCGTCGCCGCCGCGTTCTTCGCGACCGAGGTGTTCCTCCCGCTGATCCTGCAGACCGAACGCCACATGTCCCCCGCGAGCGCCGGCACGATCCTCACGGTCGGGGCGGTCACGTGGGCGACCGGCTCAGCCGTGCGCGGCCGCGGGCACTGGACCCCCACGACCTACCTGCGCCTCGGCTCGACGCTCATCGCGGTCGCGATCGTCGCCGCCGCGACCCTCGTGCTCCCCGGCTCCCCCGTCGCGTTCGCCTGGGTCGGCTGGGCGTGCGGCGGCTTCGGGATCGGCATGATCTACCCGACGCTCGCCGTCCTCGTGTTCGACCTCGCTGCACCGCACGAGCAGGGTGCGAGCACGTCCGCGCTCCAGGTGTCGGACTCGCTCATGAGCGCGTTCGTCCTCGCCCTCTCCGGGACGGCCGTGTCAGCGCTCGTCGCGCACGTCGGCGTCGGCGGCTACGCCGTCGGGTTCGCGGCGACGCTCCTGCTCGCGCTCCTCGCCGTCGTCATCTCGCCGCGCGTCGTCAAGTGAGGCGTCAGCCGACCATCCGCAGGCGCTGCATCAGCTCGGGCACGCCCGCGTCGTAGAGCCTCGCGCCGAGGCGCAGGCCCACCGCAGCGACAGCGGCGCCCAGCGCCGGGCCGACGACGACGAGGGCCCAGGCCGCAACGTCGCCTCCGCGCATCGCGAGCACCGCGAGCGCGACGAGCGGCGCGACGAGCACGAGCAGGACTGCCCACGCGGCGCCCTGGACGACGAGGTTCGCGGTCGCCGACCCCTGCGGCGTCGAGAGCGGCCCGTCGCCAGGCCGCGGCACGGCGAAGACGAAGCGCGCGGAGATGATGCTCGACAGCCCGGCCGACGCTCCGAACACGCCCAGCGACAGCCCCAGGACCGCCGCCAGCTGGTCCCACCGCCCGGTGAGCGCCGCAGCGGCGACGGCGCTCGCCACGATGATCGGCAGCCCCACGATGCACAGGGCGATGAACCGCCCGAGGCGGTCGTCGCGCCCACGCACGCCGCACGCGACGTGCAACCAGAACGCGGTGTTGTCGTACGCGACGTCTGCCGCGATCGCCCAGCCGAGCGTGAACGCCACGAGCGGCGTCACCACGAGCAGCATCGCCGTGTGCGAGCCGTCCGTGAGGAAGTACACCGCGACAGCCACGACGGGCAGCACGGTCAGGTTGCCGACGTACCGCACGTCCCGCACCCAGTACGTCAAGCACCGCGCCGCGACAGCCCACGCGGGCGTCGTCGGGACCCAGGCGAACACTCCCGGGCCGTGCGTCCTGCGCGAGCCGACCTCGTCGGACAAGGGCGACACGAGCACCCGCCCGACACCGCGCGCCCACACGACCACGAGCGCGACGGTCGTCAGCAGCGCCACCGCGAGGTGCGCGCCCGCCGCCGGCCAGTCACGGTGCGCGACCGCCACCGGGACGGCCCACGCCGCCCCGGGCGGCGTCCACGAGACGACCTCGACGATCTTGGGCACGAGGTCGGCCCCCTCGCGCAGCGTCCGCCCCAGGTTGACGACCACGGGGCCCGCGATCGCGACCGGCACGAGCACCATGAGGCCCGCGACCTCCCGGAAGCGACGCGTGCGCATGAGCGGAGCGAGCAGCGTCGTCGTCGCGCGGGAGCCCACCACGCACTGCGCCACCACGATCGGTGCCACGACGAGCCCGGCCGCCGTGGCGCACCTGTCCGGCAGCCAGAGCAACGGCAGGAGGGACGTGAGCGCGACCGTCGCCAGCCCCGGCACCCCGATGACGGCAGCGAGCGCCATGCCTACCAGCAGACGCCGACGGTCGGTGCCGAACGTCGCGAACCGGGGCGGAGCGAGGCTCGAGTCCACCCCGAACGCCATGAGCGGCAGGACCCACCACCCGAGCACGAGGATCGCCCCGACGAGCACGCCGGTCGACTCGAAGAGCTCGTCAGAGACGCGACGCGTGAAACCCACCCCGCCGAGGACCACCAGCACGACCACCACGGCGTTGCCGAGCGCGAGCAGCGTGCCCAGCGCGAACCAGACGCTGCGTCGCAGCGAGTTGGCGTACAGCTGCAGGCGCAGCCTCAGGACGTGCGCAACCACTCCAGCCCCTGCCCCTCGCGCCGCCCGCCGACGAGCTCGACGAACGTCTCGTCGAGGCTGCGCGTGCCGCGCACCTCGTCGACCGTCCCCGCAGCGAGGACGTGCCCGCCCGCGATGATCGCGACGTGGTCGCACATCCGCTGCACGAGGTCCATGACGTGCGACGACACGACGACCGTGCCGCCGCCGTCGACGTAGTGCCCGAGGATCTGGATGATGTTCGTCGCCGAGACCGGGTCGACCGCCTCGAACGGCTCGTCGAGGATCATGACGCGCGGTGCGTGCACCATGGCCGTCGCGAGCGCGATCTTCTTCGTCATGCCAGCCGAGTAGTCGATCACGAGGGTGCCTGCCTCGCGGGTGAGGTCGAACGCGTCGAGCAGCTCGGCCGTGCGGGTGGCGACCGTCTCGCGGTCCATGCCGCGCAGCAGCCCCGCATACGTGACCATCTGCGCGCCCGTCAGCCGGTCGAAGAGCCGCATGCCGTCAGGCAGCACGCCGAGCGTGCGCTTGGCCGTGTCCGGGTCGCGCCACAGGTCGAAGCCCTGGACGTGCACGCTCCCCGCGTCCGGACGAAGGAGTCCCGTCGCCATCGAGAGCGTCGTCGTCTTGCCTGCGCCGTTGGGCCCGACGAGGCCGTAGAACGAGCCGGCCGGCACGGTCAGGTCGATGCCCGCGACCGCGGTCTTCTCGCCGAACCGCTTCCACAGCCCGCGCAGGGCGAGCGCGGGCGCGCTCTCGCGGGTGGACGACGTCGACATGACCCGAGCGTACGGGACCTCGCCGCGCGTGGCGGGGGCGGATTGTCAGTGCCCCCTGCCAGGGTGGCGCCATGGACATGAGCCCGACCGCGTTCGCGGTGTCGTTCGTCGCCCTCGCGCTCGCCTTCGTCGCCGGGTACCTCCTCGCAGGCGCACGTCGCGGCGCTGACGAACGTCGTACCGCCCTGCGTGCCGAGCGCCTCGCTGCGGAGCTCGACGCCGAGCGTCGGGCCGCGGCGCAGCGCGAGGAGATCCTCGCGCACGAGCGGCAGCAGGCCGCGACGCAGTTCCGTGACCTCGCCGCCGAGGCGCTCGCGACGAGCTCCGAGCGTCTGCTCGAGCTCACCGAGCAGCGCGTCCGCACGACGCAGGTCGCGGGCCAGGCCGACATGGAACGACGCGAGGCGGCCGTGCGCGCGCTCGTCGACCCGCTCGCGACGACGCTCGCGCAGCTCAAGTCCCAGGTCGCTGACGCCGAGCGCGCCCGGCTCACCGGGACGTCGACGCTGACCGAGCAGGTCCGCGCGATGCGCGAGTCGTCGGAGCTGCTGCGGGCCGAGACGGGCCGCCTGGTCACCGCGCTGCGGTCCGCGCAGGTGCGTGGGCGCTGGGGCGAGACCCAGCTGCGCCGGGTCGTCGAGAGCGCGGGGATGCTCGCACGCGTCGACTTCGTGGAGCAGTCGAGCGTGCGCACCGACGACGGGCTGCTGCGCCCTGACATGGTCGTTCGGCTCGCAGGCGGCAAGAACGTCGTCGTCGACGCGAAGGTGCCGTTCAACGCGTACCTCGAAGCATCCGAGACGGACGACCCCGCCATGCGTGCCGAGCGGCTCGCCGCCCACGCCCGCGCCGTGCGGCGCCACGTCGACGAGCTCGCGGGCAAGCGCTACTGGGAACAGCTCGCGCCGTCACCCGAGTTCGTCGTGCTGTTCGTCCCCGCAGACCCGTTCCTCCACGCTGCGCTCGAAGCAGACCCAGGGCTTGTGGAGCACGCGTTCGACCGCAACGTCGTCGTCGCGACACCCATGACGCTCCTCGCGCTGCTGCGCACCGTCGCGTACGCGTGGCGCCAGGAGACGCTCGCCGACAACGCCCAGCAGGTGCTCTCCCTCGGCAAGGAGCTGCACGGCCGTCTCGCGACCCTCTCCGGGCACCTCGGCAGGCTCGGCCGCGCGATCGAGAGCAGCGCCGCCGCCTACAACCAGACGATCGGCTCCCTCGAGACCCGCGTCCTCGTCTCCGCCCGCCGGTTCCAGTCGCTCGGCGTCGTCGACGACGAGCTCGAGAGCCCCGCCCCCGTCGACCCGCGCCTGTCGACCGTGAGCGCACCCGAGCTCGTGGCCGCGCAGCGAGACGACGCCGCCCGCGTCCCCGACCTCGCCGACCGGGTCCGTAGCCTGGGCTGAGCGACGCACCGCCGCACCGAGACGTGGAGGAACCGATGGGCGAGCAGCAGTACCCGACGATCGAGTCGACCGTCGGGTCGACTCCCCTGGTCCGGCTCCAGCGCCTCGCCGAGGACGCCGCCCCCGGGACGGTCGTCCTCGCCAAGCTCGAGGGCAACAACCCGGCAGGCTCCGTCAAGGACCGGCCCGCGCTGTCCATGATCGCCCGCGCCGAGGAGCGCGGGGACATCCGCCCGGGCGACACCCTCATCGAGGCCACGAGCGGCAACACCGGCATCGCGCTCGCCATGGCCGCCGCGATCAAGGGCTACCGGCTCATTCTCGTCATGCCCGAGGACCTGTCCGTCGAGCGCGCCCGCACCATGCGGGCCTACGGCGCCGAGCTCGTCCTCACCGCCCGCGAGCGCGGCATGGAGCACTCGCGCGACGTCGCAGCCGCCATGGTCGCCGCCGGAGAAGGCATCGTCCTCGACCAGTTCGCCAACCCCGACAATCCCGCCGCCCACGAGGCGAGCACCGGACCCGAGCTGTGGCAGCAGACGAGCGGACGACTCACCCACCTCGTCTCGTCGATGGGCACGACCGGGACGATCACCGGGACCGGCCGCTTCCTCAAGAAGCAGTCCGGCGACGTGCGCATCGTCGGCGTCCAGCCCGAGGAAGGCGCCCGCATCCCCGGCATCCGGGCCTGGCCGCAGGAGTACCTCCCCCGCGTCTACGACCCGAGCGTCGTCGACGAGCTCCGGTACGTCAGCCAGACCGACGCCGAGGACACGATGCGGGCGCTCGCCCGCCGTGAAGGCATCTTCGCCGGTGTCTCGTCCGGCGGCGCGGCAGCTGTCGCGCTCCGTCTCGCCCGAGAGACCCCGGACGCGACGATCGTCTTCATCGTCGCGGACCGCGGCGACCGCTACCTGTCCACCGGAGTGTTCCCCGACTGACCGGCGCGGGCAGTCGCACGGGTTCCGACGACGACCGTCGCGTCCAGCTCGTCCGAGCGCTCCACCCGGACCTCGAGGCCGCGCGCCGCGAAGACCTCCGCCGAGCCCGCCGCCTGGCGCTCGCTCGTCTCCACGAGGACGTGCCCGCCCGGCGCGAGCCACCCGCCCACCTGGTCCGCGAGCCGACGGTGCAGGTCCAGGCCGTCCCGCCCGCCGTCGAGCGCGTGCCTCGGCTCGTGGTCCCGCGCCTCGCGCGGCATCAGGTCGACCTGCTCGCTCGGCACGTACGGCGCGTTCGCGACCACCACGTCCACGCGTCCCCGCAGCCTGGCAGGCAGAGCCGCCAGCAGGTCCCCCTCGTGCACCTCGCCGGCGAACGGCGCCACGTTCTGGCGGGCGAAGCCGAGCGCGACCGGGTCGACGTCGCACGGGTGCAGCTCCGCCGTCGCCCCCTGCGCCTGCTCCACCCGGTGCGCGACGAGCGCACCGATCGCGCCGCACCCGCAGCACGCGTCCACGAGCACCCCGCCCGGCGGCACCATGCCGACCGCAAGGTCGACGAGCAGGAGCGAATGCTGCCGCGGCACGAACACGCCCGGCCCCACCGCGAACGAGGCACCGCCAAGCTCCACCCGGCCGACGACGTGCTCGAGCGGCTCACCCGCCACGCGCCGCGCGACGAGCGCCGCGAGCCGGTCACCGTCCGCGGCAGCGCGAAGAACCGCTGCCTCGTCCTCCGCGAACACGCACCCGGCGCGGCGGAGCTCCGCGACCAGCTCGTCGACGCGAGGATCCACGAGGGCTGCGGCTAGGCGGGGTCGAACGGGAGGGAGCGGCGCCCGCCGCGCGCAGGACGCGCGGGGCTCTGCCCCGACTCCTTGAGCGCGGTCCGCAGCTCGCGCGGGAGCGAGAACATGAGGTCCTCGGTCGCGGTGCGCACCTCGGAGACGTCCGCGAACCCTCGCTCGGCGAGGTAGGCGAGGACGTCCTGGACGAGGATCTCGGGGACAGACGCACCGGACGTCACGCCGACCGTCGCGACGCCGTCGAACCACGACGGGTCGATCTCCTTCGCGTAGTCGACGAGGAATGCCGCCCGTGCGCCGTACTCCTTCGCGACCTCGACGAGACGCACCGAGTTCGAGGAGTTGCGCGAGCCGACCACGATCACCAGGTCGCACTCGGGGGCCAGCTTCTTGACCGCCACCTGACGATTCTGCGTCGCGTAGCAGATGTCGTCGCTCGGCGGGTCCTGCAGCGTCGGGAACCGCTCGCGCAGGCGCCGCACCGTCTCCATCGTCTCGTCGACCGAGAGCGTCGTCTGCGAGATCCAGACGACCTTGTCCGGGTCCCGCACCGTCACGCGGTCGACCTCGTCAGGCGAGTTCACGACCTGGACGTGCTCGGGGGCCTCGCCCGCCGTGCCCTCGACCTCCTCGTGGCCCTCGTGGCCGATCAGCAGGATGTCGTAGTCGTCCGCCGCGAACCGCACCGCCTCGCGGTGCACCTTGGTCACGAGCGGGCAGGTCGCGTCGATCGTCTCGAGCGAACGCCGAGCTGCAGCCTCGTGCACCGCCGGCGAGACGCCGTGCGCCGAGAACACGACCCGCGCGCCCTCGGGCACCTCGTCCGTCTCGTCGACGAAGACCGCTCCACGCTCGGAGAGCGTCTCCACGACGTACTTGTTGTGCACGATCTCCTTGCGGACGTACACGGGTGCGCCGTAGTGCTCGATCGCCTGCTCGACGGCGACGACCGCCCGGTCGACGCCCGCGCAGTAGCCGCGCGGGGCAGCCAGCAGCACCCGCTTCGCCGCCGTGCCGTCGCCTCGCTCCACCGCGGCGTCGTCACGGCGGTGGCGCCCCACGGCGGGGGCTCCGGAGGTCCGGGGCGCGAGGGTCTCGGTCACCTCGCAAGTCTAGGTGACCGCCCTCGCCGCGGACCGGACGGTACGTGGAGAGCCTGTGTCACCCCCGTGGCCGATGATGGGGGCGTGACCGATGCTCCCCTCCCCTCCTCCGTGGCCCCTGACGGTCCCTTGCCGGCGCGCGCCCTCGACACGACGGCGGAGCGGCCGTGGCCCGTGCGGCTGCTGTCGGCGAAGATCGCGGAGTACATCGACAAGATGTCGCCCGTCTGGATCGAGGGGCAGGTCGTCCAGCTCAACCGCCGCCCGGGCGCGGGCATGGCGTTCCTGACGCTGCGCGACACCGACGCGGACGTGTCGTTGCCCGTCGCGATGTACGCGAAGGTGCTCGCCGGGCAGACGACGCCGCTCGCGGAGGGCGCGCACGTCGTCGTCCACGCGAAGCCGACGTTCTGGAAGGGCCGCGGCTCGTTCCAGATGCAGGCCGACGAGATCCGCGCGCTCGGCCTCGGCGACCTCCTCGCGCGGATCGAGCACCTCAAGTCGATCCTCGCCGCGGAGGGCCTGTTCGCTGCCGAGCGCAAGCGACCGCTGCCGTTCCTGCCGCGCGTCGTCGGGCTCGTGTGCGGCCGCGAGTCCAAGGCGGAGCACGACGTCGTGGTCAACGCGCGCGCACGCTGGCCGGAGGTGCGCTTCGAGATCCGCGAGGTCGCGGTGCAGGGCACCGCAGCCGTGCCGCAGGTGACCGCCGCGATCGCCGAGCTCGACGCTCGCGAGGACGTCGAGGTGATCGTCGTCGCCCGCGGTGGCGGCGCCGTCGAGGACCTCCTGCCGTTCTCGAACGAGGCGCTCGTCCGGGCGGCCGCCGCGTGCCGCACCCCGCTCGTCTCGGCGATCGGCCACGAGACCGACTCACCGCTGCTCGACCTCGTCGCCGACTTCCGCGCCTCGACCCCGACCGATGCCGCGAAGCGCATCGTGCCAGACGTCGCGGAGGAGCGGCTACGGCTCCGACAGGCGCGCGAGCGGATGCAGCGCGCCGTCCGCGGGCGTCTCGACCGCGAGCAGCACGGCCTCGACGCGATCCGCTCACGGCCCGTGCTCGCGGATCCGGGCTCGATGATCGAGCGCCGCTCGGACGACGTCGAGCAGCTCGCGCGGCACGGCCGCAGCGCGTTCTCCGCGGCGCTCTTGCGCGCAGGCGCCGAGGTCGACCGGCTGCGCGCGCAGGTCCGCGCACTGTCCCCCGCGTCCGTGCTCGAGCGTGGCTACGCCGTCGTGCAGGTCGCCGACGGCAGCGTGCTGCGCGACGCCGCCCAGGTCGCGTCAGGTGACGCGCTGCGCGTCCGCCTCGCCGACGGTGAGGTCGCCGCGACCGTCGACTGACCGTCGGACGCCCGACGGACCGGCAGCCGACACAGGGCGGACGGCCCGGAGCGTGTCGGTCGCCTTGGCTACGGTATGTCCGTGACCACATCCCAGCCGCTGCCCGACGTCGGATCCCTGAGCTACGAGGACGCGCGCGACGAGCTCGTCCAGGTCGTCGCGCGGCTCGAGGCCGGTGGCGAGCCGCTCGAGGCGAGCCTCGCGCTCTGGGAGCGCGGCGAGGCGCTCGCCGCCCGCTGCCAGACGTGGCTCGACGGCGCTCGCGAGCGGCTCGAGTCCGCGCACCAGCGCGCGGCAAGCACGGCGACCGACGAGAAGGACGAGGACTGATGGCCCCCAAGACTGCTCTCGGGGCGGCCGACGCCGCACCCGCCCAGGTTCTCGTCGTCGGTGAGGCGCTCATCGACGTCGTGCACCGCCTGGACGGCACGGTCGACGAGCACCCGGGCGGCAGCCCCGCGAACGTCGCGATCACGCTCGGCCGCCTCGGCCGCGCTGTCGAGCTCCTCGCGTGGCTCGGCGAGGACGCCTACGGCTCGATGATCCGGCGGTGGCTCGGCGCGTCCGGCGTCGCCCTCGCGCCCGGCGCCACGGGTGCCGCGCAGACGTCGATCGCGACCGCGCAGCTCGACGAGAAGGGCGCCGCGTCGTACGACTTCGAGATCGAGTGGCGCATGCCCGCGGACGTCGACGTCCCGCAGAGCACGGTGGCGATCCACTCGGGCTCGATCGCCGCGACGCTCGCACCCGGCGGGGACGACGTCGTCGCGCTCATGCGCCGCTTCCAGCCGAGCGTGACGATCACGTACGACCCGAACGTCCGCCCGACGCTCATGGGCATGCCGCTCACCGCGGCGCCGCGCATCGAGGAGCTCGTCATGCTCGCGGACGTCGTCAAGGTCTCCGACGAAGACCTTGCCTGGCTGTACCCGCACCGCGCCCCCGAGGTGAGCGCTGCCCTGTGGCAGAAGCGCCAGGGCAGCATCGTCGTCATGACGCGTGGCGGCGAGGGCGCGGTCGCCTGGTACCCGGGAGGCACCGTCGAGGTGGCCGCTCCTCCGACGGAGGTCGCCGACACGGTCGGCGCCGGCGACTCGTTCATGGGGGCGCTCATCGACGGCCTGTGGTCCGCCGACCTGCTCGGCGGCGCACGCCGCGCCGCGCTCAGGGCGATCGACGCCGACGCGCTCACCGCCGTGCTCGAACGCTGCACGAAGGTCGCCGCGATCACCGTGTCCCGCCCGGGAGCCAACCCGCCGCGGCTCGACGAGCTCGACTGAGGCACACGTCGCGGCGGCACGGCTGGAATGTGGACGCGCGCTGCGAGACCGACGGACGCGACGCATGATGTCCACCATGAGCAACCGCACCGACGGCACGGCCGCCTCCTCCTCCGTGACCGGCCCGATCTCGACCCCCGCCGAGGCGTGGGCTGCGCTCCGGGACGGCAACCAGCGCTTCGTCCGGGACGAGATGGCGCACCCCTCGCAGGGCGCCGGCAGGCGGCAGGAGCTCGCCGTCGCGCAGAACCCGTTCGCCGTGATCTTCGGGTGCTCCGACTCGCGTGTCGCCGCCGAGATCATCTTCGACCAGGGGCTCGGCGACACGTTCGTCGTGCGGACGGCCGGGCACGTCCTCGACACGACGGTCATCGGCTCGATCGAGTACGGGATCGGTGTGCTCGACGCCCGCCTCGTCGTCGTGCTCGCCCACGACTCGTGCGGCGCCGTCGCGGCGGCAGCCCACACCCTCGCGACGGGCGAGCAGGCCACGGGATTCGTCCGCGCGGTCGTCGACCGGGTCATCCCATCGATCGTGAACGTCACGAGCCGCGGCGAGGACGTGCGTGACGAGAACCTGCTCCGTCGCGAGCACGTCCGCCACACCGTCGACCAGCTCTACGGGTACTCGGCGGCGATCCGAGCGGCGGTCGACGAGGGCCGTGTCGCGATCGTGGGTGTCGAGTACACGCTCGCGGACGGGCGTGCGACGCTCCTCGAGGTCAAGGGTGACGTCGGCGAGTCGCCTGCCATCGCCTGACTCTGACGGGCGGCGTGACCCAGGTCACACCCGAGCCCTGTCGTGCCGTCACGGCGCCCGCACGCCCTGCGGTGCGGCACGATGGGACCATGACTGACAACGCCGTCGGCAGCACGCCGAACTCGCAAGGATTCCGCATCGAGCACGACACGATGGGCGAGGTGCGCGTGCCTGCCGCCGCGCTCTACCGCGCCCAGACGCAGCGCGCCGTCGAGAACTTCCCGATCTCCGGCTCGCGCCTCGAGCGCGGCCACATCGAGGCCCTCGCCCGCGTCAAGAAGGCCGCCGCGCGCGCGAACGCCGAGCTCGGCGTCCTCGACCAGGACGTCGCGGACGCGATCGTCGCCGCCGCCGACGCCGTCGCTGCGGGCGAGCACGACGACCACTTCCCCGTCGACGTCTACCAGACCGGCTCCGGCACGTCGTCGAACATGAACACGAACGAGGTCCTCGCGACGCTCGCGAGCCGCTCGCTCGGCCGCGAGGTCCACCCGAACGACCACGTCAACGCCTCGCAGTCGTCCAACGACGTGTTCCCGACGTCGGTCCACGTCGCCGCCACCTCCGGCGTCGTGCGCGACCTCGTCCCGGCGCTCGAGCACCTCGCCGCGGCGCTTGGCGCGAAGTCCGAGGAGTTCGCCGAGGTCGTGAAGTCCGGCCGCACGCACCTCATGGACGCGACGCCCGTGACGCTCGGGCAGGAGTTCGGCGGCTATGCGGCCGCCGTGCGCTACGGCGTCGAGCGCCTGCAGGCCGCGCTCCCCCGCGCGGCCGAGGTGCCACTCGGCGGCACCGCCGTCGGCACGGGCATCAACACCCCGGCAGGCTTCCCGCAGCGCGTCATCGAGCTCCTCGTCGAGGACACCGGGCTCCCTCTGACCGAGGCGCGCGACCACTTCGAGGCGCAGTCGGCGCGCGACGGCCTCGTGGAGCTGTCCGGCGCGCTCCGCACGATCGCGGTCTCCCTCACGAAGATCTGCAACGACCTGCGATGGATGGGATCAGGCCCCAACACGGGCCTCGGCGAGATCTTCATCCCCGACCTGCAGCCGGGCTCGTCGATCATGCCGGGCAAGGTCAACCCGGTCGTCCCTGAGGCCGTCCTCATGGTTGCTGCCCGCGTCATCGGCAACGACGCGACCGTCGCCTGGGCGGGCGCGAGCGGCTCGTTCGAGCTCAACGTGCAGATCCCCGTGATCGCGTCGGCCGTGCTCGAGTCGATCCGTCTGCTCTCGACGTCGTCGCGCGTGCTCGCCGACCGCACGGTCGACGGGATCACCGCCAACGTGGAGCGCGCTCGCGCGCTCGCCGAGTCGTCGCCGTCGATCGTCACGCCGCTCAACCGTGTGATCGGCTACGAGGCGGCGGCGAAGGTCGCGAAGCACTCCGTCAAGAAGGGCCTCACGGTCCGCGAGGCCGTCATCGACCTCGGCTTCGTCGAGCGTGGCGAGGTCACCGAGGAGCAGCTCGACAGCGCGCTCGACGTGCTGTCGATGACGCGTCCGCCGCAGGCCTGACACCTCGAGCGAAGGGTCCGTCGGCGGCGCCGACGGACCCTTCGCTCTGCCGCGTCAGCGCGGGCAGGTCGGCGCAGCCGCGTCAGCGCGGCGAGCGGCTCATCAGGAGGCTCGCGACGAGCCCGGTCGCGAGCACACCCGCGGTCAGCAGGAGCGTCTGCGAGACGGCGGTGCTGAAGCCCGAGTGGACGGCCGCGAGCGCGGCCTCGCGCACCTGGGCGACGAGCTCGGCCGGGACCGAGTCGGGCAGCGCAAGCTGCCCGGCACCGCCTCCGGAGAACGCGGAGCCGTTCGACGACGCGAACGCCTCGACGAACGGGGCGCGGACCTCCTCGGGGAGGCGGGCCGCGGCGTCGGCCGCTGCTGCCGGCACCTCGACGCCCAGGCGGGACGTCAGCATCGCGACGATCGCCGCTGACCCGAGCACTCCGCCGACCTGACGGTTCATGTTGAACGCCCCGGCGCCCGCGCCCGCAGTCGAGCGGTCGAGGCCCGACGTCGCGAGGTTGGCGAGGGGCGAGAACAGCAGGCCCGTGCCGATGCCGAACACGGTCATCGGCGGGAAGAACGCCCACATCGAGGCGTCCGGCGAGACGACGAGGGTGAGCCAGAGGACCGAGCCTGCGAGGAACGCGAACCCTGCCGCGACGACCCACTTCCCGGGGATGCGGTCGGACAGCCGGCCCGCGAACGGCGCGACGACGCCGGAGACGAGCGAGCCTGGCAGGTTCACCATCGCGGCCATGAGCGGGGACAGCCCGAGCACCTGCTGCAGGATCAGCGTGAGCGGGAAGAAGATGCCGATCATCGCGAACGACGACACAGCACCGGCGACGTTCGCGAGCGTGAAGTTGCGGTGCGTGAAGAGCGTGAGCGGCAGCAGCGCGTCGTCGCCCCGGCGCTTCTGCCACAGCAGGAACGCACCTGTGACGAGCACGCCGGCACCGATCATGCGCCAGACCGTGATGGGGCCGACGACCTGACCCCACTCGAACGTCTCGCCCTCCTGCAGGCCGAAGATCACGAGGAACAGCCCGACGACGGAGAGGACGACGCCGGGCAGGTCGAGGCTGCGGGTGTGCGTCTCGAGGCGCGGGAGGCGCGTGACGGCGAGCCACAGCGCGACCGCGCCGATCGGGACGTTGACGAAGAAGATCCACTCCCAGCCGATCGTCTCGACGAAGATCCCGCCGAGCACCGGCCCTGCGATCGTCGCGACGCCCGCGGTGGCGCCCCACAGGCCGAGGGCGGCGCCCCGGCGCGCGGGCGGGAAGACGCGCGTGATCATGGCCATCGTCTGCGGCGTCATGAGTGCGCTGCCGACCCCCTGGACCGCCCTCGCGACGACGAGCGTCTCGACGGATCCCGCGAGGCCGCACGCGATCGAGGAGAGCACGAACACGACGAGCCCGGAGACGAACATGGTCTTCGCGCCGTACCGGTCACCGAGCCGACCCGTGACCAGCAGGAGCACCGCGAACGTGAGGAGGTAGGCGCTGTTGACCCAGCCCACGGCAGCGAGCGACGTCTGGAACGTCGCCACGAGCGTCGGGACGGCGATGTTGACGATCGTCGTGTCGACCATGATGACGAAGAAGCCGAGGCACAGCGGGGGCAGGATGCTCCACGGGCTGCGGCCGCCCAGGTCGACGAGGGCGGCGTCGGGGCCCGGCGCGGGGAGGGACGGTGCGGTGCCGGAGGGCGTGGGATCGATGGTCACGACCTAGGTTAAGCACGCCGTGTCACGAACACCCACCGGAGTCCACGTCACGGTTCGAGCCCCTCGAGGATCTCGGTGACGAGCGCCGCGACGGGCGAGCGCTCGGACCGCGTGAGCGTCACGTGCGCGAACAGCGGGTGCCCCTTGAGCTTCTCGATGACCGCGGCGATCCCGTCGTGCCGCCCGACCCGCAGGTTGTCGCGCTGCGCGACGTCGTGCGTGAGCACGACGCGGGAGTTCTGCCCGATGCGCGAGAGCACGGTGAGCAGGACGCCACGCTCGAGGGACTGCGCCTCGTCGACGATGACGAACGCGTCGTGGAGCGAGCGTCCGCGGATGTGCGTGAGCGGGAGCACCTCGAGCATGTCGCGCGCCATGACCTCCTCGACGACCTCGCGCGCGACGACGGCCCCGAGCGTGTCGAAGACTGCTTCGGCCCACGGGTTCATCTTCTCGGCCTCGGTGCCCGGGAGGTACCCGAGCTCCTGCCCGCCGACGGCGTACAGCGGCCGGAACACCATGATCTTGCGGTGCTGACGACGCTCGAGGACGGCCTCGAGCCCTGCGCACAGGGCGAGCGCCGACTTGCCGGTGCCCGCGCGCCCGCCGAGCGACACGATGCCGACCGACTCGTCCATGAGCAGGTCGATCGCGACGCGCTGCTCGGCGCTGCGCCCGCGCACACCGAACACCTCCTGGTCCCCGCGGACGAGCTGGACGTGCTTGTCGGCCGTCACGCGGCCGAGCGCAGAGCCCCGTGGCGAGTGCATGACGACGCCCGTGTTGACGACGAGGTGCTCCGGCTGGCTCACGGTCGTGAGGTCGAGGTCGGCGAGCTCGACCGACTCGGCCTCCCAGAGCGCGGCCATCCGGTCGGCGTCGACGTCGATCTCGGTCATGCCGGTCCAGCCCGTGTCGACGACGAGCTCGTGACGGTACTCCTCGGCGGCGAGCCCCACGGCGGACGCCTTGACGCGCATCGGCAGGTCCTTCGACACGACCGTGACGTCGTGCCCCTCGGCGCCGAGGTTGGCGGCGACGGCGAGGATGCGCGAGTCGTTGTCGCCGAGGCGGAAGCCGGCCGGCAGCACCTCGGGCGAGACGTGGTTGAGCTCGACGCGCAGCGTGCCGCCCAGGTCGCCCACGGGGATGGGGGCGTCGAGCCCGCCGTGCTCGACGCGCAGCTCGTCGAGGAGCCGGAGGGCGCTCCGCGCGAAGTAGCCCAGCTCGGGGTGGTGGCGTTTCGCCTCGAGCTCGGTGATGACGACGATCGGCAGGACGACGTCGTGCTCCGCGAAGCGCAGCATGGCGCGCGGGTCGGAGAGCAGGACGGACGTGTCGACGACGAACGTCCGGCGAGGATCTTCGGGGGGTGGGGCCCCTGCGTTCGTGCGGCGGGGGGCGCGCTGCGCCGAGGATCGCGTGCTCGGATCGGTCATGTCCGGCTCCCGGGGTGCGGGACGACGGTGTGTCGTCCGTCACAAACAAGTTACGCCCGTGTCATTCGTCTGGCGAGGGTGCCCGCGTAACCATCACGTGAACAATCGACCGGTGCGGCGGCGACCGGCGCTCACTAGGCTCGACGACATGGCCGAGCTGCACGACCTCACCGCTCTCGAGCTCGCCGCGGAGATCCGCGACGGCGAGACCTCCCCCACGGACGTCGTGCGCCACGCGCTCGACCGCGCCGAGGCGCTGGGACCTCAGGTGGGCGCGTTCGTCACGCTCGCGCCCGAGCGCGCCCTCGCGGAGGCCCGCGAGGCCGAGGCGGTCCTGCGGGCCGCGACCGACACCGACGCGCTGCCGCCCCTGCTCGGCGTGCCGTGCCCCGTCAAGGACCTCAACGCCGTCGCGGGCGTCCCGATGTCTGCAGGGTCGCGTGCTCTCGCCGGCTACGTCCCCGACCACGACGACGGGATCGTCACCCTCCTCAACCAGGCGGGCACGGTCATGCTCGGCAAGACGACCACGCCCGAGCTCGGCCTGCCCTGCTACACGGAGCCCGACGGGCAGGCGCCCGCCCGCACGCCCTGGGACCTCACGCGCTCCGCGGGCGGCTCGTCGGGCGGCGCTGCTGCCGCTGTCGCCGCACGCATCGTCCCCGTCGCGCAGGGAAGCGACGGCGGTGGCTCGATCCGCATCCCCGCGAGCGCGTGCGGTCTCGTGGGGCTCAAGCCGAGCCGCGGCCGCATCAGCCCGGGCCCGTACGCCATCGACGGCGCGGGCCTCGCGACGCTCGGCTTCCTCACGCGCGACGTGCGCGACACGGCCGCGCTCCTCGATGCGACGGCGCGGCCGTGGCCCGGGGACACGTTCGAGCTGCCACCCCCGACGATCTCCTTCCTCGAGGCCGCACGGCGTCCCCCGGGGCGACTGCGTGTCGGCATCCTGACCTCGCCGGTGATCGTCGACGACGCGCCGGTGCACCCCTCGTGCCTCGCTGCGGTCGCGGCGGTCGCGGACGTGCTCGTCGAGCTCGGCCACGACGTGTCCGAGGCGCCTGTGCCGTTCCCGGCCGAACGCTGGGGGGCGTTCCGGGCGCTGTGGTCGGTCATGGCGCTGCAGGCGCCCGTCCCCGCGGACCGCGAGGAGCTCCTCGTCCCCCTCACCCGCTGGCTGCGAGAGCAGGGGCGCGCGGTGACGGGGCTCGAGCACGCCCAGGCGGTCGCGGCGGTGCAGGTGCTCACGCGCGAGATCGCGCGGAGCTGGGCGGCGTTCGACGTGATCGTGTCCCCGACCCTCGCCCAGCTCCCGGCGTTGCTCGGCGCCTTGCGCGACGACACGGACCCTGCGGGTGACTTTGCCGCGCAGTCGCGGTTCACGCCCTGGACGAGCGTGTGGAACATGTCGGGCCGCCCGGCGATGTCGCTCCCCGTGGCGATGCACGACGACGGCGGCACCCTGCTGCCGGTAGGTGTGATGCTCGGCGCCCGGTACGGTCGTGAGGACGTGCTGCTCGGTCTCGCGCGGACGCTCGAGGAGGTCTTCGGCTGGCAGGACAGGCGCCCGCCTGTCGCCTAGCGGCAGGTGTCGGGACGAGCCGCGGGTGGCTCAGGCGCCTGCGGTCTGCTGCACCTGCGCGACGATCGAGCGCGCCCACTCGCGCACCGCGTCCATGTCACGGCGGTCGCCCTGCTTGCCGCGGGCCGCAGCGATGATCGCGCGCTCCGCGAAGTTGAGCACGTTGAGGTCCAGCCGGCCGGAGAAGTGCCGGTGCCCGACGGCGCCCGTCGCAGTCATCCGCTCGTGCGTCTCGGCGGGTCGGTTCGACCCCTTCGCGGGAGCGTCCGCGAGCCCGGACGAGAAGAGCCACACGGTCTTCGTGAGGAGCTCGTCGGTCAGCCGCTCGACGAGCTCGCGCGCCTCGGGCAGCCAGCGGCCCGTGTAGATCGCCGATCCGACGATCACGACGTCGTAGTCAGAGACCGAGGTGACGTCCTCAGGGGCGATGAGGTCGCACTCGATCCCGTTCGCGCGGATGGTCTCGGCGACGACCTCGCCGATCTCCAGTGTCGCGTTGTGACGAGATGCCACAGTCACGAGTGCCCTCATTGAAGTTCTCCTCACAGATGCCGAATGGATACGACCCCTCGCATTCCGTATCCATCCTCGCCGGGCGACACGACGGCTGTGTGGGCCGTATGTCCCGACGGGAAGTGACGTACGCCCCGTCGGGAATCTCCCGTCCGACCTGCGTGTGCGCTCGGCTGAGCCTCAGCGGGCGAGCCTCAGAGGTCGAGCCTGCGACCCGGTCCGCGCCGGGGAGCGTGCGGGTCTCCCGGGCGCGGTGGTGCCACGGGCATCCAGCGCTGCGGCTCCGGTTCGACGTCGGGCACGCGCTCGGGCGGGAGGCTCCCCACCGGTGCGGCAGCCCCCGGGTAGGGCGGGGGCTCGAGGACGCGACCGTGCGCCGCCGGGTCGACCGGCGGGGCGGGGCGGGGCGCTGCGACCGGAGGCTCCGGCCGAGGCGGCACGCCAGTGTCCTCGGCGCCTGCGTAGACCTGAGGGAACGAGGCCGCGAGGCGCGGGTCGTACCCCTCGGGGACCGTCGCGGTCGCCAGGTGCGACGTCGGGAACCTCTGCGCCGGACCGCCCGCTCGCGCCCCGCGCGCCTGCGCGGCCGCGATCATCGCGACCTCGACACCCACCTCGCGGCGCGCCAGGCGCTCGAGCCTGCGCTGGTTCATCGCCCACGCGTGCACGACCGACGTGACCCGGAGGATCCAGATGACCGCCGAGACGGCGATCTCGTCAGCGGTGCCGAAGAACAGCCCTCCCCCGCCGAGCGTCCCGCCGCCCAGGGCGACGAACCCCCACACCCAGGCCCAGAGCTCGTACCGGCCCTTCTCCTCCGGGTCGAGGTTGGCGCGCATCCAGAACCAGACGAACGACAACGTGCCGAGGGACAGCAGCGGGACCAGCAGGAGCCAGCTCTTCGGGCGGGTCCAGGACGGGTCGGCGAGCCGCTCCTCGACCGTGCGCACGTGGTGCCCGTACATCAGAAGACGACCTTCCGGCCGCCGCCGTCAGGGCCGGCGTCGAGGGGCGACGCACCGTGCGGCCCGATCGGCGCGAGCGGCTCGTCGGAGACGGTCGCCGCGACCGCGCGGCTCGCAGCCCACTCGCGGATCGTGGCGACCTGCTCGGCCTGCGTGACGGAGAGCGGCACCGTCGAGACGACGGCACGCTGGAGGTCCTGCACGCTCAGCGCACGGCGTTCCGCGTATGCGTCGAAGCACGCGGACACGACAGCCTGCTCGATCTCCGCGCCCGAAAACCCGTCCGTGCCTGCCGCGAGGTCCGCGATCAGTTGCTCGGTCACGACGAGGTCGCCGCCGAGCGCGTCCCCGTCGCGCAGCCGCCGCCCGAGGTGGAGGGCCCAGATCGTGCGGCGCTCGGAGTCCGTGGGGAGGTCGACGAAGAAGATCTCGTCGAAGCGCCCCTTGCGCAGGAGCTCGGGCGGCAGCGCGTCGATCTTGTTGGCGGTCGCGATGACGAACACCGACGAGCTCTTCTCCTGCATCCAGGTGAGGAACGTGCCGAAGACGCGCTGGCTCGTGCCGGAGTCGCCGCTCTGCGCGCTCGTCGCGGAACCGAAGCCCTTCTCGATCTCGTCGATCCACAGGATCGACGGCGCGACCGCCTCGGCGAGCCGGAGCGACGCGCGCATGTTGAGCTCGGACGACCCGACGAGGCCCGAGAAGATCTTGCCGACGTCGAGCCGCAGGAGCGGCAGGCCCCACAGGCTGGACATGCACTTGGCGGTCAGCGACTTCCCGCAGCCCGGCACTCCCGTGATGAGCACGCCCTTCGGCGGCGAGATGCCCCAGCGTGCCGCGTCCGGGAGCCACGAGCCGTTGCGCTTGGCGAGCCAGCGCTTGAGGTTCTCGAGCCCGCCGACGTCGTCGATCGAGCCGGCCGGCGGCACGAACTCGAGGAGGGCGGACTTGCGGATGGTCTGGCGCTTCTCGTCGATCACGCGATCGATGTCCGTGACGTCGAGGATCCGGTCGCCGGCGATCGCGCGGGCGAACGCGTTCTCCGCCTCCCACCGCGTCAGGCCGCGCGCCGCGTGGACGAGCCGCACCTTCTCCTCGGGAGTCAGCCGGTTCTGGATGCCGGCGGCGTTCGCCTCGATGATCGCGTCGAGGACCTCCTCGATCTCGTCCGTGTCGGGCAGCGGGAGGTCGACGACGGACACGACCTTCTCGAGGTCCGGCGGCAGGTCGAGGCCCGGGGAGACGATGACGAGCGTGTGCGGGACGTCGCCGACCTTGAAGGCGGCGGCGACGTCGAGGATCGCGCGGACGAGGAGCGCGTCGGGGGACTGCCCGTCCGACCCGAGGAAGTGGTGCAGGTCCTGGAAGACGAAGATCGTGGGACGGGTCATCCCCGCGGCAGCGGCCAGCGCGGCCTCGGCGACCTGCGGGCGGCCGGGGTCGCCCGGATAGTGCAGCCCGCGACTCACCGAGTAGCACATGACCTGGCGTGCGCTGCGCAGCGCGGTCGGGTCCGTCGCGATCGACTGGACAGCGCCGATCACGCGCTCGGCCTCGTGAGTCTCGACGACGAGCACAGGGTGGCGCGCACGGATCAGGTCGACGAGCGTGTCCCTGAAGCTGGCCGAGCTCCCCATCCCTGTCCCCTTCTCGCGTGGCAGACCGCTGCGCGCGCGTGCTGCGGGCCGCGCGTGCGGCGGCCGTCATCAGCGCAGTCACGGTACCGCAGCGCACCGCGGTCGAACAGCGCACCCCGGCGGTAGGTTTGCCCCATGGCCACGCTCTTCACCAAGATCATCGACGGCGAGATCCCGGGACGTTTCGTGTGGGCCGACGACCGCGCGGTCGTCTTCTCGACGATCGCGCCGATCACCGCCGGCCACGTGCTCGTCGTCCCTCGCGAGGAGGTCGCCGAGCTCACGGACGCGGACGACGACCTGCTCGCGCACCTCGTGCGGGTCGCCAAGGTCGTCGGCAACGCGCAGAAGTCAGCCTTCGCCGCCCCGCGCGCCGCCCTGCTCGTCGCAGGGTTCGAGGTGCCGCACCTTCACCTGCACGTCCTGCCCGCGTGGGGAGAGGCCGAGCTCTCGTTCACGAACGCGCGCCCGGACACCCCGGGCGAAGAGCTCGACGCCGCGGCGGAGCGGCTGCGCGCTGCGCTCCGCGAGGCGGGCGAGGACGAGCACGTGCCCGCGTCCCTGACCGCGCTCGACCCGATCGGCTGACATTCGGACAGCCGGGTGCAAGTCACGACGGGCAACTACAGTCGTCCACGTGAGTGACAAGGAAAACGCCCAGGCCCCGTCCGAAGACCGTCGCCACGCACGTCACGAGCTCCCGGACGAGCTGCGTGCGGACGTCCGCCTCCTCGGCGGGCTGCTCGGGCGTGTCCTGACCGAGTCCGTCGGCCCCGACCTCCTCGACGACGTCGAGAAGCTGCGGTCCCTCACGATCGCCGCGTACTCCGACCCGTCCCCCAAGGCGATCGCAGCCGCTGAAGACCTCATCGAGACGTTCTCGCTGCAGCGCGCCGAAGAGGTCGCGCGCGCGTTCCTCTGCTACTTCCACCTCGTCAACCTCGCCGAGGAGCACCACCGTGTGCGCGTGCTGCGTCGCCGCGAGGCCGAGGGCGAGACGCACGGCGACTCGCTCGAGCACGCCGTCGCACAGCTGCGCGAGGAGATCGGCGACGAGGAGACGACGCGCCGCATCCAGGGGCTCGAGTTCCGCCCGGTCCTCACCGCGCACCCGACCGAGGCACGGCGTCGTGCGGTCGCCGCCGCGATCCGTCGCGTCACGGAGCTGCTCGCCGAGCGTGACACGGTCGCCCTCGGCGGCATCAGCCTCGCCGACAACGAGCGCCGCCTGACCGCGGAGATCGACGCGCTGTGGCGCACCTCCCCGCTGCGCTCGTCGAAGCCGTCCCCGCTCGACGAGGTCCGCACGGCGATGTCGACGTTCGACCAGACGCTCTTCGAGGTGTTCCCCGAGGTCTACCGCCGCTTCGACCAGCTCCTCTCGGGCGAGGACGCGGGCCGGGTCGCACCCGTCGTCCCGCCGTTCGTCCGGCTCGGCACCTGGATCGGCGCGGACCGCGACGGCAACCCCAACGTCACCGCGACGATCACGCGCCAGGCGGCGGCGATCGCGAACGAGCACGTGCTCATCGCGCTCGAGCAGGTCGCGACGCGCCTCGGACGCTCCCTGACGCTCGACGCCGACACGACGCCCGCGTCCCCCGCGCTCGACAAGCTGTGGAAGTCGCAGCAGGTCATCGCCGAGGAGCTGACCGCGGACATCGCGATGCGCTCGCCGAACGAGCCGTACCGCCGCGTGCTGCTCGTCATCGCGCGCCGGATCTCCGCGACGCTCGCCCGCAACGCGGACCTCGCGTACGACAAGGCCGAGGACCTCCTCGCGGACCTCCTCGTCGTGCAGGGCTCGCTCGTCGAGGCCGGCGCCCCGCGCGCGGCGTACGCCGAGCTGCAGCAGCTCATCTGGCAGGTCCAGACGTTCGGCTTCCACCTCGCCGAGCACGAGATCCGCCAGCACTCCCAGGTCCACCGCGAGACGCTCGCGGAGATCGCGGAGAAGGGCGCCGACGGCGACCTGTCCGACCGCAGCCGCGAGGTGCTCGACGTCTTCCGTGCGATCGCCTCGATCCAGAAGCGCTACGGCGTCCCGGCCGCGCGCCGGTACATCGTGTCGTTCACGACGAGCGCCGAGGACCTCGCGAACGTCTACGAGCTCGCCCGGCACGCCCTCGGGCACGACGCCGAGCTTCCCGTGCTCGACGTCATCCCCCTGTTCGAGACGTTCGCCGACCTCGAGGCCAGCGTCGACGTCCTCGAGGAGACGATCCAGCAGCCCGCCGTCCGCGAACGGCTCGCCGCGACCGGCCGCCGCCTCGAGGTCATGCTCGGCTACTCGGACTCGTCCAAGGACGTCGGCCCTGTCTCCGCGACGCTCGCGCTCTACGACGCGCAGAGCCGCATCGCCCAGTGGGCGCGGCGCAACGACATCACCCTGACCCTGTTCCACGGCCGTGGCGGCGCGCTCGGCCGTGGCGGCGGCCCCGCCAACCGCGCGATCCTCGCGCAGCCGCCGCACTCGGTCGACGGCCGGTTCAAGCTGACCGAGCAGGGCGAGGTCATCGCGGCACGCTACGGCCACCCGGTCATCGCGGCCCGCCACATCGACCAGGTCGCGGCCGCGACGCTCCTCGCGTCCGCGCCGAGCATCGAGGAGCGCAACGCAGGCGCAGCCGAGAAGTTCCGCGACCTCGCGGACGTCATGGACGCCGCGTCGCGCGACCGGTTCTTCGAGCTCGTGAAGTCGCCGGGCTTCCCGCAGTGGTTCGCCCAGGTGACCCCGCAGGACGAGGTCGGGCTGCTGCCCCTCGGCTCGCGCCCGGCCAAGCGCGGACTGTCGATGAACTCCCTCGACGACCTGCGCGCCATCCCGTGGGTCTTCGCGTGGACGCAGGCACGCATCAACCTCACCGGCTGGTTCGGCCTCGGCACCGCGCTCCAGGCGATCGGCGACCCCGAGAAGCTGCGCCAGGCGTACGAGGAGTGGCCGCTCTTCGCGACGATGATCGACAACGTCGAGATGTCGCTCGCCAAGACCGACGAGCGCATCGCCCGCCGGTACCTCTCCCTCGGTGACCGCGAGGACCTCTCCGAGCTCGTGCTCGACGAGATGCGCCTGACGATCGAGTGGGTCCTGACGACCACCGGCCGTTCCCGGATGCTCGCAGACATGCGGGTCCTCGGCCGGGCCGTGCAGATGCGCAGCCCGTACGTCGACGCGCTCTCGCTCATCCAGGTCCGCGCCCTGCGGGTGCTGCGCCTCGACGACACGCGCCCCGAAGAAGAGGTCGCCCGCATCAAGCGGCTCCTCCTGATCACCATGAACGGTGTCGCAGCCGGGCTGCAGAACACCGGCTGACACTGGGCCGGGCACGGTCCCGGCGGAAAGAAGCAACAAGATGGGCCGGGACCACGCTGACGTGATCGACCGGGTGACGTGGCGTGCCGTCGTCGTCTGGTCGATCGCGGTCGTCGCGTACGCGATCGCGGTGCTCGCGCGCAGCTCGCTGTCCGCGACCGGCGTCGAGGCCGCGCTGCGCTTCGAGACGTCCGCCTCCGCCCTGTCGATGTTCGCCGTGCTCCAGCTCGCCGTGTACTCCGGCATGCAGATCCCCGCAGGCATCTTCCTCGACCGGTACGGGGCACGGGTCGCGATCACCCTCGGGTGCGCCCTCATCGCCGCCGGGCAGGTCGCGATGGCGTTCGCCTCGTCCGTCCCCGAGGCGGTCGGGGCGCGCGTGCTCGTCGGCGGCGGCGACTCGTTCGTGTTCATCTCCGTGGTCCGGCTCGTGCCGGCGTGGTTCCCGCCGCGCGCCGTCCCGCTGACGACCCAGCTCACCGGGATGCTCGGCCAGCTCGGCCAGCTCGGCAGCCTCGTCCCGTTCGTCGCCCTCCTCGACGCCCGCGGCTGGGCGACGGCGTTCGTCACCGCGGGCGCTCTCGCCGCCGGCATCGCAGCGCTCGTCGCGATCGTCGTGCGCGACGGACGGGCACACGTCGTCGTCGACCTGCCCGACGAGCCGCCGCCCGCACGCCCGGACGGGCGCGCGGCCCCTGCCCCGGTGCGTCCGCCCACGATGCGCGAGACCTGGCGGAACCCCGGCACACGCGCGGGCTTCTGGGCGCACTTCGTCGCACCGTTCCCCACCTACTCGTTCGTCCTGCTGTGGGGCTCGGTCTACATGACGCGCGCAGAAGGCCTCAGCGCCGAGGCGAGCCTCGGGGTGCTCAACCTGTACGTCGTCTCGTGCCTCGTCATGGGGCCGGTCCTCGGCGTCCTCGCGGGCCGCTTCCCCGGCCGCCGCCTCGTGCTCGTCCTGAGCGTCGTCGCGGCCCAGGTGCTCGCGTGGGCGGTCGTCCTCGCGTGGCCCGGACGCGCCCCGCTCGCGACCCTGCTGGTCCTCGCGACGACGATGGGCGCAGCCGGTCCAGGATCACTCCTCGGCTTCGACTATGCGCGCGAGACCAACCCGCTGCGCACGCTGGGGGTGTCGACAGGAATGGTCAACACGGGCGGGTTCATCTCGACGCTGACGATCATGCTCCTCGTCGGCGTGGCGCTCGACCTGGTCGGTGAGGGCACCCCGGACCTGATCACGGACCGCGGCTTCACCCTCGCGTGGCTGACGTTCATCCCGCTGTGGGTCCTCGGCGTCACGAACCTCGTGCGAACCGACGGCCGCCTGCGCCGTGCACAGGCGGCCGTCTGACCGTCCCCGTCCGGGCTGTCAGCGCAGCCCGTCGGCGTGCCCCAGCCGCCCCTGCGCGCGCGTCTGCGCGATCATCAGGCGCAGCGCCTCGACGACGAGGGCGTGGTCGTCCATCTGGGGCAGCCCCGACACCGTGACGGTGCCGACCATGCCCACGCTCTGCACGAGCACGGGGAACGAACCGCCGTGCGCCGCGAAGCGCGCCTCGTCGAACCACGGGTCGTCCTCGATCCGTCGACCGTTCAGGCGCGGGCGCAGGCCCACGAGCAGCGAGGGCTCCCCGTAGTGCAGGACCGTGGCGGTCTTGCGACGGATCCAGTCGGCGTTGCTCCGCTTCGCTCCGGGCATCGCGACGTGGAACAGGACATGGTCGCCGCGCGAGATGTCGATCGCGACAGGAAGCTCGCGCTCCTCCGCGAGCCGCACGAGCGTGAGCCCGAGCCTGCGGGCGTCGTCTGCCGTGAACGAGGCCAGGTGCAGCTCGGCCATCTCAGCCTCGATCTGCGAGATCGCTGCGGCGATCTCCTCGGTGTCCTTCGGATATTCGGTCATGGTCACTCCTCGGGTCGAACCTGCGGTTTGCGCGCTGACGGGTCACGAGGCTGCGACGGCAAGCACCTCCCCCTGCCGGGCGGCGCGGCGTGCGGTCTCGAGCACGTCGAGGACGGCCGCGGCGTCGGTCACGCTCACGGGCGCGGGGGCGCCCTCGTGGAGGGCGCGGGCGACGCCCGCGTAGAACGCCGGGTAGTCCCCCGCGCGGACCGGTCGCGTCGAGCGCTCGGGTCCCGCGACGACGTCGGCGGTCGCGGGCGTCTCGGCGACGCCCCACAGGGAGCCGTCGTCGGCGAGGCCGTCACCGACCGGGACGCGGCCGGCGCGCAGCGCGTCCTCCTGCGGGTCGAGCCCCCACGTGACGATCGCGGCCTTCGAGCCGACGACGCGGAAGCGCGGGTTCTCGTGCGCGGCGACGGCGCTCATCCACAGGTGCGACCGCACGCCCCCGGTGTGCGTGAGGGCGACGAACGAGTCGTCGTCGGCCTCGACGCCGTCACGGCGGACGTCGCACTCGGCGTACACGCTCGCGACGGGGCCGAAGAGCTGGACCGCCTGGTCGACGAGGTGCGCGCCGAGGTCCCAGAGCAGGCCGCCCGCCATCTCCGGGGCTGCCGTCTCGCGCCACCCGCCCGTCGCGACCGGGCTCCACCGCTCGAACCGCGACTCGAACCGGCGCACGTCTCCGAGCAGCCCGGACGCGACGGCGTCGCGCACCGTGAGGAAGTCGCCGTCCCAGCGACGGTTCTGGAAGACGGTGAGCAGCAGCCCGCGAGAGCGGGCGAGCGCGTCGAGCTCGCGCGCCGCACGCGCTCCCGGCGCGACGGGCTTGTCGACGACGACGGCGAGGTCCCGCTCGAGCGCGGCACGCGCGAGCGGAACGTGCGAGTCGTTGGGCGTCGCGACGACGACGAGGTCGACGTCGAGGCCCCACAGGTCGTCGACCGTGGGGACGACCCGCGCACGCGGGTACCGCGCGGCCGCAGCGGCCGCCCGCCCAGCCCGGGAGGTGACGATCGCGGACAGCTCCAGACCGGGTGTCGACGCGATCAGCGGGGCGTGGAACGCCTCCCCCGCGAGCCCGTACCCGATGAGGCCTACCCGTGCGTCCTTGCGTGCCACGTCGTCCATGCCGTGCCTGTCCTCCGTCGTCGTCGACCGGTGCCACCTCCATCTTCGCCCACGTGAGGGCCCCGTATCCATCCGTGGCCGGCGGTCGTAGGCTCGACAGGTGCCTCGTACCTCCGTCCCCCACCCCGGTCGCGCGCGCTCGCGGCGCCTCGCCGCGCTCGGTGGGCTCCTCCTCGTCGCGACCGCCGCGTGCGGACCCGGTGCCCCGACCGAGCCCGCTTCCCCGTACAGCGACTCCGAGGGCCGCTACCACGTGCCCGTCCACATGGTCGACATGCGCTTCGAGCCGTCCACGATCGTCGTGCCCGACGGCACGCACCTCGTCGTCGACCTCGAGAACACCGACGGCATGCCCCACGACCTCGTCCTGCAGGACGGCACCGCGTCAGGGCTGCTGTCGCGCGGGCAGAAGGCGACGGTCGACGTCGGGACCGTGACCGGCGCGATCGAGGGATGGTGCTCGGTCCAGGGCCACCGGGCCGCAGGGATGGTGCTCGGCATCAGCGTCGGTTGACGCGCGCAGGGGACCATCGACCCGCGGAAATCCGCCGCACGACCGCAAGACTGGCGAGCAGGAACAGTTGGCGTACGCGGGAGGGAGCACCGTGCGGGAGGTCCTGGTCGTCGGTGCGACCGGCATGCTCGGCTACCACGCGACGACAGAGCTCGTCAGGCGGGGGTATGCCGTCACGGGCGTCGCCCTCCCCGAGCCGGGAGCCGCGCAGCTCTTCCCCACGGGCGTCGAGCTCGTCCTCGAGGACCTCAACGCCATGTCGGACGGCCAGCTCGCGAACCTGCTCGCCGGCAAGCACGCGGTCGTCTACGCGGCAGGCTTCGACGACCGGGTCGTCCCCGACAGCCCCGCCGCGCACTTCTTCTACGAGGTCAACGTCCGCCCGGTCCAACGCGTGGTGCGCGTCGCCCGCGCGACCCGCGTCTCGCGCTTCGTCCTGTTCGGGTCGCACACCGTCGAGTGGGGCGAGATGTGGCCCGAGCTCGGGTTCCGGACACGCAACGGCTACCCCCGGACACGCTTCGTGCAGGAGGAGGTCGCGGTCCTCGAGGGCGAGGGCTCGATGACCGTGACGGTCCTGCGCCTCCCGTACGTCTTCGGCACGACCCCGAACCGGCCGTCCCTGTGGCAGGTGTTCGTCGACCGCGTCGCCGCACAGCAGGGCGACGTCGTGGTCCAGGGCGGCTCGACGTCGTCCGTCACCGTCCGCCAGGTCGCGCAGGCAACCGTCGGCGCGATCGAGCGCGGCGAGCACGGGGGCCGGTACTCGATCAACGGCTACGACCTGTCCTACGCGGAGCTGCACCGCGTCATCTGCGGCGAGCTCGGACGCGACCCGGGCGACGTCGTCGTGGCGCCGCTCGAGTCGCAGCTCGCGAGCATGGAGCGCTACGACATGGCGACCGCGTCGATGGGCAAGGAGCACGGCATCCACATGGCTGACGCGGTCCGCTTCCAGGACCGGCACGCATGCACCCCGTCGCGCCTGACCCAGGACGTCCTCGGCTACGAGGACGACGACGTGCCCGCTGCGATCACCGCGACCGTCCGCGAGTGCGTCACCCGGCGAGCGGGGCGGGGCGCCTGAGCGTCCTCCCGGCGCGCGCCGGCCAGGGCCCGGAGGACGGGACCCGGCCGACGCACGCCCGGCCCGCTCAGAGCGTCGACGTGACCTTCCGCAGCGAGCGCGGGGTGTCCGCGTCGAGGCCACGCAGCCGCGAGAGCTCGAGCGCGAGCAGCTGCAGCGGCACGACGTCGACGATCGGTGCGAGGTCCGCAGGAAGCGCGTGGTCCACCTCGACGTGCCCGGCGGTCCCGGTGGCGGGCGACACGGCGCCTGCCCCGAACGTGTAGGTCGGCGCGCCCGTCTCGACGAGCCGCGCGACGATGTCGCCCATGCCGTCCGCGGCCGGGCCGCGGTCGAGCAGCGCGAGCGCGGGCACGTCCTCGCCGAGCATCGCGAACGGACCGTGCAGCAGGTCGGCCGCCGAGAAGGCGAGGGTCGGCAGGTAGCACGTCTCCATGAGCTTGAGCGCACCTTCGCGCGCCGTCGCGTGACCGTACCCGCGAGCGGTCGTCACGAGGTGCGGGGCGTTCACGAGGTCGCGCGCGACGTCGGCCACCTGGTCCCGCGCGGCGAGCACGGCCTGCGCCGCCGCAGGGACGTCCGCAGCGCCGCCGCGGCGGCCGGCGAGCGCCTCGACGAGCAGGTAGCACGCGAGAAGCTCGTTCGTGTAGGTCTTCGTCGCGGCGACCGAGCGCTCGGCACCGGCGCGCAGGTCGACGTGGAGGTCCGCCGCGGTCGCGAGCGGTGAGCCGGGCGCGTTCGTGAGCGCGATCGTCAGGGCGCCTCGGGCGCTCGCGGCACGCAGGGTCGCGACGAGGTCGGGCGAGCCGCCGCTCTGGCTGATGCCGACGACGACGGACGCCAGCGAGAACGGCTGCGCGCCGAAGATCGTCACGGTCGACGGCGAGCACAGGCCGACCGGGAGGCCGAGCCGGATCTCGACGAGGTACTTGAGGTACAGCGCGGCGTGGTCGCTCGACCCGCGCGCGACGACGAGGACGGTCGCGGGCTCACGTTCTCCTATCGCCGCGGCCGCGCGGGCGACATCGTCGGTCCCGTGCTCGAGGAGGGTCGCGAGCGCCTCCGGCTGCTGGGTGATCTCCGCCTCCATGAGGGCGCCCGGCGCAGTCGTGCGCAGCTCCATGTCACTGTCCTTCCGTGCTCGTGGTCCGGCCGTCTGCGGCAGCGCCGACGGCGTCGCTGAACCATGTGGTGATCGTGGTGGGGTGGGTGATGGCGGTGCCGACGCACACCGAGAACGCGCCGCGTGCGATCGCCTCGGCAGCCTGGGCCGGAGTGTGCACGCGACCCTCGACCATGACCGGCAGGTCGCACTGCGCGACCATCTCGTCCAGCAGGTCGAGGTCGGGGCCGTCGGTCTTCGGGCGCTCCCCCGAGTAGCCCGCGAGGGTCGTGCCGAGGACGTCGACGCCGGCGGCCTGTGCTGCGAGCGCGTCGTCGAGCGACCCGCAGTCGGCCATGACGAGGATGCCGGGGACGCGCTCGTGCAGGCCTGCGACGGTCTGGGCCAGCGTCAGGCCGTCGGGGCGGGGGCGGCGCGTGCCGTCGATCGCGACGACGTGCGCGCCGGCCTCGGCGACCGCGACCGCGTGCTCGAGGGTGGGCGTGATGAAGACGGGGTCGTCACCGTCCTTCCAGAGGCCGACGACGGGGACGTGCACGCGCGCGGCGATCGCCCTGATGTCGTCGAGGCCCTGGGCGCGCACGGCGGCGGCACCGCCCGTGACGACGGCGACGGCGACCTGCTCCATCGTGCGCGGGTCACGCATCGCCTCGCCGGGGTAGGCCTGGCAGGAGACGACGAGGCGGCCTCGCACCTGCTCGAGGACGGGGTGCAGCGTGCTCATGGATGGTCTCCGGTGCTCGTGCCGGCCGCAGCGGTCGCGGCCGGTCCTCGGTGGGCTGCCGTTGCGGCGTGGGCCGGGGTGGCAGGCGTGCTGGCCAGGGAGAGGTGGGCGCGGTGCGCGGCTCCGACGATCGCCGCGCCCAGGCCGAGACGTGCAGGGACGACGGGGATCTCGGCGAGCGGCTCGACGACCTCCGAGCGCAGCGCAGCCTCCATCGGCTCCCACCAGACGGGGCCTGCCTCGGCGAGGCCCCCGCCCACGACGACGACGTCCGGGTCGAGGACGGTCACCACGCCAGCGACCGCGCGGCCGACGGCGGTCGCAGAGTCGCGCACGGCTCCCAGGGCGACGAGGTCGCCGCGGCGGGCCCGCGCGACGACGTCGCGCGCGTCCGGGCTCGCTGCGTCGCCGCCGCGGGCGAGGAACAGGCGGTGCAGCGCGGGACCGCAGCCGATTGCCTCGACGTGCCCGTCGCGACCGCACCCGCAGCGCAGGCCCTCCGCTCCAGGCACCGGGACGTGCCCGATCTCCCCCGCAAGGTGGTGCGCCCCGCGCAGCAGCCGTCCGTCGAGCACCACGGCGCCGCCGACGCCGGTGCCGACCGCGACCATGAGCGCGACGGGCAGCCCGGCGGCGGCACCGAGCCAGGCCTCACCCGCGGCGTGCGCGTCGACGTCGTTCTCGACGACGACGAGCGGCGCCGCGCCGTGCGCGCCGAGCCGGCGACGCAGGCCCGCGGCGACGTCCGTCCCAGCCCAGCCGGTCAGGGAGTCGGTCGCAGACACGATGACGCCGCGCGCGGCGTCGACGACGCCGGCCGTACCCACGCCGACGGCCGCGAGCTGGTCGGGGCTGAGGCCCGCGGCGCCGAGCGCGTCGAGGACGAGCTGCGCGACGACGTCGAGCACCGCCTCGGGACCGGCTGCGGCCGGGGTCGGTGCCGTGAGCACGGGCCCCGACGCGCCGGCGGGATCGACCACCGCGGCGGCGGTCTTCGTGCCGCCCAGGTCGACCCCGACGACGAGGGTCATCGCGCGATCAGCCCGCTCGAGGCGACGATCTCACGGACCTTCTCCACGTTCGCGCCGACCAGTCGCCCGGCCGGGACGGACATGCGGTTGGTCGCGAACACACCCATGAGCTCGAGCGCGGTCTTGAACGAGCCGACGCCCGCAGCACCGCCCGACAGGTCGGTCGCCTGGAAGACGATCTCGAAGAGCGCGGCGAGGCGGTCCTGCTCGTCGCGCGCCTCCTCCCAGCGGCTCTCCTGGGCGAGGTCCCACAGCCGGACGTAGCCGTGCGGGTCGACGTTGCCGAGGCCCGGGACGAGGCCGTCGGCGCCGAGCAGGAGCATGCCGTCCACGACCGCCTCGTGCCCTGTGAACACCACGAGCGGCGAGCCTGCAGCGCGGTTCTTCGCGACGAGGCGGCGGAAGGCGACGTCGTCGCCCGACGAGTCCTTGACGCCCGCGAGGACTCCCTCGACGCCGAGCCGGACGAGCATGTCCGTGCTCAGCTTCACGTGCACGCAGACGGGCAGGTCGTAGGCGAACAGCGGCAGGTCGGTGGCCGCGGCGATCGCGCGGAAGTGCTCCTCGATCTCCGTGTCGTCCGTGCGGATGTACATCGGCGCGGTCGCGACGACGGCGTCGACGCCCAGCTCTTCGGCGACGCGCACCTGGTCGATGACGCGGTTCGTCGAGATGTCGATGACGCCGGCCATGACGGGGACACGCCCCGCGACGACGCGGACGGCCGTCTCGAGCACCTCGCGCCGCTGCGCGTCGCTCATGTAGGCCGTCTCCGAGCTAGAGCCGAGCACGAACAGCCCGTGCACGCCCCCGTCGATCAGGTGCTCGACGAGCTTCGCGTATGCGTCGTGGTCGACGCTCCCGTCCTCGGTCAGGGGGGTCAGGACGGGCGGGACGACGCCGCGGAACGTGGTGGTCACAGTGTTCTCCTCGTGCTGTGGGACCCGGGGTGCAGCAGCGAGGGCGCCGCTCCGAGCAACGTGCGGGTGTAGGGGTTCTCGGGGTTGTTCATCACCGTGTCTGCCGGCCCCTCCTCGACGATGCGACCGCCGTTCATCACGGCGATGCGGTCCGAGAGGTAGTGCACGGTCTGGATGTCGTGGGAGATGAAGACGAGGCTCAGCCCGAGCTCGGCCTTGAGGTCCATGAGCAGGTTGAGCACCTGCGCACGGACCGAGACGTCGAGCGCGGAGGTCGGCTCGTCGGCGACGATGACGTCGGGCTGGAGCGCGAGCGCGCGAGCGATCGCGACGCGCTGGCGCTGGCCACCGGACAGCTGCCCGGGCAGCACATCGAGGGCCGACGACGGCAGCCCCACCATCGCGACGAGGTCGCGGACCCGCCGGTCTCGCTCGGCCGGCGTGCCGACCCCGTGGACGTCGAGCGGGTCGCGCAACGCGTCCCGCACGACCATCCGCGCGTTGAGGGCGGTCGCCGGGTCCTGGAAGACCGCGGAGACCACTCGACCGATCCGCTTGCGCGTCGCGATCGTGCGCCGGGTGACCGCCTCGCCGCGGAAGCGGACCTCACCCGAGGTGGGCAGCTGGAGCCCGAGCAGGACCTTCGCGGTCGTCGACTTGCCGCATCCCGACTCCCCGACGATGCCGAGCGTCTCCCCGCGCCGGACGGCGAGCGAGACGCCGTCGACGGCCCGCACGCGGTGGTTGCCGAACATGCCGCCCGTGCGGGCGCGGAACTCGACGTGGATGTCGCGCAGCTCGACGATCGGCTCCGGCTCGGGCGTCGGGACGGGGGTCACGGTCCAGCTCGTGGCGCTCATCGGACCTTTCCTTCCAGCGGCAGGACCGCGTCGCCGGGCTGCGCCGCGTAGCGGTGCTCGGGGATGCCCCGGACGGGGACGAGGACGGGGCGGGTGTCGAGCCCGTACGTCGGGCGCGACGAGCGCGGCGCGAACCGGTCACCGCGCGGGAAGTCCCGCGGCGACGGGACCGTGCCCCGGATCTGGTGCAGGCGGCCGTTGCCGGCCTCGATCGAGAGGACCGAACCGAGGAGGCCGCGCGTGTACTCGTGCACGGGGTTCGTCAGCAGCTCGGTCGTCTCCGCCTGCTCGACGACCTGGCCGGCGTACATGACGGTGATCCGGTGGGCGACCTCGGCGACGAGCGCGAGGTCGTGGCTGACGAACACGAGCGCGAAGCCGAGCTTCTCGCGCAGCTCGTTGAGCAGGGCCACCACCTGGGCCTGCACGGTGACGTCGAGCGCCGTGGTCGGCTCGTCCGCGATGATGAGCTTCGGGTCGCGGGTGAGCGCCATGGCGATCAGCACGCGCTGGCGCTGCCCCCCGGACAGCTCGTGCGGGTAGCTGCGCAGCGTCCGCTCCGGGTCGAGACCGACGAGCTCGAGGAGCTCCTCGGCGGTGCGGGTGCCACCGCGCCTGATGAGCTGTCGCATCTGGGCGCGGATGAGCATCGACGGGTTGAGCGAGCTCAGCGCGTCCTGGTAGATCATCGCGAGCTCGTGGCCGCGCAGCGCGTTGCGCTCACGGCCGCTCATCGTGAGCAGGTCCTTGCCGCCGTACCGGATCGCACCGTCGAGCTCCGCGTCACGGTCCAGGAGGCCCATGATCGCGAGACTCGTGATCGACTTGCCGCACCCGGACTCCCCGACGAGCGCCATGGTCTCCCCCGGCCGGACCGAGAAGCTCACCTGGTCGACGACGGCGACGTCACCGTGCCGCTGCGGGAATCGGATCGAGAGCCGGTCGACCTCGAGCAGCGGCACCGTGTCGGAGGGCGGGCACGCGAGGCGGTCCCCGCGGGCGAGCTCGACGAGGCGCAGCTGCGCGAGCCGCTCGGAGAGCGGGACGACGTCGTCGGGGTGCTCGGCGGCGCGTTCGGCGTCGGCGTCCTCCCCGGCAGCCTCGACGGGCACGGTCGCCTCGACGAGGCGCGGGCCGCGCGGGGGCGCGACGAGCGCGTCGGTGAGGCCCTCGGACAGGATGTTGAGGCAGAGCACCGTGAGCATGATCGCGAGGCCGGGGAACAGCGTGGCCCACCAGTAGCCACCCATGACGAGGTCGCGGCCTGCGGCGATGACGTTGCCCCACGAGGGCTCCGGGTCGGGCACGCCCGCCTGGATGAACGACAGGGACGCCTCGAAGACGATCGCGTCGGCGACCAGGACGGTCGCGAACACCATGACCGGCGCGAGGCAGTTGCGCGCGACGTGCTTGACGAGGATGCGTGCGGTGCGCGCCCCCATGACCACCGTCGCGGCGACGTAGTCCTCGCCGTACTGCGACAGCACGTTCGCGCGCACGACGCGGGTGAGCTGAGGGACGTACAGGAACGCGATCGTGAGGATCAGCACCGGGAGAGAGCGGCCGAACACCGCGACGAACACGGCGGCGAGCGCGATGCCCGGGAAGGACATGACGACGTCGAGGACTCGCATGAGGCCCTCAGCGACCCAGGTGCGGGCGGTCGCGGCGACCGAGCCGAGCACCGCGGCGACGAGCAGCGCGATCGCCGTCGCGCCGAGGCCGATGACGAGCGAGTACCGGGCGCCGAACACGACGCGCGCGAAGACGTCGCGGCCCTGCCGGTCGGTGCCGAACCAGTGCTCGCTGCTCGGCGCCTCGACAGGGGTACCGCTCGCGAGGGGGTCGAACGAGGAGACGAGCGGCGCGAAGACCGCAGCGAGGACGACGACCACGAGGAAGGCGAGCGAGACCTTCGACCCGAGGCTCAGCGCCCTGAGCCGGCCGAGGCGCAGCCCGGGCGCGCTCAGGCGTTCGGTGAGCTGGGGACGCATGTCACACCGTCCTGATCCGGGGGTTGATGAGCACGTAGAGCATGTCGACGACGACGTTGACGATCACGAAGGCGAGGGCGACGGCGAGCGTGACTCCCTGCACGAGGTTGGGCTCGTTGTTCGTGACGCCGTTGAGGATGAGGGTCCCCATGCCCGGCAGCGCGAAGATGATCTCGATGACGACCGCTCCGCCGATGAGGTAGCCCACGCGCAGGCCCAGCACGGTCACCGGGGTGATGAGCGCGTTGCGCAGCACGTTCCGCGCGACGACGACGACCTTGGGGATGCCACCGCCGATCGCGGTGCGGACGTAGTCCTTGTCGAGCTCCTCGACGGTCGAGGTGCGCACGACGCGCGTCAGGGAGCCGGCGACGGGGATCGCGAGGGCGAGCGCGGGGAGGATCATCCGGGCGAGGTACGCGCCGGGGTCCTCCGAGATCGCGGGCAGCGCGCCAGACGCGGGCAGGAGGTCCAGCCCGAGCGTGAAGCCCTGGATGAGCAGGACGGCGAGCCAGAACGACGGCGTCGCGACCGCGGCGATCGAGATCACGCGGACCACCTGGTCGATCCAGCGGTCGCGGTAGACCGCGGCGAGGACACCGAGCACGAGCGCGACGACGACGGCGACGGCGAGCCCGATGAACGTCAGCTGCAGGGTGAGAGGAAGAGCCTTGGCGACCTCGTCGACGACGGGGATCTGGCGGGCGCTGTACGTCCCGAGGTCCCCTTGGACGAGTCCGACGAGGAAGTTCCCGTAGCGGACGAGGAGCGGGTCGTCGAGGCCGTTCGCCGCGCGGAACGCTGCGCGGGCCTCGAGCGAGGCGCCCTCGCCGAGGGCGGTGATGGCGGGGTCGATCTTCGAGAACTGCATGACGAAGAAGACCAGGAAGGTGATGCCGAGGATCATGAAGGGAAGGACGAGAGCTCTTCGCCCGATGAGCCGGAGCAGAGCGACCATGCTCGTGCCTCCTAGTTCGTGGATGGTTCGGGGGTGCAGGGGCGGGCCCAGGGGGAAGACCCGCCCCCGCACCGGTTCACGTCGTCCTACTTGGCGACGCCGACGTCCAGGAAGGACAGTCCGGTGAGGCCGATCGGGCGGAACCCGACCAGGTCGTCGCTGTTCCAGCCCGTCGCGAGCTGACGGTGGAAGAGCGGGTAGAGCGGGACCTCCTCCGAGATGAGGTCGAACGCTTCGTTCCAGGAGTCCTGCTGCTCCTGGCCGGTCGCCTCGACGGCGGCGTCGAGGTGCTTGGTGAGCTCGTCGAACTCGCTCGTCTCGTTCCACCGGTAGCGGGACTGCGACCAGACGTTGTCGCCGTACCACCAGCGCATGAGCAGGTCGGGGTCGTTGCCGAAGACCGACGGGTCACCGGGAGCGACCATGACGTCGAGGTCGCCGTTGTCGACCTTGGTGTACTGCCCGCCGGACTGCCCGATGTCGAGGGTCGTGCTCACGCCGATGGCGTCGAGGTCTTCCTTGATCAGTGGGGCGACGTCCGCGACCCAGTCCGTGTCGGTCGTCATGAGGTTGATGCTCAGGTTGCTGACGCCGGCCTCCGCGAGGAGGGCCTTGGCCTTGGCCGGGTCGTACGTGTAGACGGTCGACGCCTGGTGGTAGTTCGGGTGCGACTCGGGCAGGAAGCCGGTGGCGGCCTTCGCGTTGCCGAGGAGACCGGTGTTGATGATCTTGTCCATGTCGAGCGCGTAGAAGAACGCCTGGCGCACGCGGACGTCGTCGAACGGCGCCTTCTGGGTGTTGAACATCATGAAGAGCAGCCCGAAGGACTGGACGGTCTCGACGTCGACCTGGTTGGCGAGCCCGTCGACGTCGATGTACGGGACGGACTCCATCGCGGAGATCGTCCCGGACGAGAGCGCCGTGACGCGCGCGGCGGAGTCGGAGAGCAGGTTGAACGTGATGCCGGCGGCCTTCGCGGGGCGGGGGCCGGTGTAGGCGTCGAACCGTTCGAACGTGATCTTGTCGTCCGGCGTCGCGCTCGTGAGCTTGTAGGGCCCGGTGCCGACGGGGATCGAGTTGAAGGCCTCGTAGTCGGACTCGACGAGGGCCTTCGGGACGATCTTGACGACCGAGAGACGCTCGGCGAGGAGGCTGAACGGGTACTTGGTCGTGATCTTGACCGTGTCCTCGTCGACGGCCTCCACCTTGTCGAGGAACGTGATGAAGCCGGCGTAGAGCGAGGAGTTCGCGGGGTCCTGGACGCGCTCGAACGAGTAGACGACGTCGTCCGTCGTGACGGGCGTGCCGTCGTGGAAGACGGCGCCCTCGCGCAGGTCGACCTCGTACGTCGTGTCGCCTGTCTGCTCGGGCATGTCGGCGCCGAGCGCCGCGTAGACCTCGCGGGTGACCGGGTCGAGCTCGGTCAGGCCCTCGAGCGTGTGCCAGTTGGCCGCGACCGTCACGGCACCCGTGGTGACCATGGGGTCGAACCCGCCGCTCAACGAGTATGAGATGCCGGCCTCGATGGTCGCGTCCGGGTTGATCTCGCCCGCGGCCGCTCCGGGGGCGTCCGAGCTGCTGGGGGTCGTGTCGCCGCCGCCGCAGGCCGACAGCACGAGGGACGCGGACGCCGCCAGGGCGATGATCGCGACCGGTGTGCGGCGAGCTCCAATCAACGTTGATCTGCTCACAAGCTACTCCTCCGTTGGGAAGATCGGACGTATGATGTCTGATCTATAGGCTAGACCGTACGATGGCGAACCAAGAGGAGCAAGAGAGATGTCCGTCACAGATAGGTCACGAATGACTCCGACCCGGCAACAGAGCCCAGCGCACCCCACCCCGACGATGTCGCGCGCATCCTCGACCGCCGCACAGATCAAGGATTTCATCCTCACCCAAGGGCTGAGACCAGGAGACCCCCTGCCGACCGAGGCAGAGCTCTGCGCGCTCCTCGGCGTCTCACGAGGAAGCGTCCGTGAGGCCGTCCGCACCCTCGCGACGCTCGACATCGTCGAGGTCCGCCACGGCCACGGCACGTTCGTGGGGCAGATGTCCCTCGACGCCCTCGTCGAGGCCCTCGTCTTCCGCGGGGTCCTGAGCCCCGGCGACGACCTCCACGCGCTCCGCGAGGTGCTCGACGTGCGTCAGGCCCTCGACCTCGCCTTCGCCGACAAGGTCGCGGCCGCATTCAAGGGCACGACGAACCCCGAGATCTCCGCGCTCGTCGACACGATGAACGAGCTCGCCGCCCAGGGCCTCCCGTTCACCGAGGAGGACCGCCAGTTCCACGCGCTCATGCTCTCGCGGCTCGACAACTCGCTCGTCGCCCAGCTCGTGACCGCGTTCTGGGACGTGCACACCGCCGTGCTGCCACGGCTCGGCGTCCAGGTCCCCGAGGACATCACGCAGACCGTCCACGCCCACGGCGAGATGCTCGCCGCCGCCGAGGCGGGCGACGCCGAGGCCCTGCGCCGCTCGATCACCCACCACTACGACCCGCTCCGGCGCGCCCTCTACCCGGAGACCGCCGACCTGCTCGCGTGAGCCTCACCCGGCGAAGGGGCACCCTGCGCACGCGACCGACGCGAGCGGCGACGACGCCGTCGGGCAGGACCCGCAGCCGTCCGCGGACGTGCGCCCGGACACCATGACGAGGCCCAGCCGGCGCGCGAGGTCGAGCGCCGCGTCGACCGCACCGGGATCGACGCCGAGGTCCGCGGCGATCCGGCGCGCCGTCGCCCCCTCCCCGGCGCGTGCGACGACGTCGGCCACGAAGCCCTGGCTGGTCGTCACCACCACAGCCTCCCGACCTGGAACACCGCGACCGCGAGGAGCCACGCCGTGACGAGCTGGATCGCGACCGCGACGGCCGTGCGGCGCGCGCCCAGCAGGCGGGCCTGCTCGGCGACCGTCGCGAGGCACGGCGTGTAGGTCAGGACGAAGACGAGGAACGCGATCGCGGCGACTGCGCCGTGGCCACCGGAGCTCTCGTCGAAGGACGCGCGCAGGCGCTCTGCGAGGCTCCCGCCGTCTGCCGGGTCTTGCGGCTCGTCGACCGCGAACGACTGTGCGAACGCCCCGACGACGACCTCCTTCGCGACGAAGCCCGTCGCGAGCGCCGCCGTCGCATGCCAGTCCCCGAAGCCGGCCGGCCCGAACACCGGCGCCGCGGCCTGCGCCGCCCACCCGTACGCGCTGTCCCCCACCGGGACGTCCGCGACCTGGTGCTCGCCCGTGACCGGGACAGCCTGCAGGAGCCACACGACCGTGAGGGTCAGGACGATGATCGTCCCCGCCTTGCGCACGAACGCCTCGACCCGCTTGCCCGCGGACAGCAGGAGCGCCCGCAGCCGCGGCCGCTGGTAGGCGGGCAGCGCGATCACGAGCGGCTCGCGGCCGAGGTCCCGGAAGACCGTGCGGCGCAGCACGAGGCCCACCACGACCACCATGAGCACCGACACGACGTACATCGCGAGCACGACCGTGCCGGCGTGGTCGGGGAAGAACGCCCCCGCGAGGAGCACGTACACGGTCAGCCGCGCCGCGCACGACGTGTACGGCACGAGGAACGCCGTGAGCGTGCGCTGCCGGGCATCCGGGAGCGTGCGGGTCGCGGCGAGCGCCGACAGGTTGCACCCGAACCCGACGACGAGCGGCAGGACCGCGCGGCCGTCGAGACCGATCGCGCGCATCGCACGGTCGGCGACGAACGCGGCCCGGGCGAGGTAGCCCGAGTCCTCGAGCAGCGCGACGCCGACGAACATCATCCCCATGAGCGGCGCGAACGACAGGACCGTGCCGAGGCCCGCGACGAGGCCGTCGACGACGAGCCCCTCGAGCCATGCCGGCCCTGGCATCACGTCGGCGAGGAGCCCTGCGAACCAGCCGCCCACCGCCCGGTCGACAAGGTCCATGAGCGGCGCGGCGACCGACGTCGCGACCTGGAACGCGAGCCACATGACCACGAGCAGGACGGGCAGGCCGACCCACGGTTGCAGGAGCCACCGGTCGACGCGGTCGGTGACGCTCGGGCGAGCCGTCTCAGGGACGTCGACGACCGCACGCTGCACCTCGTCGACCCAGGCGAAGAGCACGTCGGCGTGCGCGAGCTCGGCCTCGAGAGAGACCGGCTGCCGGGGCTCGGCGCGCTCGGGGGCCGAGCGCGCGACGAGCGCCGCGAGGGACGTGGTGCTGGACGTGTCCGTCGGACCGGCCGTGGCCGCGCCGTCGAGCACGCGCCGCACCTCGCGGGCGAGCGCGTCTCCTCCGCGGCCGCGGCGCGGGTCGATCGCGACGACCGGCACGCCCAGCGTCTCCGCGAGCGCGACGGCGGGGACGGGCGCGCCTGCGCGCGCGGCGACGTCGTTCATCGTCACGGCCACGACGACCGGCACGTGCTGCTCCGCGACCTGAGCGAGCAGGTACAGCGAGCGCGGCAGGGCGGACGCGTCGACGAGCACGACGACGACGTCGGCACGGTCGGGCCCGCGGTCGGCGACGGCGGCCGCGGTGACCTCCTCGTCGGGCGACCGCGCGAGGAGCGAGTACGTGCCGGGCAGGTCGGTCAGCCGCACCGGGCGGTCGTCTGCGCTCCACGTGCCGCGGTGCAGCTCGACTGTCGTGCCGGGGGCGTTCATGACGTGCTGACGTGCGCCGGTGAGGAGGTTGAAGAGCGTCGACTTGCCGACGTTCGGGTTGCCGACGAGGAGGACCGTCGGGACGTCGAGGGTCCGCGCCTGCGGTGCTCCCGCGGGCTCGTGGCAGCTCATGAGGCCTCGGCGGGGAGGTGCACGCGGATCGCGCGGACGGTGGGCCCGTCGACGCCGAGCCGCGTGCCGGTCGTCACCCCGCGCGACGCGCTCGCTCCGGGCGTGCCCAGCGCGAGCACGCGACCGCCGAAAGCGGCACGGTTGAGCACGCGGACCGTCGCACCCGGGCGCAGCCCGAGCTCGCCCAGCCGGAAGGTCACGTCGGCGCCCGCACCGACGTCGACCGAGGCGATGCGCGCCGTCGCTCCGACGGGAAGGTCCACGAGGTCCATGCGCCGAACGTAACGCTGAGGTAAGGCTAACCTCCCGGGACGGAGGTCCCGGGGGCTACTCGAAGCGCGTCGTGTCCCCCGCACCCGCACGTGCCACGACAGGGTCGCCGTCCGAGAAGTCGACGACGGTCGTCGGCTCGGTGCCGCACTCCTCTCCGTCGTCGACGATCGCGTCGAGCACCGCGTCGAGCTCGTCCTTGATCCGCCACCCCTCGGTCATCGGGGCTTCGTCACCGGGCAGGATGAGCGTCGAGCTGAGCAGCGGCTCACCGAGCTCGCTCAACAGCGCCCGCACGACGGGATGGCTCGGGATGCGCACACCGACGGTCTTCTTGCGGGGGTGCGCGAGGCGCCTCGGCACCTCTTTCGTCGCCGGCAGGATGAACGTGTAGGGGCCGGGGGTCGCCGACTTGACCGCACGGAACGCCTTGTTGTCCACATGGACGAACTGGCCGAGCTGCGCGAAGTCCGCGCACACGAGCGTGAAGTGATGGTCCGGACCGAGGCCGCGGATCTTGCGGATCCGGTCGGCACCGTCATGGTTGCCGATGCGGGAACCGAGCGCGTAGCAGGAATCGGTCGGGTAGGCGATCACGGCGTCGTCCTGGAGGAGCGCGACGACCTGCGCGATCGACCGCGCCTGCGGGTCACGAGGATGCACGTCGAAGTAGCGAGCCATGATTCAGCGTAGCCCTGGGCCCCGGCTCCCCGCACCGCCGCCAGACCGCCCGCCACCCGCTCCGCTGCGGCCGCGCGGGTCGTGCGACCCGAGCGCCCACGGCGCTCGGGCGAGACACTGGGGGCATGAGCCCCGATCCCTCGACCACCGAGATCGCGGACGTCTCCGTCGTCGACGCGCACGACGTCGCGCGCCGTCTCGGCACCGACCTCGCCACCGGCCTGCCCTCGGTCGAGGCGGCAGCGCGGCTCGCCCGCGACGGCGCGAACGAGCTCGCTCCCCCGGACCGCGTGCCCGCATGGCGCAAGGTGCTCGCCCAGCTCCGCGACCCGCTCGTCGTGCTGCTCCTCGTCGCGATCGCCGTGTCGTTCGTCGCATGGCTCGTCGAGGGCGCCCAGGGCGTCCCGTTCGAGGTGATCGTCATCGCCGTCATCGTCATGGCGAACGCGGTGCTCGGCTATGCGCAGGAGGCGCGCGCCGAGGCGGCGGTGGCAGCGCTCGCCGACATGAGCGCCGCGCACGCGACGGTCGTGCGCGACGGCGAGACCAGGTCGGTCCCCGCGGCCGAGGTCGTCGTCGGCGACCTGCTCGTGCTCGGCGAGGGCGACACGGTCGCCGCCGACGCGCGCCTCGTGTCGGCGGCCGCGCTGCGCATCGCCGAAGCATCGCTCACCGGCGAGAGCGAGCCCGTGCTCAAGGACCCCGCGACCCTGCCTGCGCCCGCGGCGCTCGGCGACCGGCTGTGCCTCGTGTTCTCCGGCACCGCCGTCGCGCAGGGGTCCGGGCGCGCCGTCGTCACGGCGACCGGGATGCGCACCGAGATGGGTCACGTCGCCGACCTCCTCGCGTCGACCGTCGAGGAGCCGACGCCCCTGCAGCGCGAGATCTCCGGCGTCGGCAGGATGCTCGGCGTGGTCGTCGTCGTGATCGCGCTCGTCGTCGTCGTGACGATCCTCGCGACGTCGCACGTCCGCACCCTCGACGGCCTCGTGACCGTCCTGCTCCTCGGCGTCTCGCTCGCCGTCGCCGCCGTCCCCGAAGGGCTTCCCGCGATCCTCTCGGTCGTGCTCGCGCTCGGTGTGCAACGCCTCGCCAAGCGGGGCGCGATCGTCAAGAAGCTGTCGTCCGTCGAGACCCTCGGCTCGGCGACGGTCATCTGCTCGGACAAGACCGGGACGCTCACCCGCTCCGAGATGACGGTCGAGCGTGTCGTGACAGCGTCGGGCGAGGTGACGTTCACCGGCGAGGGGTACGCCCCTGAGGGCCAGGTCAGGGTCCCCGACGACGACGCACCCCTGACCCCCGGCACGCACACCGAGCTGTTCCTCGAGGTCGCGATGGTCCTCGGCGGCGGCTCCCTCGCCAACGACTCGTCGCTGCGCCGCGACGGCGACCGCTGGGTCGCGCAGGGCGACCCGACCGAGGTCGCGTTCCACGTCGCCGAGCGCAAGCTCGGCACGACCGAGACCCGCACCGCACGCTTCGAACGGGTCGGCACGGTGCCGTTCACGTCGGAGCGCAAGATCATGTCGACGCTCGAGGCGGACTCCGCGCCGGACGCCGCCGACCATGCGCTCGTCACGAAGGGTGCCCCCGACGTCCTCCTGGACCGCTGCACGCACCAGCGCGTGGGCGACGACGTCGTCCCTCTCGACGACGCGGCGCGGGGGCGCGTGCTCGCGCACGTCGACCGCCTCTCCGACATGGCGCTGCGCACTCTCGCGGTCGCGTACCGCCCGCTCCCCGACGTCGCCGACAGCCTCGACGACGACGCGCTCGCCGAGCTCGAGCGCGAGCTCGTCTACGTCGGCATGGTCGGCATCATCGACCCGCCGCGCCCGGAAGCCGCGACGGCGATCGCCGAGGCGCACCGCGCCGGGATCCGCATCGTCATGATCACGGGCGACCACCCGCGCACCGCAGGCCGCATCGCCGGCGACCTCGGCATCGTCGAGCCTGGGGCGCGAACGCTCACGGGGACCGAGCTCGACGAGGTCGCCGCCCAGGGGCCCGACGCCGAGGCGCAGGCCGTGCGCGACGTCTCGGTCTACGCGCGCGTCGCCCCGCGGCACAAGATCGAGATCGTCGACCTGCTCCAGGCCGACGGCGAGACGGTCGCGATGACGGGTGACGGCGTCAACGACGCGCCCGCCCTCAAGTCCGCTGACATCGGCGTCGCGATGGGCATCACGGGGACCGAGGTCTCGAAGCAGTCCGCGACGATGATCCTCGCCGACGACAACTTCGCCACGATCGTCGACGCCGTCCGCGAGGGACGCGGCATCTTCGACAACATCCGCAAGTTCTTGCGCTTCCTGCTGTCGTCGAACATGGGTGAGGTCGCGACCGTCTTCTTCGGTGTCGTCCTCGCGGGCGTGATCGGCCTCGCGAGCGACGACGGCACGCTCGTCCTGCCGCTGCTCGCGACCCAGATCCTCTGGATCAACCTGCTCACGGACACCGGCCCTGCGCTCGCGATGGGCGTGGACCCGGCGACCGAGGACATGATGGCGCGCCGCCCGCGGCGCCGCGACGAGCGCGTGATCGACGGGCGCATGTGGCGCGACGTCCTCGTGGTCGGCGCGGTCATGGGTGCCGTGTCGCTGCTCGCGATCGACCTCGTCCTGCCAGGCGGCCTCGTCGAGGCACCCGCCGCCGTCGCCGGTGCAGGCACCCTCGAGGTCGCGCGCACCGCCGCGTTCACGGTGCTCGTGCTCGCGCAGCTCTTCAACGCGTTCGCGGCCCGCTCGGAGACCGTCTCCGCGTTCCACGGGGCGTTCGCGAACCGCTGGCTGTGGGGGGCGACGATCCTCGCCGTCGTGCTGCAGGTGGTCGTCGTGAACGTGCCGGCGCTCGGCGAGGCGTTCGGCACCGCGCCCCTCACGGGGATGCAGTGGCTCGTGTGCGTCGGCCTCGCGAGCACGGTCCTGTGGGTCACCGAGCTGCGCAAGGTCTTCCTGCGGGCAGCAGACCGGCGCCGGGCGTGAGCCTGGGCCGTCGGGCCCTCGGGACGGTCAGCCGCGCAGGCGCGCGACCGTGTCGGCGAGCACGTCGTGGAACGCCGGGAAGGTCTTCTTCACGCACGCCGGGTCGTCGAGCGTGACCCCCTCGGCGCGCAGGCCTGCGATCGAGAAGGCCATCGCGATCCGGTGGTCGCGGAACGTCTCGACGTGCACCGGCTGGTACTCGCCGGGGTAGATCTCGATCCAGTCGTGCCCCGTCTCGACGCGGATGCCCGCGCGGCGCAGGTTCGAGGCGCACGCCTCGAGGCGGTCGCACTCCTTGACCCGGGTGTTGTAGACGTCCTCGATGCGCACCGGCCCGTCGGCGAACGGCGCGATCGCGGCGAGCGTCGGCATCGTGTCGGAGATGTCACGCATGTTGACCGTGAGGCCGCGCAAGGTGCCGGTGCCCGTGACCGTCGTCGCGGCCTGCGTCCTCTCGACGTGCGCGCCCATCTGCTCGAGCACGTCGACGAACGCGAGGTCACCCTGCAGGGCGCCGGCGCCGAGGTGCGGGACGGTGACGCTCTCGCCGAGGAGGGCCGCGGCGGCGAAGAAGTAGCTGGCCGACGACGCGTCGGGCTCGATCGCGTACTCGCGCGCGACGTACGGCTGCGGGCGGACGCGATAGGTGCGACCGTCGACCTCGACCTCCACGCCGAACGCGCGCATCATCTCGGTGGTGATCCGCACGTACGGGACCGAGACGAGGTCCGTGACCTCGATCGTCATGCCGTCGCGCGCGAGCGGCGCGACGAGCAGGAGCGCGGTGAGGAACTGTGACGACGTGCCCGCGTCGAGGGTGACCGTCCCGCCAGGCAGGGCGCCCGTCCCCACGACCGTCACGGGGTGGTGGTCGGGCTCGCCCGGGAACTCGAGCTGCGCACCGAGCGCCGCGAGCGCGTCCGTCAGGGGCGCCATGGGGCGGCGGCGCATCTGGTCGGACGCGTCGAAGCGGAAGGTGCCCGTGCCGGTCGTAGCGAGCGCGGGCAGGAAGCGTGCCGTCGTCGCGCCGTCGCGGCAGAACAACGCGACGTCGTCGACCTGCGGGCCGGTCGCCGAGCCGTGGATCGTCCACACGCTGCTCGTCACGTCACCGGTCGTCCGGGTCCCCTGCTCGACGGCGTACCCGAGCGCGCGCAGTCCCTCGACGAACGCTTCCGTGTCGTCGGAGAGCAGCGGGTCGACCAGCGTGGTCTCGCCGCCCGTAGCGGCCGCGAGCAGCAGGGCGCGCGCGGTGATGGACTTGGAGCCGGGGATCTGGACGTGGACCACGCCTCGGATGGTAGCCGAGGGCGCTCAGGCCTCCGGAGACCGTCCCACGGTCGGCGATCAGGCTTGCGTGAAGCCCGCTCGAGTCATCTCGCCCCACTCGGACTCCTTGCGGCGCAGGGCCCGCAGAACCCCGACGGCGCGCCACCACGAGTGCACGAAGTGGAACCAGAACGGCTCCGCGATCGCTGCCCACAGGAGCGCCGCGACGTCGCGAGTGCGCGGATACCGCGCGAACGACACCTCCTCGACGAGCATCGCCGCGAGCGAGCCGAGCGTCGCCAGGAGGACCGACGCACCGACGTACATCCACAGGAGCGACCACGGCAGCGTTCCCGTCACGAGCCCGACCGCCACGACCCCGAGGCCGACGAGCTCGATGAACGGCCCCACGAGCTCGAACAGCACGAAGTACGGCATCGTGATGACGCCGAGCACGCCGTACCGGGGGCGACCGATCATCTTCCGGTACTTCCAGAGCAGCTCGCCGAGGCCCTGCGACCACCGCTCGCGCTGGCGCTTGAGCACCGACACCCGGTCGGGCACCTCCGTCCAGCAGACCGGCTCGGGGCTGAACACGATCCGGAACGGCACGCCACGGTCCCGCATCATGCGGTGCAGGCCCACCACGAGGTCGGCGTCCTCCGCGAGCGACGTCGCGTCGAGGCCGCCCATCTCGACCACCGCCTGCCTGCGGAAGATCCCGAACGCCCCCGAGATGATGAGCAGCCCGTTGAGGCTCGACCAGCCGGACCTGCCCACGAGGAAGGCGCGCAGGTACTCGAGGACCTGCGTGCGCACGACGAGGCTGCGCGGCACGCGCGTCGCGACGATGCGCCCGTCGCGCACGAGCGCACCGTTCGACGGGAGCACGACCCCTCCGGCCGCGACGACCCTGTCGTCGTCGATGAACGGTTGCACGACGTGCAGGAGCGCGTCCGGGTCCAGGATCGAGTCCGCGTCGATCATGCAGACCAGCTCGTGCGACGCGACACGCAGCCCCGCGTTCACGGCGTCCGACCGGCGCCCCACGCTCTCCTTGCGCACGAGCACGAGGCCAGGGTTCGTCCGCGAGCGCAGCGTCTCGGTCGTCGCCCCCTCCTGCTCGATCGACTCGGACACGGCCAGGCGGTCCGGGACGAGGTCGAACACCTCGATCAGGATGGCGGCCGTACGGTCCCGCGAGCCGTCGTCGACGACGACGACCTCCGTGCGCGGGTAGCGCAGCCTGAGCAGCGCCGTGACCGACTCGCGGATCACCGCCTCCTCGTTGTGCGCAGGCACGATCACCGAGACGCCGGGAGCGAGCGGGTTCGCGAACGTGAGCGCCTGCGTGAGCTCCGCGGGCCACGCCACCTCGTCGGTGATCGCGGCACCGGCCCGCACCACCAGCAGGATGTAGACGAGGTTGTAGATCAGGTAGTAGACGACCAGCACGGCCGTTACGACGGTCACGATCGTGGTCAGCGCCGTCATGCGCCCCTCCCCGTCGAGCCGAGCTGTGCGAGCGCCGCATCGATCTCGCGGCGCTCGGCGCTGCCGAGCGCCGCACGGGACCGGGCGACGCTGAGCGCGGGTACGGACGCGGGCGAGCCAATCCGCCCGAGCGCGACCGCGGCACGCAGCCGCAGGGTCGGGTCCGTGCCAGCGAGCGCCTCCTCGAGGCGCGTCCGCGCGTCAGCGAGGCCGAGGTACCCCGCGGCGTCGACCGCGAGCCTGCGCACGCGCGGGTCCGGGGAGGTCCACGCGGCGTCGAGCTGGTCCGCGCGCGTCGGCGCGGCCTGGACGATCGCCATCGCCACGCCGCTCATCGTCACGCCCGCCCTGCGCGCCGCGACGGCGTGCACGAGGGCGGGCAGGGCCTCGGCGGCGCGCGCCTGGCCGAGGGCCTGCACGGCGGTCGCGCGCACGCCCGCGTGCGGGTCGCGCAAGAGCCCGACGACCGGTCCGGGATCTCCGCCGGGCGCCGCGGCGACGTAGAGCTGGACGGCCCGCGCGCGGCGGACGGCGCTGCGTGACCTCATGCCGCGGCGCGCCTCCTCGAGGAAGCCGTGCTCGCGCAGCCACGCGCCGAGCGCCTCGCGGTCTGCCCCGCGCACCTTGTGGGACATGGACGCGGCGACCTGCCCCATCATCGTGCGCAGCCTGCGCCCTGACGGCAGCGGCGGGTCCTCACCGTCGGTCACGGCCAGGACGACCGGCAGCACCTCCGCGCGGGCGCGCTGCTCGCGCCGTCTGCTCAGCGTCGTCCCCGCGCGCGTCCCCGCGATGAGGAGCATGAGGACGACGACGGCGGCGGCGACCGCGACGAGCGTCGCCGCCGTGGCGTCGAGAACTCCCATCAGGTCCGCGCGAGGATCGACTCGGCTCGCACGACGAGCTCGCGGGTGCTGAACGGCTTCTGCATGTACTCGTCCGCGCCCGAGCGGAAGGCACGCTCGAAGTCGCTTTCCTGCGCCTTCGCGGTGAGCATGAGGATGCGGGTCCCGGCAAGGTCCGGGTCGGCGCGGACCGTCTCGCACACGGCGATGCCGTCCGGCCCGGGGATCATCCAGTCGAGCACCACCAGGTCGGGGCGCTGCGCGCGGATCGCGGCGAGAGCCGCGTCACCGTCCTCGACCTGCGCGACGTCGTGCCCCGCAGACCTGAGCTTGTGCGCCACGAGGGCGGCGATGTCGATGTCGTCCTCGACGACAAGGATGCGTGCCATGCTCCAGCTCCTCGTCCTGCGCCCGACCGCCCGGCCTGGGAGGTCGTCGGCGACGGTGTCCTCCCAGCATAATCAACGGGAACGACTTCCACGCGAGGGGGGGCACATGCCCACGAGCCTGCTCATGCACACCCGGACGCGCTCCCAGATGGCACTGCTGCACGTCGCGCTGCTCGCGGTGGCGCTCGCGCTCGGATCCGGGGCGGCGAGCCTCGCCCGGGGCGGGCCCGTGTCCTTGTGGTGGCCCGCTGCCGGTGTCGCCGTGCTCGCGGTCCTCGCCCTCCCGCGCGAGCTGCGCTGGCTAGGCCTGGCCGACGTCGCGGTCGTCACGATGGTCGCGAACGTCCTCGCGCACCGAGACCCGGTCCTGGCGGCCGGGCACGGGGTCGCCAGCGCGGTCGAGGCGGGTGTCGCCGTCCTCGTGCTCATGCGCGGGCGCCGAACGCCCGCGCTGGTGACGATGAACGACCTGCTGCGCCTCCTCGTCGGCGCGTGCTTCGGTGCGCTCGCAGGCTCGGCGGTCAGCGCCGTCGGGTTCCTCGCGGTGACGGGCGAGGTGCCCGTCCGGGCGCTGCTCACGATCGTGACGAGCCACGCGTCGGCGATCCTCATCATCGTGCCGGTCGTCATCGGCGGCGACCACCCTGCGGCGCGGCGCGGTCCTCGGCACGTCGTCCAGGTGGCGCTCCTCCTCGCGGTCGTGCTCCTCGTGTTCTGGCCCGGCATCCACCTTCCGCTCACCTACCTGCCGATGCCGTTCCTCGTGTGGGCGACGTTCCTGTTCTCGACGCGGCACGTGGCCGTGCAGCTCCTCCTCGTCGCGACGGCCGTCACGACGCTCACCGCGCTCGGTGGCGGACCGTTCGCGACGGCGGACGGCATGCCCGACCCCGGGGTCGAGCTGTCTGTCATGCAGGTGTTCCTGCTGACCTACGGCGTGTCGATCCTCGCGTTCGCCGTGACGCAGGAGGAGCGGCGGCACCTTCGCGACCACCTCGCCGAGCGCGAGCAGATCCTCCAGGGCGGGATCGTCGACGCCCAGTTCGGCATGATCATCATGAACGAGCTGTCCCCCGACCGGATCCAGGTCCTCCAGAGCAACCGGCTCGCCGCGCGGCTCCTGCCCGAGGTCCCGTTCGTGCGCCGCGACCTGCTGAACGAGGTCGACGGTGAGGAGCCCGAGCTGCCGCTCCTGCCCCTCGACACGGCGGGACGCTCGGCGTTCATCGACGCGATCGACTCCGTGCGCATGTCCCCCCGCGGCGAGGTCTCCGCCGAGCTCGACGCCGCGGGCGGGCGTCACCTCGAGCTGCATCTGACGCGTGCCCCGCGCGGCAACGGCGAGGCGCTCCTCACCGCGCAGCTCATCGACGTGACGCAGCAGCGCCGGGCAGACGCTGCGATGCTGCGCGCCCTCGAGGACGAGCGCGCCGCGGCCGAGCACCTGCGCGACCTCAACCAGCAGAAGGACGACTTCGTCTCGACGGTGAGCCACGAGCTGCGCACGCCCGTGACGAGCATCCTCGGCTTCGTCGAGCTGCTCGTCGACGAGACGGACGTCACGGAGGAGCAGCGCCGCCATCTCGAGGTGCTCGAGCGCAACGCCCTGCGGCTGCGGAACCTGGTCGAGGACCTCCTCACGGTCGGCGCGGGCGCGCAGGGCCGGGCGGTCGCCTCCCCCACCGACCTGCGGGCCCTCGCAGCGGACGTCGTCGAGGAGCTCACGCCGTCGGCTCACCGACGTGACGTGACGCTCCAGCTGCTGGCTGGTGGACCGGTGCGCGCCCTTGTGGCTCCGAACGACATCTCTCGCGTCGTGACGAACCTCGTGACGAACGCGATCAAGTTCACGCCCGCGGGCGGGCTCGTCGCGGTGCAGGTGGCGCAGCGCGCGGACGACGTCGTCCTGACGGTCACGGACACGGGCGTCGGGATCAAGCGCGAGGACCTCGACCGGGTGTTCGACCGGTTCTACCGCAGCTCGAGCGCGTCCTCGCGGAAGGTCCCCGGCGCGGGTCTCGGCCTGACGCTCGTGCGGAGCCTCGTGACGCGCAACGGCGGCACGGTCGACCTCACGTCGAACGGCACGAGCGGGACGCAGGCCACCGTGCGCCTGCCCGCGGCGCAGCCCGACCCGGCGCCGGTCGCCGCCCCAGGGCCGGCGCACGCCCCTGACGTGCCGTGACGGCCGGACGAAGGTCCAATTTCGGATGCGACGCTCTCCGCACCTCCGAAGGGCTCGCCGCAGCGGCCGCCCCGCACGGGTTCCGGCTCCGTCGCTCGACGACGTGGTCGGACGGCTTCGACACCCTGCTCGTCGCCGAGCTGGCGCTCACCGAGGCCTGAGGCTGCGCGTCAGGACGCGTCGACCGCCTCGACGATCACCGTCGCGAGGTCGTCGGGTCGCGTCATCTGCGGCCAGTGACCCGTCGGCAGGTCGACGTACTCGACGTCCGTCATGCGGGCGAGCTCCGCGACCATCGGGTGCCCGTGCGCGACCAGGCCGGCGAGAAGCTCTCCCGAGAACTCGCACGCGACGATCGTCGCGGGCACACCGAACCGACGCTCGTCGCGCAGCACCTGGGGATCCTGCGCGACGCCGCGCGGCTGCGGGACCGCCCGCGCGCGGAACTCGGCGCGCAGACGGTCGTCGAGGTCGACGAGGTCCTCGTCGTCGAACAGCTCCCAGGGTGGGAGCGGCACGTCCCCGTCGACCACGGGGAGCTCGTCGTTGATCGCCTCGCCGTCGCCCAGCGGGCCTGCGTCCACGTGGATCACGCGCGCGACGGCGTCGGGCCGCGCATCCGCGGCAGCGTGCGCGATCGCACTGCCGCCAGAGTGCCCGACGAGCACGACCGGCACGCCCGCGGCGTCGATCTCCCGGACGACGGCGGCCACGTGGTCCGCGAGGCCGATGCCGCTGCGGTCCGCGTCGACGGACTCGAGCCCCGGAAGGGTCAGGGGGCGTGCGACGTGCCCGGCGCGCTCGAGCGCCTCGGTGACGACTGACCAGGAGCTCGCGTCGAGCCAGAAACCCGGGATGAGGATGACGTGCATGGCTCGACGCTATCGCCGTCACGAGCCTCGCGGGGTGTTCCCGAGATGCCGAAGGGCCTGTGATCAGCTGATCACAGGCCCTTCTCTCGTAGCGGGGGCAGGATTTGAACCTGCGACCTCTGGGTTATGAGCCCAGCGAGCTACCGAGCTGCTCCACCCCGCGTCGGTAACCACCACCCTACGGGGTTCTCAGGCGAACACCAACCTGGCGGGATGTCGGCCGCCTCACACCTCTCTGCGGCGGCGCCCGCAGCCGGCGGGAAACAGGCGCCCGCCTGCAGCGGGCGGGAACCAACAGTGGCCCCCACATCTGTGAGGGCCACGGTCGAGAGTCTGTCGACTCGATCTGTAGCGGGGGCAGGATTTGAACCTGCGACCTCTGGGTTATGAGCCCAGCGAGCTACCGAGCTGCTCCACCCCGCGTCGGTACCTCAACTGTACGGAACTACGCGCTGGCGACCAAATCGGCGGCCCGGGAGTAGCTCCCGAGCCGCCGACCTGCGGATCCGCCAGGCGTCAGCCCAGCGCCCCCTCTGCCTCGAGCGCCTTCTGCAGCGCGTCGTTGAGACGCTTCTGCGCCTCGCCGTACTTGGCGAAGTCACCGGCCGTGAGGGCCGCCTCGCTGTCCTTCATCGCCTGGTTCGCAGCCTGGAGAGCGGCGTCGAGCTGTTCACGCGGCGTCCCGGGCGCGGGCGGCGTCGCGGGCGCGGTGGGTTCCGTAGGCGCAGGTGTGTCCGTCGGCGCAGGCGTCTCCGTCGCGGGCGGCGTCTCGCCGTCGGTCGGCGGCACCGGCGTCGTGGGCACGCCCGTGTCGGGCACCTCTTCATCCAGATCGACGCCGGAGTCGCCGCTGAACACCTGGTCGAGCGCCTCCCCGAGCGTGTCCGCATAGCCGACCTTGTCGCCGAACGAGACGAGGACCTTGCGCAGCAGCGGGATCTTCGTGCCGGTCGAGGACTGCACGTACACGGGCTGCACGTACAGCAGGCCACCGCCGACGGGGACCGTCAGCAGGTTGCCGTTGAGCACCGTCGAGTTACCGCTCTTGAGGATGTTGAGCTGGTCGGAGATCGTCGGGTTCGAGTTGAAGGTGTTCTGCACCTGCCCGGGCGCCGGGACTGTCGAGTCCTTGGGCAGCGTGAGGAGCCGCAGCTTCCCGTAGCCCTCGGCAGGTTTCCCCGCCACGTTCCCAGCCTCCGAGTCGACAGCCAGATAGCCCGTGAGGATCTGCCGGTCAGAGTTACCACCCGGGATGAACGTCGACATGAGCGAGAACGCCGGCGACGTCTGGTCCGGCATCTGCAGCGACAGGTAGTACGGCGGCTGCAGCGCCGCGTTGGTCGTCCCCGTGGCTGTCGGCTCGACCGGGTTCGTCCACATGTCCAGCCCCGAGAAGAACACCGCGGGAGAGGTCACGTGGTAAGAGGAGAGCAGCGAGCGCTGCACCTTGAACAGCCCCTCCGGGTACCGGATGTGGCTCATCAGGTCGCCGGAGATCTCGTCGATCGACGTGAGGGAGGTCGGGAAGATCTTCGACCATGCCCGCAGGATCGGATCCTCCGCGTCCCACGCGTACAGCGTGACGGAACCGTCGTAGGCGTCGACGGTGGCCTTGACCGCGTTGCGGATGTAGTTGACCCGCTCCGGCGCGAGCTGCGCGACGGCCGCGCGTGCGGTCAGCGAGTCCGTCGTCGCGTCGTCGAGCGATGCCGACGCCGAGTACGGGTAGTGGTTCGTCGTCGTGTAGCCGTCCACGATCCACTTGACGCGACCGTCGACCACAGCGGGGTACACCCGACCGTCGAGCGTCAGGTACGGGGCGACCTTCTGCACGCGGGTGCGCGGGTCACGGTCGTAGATGATCTGCGACTCGGAGTTCACGCGGTCGGAGAAGAGGATCTGCTCCGTGCCGAACTTGATCGAGTACAGCACCTTGTTCACGAAGCTGCCGATCGCGGGACCGACCGGCGTCTCCTTGGTCGGGAACGTCGTGAGGACCTGGCCGCTCGCCGTGTCCGGGTAGTCGAGCTCCCACGGCTCCGTGCCCTCAGGAGCGCCGACGATCGAATACTGCGGGGAGCTCTGACCGAAGTAGATCCGCGGCTCGTACTCCCCGAGCTCGCCGACCGACGGGATGCCGCCCTCGAAGAAGGCCGGCTGCCCGTCCGACGTCGTCGAGTTGCCGAACGCAGCAGCGACGCCGTAGCCGTGGGTGTACACGGTGTGGTCGTTGACCCAGTTGCGCTGGTCGTCACCCACGCCGGCCAGGTTGAGCTCACGCACCGCGATCACGGTGTCGCGCTTCTCCCCGTCGATGTCGTAACGGTCCACCGAGAGCGTGTCCGCGAAGTCGTAGTACTGCTTGTTCTGCTGGAGCTGCTTGAACGAGGGGCTGACGATCGACGGGTCGAGCAGGCGGATCGAGGCGGTCGTCTCGGAGTCCTCGCGCAGCGCGCCCGCGGTCGCGGTCGTCTTCGCGTCGTACTCCTGCTCGGCGACGTCGTCGATGCCGAACGCCTTGCGCGTCGCGTCGATGTTCCGCTGGATGTACTCGGCCTCGAGCTCCTGCGCGTTCGGCTTCACCTGGAACCGCTCGACGATCGCGGGGTAGATCCCCCCGATCGCGATCGCGGACACGACCATGAGCCCGACACCGATCGCCGGGAGCCGCCAGTTGCCGCGGATCGCGGTCAGGACGAACAGCACGGCGACGAGCACCGCGACGCCGGCGAGGATCGCCTTGGCAGGCACGACCGAGTTGATGTCCGCGTAGCCGGCACCGGCGAACCGCTCCCCCTGGGTCGTGAGGATCGCGTACCGGTCGAACCAGTAGTTCGCGGCGAGGAGCAGCATGAACGTGGCAGCGAGCACGGAGAGCTGGACGCGGGCGGCGCGCGTCGCACGCGAGTCCCCCGGCGCGACGGCACCGGCGCGCAGACCTCCGTAGAGGTAGTGCATCGCGAGGGACGCGATGAGCGAGACGATCAGCACCGCCATGAGCAGCGACACGAAGAAGCGCAGCGCGGGGAGCGTGAAGACGAAGAAGGAGATGTCGAGCCCCCACTGCGGGTCCGTCACGCCGAACGACTCGCCGTTGAGCCACAGGAGCACGTCCTCCCAGCGTGCCGCAGCCGCGAGGCCGGCGAACACGCCGAGCACGGCGGGCAGCGCGACCATCACGAGCCGGCGCAGCGGCTCGATCGCCTCGCGGTACTGGTCGAGCGTGGCCTGCTCAGGGGTGGACGGCGCGTACACGGGCCGGTTGCGGAACGCGAGGTTCAGGTTGAGCCCGACCACCCCGGCCATGATGGCGAAGGCGACCGCGAAGAGCGCGGCCTTGGTACCCCACTGCGTCCAGAGCACCTTGGAGAAGCCGAGCTGGTCGAACCAGAGCACCTCGGTCCAGAAGTTGGCGGCGAGGAGCACGAGGGCGACGATGACCGCCAGGACTGCGGCGGTGACGCCGAGCGGGCTCACCTTCCGGCGCTCGCCGCTCGCGCGCCGTACCGGTCGAGGAGGGTTGGCAAAAGACACGGGGTTCTACCTCTGGTCGGGAACGGTTCCTTCTGGGCCAACGTACGGCACCCAGGTGCGGTTCCACCGGTCAGGTCCTGTTCTCCGATCGTGACCTGCCGCGCGGGGCGCGGCGGCACCGGGGACCTCTGGGAGAATCGAGGCATGACGAACGAGAACGCGCGCACCTACACGCTCGAGGAGCTGACCCTCGCGAACACGGTGCAGGAGATCGAGACGCACGTCGCGCAGGGCGGCTGGGACGGTCCGCCGCGCGTGTTCGCGATCATCCGCACGAAGGAGGCGCTCGAGACGACGCCCGAGCTCGCGACCCAGATGCCCGAGCTGCTCGTCCAGCTCGAGGCGAACGAGCTGAGCATGCTGTCGATCGAGCAGGAGGGACTGCCCGACACCGAGACGCTCGAGGAGCTTCTCGGTTCGCTCACCTGGCCGTCGACCGTGCACGGGGCGGGGATCGTCGTCGAACGGGTCATGGTCCCGCCGGAGGCCGAGGCGCAGATGCCCGCCGACCCGGACGAGGCTCTCGCCTTCCTCCAGGACCACCCGCAGCGTGAGGATGTCCGCCTCGCGGTCGGCGTCCTGCGAGACGGACCGTCGTGGTGCGCGATCCGCACGCGCCGGCACGACGACGCGTCGAAGGTCGCGACGGGACCGGACCTCGTGCCGGGGCTCGTGGCCGGGCTCCGCGCGACGTTCGAGGACTAGCTCAGGAGCAGCCGGGGAGCGTCGCTCCCCGGCCCGCGCCGATCGCGACGACCGCGTCGTAGGCCTCGGCGAGCGTCTCGACGGACACGACGGTCATCCCGTCGGGGACGTGGTCGACGACCTCGTCGCAGTTGCCGCGCGGCGCGAGGAACCACGTCGCGCCCTCGTCGCGGGCACCGCGCATCTTGAAGGTGATGCCGCCGATCTCACCGACCTCGCCGGCGATCGTCTCGAGCGTGCCCGTGCCGGCGATGACCTGGCCGTCCGCCTCGTCCTCGGGGGTGAGCAGGTCCATGATCCCGAGCGCGAACATCATCCCGGCGCTCGGCCCGCCGACGTCGTCGATCTGCACCGTGACCGGGAAGGGCATGTCGAAGTCGATCTCGAGGCTCACGCCGAGGTAGGCGCGGCCGCCGGAGGCGCTGGTGACGATCTCCAGGTCGAGCGGCTTGCCGTCGCGCAGCACGCCGACCGTGACCGTGCTGCCCGGGGTCTTGCCGTCCATGAGCGTCGACAGGTGGTCGAAGTCCGTGAGCTCGACGCCGTCGAGCGTGGTGAGGACGTCGCCCGGCTCGACGACGCCGACCGCGTTCATGCCCGGGTCCGCGCTCACCACCGTGAGCGTCGAGGGCACGTCGATGCCGAGCTGGCGGAGCGCCGCGACGCTCGCACGCTCCTGGCTCGTGACCATGTCCGCCTGGTTGACCTGCGTCGTCTGGTCGACGGTGACGCCCTGCGGGTAGATGGCCTCGAGCGGGTAGACGCCCTCGTCCGGGTCGAACCACGCCCGCACGAGCCGCAGCACGGGGACGCGGCTGTCCGGGTTGCCGAGCGCGGAGACGGTCGTCAGGCGCAGCTGGCCGCTCGGCTTGAACGTCTCGCGGTCCTCGATGACGATGACCCGGTCGTCGCCCTCCCCGCCGAGCGTGTCGAAGCTGGGCCCAGGCATCCGCACGACGAACGAGGTCGGCAGGGCGAGCATGATTGCGAGGCCGAGCGCCGCGACCACGACTGCGACCGACTGCACGACGGCGCGCCGCGTCAGCAGCGGCGCGGGCGGCTCGGGTGACGGTCCAGGGCTCGTGTCGAGGTCGTCGAAGAGCTCGGGACCGGGACGCTTCTCGTCAGGCACGGCCCCATCATCGCCGACGTTCCTGAAGATCCGCTGCGCCGACCGGCTGGCGGCACCGTCTCAGCGCCGTCGTAGCTGGCGCCGCACCGCGGCGGTGCCGAGCAGCGCGACGGCGGCGCCGACCGCGCCGACGGCGGCCGCGTCGCGGCCGCCGACCCGTCGACCTGCGACCCCGAACCTGCCGCGCACGTCGTCGAGCACGACGCCGAGGCAGTCGTCGTTCGACCATGCGGGTTGCCAGCCCGCGGCGAGGAGGCCTGCAGGGTCGACGGTCCAGTCGTGGACGACGTAGCCGAGGTCTGCCGCCGGCGCGGGCAGGACCCCGGCGCGGTGCAGGCGCTCGGCGACGGACAGCGCGGTCGACTCGGGCAGCTCGACCGCGCGCATACCGGAGACGGCGAGGACGTGCGCGAGCGGCAGCGCGCCGGGCGCGCCCACGACATGGTCGGTGCGCAGGCCGTTCTCGAGCATGACGCCGACGGCGGCCGCGACGTCGTCGACGTGCACGAACTGCCACGACCGGGCGTGCCCGCGCACGGCGAGCAGCCTCGGCGCTTCGAAGTGCCGCGTGATCATCGTGTCGACGCCGGGCCCGACGAGCGGCGCGGTGCGCAGCGTGGCATGGTGCACGCCCGCCGCGGCGAGCGCGCCGCGCAGGTGGTCCTCGACGAGCGCGAGCTGGAGGGCGGTGCCGTCGAGGTCCGGCGCGACGGTCGCGTCGTCGGTCAGGGGCGTCGCGTCAGGACGCGTGCCGAGGGTCGCGGCGCTGCTCACGACGACGACGCGCACGCCGTCGGCGTGCGGGGTGAGCTCCTCGGCGAGCTCGTCGACCGCGGTGTACGTCTCCGCCTGGCGCTGCGCGACCTTGCTCGGTGCGACGGGTGCGAAGGTCCCGCCGTCGAGCACGACGACGACGTCGCACGCCGCATCGGCGGCTCCGTCCGGCTCCGCGCCGAGGACGCGAGCGAGAGCACCGACGAGCGGCCCGGTCCCGCGCACGACGATGCGCCGTGAGCGAACCTCGCACTCTGACACCGCGAACCGCCTCCTCCGGGGACCTCGGTCGATTACCGTGGGAGGGGTCAGCGTTCCCGCCCCTCGCATGTCCTCGTGGACATGTTCTCAGGAGTTCACCATGACGACGTACGGCGCCGGCGGTCCCCGCGAGGGCGAGGAGCCCTGGGAGCGCCTGCTCCGGTCCGTGTTCGGTGCAGACGCCGACGAGGCGATCGCCGAGCTGCGCTCGCGCGGCATGGACGTCGACGCCCTCAACGCCGCGGCCGGCCTCGCCGACAACCCCGCGATGATGGACCAGGTCCTCTCCCAGGTGCGCTCGCTCCTGTCCTCGACGACGGGGGGACCCGTCAACCCCGACGTCGCGCACGACATCGCGCGGCAGGTCGCGGTCGCCGAGGGCGACCCCAGCATCGACGCCGTCGAGCGGCGCACGACCGTCGACGCGCTGCGCGTCGCGGAGCTCTGGCTCGACGCCGTCACCGACATCGCGCCGTCGGGCGGCAGCCGGTTCGTGTGGAGCCGCTCCGAGTGGGTCGAGCGCACGATCCCGGCATGGAACTCTCTCGTCGAACCGGTCGCCCGGTCCGTCGTCACCGCACTGACCCGCGTGCTCCAGGAGCACCTTCCCGAGGACCTCGACGCGTCGCTCGGCGACGCGGGCCTCCCCCCGGGGATGGCCGCGATGCTGGGCGGCGGCCCCGGCGGGTTCGACCCGAGCGAGCTGGTCGAGCGGCTCGGTGCCGCGATGTTCGGCATGCAGGTCGGCCAGGCGGCCGGCGCGATGTCCCGCGAGGTGTTCGGCCTGACCGACCTCGGCGTGCCGCTCGTCGACGAACCGGTGGCCGCGCTGCTGCCGACTAACGTCGCCGCGTTCGCCGAGGGGCTCGACGCGCCGCTCGAGGAGGTCCGCCTCTATCTCGCCCTCCGCGAGGCGGCGCACGCGCGGCTCTTCACGCACGTCACCTGGTTGCGGGGGCACCTGCACGGCCTCGTCGACGCGTACGCGCGCGGCATCACGATCGACACCGAGGCCCTCGAGGACGCGGTCGCCCACATCGACCCGACCGACCCGGCCGCGATGCAGGCCGCGCTGTCGGGCGGCATCTTCGGCATCCCGACGACCGAGGAGCAGAAGGCCACGCTCGCACGGCTCGAGACGAGCCTGGCGCTCGTCGAGGGGTGGGTCGACGAGGTCGCGACGACGGCGGCGCTCCCCCACCTGCCCCACGCGATGTCCCTGCGGGAGATGATCCGCCGGCGGCGGGCCGCTGGCGGCCCTGCCGAGCAGACGTTCGCGACGCTCATCGGGCTCGAGCTGCGTCCGCGCCGCTCGCGCGAGGCGGCAGCGCTGTGGGCGCTCATCGGGCGCGACACCGACTCCACTCGGCGCGACGACGTGTGGGCGCACCCTGACCTCATGCCGAGCGCGCTCGACCTCGACGACCCGGCAGGCTATCTCGCGCGCCGCGAGCAGGTCGCCGTCGAGCAGGCTGACGTGGACCGCGCGATCGAAGAGCTCTTGTCGGGCACGGCGGCCGACGGCGACGACGCCCCGGAGGACGGTGGCTCCGCGACGCCGGAGGACTGAGCGAGGCTCAGTCGCCCGTCTCGTCGGGGCTGGACTCGTACGGCACGGCGGTCTCCTCGCTGAAGGCGATGCCCTCGAGGAAGCCACGCGCCCGCTCGGTACGGGGGTACGGCTCGAGCAGCGCCCAGAACTGCGGGCCGTGACCGGCGTGCAGCAGGTGCGCGAGCTCGTGCAGCAGGACGTAGTCGAGGACCCAGCCGGGGAGACCGCGCACGCGGTCCGAGATGCGGATCGCGCGGTCCTGCACGCTGCACGATCCCCAGCGCCGGTCCATGTTCGTCACCCAGCGGACGCTCACCGGTGCCGCCTGGCCGCCCAGGTAGCGGGTCGACAGTGCGGCTGCCCGCTCCATGAGCTCCGCGTCCGACGGGCGACGACGCTGCTCCTTGGCCGAGAGGCGGGCGAGCATGCGCTCGACCCATTCGCGCTCCTGCGCCCGGGTGAACCGTGCGGGGATCGCGACGATCGTGCGGTCGCCTTCGCGATAGGCGCTCACGGTGCGCGAGCGGCGGCGGCTGCGCCGGACCTCGACGGCATCGCCGGCACCGGGGACGTTCAGGGTCGTGTCAGGGCGCGCCGAGCCCCTGCGCGTCGCTCCCTCGTCGTCCACGTCCGGTTCCCCCAGGCTCGGCGGCGAACCGCACACATCGTCCACGAGACTGTCCACAGGAAGAATCCCCCATTCGCGCGCCCACCGCGACCCCGACACGCCCTCTGTGGATAACTTCCGGGATCTACCTGTGGAAACTGCTCACGTGCGGCGACACACTGGGATGCTCCCTGCCATGGCACCCACGACCCCACCGCCGCTCACCTCCCGAGCCACCGCCGCCGTCGGCGTCCTCGGCCTCGGACGCCTCGGGCTCCTCATTACGCTCAGCCTCTCCACCTCAGGGATAGGCCGTCTCGTGCTCGACGACGCCCGGCACGTCACCCAGGCCGACCTCGGCCCCGGCGGGTACGGGTCTCGCGACGTCGGATCGCTGCGCCGCGTCGCGGCCGCGCGGCTCGTCGCCGAGTCCGCGAGCGGGACCAGCTCACGTGTCGCGCCCTCCCGCCCGCACGACGTGCCCCTCGCAGCCCTCGACATGCTCGTCGTCGTGACCGACGAGGACCTCGCTCCCGACCGTGCGTGGCGGCTCATGGGTGAGCGCGTCCCGCATCTCGTCGTGCGCTGCCGCCCTGACGCCGTCGACGTCAGCCCCGTCGTCGTGCCTGGCCGCACGCCGTGCCTGCGCTGCATCAGCCTGCACACCCAGGACGAACGTGGCACCGACACGTTCACCGCGTCAGCATGGGCGCCGTCGGGCCCGCGCGCTCCACGGGTCAGAGAGCTCGCGCCGGACGAGCCGCTGCTCGCGAGCGCAGCGGCCGTCGTCGTGACGCGCTCCGTCCTCGCCTTCCTCGACGCCGGCAGCCTCGCCGTGACCGGAGCCGAGCCGACGTGGGACCGGTCCTGCCGGACCGTCGTCACGTCGACGCACCTCACGCTCCCCGACATCCGCGCCCGGGAAGAACGATGGCCGGTGCACCCGGGTTGCGGGTGCACCGGCCAGGGGGCCGTGCGGTCGTCGAGCCGTGCAGCGACCGCATGAGGTCGCGGGTGGTCACGCGAGGCTCGGCTGAACCTTGCGGGGCCGTCCGCGGCCTCGCTTGACGGCGACGACGCGGCCGTCGACGAAGACCTCGCCGCCCCACACGCCCCACGGCTCCTGCCGGTCGATCGCGCCGGCGAGGCAGGCGTCGACGAGCGGACAGGCGCGGCACAGGGCCTTCGCCTGCTCGACCTGGACGGTCTTCTCGGCGAACCAGAGCTCGGGGTCCTCGACGCGGCAGGGCAGCATCGAGCCCATGAGGCGGTCGAACTCGGCGCGGTCGTCCTGCGTCTGCGTGGCAGGTGCAGGCGATCCGGCGCGGGTCGTGGAACGGGGCAGGGGGGCGACGACGACGGGCGTGTCGCGCTGGGTGCTGGTGTCGAGCAGCATGCTGAGCCGCACGATGTCCTCCGGGAAGTCCGTTTGCGAGTGTCGATGGACGACTCGAGAAGACGCGTTCCGGGTCCGGCTCCGCCCTGGTCGGGGCGGGGTGCTCGGAGCTCACCCGTCAGAGACGGGGAGGAGGTGCGTCCGCGAGAGTCGCGATGGTGCAGTGGTGAGGGGGGCGGGGGTCAGTGCCCGCGAACCCGATCACGTGCCACCAGATGGGCGCCTGCCGGTGCTGCGGCTGCGCGTGCGAGGTGAGTGCTGCGCCGGTCGTACGACGCGGCGGCAGAGACACGGACGGGAAGCAGGCTAAACGCCGCTCCGGTCATCATGTTCTTCTTCATCGAGCACTCACCTCCATCTCTCCATCGGGCCGTTCCCTCTCGGGTCCGGCCGCTCCTGCAAGGACTCGTTCACAGTAGACCTGCCCCGCGAACGGGGACAACTTAATTAACCGGCGAGTTTCCGACGAGCTGGTGCGGGAGGTCTCCCCGACCTCGAGAACCTCACGATCTCGCGGCTCCGGACCGTGCGACGATCCCGAGGATCGCCGCCCCGTACTGGTTGATCTTCGTCGGGCCGACCCCCTTGACGCGCACCAGCGCCCGCTCGTCGGCGGGCCGGGTCTCGGCGATCTCCGCGAGCATCTGGTCAGACAGGACCGTGAACTTCGGACGGTCGACCGCCACCGCGACGCTGTCGCGCCAGTCCCGCAGCGCCTCGAAGAGCTCCTGGTCGTACTCCCCCGTCAGCCGGACTGCCGCTCCGTCGGCAGGCCTGCGGCCCGGCAGGGACGGCTCGGCTGCGGGCCACAACCGGTCGAGGAACCGCGAACGACGTCGGCTCCCGCGCCCGCCCGGGTTGCGCGACCGGGCCCACGACAGCCGCAGGTGCACCCGCGCGCGGGTGATCCCGACGTAGAGGAGACGCTTCTCCTCGGCGATCGCCTCGGGCGTCTCCGCGAGGGAGATCGGCATGAGCCCTTCGCTCAGCCCGACGAGGAAGACGGCATCCCACTCGAGGCCCTTCGCGGCGTGCAACGACGCGAGCGTCACTCCCTGGACGGCGGGCGCGTGCTGGGCGGCCGCCCGCTCGTCGAGCTCCGCGACCAGCTCGGGAAGGCCGGCCTTCGTCGTCGCGTAGAGGTCATCAGCGAGCGTGACGAGCGCCTGCATCGACTCCCACCGTTCCCTCACCGCGCCGCGCGCGGCCGGGGGCTCGGGCGCCCAGCCCGCGTTGACCAGCACGTCACGGACGACCTCGGGGAGCGTCTGCCCCGGGTCGACGGCGCGCGCAGCCCCGCGCAGCAGCACGATCCCCTCGCGGACCTCGCGACGCTGGAAGAAGCGTTCGCCGCCACGCACGAGGTACGCGATGCCCGCGTCTGCCAGCGCCTGCTCATACAGCTCCGACTGGGCGTTCGTGCGGTAGAGCACGGCGATCTCGCCTGCGGGGGTCCCGGACCTCACGAGGCGGCCGACAGCCGCGGCGACCTGTGCCGCCTCGGCCTCGTCGTCGTCGTACACCGTGAACGTCACGGGAGGGCCGGAGGGACGCTGCGCCTTGAGCTCGAGGCCCGCGAAGCCGCGACCGGCGCGGTCCGCGAGCAGCGCGTTGGCGAGCGAGACGACCTGCGGGGTCGAGCGGTAGTCGCGCACCAGGCGCACCTCGACCGCCTTCGGGTAGGTCTTGCGGAAGCTCAGGAGGTGGTGCGGCGTCGCCCCCGTGAACGAGTAGATCGTCTGGCTGGGGTCGCCGACGACGCACAGCTCGTCACGATCGCCGAGCCACTGGTCGAGCACGAACTGCTGCAGCGGCGAGACGTCTTGGTACTCGTCCACGACGAAGCGGCGGTACTGGCGCTGGATCTCGTCGGCGACCGGCGGGTTGGAGTGGATCATGTCGCCGACGTAGAGCAGCACGTCCTCGAAGTCGATGACGCCGCGCGCCGTCTTGGCCTCCTCGTAAGAGCGCATCAGACGCGCGACGGCGTGCGCGTCGAAGCCCGCCGGCGGCTCCCGATGGAGCGCTGCGACCGCACGCGGGTAGTCGTCCGCCGGGATCATCGAGACCTTGGCCCACTCGATCTCCGAGGACAGGTCGCGCACCGCGACACGGTCGACCGTCATGCCGAGCGCGGCGGCCGCCTGCCCGACCGCGGGCGCCTTGTGCTCGAGGATCCGGGGCGGCGCCCCGCCGACGATGCGGGGCCAGAAGTAGCTGAGCTGCTTGAGCGCGGCCGCGTGGAACGTGCGGGCCTGCACCCCGGCGACACCGAGGTCGCGCAGCCGCGTGCGCATCTCCCCCGCCGCCCGGGCGGTGAACGTCACGGCGAGGACGCTCGTCGGCTGGTAGACGCCGGTGCGCACGCCGTACGCGATGCGGTGCGTGATCGCCCTCGTCTTGCCCGTGCCCGCGCCCGCGAGGACGCACACGGGCCCGGTCAGGGCGGTGGCGACAGCCCGTTGGTCGGGGTCGAGCGCTTCGAGGATCTCGTCGGCAGACATCACCGGAGATTCTCTCAGGCGCGGCTGACACCGACAGCCGCCGAGGTCGCCCCTGGGGACGGCTCAGCGATCTCCGCGCGGTCGGGGCGACCACCCCGACCGGGCGGAACGTGCGGCGTCACGCGCCGATGCGCTCCTTGACCTGCGCGAGCGACGGGTTGGTCGCCGACGACCCGTCAGGGAACACGACGGTCGGCACGACCCAGTTCCCGTCGTTGACCTGCTCGATGTACGGGATGACGCTCGACTCCTGCTCGATGTCGATCTCCGTGTAGCCGATGCCCTCGCTCGTCAGCTGCTTCTTCAGGCGCTGGCAGTAGCCGCACCACGTGGTCGAGTACATGACGACGGAGCCGGCGTCGGGCGTGTGCGGGGCGGGGATGGTCACGGGTGTCCTCCGGTCGGTGGGTCGGTCGCCCACCATAACCGCGCGGTGCCTGCGAACCTTCCCGATCACTCGGTTCGGTCGGCGAGCGGGCCCCCGTACCACTCTTCGATGAGCCCGCGCGCGATCGACGACCGCATCGGCAGCAGCACGCGCCCGGCAGCGAGGTCCGCCGCGAGCCCGTCGCGCGTGAACCAGCGCGCACCCGTCACCTCGACACCGTCGACGACGACGTCGGTCGTCAGGGCGTGAGCCCGGAACCCGAGCATGAGCGAGCGCGGGAACGGCCACGGCTGGGACGACCGGTACTCGACGTCGCCGACGACGACGGTCGTCTCCTCGCGCACCTCGCGGCGCACGGCAGCCTCGACGGACTCGCCCGCCTCGACGAAACCGGCGAGGGTCGAGAAGCGACCCTCGGGCCAGGTGGCGGCATGGCCGAGCAGGAGGCGGTCGTCGTCGTCGACGACCGCCATGATCACGGCCGGGTCGGTGCGCGGGAAGGTCTCGCGGCCGTCGGACGTGCAGACGCGCGACCAGCCGTGGCGAGCGGGCCGCGTCGCCTCGCCGCAGTGCTCGCAGCGCAGCGCGCGCACGTGCCACGCAGCGACGCCGACGGCGGTCGTCGCGAGACCGGCGTCACGCGCGTCGAGCAGGTGGCCCGCGTCGCGCAGGCTCTCGAAGCGGCGGCGTCGCCCGAGCAGGTCCTCCGCGCGCGCAGGCACGACGCCCGAGATGTCGACGTCGTCGTCCGGCTCGGCGGGCAGCACGAGCGCCAGGTACGCACCGTCGTCGTCCGTACCGAGGAACAGCCAGCCAGGCGCGTGCGGCGCCGTGAGCTCCGACGACGCGGCGCTCAGCGCGGCGACGACCTCGCCCGCAGGGACGAGGTCGAGCGCGAGCGCGCCCGGCGCCGTCGCCGCACGCACGGCGAGCGACGCGCCGCGCACGAGCACGACGCGGGTCGACGACGTGGCGACGAGCCGCTCGACGAGGTCGACCTCGTCGCGAAGCTCGGCCGCGCGGTCGACCGTCGTGCGTGACAGCGGGAGCTGGGCCCAGTCGGTCACCGGTGCAGGATCCATGCGCTCACCGTACGTCCAGCCGCGCCGGTCGCGACGTGCCACCCATGTCGCACCGATCGCCCGTCTGCACGCATGACGCGTGCACCCGGGCGATCCGTCCGCAGAGGTCGGTGGGACGCGGTCGCGTCGTGCGGCCCGAGCGGCGCCCGGCGACGTACCGTGGACCCGTGCACCGCTCCGCCCTGACCCTGGCCGCCCTGTCGACCGCCGCCGTCCCCGGGATGGACGTGGTCGACGCTCGCCTGCTCGACTCGGACGGGTCGAACGACGTCGCCGTCGTGATCGACTCGACGCGCCGGCACTGGATCGTGCGCGCCCCGCGCGACGCTGCGGCAGGTGCGAGCCTCGAGGCCGAGATGGTGCTGCTGCGCAGCCTCGCCGACCGTGTCGACGCCGGGGACCTTCCCTTCGCCGTCCCGATCCCCGCGGGCTACGCGACGCTCCCGGAGGGCGGTCGCGCCGTCGTGCACCCGGAGGTTCCCGGGGTGCCGCTGCAGGCCGACCGGCTGCAGCCTGGCCCAGGGCTCGCCCGTTCCGTGGGGCGTGCGATCGCAGCGCTCCACGAGCTGCCGACGTCGCTCGTGGAGGATGCGGGCCTGCCGAGCTACTCGGCCGAGGAGTACCGCCAGCGGCGGCTCTCGGAGGTCGACGAGGCGGCACGGACCGGGCGGGTGCCTGCGCGTCTGCTGCGGCGCTGGGAGCAGGCGCTCGAGAGCGTCGCGATGTGGCGGTTCCGGCCGGTGGTCACGCACGGCGAGCTCAACGGGGACCACGTCCTCGTGGCGCAGCAGTCCGTGAACGGGATCGTGGACTGGGCGGAGTGCCAGGTGGCGGACCCTGCAGACGACCTGTCGTGGCTGCTGGTCGCGGCGCCGCCGGAGTCGGTCGAGTCGATCCTCGAGGCGTACCAGCTCGCGCGGACGGAGTCGGCGGACGCGCACCTCGTGGACCGGGCGCTGCTCGCGGGCGAGCTCGCCCTGGCGCGGTGGCTCCTGCACGGCGTGCGTACCGAGCAGAAGGATGTCGTGGACGACGCGGTCGAGATGCTCCTGGACCTCGACGAGGCCGTCCACGAGGGCGCGGACGGCGCGGCCGAGGCCGACGACGCGCCGGTGGACGAGCCGTCGCGCGACGACGACTGACGCCAGCCGGTCTCGCTCAGGGGCTCAGCCGCGCAGGAGGGCCTCGAGCTCGTCGAGATCGAGGAGGCGTGCGGGGCGGCGCGTGACGCCGTCGCCGAGGTAGCAGAACGCAGCGTCGACGTCGTCGAGCGGTGTGCCTGTCCAGCGGGACCAGGCGAGCCGGTAGACGGCGAGCTGCACCTCGCGGGCGCGCACAGCGGCCGGGTCGGTGGGTTCGCGGCCGGTCTTCCAGTCGACGACGACGACCTGCCCGGGACTGCACTCGGGGCGCGGGTCAGGGAAGACGGCGTCGATGCGTGAGCGGGTCATGACGCCCGCGAGGGGCGTCTCGATGTCGACCTCGACAGCGATCGGGTCGAGCGACGCCCACGGTGTCGCGAGGAACGTCTGGCGGAGCTTCTCGAGGTCGGCGTCAGGCTCGGTGTCGTCGGCGTCCGTGAGGTCGTCGAGGTCCATGAGGACCGGCGACGAGTAGAACTGCTCGACCCACGCGTGGAAGGTCGTGCCGCGGCGGGCGTGGACCGACGGCTCGCTCGGGACGGGGCGGCGCAGGGAGAGGGCGTACTCCTCGCGGCTCGCGGCGAGCCGCACCATCGCGGACGCGGACACGTGCGCAGGGATCTCGACGTCCGTGACAGGCCGGCGGCGTGCGTCGCGCTCGGTGAGGAGGATCTCGGCGAGCTGCGCGAGCGGGACGGTCTCGTCGGCCCCTGCGCGGGCGGGAGCCAAGTCCACGGGCGACGCTGCGCCCGGTGCGGACTCGGTCGTCGCGGTGCGCCCGGACACGCCTGCGTGCGCGGCGTCGCCGTGCGTCTCCTGGGCTTCGGCGCGACGTGCTGCGCGCACGCGCGCGGCAGCAGAGGCGAGCACGGGGTCGACGCCGTCTGCTGCGGGCCAGGTCGCGGTGACCTCGCGCTCGAGAGCGGGGTTGGCCCCCTCGGGCTCGTCGGTCCAGGTCGACGTGTCGACGAGCCCGGCGTCGGCCAGCTCGGTGAGGAAGCACGAGGGTGGGGTCGCGCTGCTGCGGTCGCCGCGGAACCACGAGCCTGTCAGGAGCAGGCGGGAGCGCGCACGTGTGAACGCGACGTAGGCGAGCCTGCGTTCCTCGGTGACCTGGTGGGCGCCAGCGTCCTGCTTGAACGCCTTCTGCAGGCTGTCGAGGTCCTTGTGGTTCTCGGCGTCCTCGTAGGCGAACCGCGGCAGGTCGCGGGCGTCGCCGCGCAGCGGGTACGGGAGCGTGCCGAGGCCGGTGAGCCATGCGGAGTCGGTGGGTCCCTGAGGGCTGGTGCAGGCGGTGCTGGGGAGGCCGCCGTCGACGAGCCCGGGGACTGCGACGACGTCCCACTCGAGGCCCTTGGCCGCGTGGATGGTGACGATCTGGACGGCGTCGGGGTCGGGGTCGGAGATCGCGGTGTCGATGCGCTCGTTGGTCGAGGCCACGTCGAGCCACGAGAGGAAGGCGCCGAGCGTCGGCAGGTCGGCTCCGTCGACGAACGAGATGGCGAGGTCGCGGAACGCGTCGAGGTTGGCGCGGGCGCGGGCGGCGTGCGGGCCGTCGAGGAGCCCGGCCTCGATGTCGAGGCCGAGGGCGCGCTCGGCCTCGACGACGATCTCGGGGACGGAGAGGTAGGTGCTGGCGCGCAGGCGTGCCAGGAGGGCGGACAGCCTGGTGAGGCGGGCGTGCGCGTCGGGCGTGAGGGACCTGCCGCCTGGGCTCTGCCATCCGGGGGCGGGGAGCTCGTCGAGCACGTCGACGAGCGAGTGCGAGTCGACGACGTCAGCCTCCGTCACGACGCTGGGCGCGGTGGCCGCGTCTCTGGCGTCGCCCGGTTCCGCGCTGCTGGGCTGCGGCTCCGTGTCGCTCTCGCGCTGCGCGTCAGCCGCGCGGCTGGCGGCGTGGGCGTGCCGCCGGGCGAGCTCGCGGACGCGGTCGGCGACGGCGAACAGGTCGGCGGCACCGAGCGCGGTCCACGGCCCCGTGAGCAGCCGCATGAGCGAGTCGCCGCGGGACGGGTCGTGGACCACCTGGAGGAGCGAGACGACGTCGACGACCTCGGGCGCCTCGAGGAGCCCTCCGAGGCCGACGACCTCGACGGGGATGCCTCGCGACCGCAGCGCGACCTCGACGGCTGCGAACTGCTTGCGGCTGCGGCACAGGACGGCCGCGGTCGTCGCGCCCTCGCGGGACGTGCGCGGTCGCCACCATCGTGCGACGAAGTCGGCGACGGCGGCCGCCTCCTCGTCCTCGGTCGCGGTGTAGGCCGCGCTGACGTGGCCGGGGCCCGCGCCCGGGCGGGCGTGCAGCTCGATGACCGCGGCCTCGCCGGTGGACGTCGGGGCGGGGGCGCCTGCGACGCGCTCCGGCGCGGGGTCGCGGAGCGGCGCGGCGACCGCGTTGGCCACGTCGAGGATGGCCTGGTCGTTGCGCCAGGAGGTGCTCAGGGCGAGGTGGTGCACCTGGCCGACACCGGAGAACTGCTCGGCGAAGCGTGAGAGGCCGGAGGCGCTCGCGCCGCGCCACCCGTAGATCGACTGGTTCGGGTCGCCGACGGCGGTCACGGCGTGACCGTCGCCGAACAGGGCACCGAGCATCCGAGCCTGGGCGTACGACGTGTCCTGGTACTCGTCGAGGAGGACGACGCGGTACCGCGCACGCTCGGCGACGCGCACCTCGTCGTGCTGCTCGGCGAGGCGCGCGCCGAGCTCGACCTGGTCGGCGAAGTCGAGGGAGTCGGTCGAGCGCTTGCGCCTGCGGTACTCGTCGACGAGGTCGAGGAGCTGGACGCGGTGGCTCATGAGCTCGAGGAGCTTCGTCGTCGAGGCGTAGGGGCCTTTCTTGCCCTTCGCGTCGAGCGTCGCGAGGAGCGTGTCGATGATCGTGGTCATGCGGGCACGGGCCTGGTCGGTGCTGAGCAGGTGCTCGCTGAGCGATCCGGAGAGGTGGCGCACGGCGTCGACGACGGTGCTGAGCGCAGCGTCGGTACCGAGCTCGCCGGTCCAGCGCTCGACGACCTCTTGGGCGAGCTGCCACTGGCTCGCCTCCCCGAGGAGCCGCGCGCCGGGCTCGATGCCGAGCCGGAGGCCGTGCTCCTTGACGAGGCCTGCGGCGTACGAGTTGTAGGTCGCGACCGTGGGGCGGCGCATCGACGCGAGGAGCGCGGCGTCCGGGGTCTGGTCCTCGAGGTCGCCGAGCAGTGCGTGCTGACCAGCGTCGCGCATGCGCGCGGTGAGGGTGCGCAGCCTCCGACGGATCCGCTCCCCCAGCTCACCCGCGGCCTTGCGGGTGAACGTGAGGCCGAGCACCTCGTCGGGCTCGACGAGCCCGTTGACGATCAGGTAGACGACGCGTGCGGACATCGTCTCGGTCTTGCCGGAGCCCGCGCCCGCGACGACGAGCACGGGTTCGAGGGGCGCCTCGATCACCGCGAGCTGCTCGTCGGTCGGGCGGTGCTGCCCCAGCAGCTCGGCGATCTCCGTCGCGGGGACGAGCCTGCGCGAGGGCGCGTGCGCGGCAGGGGTGACGATGGGAGGCGCGCCCGGCGCGTCGGCCGTCGCAGTGCGGCCGCCGGCCGTGATCGCGGCGACGTCCGGCGCGCCGGGCCCGGGCCGGGCGTGCTCTGTCGCCGGGAGGGTGGGTTCAGGGGTGTACGGCGTCATGAGGCCTCCTGCCCGAGCGTGCGTCCTACGGTCTGCAGCGGGCAGCTGCGGCGGACCGGGCAGAAGCCGCACAGCGGGTTGATGCGCGCTTCGAAGCACGCTGACGCCATGGTCTCTGCGGCGTCCTCGACGAGGTCGTGGGCCCACCGCGGGTCGTCGGCGGTGTGGAGCGCGGGCTGGGTGCGCAGCGTCGCATCCTTGCCCTGGTTGACGTGCACGAGCTGCGCGCCAGCGCTCAGTGCGCCTTCCTCGAGCCCAGGCACCTTGTGGAAGGCGCCCTCGGTGAGAGCGACCTGGTAGGCGCCGAGCTGGGGGTGGCTCACGGCCTTGTCCTTGCTCGGGGCGGCACCGGTCTTGAGGTCTTCGACGAGGACGGTGCCGTCCTCCTGCCGCACGAGACGGTCGACGCTCCCGCTGAGCACGGCGCGGCCGACCTGGGTGGTGAACCGGGCCTCGACGGCGAGGACCTCGCCGCTGTCCTGGAAGTGCCGGGCGAGCCGCTCGACCATCGCGCGGGCACGGGTGCGTGTCACACGCTCGGGCCAGCCGGGTGCGAGCCCGAGCTCGGGCCAGCGGCGGTCGAGCGTCGCGGCCAGCTCGTGGAACGGGGCCGTGGGCGCTTCCTCGGCGATCGAGTGGATGAGCGAGCCGAGCGACTGGGAGAGCGCGTCGGCGGAGCGACCGCCCGCAGTCTCGAGGGCCCAGCGCAGCGCGCACGTCGAGACTGACTCGACCTTTGACGGCGAGACCGGGACCGGTGCGTCGGCCTCCCACGTGGGTCCGGTGCTCGAGACCGGGTGGACGCCGTACCAGCCTGCCGGGTCGGCACCCGGGACCTCTGCCTCGGCGAGGCGTGCGAGGACCGCGGCGGCCTCGCTCGCGTGCGGGGAGGTGGCCTCTGCGCCGTCGCGTCGGACCTCGTCGTGGAGCTGCGCGCGGGCGCGCAGGACGAGCCCGCGCAGGTCGAGGGCCTCGGGGACGTCTCGACGGCGCGGGTCCGGCGCCTCATCTTCCGCGTGGTCCGTGTCCGGGACGGGGTCGACGAGGTCGACGAGGACGGACGGGAAGCTCTCGGTGTCCTCGACCGCGGTGACGAGCAGGTGCTCGCGCGCGCGGGACACAGCGGCAAGGAAAGCGCGCACCTCGTCGGAGAGCACGGCGCGGCGGGCGTGCGCCGCGTGCGCGGCGCTGTCGCCTCCGGGCACGACGTTGCCGGCGACAGCGTCGACGAGCGTCTGCGCGCCGAGCAGGGAGTCACGCAGGCGGAGGTCCGGCCACACCCCCTCCTGGACACCCGCGACGACGACGGCACGCCACTCGCGACCGGCTGCGCCTGCTGGCGTGAGGACGGAGACGGCGTCCTGTGTGCCGCCGCTCGCGGCGAGCGAGTCGGCGGGGAGGTCCTGCGACCGGACGTGGTCGACGAAGGCGCTCGGCCGCGCGCGCGGGTTGCGGTCGACGAACCGCTCGGCGGCCTTCGACAACGCCATGACGGCGTCGAGGTCGCGGTCCGCGCGCATGCCCGCGCTGCCCCCGGCGAGCGCGGTGCTGCGCCACCGCGCGGAGAGTGCGGTCGCGTCCCACACGGCCCACAGGACGGTCTGCGCGTCAGCGCCCGGGCGTGCGGCAGCCTCCCGGCCTCGTGCGAGCACCGCAGCGACCTGCGCCGCTCCACGTCGGACGGCAGCGGGAAGCTGAGCGGCGAGCGCGGGGTCGTCGAGGACCTCGACGAGCAGCGTGTCGGAGCTGCGTCCGCCCCCGGCTGCGAGCTCCTCGCCACGCAGGACGCGACGCAGGCGGCGCAGCGACACCGCGTCGAGGCCGCCCACCGGCGAGAGCAGCAGCCCGACCGCGCGCTCGACGTCGAGCGGACGACCGTCGGCCACCTCGACCGCGTCGAGGAGGGGCCGCACCGCGGGCTCGTCGCGCAGCGGCCCCTGGGACCCGAGCACGCTCACCGGCACCGATGCCCCGATGAGGGCGCGCTGCAGCGCGCTGACCTGTCCCCCCGAGCGCGTGACGACGGCCATCTCCTGCCACGGGACCCCGTCGAGCAGGTGCCACGCCCGCAGCGTCCGCGCGATGTACGCATGTTCCTGCGACGGCCCTGCGAGCAGAGCGACGCGTGCGGGACGGTGCCTCTCGGCGACCAGACCCGTCACGACCACGTCCGGCGTCGCCGAGCCGCGTGCCGCACCGTCGTCGACCGCACCCGCCCGCCGGTGCGCGACCGTCCCCGCAGCCGCGACCGCCTGGGCCACGCGCCGCGTGACCGCGCGCAGGTCCGGTCCGTGTCGCCAGGCACGCTCGAGCGCGACGTGGTGGGCGCCGAACGCACCTGGTTCGGCGCCGGGGGGCGCTGCCGAGCGTGCGACGAGGGCAGGCACCGCACCGCGGAACCCCTGCACCGCGGAGTCGGGGTCGCCGACGAGGACGAGCCGCGCCCCGTCGGCGTGCAGCACCGCGAGCAGACGCGCGACCGCCTGCGTCGCCTCCTGGTAGTCGTCGACGACGACGAGGTCCCAGCGGGGGCGCGCGACCTCCGGCACCTCGTCGTCCCACGAGGTCAGCGCGTCGATCGCGTCGTGCACGACTGACGCCGGGTCGACCCGCGCGCCCGCGTCGGGCGTCGCCTGCCGCAGCGACATCACGTCGCGGTACTCCTCGAACAGCCGCGCGCACGTGCGCCACGCGGTCCGCCCGTACCGCTCCCCCAGCTCGTCGAGCGCGACCGGGTCGAGACCGCGTTCTGCGGCGCGCATCAGGACGTCACGGAGCTCGTCGCGGAAGCCTCGGGTCCCGAGAGCCTCGGCGGGCACCGACGGCGGGAGGTCGAGAGGCACGCCCTCCCCCGCGAGATGGCCCTCGATCAGCTCGGCGAGGATCCGGTCCTGCTCAGGTCCCGACACGAGCGTCGGCGCCGGCTCGCCCCACGCGCTCGCGCGCCGCGCCAGGATGCCGTGCGCGACCGAGGCTGCCGTCCGGACGAGAGGCTGGCCGACCGTGCGGGCCGCGCGGCCCGCGAGCCGGTCCCGCATCTCTCCCGCCCCACGACGGGTCGCGGCGAGCACGAGGACGCGCGACGGGTCGAGCGGCACCCTGCCGTCACCCGGGACGAGGTGATCGACCGCGACCGCGAGCGCCGTCGTCGACTTGCCCGTGCCCGGCGCGCCCGTCACGAGCGTCACGGGATTCGTCCGCGCGGCCTCGACCGCGCGCTGCTGCGACTCGTCGAGCGCGGGCGGCTCCCCGTCGGTGCGCTCGACGTGCTCGCTGAGCACTGCGCGCAGCCCGGTCGTCGTCATGGATGAGATCCCATCACGGGCCACCGACACTCCCCGGCCGCGACGCGCGTGCCCCGACCGGGCGAGTGCGCGCTGGGCGAACAGCGCACCGAGAACGCCCCGCGGCACGCCGCGAGGTGCGATTCTGGTCGCGAGAGACATCCGTCCGTGCGAACAAGGAGATCGACGTGGAGATCACGATCGGCGTGCAGAACCAGGCCCGCGAGCTCGTCCTGGAGTCCGACCAGACCGCAGCCGAGGTCACGGCGGCCGTCACCAAGGCGCTCGAGTCGGGCTCGGTGCTCGACCTCACCGACCACCGCGGCCGCCGCGTGCTCGTCCCGACGGCCGCGATCGGCTACATCGAGATCGGTTCCGAGGAGCAGCGCAAGGTCGGCTTCGGCCCGCTCTGACACGCGGCACGTACGGCACGGCCCGGCGGCAGGTCTCCCTGCCACCGGGCCGTTCCTGTGCTCGCGCACGACGCCGCGGCGGGCTGCCCCGAGCAGGGTGCGCCGGCTCGGGCAGGGCTCAGGCCGCGAGGCCGAGACGTCCCATCCGGCGGGTGTGCTCGGCGGTGAGCTGGCCGAACAGCCACGAGGTGTGGTCGGTCGGACGCTCGTCCTCGCTGAACCGCTGGTCGATCGCCGTCGCGAGGAGCCTGGAGAGGGACGGCCGGTCGGCGAGGAGCGACTGCACGAGGCTCAGCGCCTCCCCGACGAGCCGACGGCCCCACAGCGCGAGCCGCGACGCGAGCACCTCGTCGTCCGTCGTCGCCCGGTCGAGCACCTCGATCGACCGCTCGGACGCCATGCCGTCCTCGATCACGCCCATGATGATCTCGCGGCTCTGCGGGTCGAGCGCCCCAGCGACGATCCGGCAGAAGTCCACCGCGACCCCGTGCCCGACGTAGCTCTTGAGGATCTCCTCCCACCAGCTGCTCGGCTGCGTGCGCTGGTCGTAGTCGTCGAACGTCGCGTCGAGGCCGAGCATGAGCTCGTCGGCGGCGTCCGCGTCCCCCTCCAGCTCTGCGATGCGACCCAGGATCGTCTCCTGGCGTGCGAGCGCGGCACCCGCGAGGCGCGCGAGGCGCAGCCGGCTCAACGGGTCCGGGGCCGCCGTGGCGGCGCCTGCGATGCGGAGGAACGCGACCGACTCGATCTGCGCGACGAGGGCGAGGAGCTCCGTCGTGTCGGCGATGCTCGCGCCCCCTCCGGAGGGTGCGGTGGCGGGTGCCCCGGGCTCAGCGGCGGGGGTCGACCCCGGCTGGACGCCCGGCGCGTCGTGCTCGACGTGCGGTGCCTGGCTCATCCGTCCAGCGTAGCGGCCCACCACTCGCCCTTGACCCGTCCGATATGCTGCCCCTGTACATCGGATGCCCGGTCGTCTCGACGCACGACTATCTGTGAACTGACCTGGCTGCCCGTCGGCCGCGCCTCGGCGCGTGCCCCGGCACCCCCGCATCTCCGCGATCGGCTTCCGGCCCTCCGGCGCGACAGCGCCGGCACCGCCGTGACTGCCCGTCGCCGCTGGCCGCAGCACCGCTGCGCAGCGCACCCGCCCGTCCCCGGTGCCGCGCCACCACGCCCTTCACCACCCGTGAGGCACAGTGACCACCACCGACCAGACGGACGTCTCCTCGAGCGTCCAGTCGGACCAGAACCCCTCCTTCGGCGACTTCGGCGTCAAGCAGGAGATCGTCGACGCGCTCGTCGCGGCCGGCATCACCCACCCGTTCCCCATCCAGGCGATGACCCTCCCGGTCGCGATGCAGGGCCACGACATCATCGGCCAGGCGAAGACGGGAACGGGCAAGACCCTCGGCTTCGGCGTCCCCCTCCTCCACCGCGTCGTCGCTCCCGGCGAGGACGGCTACGAGGACCTCAAGCACCCGGGCAAGCCGCAGGCGCTCGTCGTCCTGCCGACGCGCGAGCTCGCGGTCCAGGTCGCGGGCGACCTGGCCACGGCGTCCGCGAAGCGCAGCGTCCGCGTGATCCAGCTCTACGGCGGCCGCGCGTACGAGCCGCAGATCGAGACGCTGCGCACCGGCGTCGACGTCGTGGTCGGCACGCCGGGTCGCATGATCGACCTCGTCAAGCAGGGTCACCTGGACCTCAGCCACGTCAAGTGCGTCGTCCTCGACGAGGCCGACGAGATGCTCGACCTGGGCTTCCTGCCCGATGTCGAGACGCTCCTGTCGAAGACGCCGGCCTCGCGTCACACGATGCTCTTCTCCGCGACCATGCCGGGCGCCGTCGTCGCGATGGCGCGCCGCTACATGTCGCGGCCGACGCACATCCGGGCGAACGACCCGGACGACGAGGGCATGACGAAGAAGGACATCAAGCAGGTCGTCTACCGCGCCCACGCGCTCGACAAGGTCGAGGTGCTCGCGCGCATCCTGCAGTCCGAGGGGCGCGGCCGCACGATCGTGTTCGCCCGCACCAAGCGCACGGCGGCGAAGGTCGCGGACGAGCTCACCGAGCGCGGCTTCGCGGCGGGCTCGCTGCACGGCGACCTCGGTCAGGGCGCTCGTGAGCAGGCGCTGCGCGCCTTCCGTCACGGCAAGATCGACGTCCTTGTCGCGACCGACGTCGCGGCTCGCGGCATCGACGTCGACGACGTCACGCACGTCGTCAACTACCAGTGCCCTGAGGACGAGAAGACGTACCTGCACCGCACCGGCCGTACCGGCCGCGCGGGCAACAAGGGCACCGCGGTGACGTTCGTCGACTGGGACGACGTCCCGCGCTGGTCGCTCATCGACAAGGCGCTCGGCCTCGGCGTGCCGGAGCCTGTCGAGACGTACTCGTCGAGCGAGCACCTCTACACCGACCTGAACATCCCCGCGGGCACGAAGGGCCGCCTGCCGAAGAGCAAGCAGGTCCTCGAGGGCCTCGCGGGCGAGGTCCTCGAGGACCTCGGCGAGACGGGCAAGCGTCCGTCCTCGCGTGGTGCTGGCTCGCGCGACGGCGGTCGCGAGGGTGGTCGTCGCGAGGGCGGCCGTCGTGACGGTGGCCGGAGCGAGGGCGGTCGTGACGGACGACGACGCGACGGCGCTCGCGAGGGCGGTCGGCGTGACGGTGGCCGCGAGCTGAGCGCGCCCCAGGCCGGGTCCGCGGCGGAGCGTCCGGCGTCCGACGACGCGGCTCCTGCGGGCGACCGTCCGCGCCGCTCGCGCAACCGTCGCCGCACCCGCGGTGGTCAGGGCGCAGAGGGCACCACGACCGAGTCGTGACCCGCTGAGACAGTCGCAGATCGCCCCCACGCACGCGCTCACGCGTGAGTGGGGGCGATCTGTCGTCTAGTCCTTGCGGCTTCCGCCGATCCGCGCCCAGAGGTCAGCCACGAGCGCCCGTGCGCCCAGTTCACGTTGAGCACAGTGAGCAGTGCGAACGACACCCAGGCGATCGAGAGGCTCAGGGCCGACGGCAGGACCTCGGTGAGCCCCAACGCAGCAAGTACCGCCGCAACACCGAACGCGATGAGGTTCGTGACGACGCGAAAGACACGCGAGTCATCCATGTGTCCCTCTCGGTCGGTCGCGCAGACGAGCGGGCCCATCTCGGGACGTCGCACCCCACCCACAGACGGCTCGCCCTCATGCACGCCTGACGTGTGCATGAGGGTGATCCGTCGTGACGGGGTGCGCAGCCGTGGCGGCAGTCGTCACGCAGGGCCGGGGCCCGGCTCCCCTACGCCGTCTGGACCCTACGCCGTCTGGACGAATGCGATGACCGCGTCGGCGACGAGCTGCACGGCGATCGCCGCGAGCAGGAGGCCTGCGATCCGCGTGACGAGGATCGTGCCGGACTCGCCGAGGACCTTCATGACGACGCCCGCGAAGCGCATCGCGACCCACAGAGACAGGAGGACCAGGGCGAAGCCGATGGCGACCGAGACCCAGTCGGTGACCGACCCGTCGACGCGCTGCACGAAGAGCATCGCGGCGACGATCGCGCCCGGTCCCGCGAGCAGCGGTGTGCCGAGCGGCACCATGGCGACGTTGACGTTGCCCTTGGGCGCCTCGGGGTCTTCGAGCTTGCCGGTGAGCAGCTCCATCGCGACGAGCAGGAGGAGCAGGCCGCCCGACGCCTGGAGCGCTGGCAGCGAGATGTGCATGTACCCGAGCAGCTGCTGACCGAACAGGGCGAAGCCGAGGATCACTCCCGCAGCGACGAGCACGGCCTGGCGGGCGGCGCGGTGACGCTCCTTGCCGGTCATGGTGCTCGTCAGCGCGAGGAACAGCGGCACGGTCCCGGGCGGGTCCATGATGACGAACAGGGTGATGAAGACCTCGGTGGCCAGTCGGATGTCGATCAGGTCGCTCATGGCCGGACCACCGCGCTCCTCCCTCGGCGCTCGATCTCCTCGAAGACCTCGCGCACAGTCGTGTTCTCGCCGAGCAGGTTCGTCTTGCCCGTGCCGTGATAGTCGCTCGACCCTGTCATGAAGAGGCCGAGCCTCGTCGCCAACCGGGACAACCGCTCTCGCTGGGCAGGGTCGTGGTCACGATGGCCGACCTCCAAGCCTGCCAGCCCGGCTGCCACGAGCTCCTCGACGACAGCATCTGAGACGATCCGTCCCCGCATCTGGGCGCCCGGGTGGGCGAAGACGGGCACCCCGCCCGCGGCACGGATCGCGCCCACCGCGTCGACGGCGTCGGGCACCTCGTGGTGCACGTAGTACCGCGAGCGCGGCCCCAGGACCTGCGCGAACGCCTCGTCGCGGTGCGAGAACACCCCGGCGGCGACGAGCGCGTCCGCGAGGTGCGGACGACCGATCGTCGTGCCGACCGCCGTCTGCTCGAGAACGCCGCCCCACGTGATCGGGAAGTCCACCGAGAGGAGCTCGACCATCCGCTGCGCGCGCGTCTCGCGCGACACCCGCACCCTGGTGAAGAGCTCGACGAGCGCGGGCTCGTCCGGATCCTGCAGATAGCTGAGCAGGTGCACGTTCACCGAGCCCGATCGTGCGCTCACCTCGGTCCCGCGCACGAGCGTGATCCCGTGCTCGACGGCGGCACGCGCGGCCTCGTCCCAGCCCGCCGTCGTGTCGTGGTCGGTCAGCGCGAGGACGTCGAGCGGACCGTCGGCGAGGGCCCCGGCCGGGCCCCGGCCTGCCGCCGTCGCCACCAGCTCGGACGGGGTCTGCGTCCCGTCGGACACCGTCGAGTGGGTGTGGAGGTCGATGCGCACACCCCACCTTACGTTTCCCCGCCGTGCGGACGGTGGGACGATGGGAGGAGACACAGCACACCACGACACGAGGATGACGATGAGCTCCGAGACCACGCCCGCCGGGAACACGCACGAGGACCAGTCGATCGCCGAGCGGGGCTCCAACCGTTCGCAGCGCCCGTCGTCGGACGCCTTCCGCAGCTTCATCTGGTCCGGCTGGGCGCCGCGGCCCGACGCGCGCCCGGAGCGCGCGCCCGTCGCCGACTTCACGTCAGCCCGGCGCGAGGCGCTCTCCGCGCGCTTCCCGGGTGCGCGCCTCGTCATCCCCGCAGGCACCCTCAAGGTCCGCTCCAACGACACGGACTACCGGTTCCGCCCGCACTCGGCGTTCGCGCACCTCACCGGCCTGGGCACGGACCAGGAGCCCGACGCGGTGCTCGTCCTCGACCCGCGCGAGGGCGGCGGGCACGACGCCGTCCTGTTCTTCCGCCCGCTCGCCGAGCGCAACACGACCGAGTTCTACGCCGACGCCCGCTACGGCGAGTTCTGGGTCGGTGCGCGTCCGAGCCTCGCGGACCTCGAGGCGCTCACCGGCATCACGACCGCGCACGTCGACGAGCTCGCAGACCGCGTCGCGAAGGACGCCGGGCACGTCCAGGTGCTCGTCGTCACCGGCGCCGACGAGACGGTCGAGACGCTCGTCGAGTCGATCCGCGAGCAGGCTGGCATCCAGGAGGACGCCGCCGCCGAGACGACCGAGGGCCTGACCGACGCCGCGCTCGTCGAGGCCGTCTCCGAGCTGCGTCTGGTCAAGGACGAGTTCGAGATCGCCGAGATGCGCAAGGCTGTCGCCGCGTCGATCGCAGGCTTCGCCGAGGTGGTCCGCGCGCTCCCCCGCGCCGTCGGGCGTCCGCGCGGCGAGCGCGTCGTCGAGGCGACGTTCGACGGGCACGCCCGCATCGAGGGCAACGAGGTCGGCTACGACACGATCGCGGCCGCGGGCGAGCACGCGACCACGCTGCACTGGACGCGCAACGACGGGGAGCTCCGCGAGGGCGAGCTGCTGCTCCTCGACGCGGGCGTCGAGGTCGACTCCCTCTACACGGCCGACGTCACGCGAACCCTGCCCGTCTCCGGCACGTTCACCGAGACGCAGCGCAAGGTCTACGAGGCAGTCCTCGACGCGGCCGACGCCGCGTTCGCCGCCGCCGTCCCCGGCCGCCGCTTCCGCGACGTGCACGCCGCCGCGATGGAGGTCATCGCGGCCCGGCTCGAGGAGTGGGGCCTGCTGCCCGACGGCGTCACGGCCGAGGAGTCGCTCACGCCCGAGGGGCAGTACCACCGCCGCTGGATGGTGCACGGCACCTCCCACCACCTCGGTATCGACGTGCACGACTGCGCCCAGGCCCGCGCCGAGATGTACCTCGACGGCGTCATCGAGCCCGGCATGGTCTTCACCATCGAGCCGGGGCTCTACTTCAAGAGCGACGACCTGCTCGTCCCCGAGGAGCTGCGCGGCATCGGCGTGCGGATCGAGGACGACGTGCTCGTGACCGCGGACGGCAACGAGAACCTCACGGCAGCGCTCCCCCGCACGCCCGACGAGCTCGAGGCGTGGATGGCGTCGGTGCGCTGACGCGACACGTCTGCAGGCGCGCAGCCTCGGCTGCGCGCCTGCATCGCGTTTAGGAAGGGTTGCCGCCGCGTCAGGCGACGTCCCGGGACCCGCTCAGACCGAGGGGGTGTCCCCGTCGGGACGCGCGTCCTGCACCGCCGGTGCGTCCGCCGGAGCCGCCGGCGGAGCGTCTGCGCCCTTCGGCGCGGCGTCCTTCGGCGCGGCGTCCTGCGTGCGGACGCCGTACCGCGGCCGGCCGTCGGACGTGACGTACTGGCTCGAGATGTGCGACGGCGTCGGGCGAGCCTGAGGCGCGACAGGTACCGACGGCGCAGCCGCGACGTGCGCGACGATCGGCGTGTCCGCCGCCGTCGACCGGATGCCCGCTTCCGCGAGAAGACGGCGCGCCTCGTTCGCCTTCTCGACGCTGCACAGCACGACGTAGCGCGTCGCGACGATCTGCGACTGCGACGTGAAGTCCCGTTTGCCCCGCGTCGCCGCATAGGAGATGAGAGCGAACATGAGCCCGAAGCCCGCGCCGATCACGACACCCGAGATGACGGTCGCCGCGACGTCCTCCGACGCGAACATCGCGAGGAGCAGACCGACGAACAGGCCGAACCACGCGCCCGACGCGAGGCCGCCGACCGCGACCCGCCCCGTCGTCAGCCGGCCCATCACGCGCTCGACCATCGTGAGGCCCTCGCCGATGATCGACAGGTTCTGCACCGGGAACGCCTGGTCAGAGAGCAGGTCGACGGCGCGCTGCGCGTCGACGTAGTCCGTGAAGGCCGCGACGGCGTCGCCCTTCGGCATCGTGACGGCGGCCTGGGGAGCACGGTTGAGGTTCGGCTGGCTCATGCCACCAGTCTGCCCCACCGCGATCTTCTTGCTGCCCGCGGGCTGCGCGCCCGCCTGGCCGTTCGGAGGATGCGCACTAGGATCGGGAACCGTGAGCGGCGCAGCAACGAGAGTGTTCATCGCCCGGCTCGCCGAGACCTTTGTCTTCGACCCTCTCGGGGACAAGGTCGGGCGCGTCCGGGACGTCGTCGTGCTCATGCGCTCCAAGGGTGCGCCGCGCGCCGTCGGGCTCGTCGTCGAGGTCCCCGGCCGGCGCCGCGTCTTCCTCCCCTTCACGCGTGTCACCTCGATCGACACCGGCCAGGTCATCTCGACGGGCCTCGTGAACATGCGCCGCTTCGAGAAGCGACGCATGGAGACGCTCGTCATCGGCGAGCTGTTCGACCGCGTCGTCGAGTTCACGGACGGCTCGGGCACGGCCCGCATCGAGGACGTGTCGATCGAGCTCGAGCGCAGCGGCGACTGGGTGGTCGACCGCCTCTTCGTGCGACGGGACAACCCCTCGAAGGGTGCTCTCGGCATCCGACGTCGCAACCAGGGCGAGGTCGTCGCCGTCCGCGCCGTCACGTCCCTCGCGTCTGCCGAGCAGAAGCAGGGGGCGGGCCTGCTGCTCGCTGCCTACGAGGACCTCAAGCCCGCCGACCTCGCCGACGCGCTGCACGACCTCACCGACAACCGCCGGCTCGAGGTCGCCGAGGCGCTCGACGACGAGCGGCTCGCCGACGTGCTCGAGGAGCTCCCCGAGGACGACCAGGTCGCGATCCTCTCGTCGCTCGAGCCGGGCCGCGCTGCTGACGTGCTCGAGGCGATGCAGCCGGACGACGCCGCCGACCTGCTCCACGAGCTGCCCGACGCGCGCGCGAGCGAGCTGCTCGCGCTCATGCAGCCCGAGGACGCGCGCGACGTGCGGCGCCTCCTCGCGTACGACGACTACACCGCCGGCGGTCTCATGACGACCGAGCCGGTGATCCTCGGTCCCGAGACGTCGATCGCCGCGGCGATGGCGCACATCCGCCGTCAGGACCTCGCGCCCGCGCTCGCGTCGATGGTGTTCGTGGTGCGGCCCCCGATCGAGACGCCGACCGGGCGCTTCCTCGGAGTGGTGCACTTCCAGCGGATGCTGCGCGAGCCGCCGCACGAGTCGCTCGGCTCGGTGCTCGACGAGATCGACCACGTGTCGCCGCAAGCGCCGCTCGGTCAGATCACGCGTCTGCTCGCGACGTACAACCTGCTCGCCCTCCCGGTGCTCGACGCCGAGAGGCGTCTCCTCGGTGCCGTGAGCATCGACGACGTGCTCGACCACATGCTGCCTGAAGACTGGCGCGAGGACGACCACGTCCCTGACGTAGCGGGCGGCGGTGGTCAGCATGGCTGAGCGCATCGACCAGCCGAAGGCTGCGCGCCGCGGTTTCCGGGCGCGTTTCCTGCCGGAGCGCAAGCCCGGCAACGACCGGTTCGGCCGCCTGTCCGAGGGCATCGCCCGGTTCATGGGCACGCCCCGGTTCCTGCTGTACATGACGGTGTTCTGCGCCGCGTGGCTGATCTGGAACACGTGGGGGCCTGTCGGTGGGCGGTTCGACAAGGAGGAGTACGGCTTCACGCTGCTGACGCTCATGCTGTCGCTGCAGGCCTCCTACTCGGCGCCGCTGATCCTGCTCGCGCAGAACCGGCAGGACGACCGCGACCGGGTGTCGGCCGAGCAGGACCGGCGGCGGGCCGAGCGGAACCTTGCGGACACAGAGTTCCTCGCTCGGGAGATGGCGGCACTGCGCATCGCCCTCGGTGAGGTCGCGACGCGCGACTTCGTGCGGTCGGAGCTGCGGAACCTGCTCGAGGAGATGGCCGCGGAGCGCGAGGCCGAGCGTGAGGCCGACCGCGAGACGGAGCTGGTGGCAGAGCGCGACAGCGAGCCCCCCTCAGCCTGACCTGCGCCTGCCCCGGACCGGCCCCACCGGCCGCGCCGATCGCTGGCATGCACACCCCACGTGTGCGTACGGGCTATCGGCGCCACCGAGACCGGTGGCGCGGTTCAGAGCGGGGTGATGCTCAGCTTGCGGCCCGCGAGGCCGCGCTCCTTGCTGACGAGCGCCCGCGAGATCGCGACGAGGGCACGTGCCGCGTCGGAGTCGGGTGCCGAGAGCACGACCGGCACGCCGGTGTCGCCGGCCTCGCGCAGCGCGATGTCGAGCGGGACCTGGCCCACGAGCGGGACAGGCGTGCCGAGCCTCGTGCTGAGCGACGCGGCGACCTGCTCGCCACCGCCGGAGCCGAACACCTCGAGCCGCGAGCCGTCGGGCTGCACGAGCCACGACATGTTCTCGACGACGCCGACGACCCCCTGCTGGGTCTGTCGCGCGATCGAGCCGGCGCGCTCCGCGACCTCGGCGGCCGCCTGCTGCGGCGTCGTGACGACGAGGATCTCGGAGCCGGGCAGGAGCTGGGCGACCGAGATCGCGATGTCGCCCGTGCCGGGGGGGAGGTCGAGGAGAAGGACGTCCAGGTCGCCCCAGAACACGTCGCCGAGGAACTGCTGCAGCGCTCGGTGCAGCATCGGCCCACGCCAGACGACCGGCTGTCTGGGCTCGACGAACATGCCGATCGACACGACCTTGACGTCGTGGGCGATCGGCGGCAGCAGCATGTCGTCGACCTTGGTCGGCATGCTGCGCGCGCCGAGCATGCCAGGGATCGAGAAGCCGTAGATGTCGGCGTCGACGACGCCGACACGCAGGCCGTCACGTGCCATCGCGACCGCGAGGTTGGCCGTCAGCGAGGACTTGCCGACGCCGCCCTTGCCGGACGCGACCGCGAAGACCTTGGTGAGGTTTCCAGGCTGGGCGAACGGGATGACGGGGTCCCCCTCGCCGCCGCGGAGCTGCTTCTTGAGCCGCACCCGCTGCTCGGGGCTCATGACCCCCATCTCGACCTGGACCGCCGTGACTCCGTCGACGCGGGAGACGGCCTCGGTCACCTCGGTGATGATCGTCGCCTTGAGCGGGCAGCCCGCCGTCGTCAGGTCGATGTGCGCGCGCACGCCGCCGTCGGGGAGGAGCTCGATCTCGCGGACCATCCCGAGCTCGGTGATGGGTCGACGGATCTCCGGGTCGATGACGTTGTCGAGGGCAGCGCGGACCGACTCGGTCGTGGGGAGAGTCATGTGTTCATCCTAGGCAGCGGGCGGTCGTGCTCCTCGGGCCGGGGGTCCCTTCCCGCGTGCCGGGACACCCGCAGGGATCGCCAGCCTGCACGCTCCTCGCGCCCCCGGGGTCGCCCTGCGGGCGTGGTCTAGATCTCGTACTCGACGGTGACGGGTGCGTGGTCGCTCCACCGGGTGTCCCAGGACGGCGCGCGCCAGATCGCGACCGACCGTGCGGCCTCCGCGAGCTCCGGGGTGGCGAGCTGGTAGTCGATGCGCCAGCCGGAGTCGTTGTCGAACGCCTTGCCGCGGTTGGACCACCACGTGTAAGGCCCGGGGCCGTCCCCGCCGAAACGTCGGCCGAGGTCGGCGAAGCCGAGCTCGTCGAACCAGAGGTCGAGGTAGGCACGCTCCTCGGGCAGGAAGCCCGCGGACTTCAGGTTGCCCTTCCAGTTCTTGATGTCCACCTCGCGGTGCGCGATGTTGAGATCGCCCGCGACGACCGTCCGGCCACCCGCAGCGGCGAGCTCGCGCATGCGAGCCGTCACCTTCTCCAGGTGGGCGTACTTCTGATCCATCTTGGGCGTCCCTGCCGTGCCCGAGTGGATGTACGCGGAGACCACGGTGACGTGACCGCCTGCGGGGAGAGCGACGTCAGCCTCGACCCAGCGCCCCGTGTCGACGTCGACCTCAGGCTCGCCGTTGCCCAGGCCGACACGCACAGCGTCGAAGGGCAGGCGCGACGCGATCGCGACGCCGGCCCGACCCTTGATGTCGCAGGCCTGGTGGACGATGTGCCACTCCTCCCCGAGAAGATCGGCGACGATCTCGTCGGTCGCGCGGACCTCCTGCAGGAGGAGGACGTCAGGCTGCTCGGACGCGAGCCACGCAGGCATGCCCTTGCGGTGTGCAGCGCGGATCCCGTTCACGTTCACGGTGGTGATCTTCACGGTCCACATCTTCCCTCATCCCCCTGACACGCGACGACCCGCGGCCAGGTCGCGGACGCACGCAGGGCCGGGTGGTCGCCCACCCGGCCCTGCGCGTCACGCGGTGTCGATCACTTCACGGTGTGGCGCTTCGTGACAGTGACCTTGTTGACCGTCGTCGAGCCCGCGTAGCTCACCTGGTAGGTGTGCTTGCCCTTCCGGAGCGAAGCGACCTTGACGGTCGCCTCGCCCTTCTTGAGCGACACGGTCTTGACGTTCTTGCCGTCGACACGCAGCGTGACCTTGCCCGTGGGCGTGGTCCCCTTCGCGGAGACGGTGATGGCCACGGTGCGGCCGGACGCGCTCACCTTGACGGAGGCCTTGGCCGTCGTCTTGACGACCTTGTAGCTGATCGCCTTGGTGGTGGCGGCCTTGGTCGTCGCCGTACCGGCGTACCGCACCGTCAGCTTGTGCGTCCCGACCTTGAGGGTCTTCGGGAGCGTGACGCTGGCCTTGCCGGTGTTCCCGGTGACCTTGAGGGTCCCCGTGGCGAGCTTCTTGCTGCCCTCGTAGACGGCGACCGTGCCCGAGGGCGCGGAGGACCTGCCCGTCACGGTCACGGTCACCTTCGCCGGGCTGCCGTACGCGGCCTTCGTCGTGGACAGCTTGGCCGAGATCGTCACGTCGGACTTGGCGACCGTGACGGACACCTTGGCCGACGTCGAGCCCTTGAACGCCTTGGCGTCCGTCGGCACGAACTCGGCGGTCAGGCTGTGCGTACCGACCGACAGCGCCTTCTTGATCGAGGCCTTGCCCGCCGAGACGGCCACCGTGCCGAGGACGGTCGAGCCGTCCTTGAAGGTCACCTTGCCGGCAGCCGCCGGAGCGACCGTCGCCGTCAGCGTGAGCTGCTCGCCCACGACGGCCGTGCCGGTGACGGCGAGGGTCGTCTTCGTGGCGACGGGGTCGGTGACGACGGGTGCCGTCACCGTGAGCGGGATGCTCACGGTCGTGCCCGACGGCGCCGCGACGAGCGTGAGCGTCGTCGCGCCCTGGGCAGCGGTCGGGACCGTGCCCGCGACGGTGACGGCGCCGCCCGTGACCGTGAAGTCACCGAGCTTGACGCCCTCGGCCGGGAGGGACCCGCCCGAGAATGTCGCCGTGACCGCCGTGTTGAGCGGCGAGCCGAGGCTCGTCATGTCGAGCTTCGAGACCTCGAAGGAGAGGTCCGAGCCGACCGCGACCGACGCGGGGTTGCCCACGACCTTCGCGTGCGACCGGGCGAAGCTCGGCGTCAGGCCCTGGTTGTCCTCGTCGCTCAGGTAGGCCATCCACGCGTCACGGTCGATGAGACCCGTGTCGACCGTGCCGGTCCCGTTCTTGAAGACCCGGAAGTTGTCCCCACCCTCGGCGAGGAAGGAGAACGTGCCCACCCGGAACGTGTCGTCCGGGGTGACCAGCGCGCCGTTGATCGTCACCGAGGTGATGCGGTCGCCGGCGGGACGGGTCTCGTCGTACGTGTACGTGACGTTGTCCGAGAGGCCGAGCTGCAGGTAGGACCGCGACGGGACGTTCCCGTTCGCGTCGGTCTGCCACTGCTGCTCGAGCATCGTCTTGACCTGCGCGCCCGTGAGGGTCGTGGACCACAGGTTGTTGAGGAACGGCAGGACCGCGTTCGCCTCGGCGAACGTGACGATCCCGTCCTCGGTCTCGGCGCCGCTCTTCGCGTAGAGGAGCTCGGCGCGCAGGCCGCCCGGGTTGACGACGCCGAAGTCGGCGCCGGCCTGGTGGGCGGCGAGCGTGTCGCGCAGCGAGTTGGCGACGAGGTTGCCGAGCGCCGACTCCGAGGCGCGGTCGTCGCGGCCCGTCGTGGTGCCCGGCGCGGAGCCGACGTACTTGCCGTCGACGTAGGACCCGCCCGCGAACGCGGACGTGATGTCGGCGGTGATCGTGCCGACCTTGACCGAGCCCTTGACGTTCGCCTCGGCGATCGCCGCGTCGACGATCGCGCTCACCTCGGCGACGCGGGGGAACGCCGCGACGAGCGGCGCGTTGGCCGTCGTCGTGCGCTTGACGTTGCGCGCCTTCGAGCCCACGACGTCCTTCGTGACCGGGTCGATCTCGAGCTGGACCTGGCCGATGTTCGCGCCGTACGACCCGGTCTGGACGATCGGACGGGACGCGGTCGGGTCACCGGGGACCGGGCCGGACCAGACGTACTCCTTGTGGGTGTGGCCCGTGAAGATCACGTCGACCGCGGCGGACGTGTCCGTCACGATCTCGGCGAAGGCACCGCCTGCAGCGATCTCCTGCGCGAGCGTCGCACCCTCGGGGGTGCCGAAGCCGGCGCCCTCGTGGTACTGGGCGACGATCACGTCAGCCTCACCGTTCGACGGGTTGCCGTCGGTGAGCCGGGCCGCGACCCGGTTGACGGCCTCGACCGGGTTGCCGAACTCCACGGTGGCGATGCCGCCCGGGGTCACGAGCGACGGGGTCTCCTCCGTCACCGCGCCGATGACGCCGACCTGGACGCCGTCGACGTCGATGATCGTGTACTCGTCGAGCGCCGGGGTCGTGGTGCCCTTCTCGTACACGTTGGCAGCGAGGTACGGGAAGTCCGCCTCGTTCGCGACCCGACCGGTCAGGTCAGAGAGCCCCTGGTCGAACTCGTGGTTGCCGACACCCGAAGCCTTCAGGTCGAGCGCGTCGAGCACGTCGATCGTGGGCTTGTCGAGAGCGGACGACGACGCGAACAGCGAGGCGCCGATGTTGTCGCCGTTCGAGAGGAACAGGGTGTTGCTCTCGCCCGCCTCGGAACGCAGCTTCTCGATCGTGCCCGCGAACTTCACCGTGTCGCCGTCGATGCGGCCGTGGAAGTCGTTGATGTTGAGCAGGTTGAGAGGCTTGGTGGTCGGTGCGGTCGCGGTGCCCTCGTCGAACGCGACGACGACGGGGTCGTGGTCGCTGGAGCGGTACGGGGTGGCCTCGTGGAAGGTCTCACCGTGGGAGTTGTACCGCGAGTACTCGAACGCGATGGTCTCGCCCGAGTTGATGTTCCAGACGTCGGCACCCGTGCTGCGCGCGAGGAACGAGTCGTTCAGCAGCACGTGGTCGAGCGAGCCGGACAGCCCGGAGAAGCTGTAGGAGAACAGCTCGTCCCCGTTGAACTGCTTGTCCGCGTTCTTGTACCCGGCGCTGTAGAGCACCTGCAGCGGGTCTTCCTGCGAGTACGAGTTGAAGTCGCCGACGAGTGCGACGTCGTCGACAGCGACACCGCCGTAGGACAGGTCCACGAGAACCTTCGGGACCCAGTTCTTCAGTGCGGTCGCCTGCGCGACGCGCGACGCGTTCGACGCACCCTGGCCGTCACCCGTGTCTGCGTCTCCGGCGAGCGGACCCGCCGAGCCCTTCGACTTGAAGTGGTTGACGACGAGCAGGAACGGCTCGCCGCCGTCGACCGACGTGAACGCCTGCGCGAGCGGCTCGCGAGCGTTCACGAACGGCTGGCCGGTCGCGCTCTGGTCGCCGAGGGCCCGCGAGGGACCGACCGGCTCGACCACGTCGGACTGGTAGATGATCGCGTTGGAGATGACGTCCTGCTGCGCGACGACCGGGAGGTCGAGCGACGAGCGCACGTAGTCCCACGACTTCGACGAGTCGGCCGCGTTGAGGGCGTCGACGAGCGTCGCCGTCGCCTCGTCGGCGGTCTCGCCGAGCTTGGCCGAGTTCTCGATCTCGAGGAGGCCGATGACGTCGGCGTCCATCGTGTTGATCGCCGACACGATCTTCGCCTGCTGACGCGCGAGCGAGGCCGCGTCCCACGCACCGCGCGGGCCGTTGCCCGTGCACGTGTTCACGGTGATGCCGTTGCCTGCGCGGTCGTTGTAGGAGCTGCAGCCAGGGATGTTGGCACCGAGGGTCGTGAAGTAGTTGAGCACGTTGAACGACGCGAGCTTGATGTCGCCGTCGCCCAGGCGGGCGGCGTCAGGCGCGGCCGTCCGCGTGTTCTCGATCGTGACGAGGTCGCCCTCAGCACCCGCGAGCAGCTGGCTCGTGGGGTTGAGCTTCCACGTGCCGTTGCGGTAGTCCACGACGACCGGCTCGCTGAAGGTCACCGGAGCGCCCACGCGGACCGGGTTGGTCTGCGAGACGAACGGGGGCACCGACGACTGGTTCGCCGCGGCGAGGTAGTTCGTCGTCGCGCCGTCGTCGAGCGTCACGCCACGGGCGGCGTTGTCCGCCTTGACGGCGTCAGCCTCCGGCGTGCTGGGGCGCGCGACGTCGGTCCACTGGATCAGCGACTTGGTGCCGGACGCGAGCCCGACCTCGCCGTACTGGTTCGTGGAGTACGTGTTGGAGACGGTGAAGGGGCCCGTCGGCTTGAGGAGCATGCTCTCGAGCTTCTCGCGCGCCGCGTCGGTCGTCGGCCAGGGACCCTCGACGACGGTGGCGGTGCCCGTACCAGCCAGGTCGACCGCCACCTTGTCGTTGGTGGTGGTGATCTGGGTCAGGCCGCCGAACTCGTCGACCGTGCCCTCGACGACGACGTGGTCACCGATGCTCACGGTCGGGTTGTTGCCGCTGCCGAGGTAGACGAAGACGGCGTCCGACGCGTCAGGCGTGGTGTCTGCGCCGGGAGTCTGGATGACGAAGCCGTTGAAGCCCCCGGTCTTGTAGGACGCGGTGACGACACCGGTCGTGCGCACGACCGTGCCCTTGATCGGAGACTCGGTGCCGGTGCCCTGGATCTCGGCGATCGACTTGTCGACCGCTGGCGCCGGCGGGACGTACGCCGGGTTGGCCGCGCCGGGGGTCTGCGTACCCGTGGCGGCGAAGTCCGCGCCGTTGTCCGCCGTGTTGACCGGCGTACCGTCGACGACCTTGCGCGCGACCGAGCTCGTGTTGCTCGGCGCGGGAGCTGCCGTCCCTGCGAAGGCGGCCCCGCTACCGAAGCCGACGAGGTCGACGACCGCGGGGTCTGTCGCACACGCCGCCGTAGCGCAGGTGAGGGAGGTGGCGCGGCTGACGAGCGCGACGTTTCCGTTCGTGCCCGAGAGGTTCACGTTGCCGGACGCCTGCGGGCTGACCGGCAGCGCGCTGCCGTTCGCACCGCTGGCGCCAGCGACGAGGTAGAAGGCTCCCGGCGCGATGGAGCCCGAGAGCGGGATGACGCCGCCCCAGCTCGTGCCGGCCGTCGCGGCGTACTGGACGGACCAGCCGGTCAGGTCGACGGGAGCCCCCGAGACGTTCAGGAGCTCGATGTAGTCGTGCGTGTAGGTGGCGCCAGAGTTGCCGCCACCGCCGTAGACCTCGTTGATGATGACCGGCGCCGTCGTCGAGACCGCGGCCTGGGCCGCTCCCCCGGTAGCGACGAACGAGACGCCGATCAATGAGGTGCTGGCGACGGCCGCTACGGCGCGCCCCAGCCTCGTTCTGTGCTGCATGCGTTCCCCAATCTTGCACGTGCTCCATTGCGCGTGCGTGTCGTCGGACCGGCCTACTGTGGCGGGTCCGACGCCGCACGCGCGACGTGTGGACGCGCAAGGTCTATCGGGGGAACGTGTCCGGCCGGGGTCGCATGCGTTAACGAGATGGTTCCCAGAAGAAACACGAGGCGCGAGTTTCGGGCCGTCCCAGCCGTTTCACGCGGGATGTCTGGCCCGACCGGACCCTCCCGTGCGTCAAGAACAGCCCGCCTGAGGTCTCGAGGGGCGTCACAATCGTGATGACCCCGTGACATCAGGATGAGCCGCATTTCTCACCATGCGGACGGCGACGGTGGCGCACGCGAACCTGAGAGCCCCGTGTCTGTGCAGGTGAGGGCGATGTCGAGCGCGCACGACGACGGGGACCGGGCTGCTGCCTGGTCCCCGTCGTCGAGGCACCTCCCCCGAGAGCGCGGGTCAGGTCAGCTCACACGGATCCTGCCTGTGGCGCTCCTCGCGGCCACGGTCGACGAGCCCTTGTAGCTCACCTTGTACGTGTGGTTGCCGCGCGACGTCTTGCTCACCGTGACCGTGGCCTTGCCCTTCTTGAGGGTCGCGGTCTTGAGCGCCCTGCCGTCGCGGTACACCGTCACCTTGCCGCTCGGCGTGACGCCGGTGGCGGACGTGGTCACCTTGACCGTGCGGCCGTGCGACGAGACCCGGAACTTCACGGACGGCACGGACTTCACGACCGTGTACGTGAGCTTCGAGGACTTCGCAGCCTTGGTGGTCTCCGAACCCGGGTAGTACACGGTCAGCTTGTGCGAGCCCACCTTGAGCTTGGGCAGCGTGAGCTTCGCGGTGCCGACCTTGCCCTTGACGGAGAGCTTCTTGGAGACGAGCACCTTGGAGCCCTCGCGGATCTCGACCTTGCCGGACGGAGCGGCGGTGGCACCCGTGACGGTCACCGAGACCTTGGCCGGCTTGCCGTAGGAGCCTCTGGTCTTGTTGAGCTTGCCCTTGACCGTGACCGCCGAGACGGCCGTACCCGTGACCGGCAGGACGACGGTCGTGCCCGACGGCGCAGCCTCAAGGGTCAGGGCCGTCGCGCCCGCGGCTGCCGCCGGGACGGCACCCGTGACGGTCGTGGCACCGTCAGTGACCGGGAACGTCCCGAGCACGACACCCGCGGCCGGCAGCGAGCCGCCGGTGAACGTGGCGGTCAGCGACGTGTTCTTCGGCGAGCCCAGGCTCGTGAGGTCGAGCTTCGACACGTTGATCGAGAGGGCGGAACCCGCCTTGACGGTCGACGGGGCGCCCGACACCGCGACGGCACGACGTGCGAACGACGGGGTCAGGCCCGGGTGCGCCTTGAGGTAGGCGACCCACGCGTCGCGGTCGACGAGGCCGGAGTCGACCGTGTCCTTGCCCGAGGTGAACACGCGGAAGTTGTCGCCACCGGTCGCGAGGAAGGAGAACGTCCCGACGCGGTACTCGTCGGTGGCCTTCACCTCCTTGCCGTTGACCGTGATCGACGTGATGCGGTCCCCCGCGGCGCGGGCGGCGTCGTACGTGTACGAGACGTTCTTCGACAGCCCGAGCTGCAGGTACGGGCGCGAGGGCACCGTGCCGTCCGCGTTGGTCTGCCACTGCTGCTCGAGCATCGTCTTGACCTGAGCACCCGTGAGGGTCGTGGACCACAGGTTGTTCACGAACGGGAGGACCGCGTTCGCCTCGCTGTACGTGATGGTGCCGTCGGGCGCGTAGAGCAGCTCGCCGCGCAGGCCGCCCGGGTTGACGACGCCGAAGTCCGCGCCGGCTGCCGTGGCCGCCAGCGACTCCTGGAGCGCGTCAGCGACGAGGTTGCCGAGCGTCGACTCGGACGCGCGGTCGTCGCGCACCGGCGTGCCGGACGCGTTGGGAGCGAACGCCGTCGTGATGTCAGCGGTCACGGAACCAACCTTGACGTCACCCGCGGTCTTCGCCGCGGCGATCGCGGCGTCCGTGAGGGTCTTGACCTCGGCGACGCGCGGGTACGTCGCGACGAGCGTCGCCGGGTCCGCCGTCGAGCGCTTGACGTTGGACGCGACCGCAGCGGTGACGTCCGTGCCGTCGACGGTCAGGACGACCTTGCCGATGTTCTCGCCGTAGGAGCCCGTCTGGACGATCGGGCGGGTCTTGCCAGACTGCCCGGGGACGGGGGCGTCCCAGGCGTACTGCTTGTGGGTGTGGCCCGTGAAGATGACGTCCACCTGCGCCGACGTGCCAGCGACGATGCTGGCGAACGCGCCACCAGCCGCGACCTCCTGGGCGAGCGTGGCACCCTCCACGGTGCCGGCCCGTGCGCCCTCGTGGTACTCGGCCACGATGATGTCGGCCTCGCCGTTGGCGGGGTTGCCGTCCGAGAGGTCGCCCGCGACACGGTTGACTGCGGCGACCGGGTCCCCGAACGTGAGGTTGGCGATGCCCGACGGGGTGACGAGCGCCGGGGTCTCCTGCGTGACGGCACCGATGATGCCGACGGTCAGGCCGCCCACCGTGCGGAGCGCATACTCGTTCAGCACCGGTGTGGCTGTGCCCTTGAGGTAGATGTTCGCGGCGAGGTACGGGAAGTCGGCGGCGTCGGCGACGCGCCCGTAGAGGTCGGTGATGCCCTTGTCGAGCTCGTGGTTGCCGACGGCAGAGGCAGAGAGGTCGAGAGCGTTGAGCACGTCGATCGTCGGCTTGTCGTCGGCGTACGCCGACTCGAAGAGCGAGGCGCCGATGTTGTCACCGGCGGAGAGCAGCAGCGTGTTGGCCTCGCCGGCCTCAGCGCGCTCCTTCTCGATGGTGCCGGCGAGCTGGACGGTCTTGTCCTTCTCGATGCGCCCGTGGAAGTCGTTGATGTTGAGCAGGGTGATGGAGGTGATCGGAAGAGCCGCGGCGGTCCCTGCCGTCACGAGCGTCGCTCCGACCAGTGAGCAAGCAGCGGCAGCTGCGACGAGCCCCGCCCTCCTGCTGTGCGTGTAGCGCATGTGCTAGTCCTCGTTCTTCCCGTGTCTTCGCACGACGACACCCTGTCCTCGTCGGGCTGGGCGTCGGGCGGTGTGGGACGTGTCGGTCACGTCACATGCCATCCGACCCGTGCGCCTGTCCGCTGTCAAGGAGCACGCTCCGCTGGCGAGCCCCGTCTCGGTCCGCGAGACCGGAGAAGCCGGGCCCCACGAGGTCAGAGGCTGCGCTCGGCCGTGTCCACGACGTTCGCGAGCAGCATCGCGCGAGTCATGGGCCCGACCCCGCCCGGGTTGGGCGACAGCCAGCCCGCAACCTGAGCGACGTCAGGGTGGACGTCGCCGAGCAGGCGTGCCTTGCCCGCCTCGTCGACGGTCCGGCTCACGCCCACGTCGAGCACGACCGCGCCCGGCTTCACCATGTCCGGGGTGACGATGTGCGCCACCCCGGCAGCAGCGACGATGACGTCCGCGCTGCGCAGGTGCGCCGCGAGGTCCGTCGTCCCGGTGTGGGTCAGCGTGACGGTCGCGTTGATGTCCTTGCGGGTCAGCAGCAACCCGATCGACCGCCCCACGGTGGTGCCGCGGCCGAGCACGACCACGTGCTTGCCTGCGAGGTCGAGACCGTGCCTGCGCACGAGCTCGACGATCCCCGCAGGGGTGCACGGCAGCGGCGAGTCGATCGGCTCGCTCACGCGCAGCACGAGACGCCCGAGGTTCGTCGGGTGCAGGCCGTCAGCGTCCTTGGCCGGGTCGATCAGCTCGAGCACCCGGTTCGTGTCGATCCCGCGCGGGAGAGGCAGCTGCACGATGTACCCGGTGCACGCAGGGTCCGCGTTGAGACGCTCGACCGCCGCCTCGATGTCCGCCTGGCTCGCATCTGCGGGAAGGTCCTCGCGGATGGACTCGATGCCCACCTCGGCGCAGTCGCGGTGCTTGCCGGCGACGTACGAGCGCGAGCCTGGGTCCTCCCCCACGAGCACCGTGCCCAGCCCTGGAGTAACTCCCCGGGCGCGCAGCGCCACGACACGCGCGGCCAGCTCGTCCTTGATCGTCGTCGCGGTGGCCTTGCCGTCCAGGACCTGAGCGGTCATGACGGTCCTCCCTGGTTCCTCGGTCTGTCGGGGGTCGCGGGCACCGTCCGCCTCGGCCCCGCTGAGCGCGGGGCCGAGGCGGACGTGCCAGGAGAGGCTCAGTACTGCTCGAGGCCCGGGTACAGCGGGAAGTCCGCCGTCAGCGTTGCGACGCGAGCGCGCAGCGACTCGACGTCCGCGGCCTGGCCACCCTTGAGCGCTGCCGCGATGATCTCGGCGACCTCGGCGAACTCGGCGTCACCGAAGCCGCGGGTCGCGAGCGCCGGCGTGCCGATGCGCAGCCCCGACGTGACGCGCGGCGGGCGCGGGTCGAACGGGACCGCGTTGCGGTTGACCGTGATGCCCACCTCGTGGAGGAGGTCTTCGGCCTGCTGGCCGTCCAGCTCGGACTTGCGCAGGTCGACGAGCACGAGGTGCACGTCGGTGCCGCCCGTGAGGACGTCGACGCCCGCGTCCTTCACGTCAGCAGCCGTCAGGCGCTCCGCGATGATGCGCGCACCCGACAGCACCCGCTCCTGGCGCTCCTTGAACTCCGCCGATCCGGCGATCTTGAAGGACACGGCCTTGGCAGCGACGACATGCATGAGCGGGCCGCCCTGCTGGCCCGGGAAGACCGCCGAGTCGATCTTCTTGGCGTACTCCTCACGGGAGAGGATGAAGCCCGAGCGCGGGCCGCCGATCGTCTTGTGCACGGTCGACGAGACGACGTCGGCGTGCGGGACGGGGCTCGGGTGGAGACCCGCGGCCACGAGGCCGGCGAAGTGCGCCATGTCCACCCAGAGCTTCGCGCCGACCTCGTCGGCGATCGAGCGGAACGCCGCGAAGTCGAGCTGGCGCGGGTACGCCGACCAGCCACCGATGATGACGTCGGGACGGGCCGCGAGCGCCTGCTCCCGCACCTTGTCCATGTCGACGAGCATCGTGTCGGGGTCGACACCGTACGCCGCGACCTCGTAGAGGCGCCCGGAGAAGTTGATCTTCATGCCGTGCGTGAGGTGGCCGCCGTGCGCGAGCTCGAGGCCCATGATCGTGTCGCCCGGCTTGATGAGGGCGTGCAGCACGGCCGCGTTCGCGGTCGCACCCGAGTGCGGCTGCACGTTCGCGTGCTCCGCACCGAACAGCTCCTTGGCGCGCGTGATCGCGAGCGACTCGGCGATGTCGACCTGCTCGCATCCGCCGTAGTAGCGGCGGCCCGGGTAGCCCTCCGCGTACTTGTTCGTCAGGACCGACCCCTGCGCCTCGAGGACGGCGCGCGGGACGAAGTTCTCGCTCGCGATCATCTCGAGGGTGTCGCGCTGACGCGCGAGCTCACCGTCGAGGACGGCGGCGATCTCCGGGTCGACCTCGGCGAGGCCCTTGTTGACGACGGAGTCTGTGGACTGGCTCATGGGCGTTCCTCACAAGTCTTCGATGAAGCCGTGCTGGGCGGCTGCGCTGCGCGCCGGACGACACCATCTTCCGGCACGCACACGTAGCTGTGTGGTGACCGGGGCCCAGGCGAACGACCCGAAGTCGGAGGAAAACTCGTCGCTCCCCGGTGGTGACCCACCTGATGCGCCAGTCGCGACGCGATCATGCTACCAAAGGCAGGCCCGTCAGCCGGCGTCGTCCGCCGTCTCGACGTCGCCCAGGATGCGGCGCAGGTACGCGTAGGTGAGGTCGCCCGCCGCCTGGTCGTACTGGTGCTCGTAGCCCTGCTGCTGGTACATCGCCAGGTTCTGCTTCGAGTCCTTGCCCGTGAACACCCAGATCTCCTCGACGCCCTCAGGGAGGAGCGGCGCGACAGCGAGCATCATCTGCGTGCCGATCCCCTGCCCCTGCCGGTCGGGGGCGACCGCGAGACGGCCGAGCGTCGCCTTCGAGTCCTCGATCTCGATGCGGACCGAACCGACGAGCCGCGACCCGTCCCACGCCCCGAGCGTGATGACGCCCGGTGCGACCATGTCCGCGCGCAGCTCGGAGAGCGTCTGCGTCAGCGGCGGGATGAACGGGTCCTCGTAGGCCTGGGCCTCCGTGACGAACGCCGCGCGCCGCAGCGTGAGCAGCTCCCCGGCGTGCTCGTCGGTGACCTGGTCGATCCGGATCTGGGCGTCGCTCGTGTCGCTCATGCGTCCATGCTCTCAGGTCCCCGCCGTCGGCACGACGGGGGACACGGACCGAGACGCCGACGGGCCGTGGGACGTCGCCACCAGGCTGCGGGCGTTGGACTACCCTGCGGGTGTGCCTTCGCAGAACCTGACCGACGCCGCGCCCACCGAGCAGACCCACTGGGTCCTGACCCTGTCCTGCCCGGACGGTCCCGGGATCGTGCACGCCGTCGCGGGCCTGCTCGCCGAGCACGGCGGGAACATCACCGAGTCGCAGCAGTTCGGCGACCCGGAGACCCGGCTGTTCTTCATGCGCGTCCAGGCACAGTCGACGGCATCTCGTGAGGAGCTCGTCGCCGCGATCGAGCCGGTCGCCGAGCGCTTCTCGATGACGTGGACCCTCGACGTCGTCGGGCGTCGCATGCGCACGCTCATCCTGGTCTCGAAGGCGGCGCACTGCCTCAACGACCTGCTCTTCCGTGAGCGCGCCGGCGACCTCCCGGTCGACGTCGTCGCGGTCGCGGGCAACCACACGGACCTCGCGCCGCTCGCCGCGTTCTACGGCAAGGGCTTCCACCACGTCCCGGTCACCCAGGAGACGAAGGCTGCCGCGGAGGCGCAGCTCCTCGACCTCGTGCAGCGCATGGACATCGAGCTCGTCGTCCTCGCCCGCTACATGCAGGTCCTCTCCGACGACATGTGCCGCGAGCTCGAGGGCCGCGTGATCAACATCCACCACTCGTTCCTGCCGAGCTTCAAGGGCGCCAAGCCCTACCACCAGGCGCACGACCGCGGCGTGAAGCTCATCGGTGCGACGTCGCACTACGTGACAGGCGACCTCGACGAGGGCCCGATCATCGAGCAGGACGTCGAGCGGGTGGACCACTCGCACGCGACCGACCGGCTCGTCGCGCTCGGGCAGGACGTCGAGCGGCGTGTGCTGGGCCGTGCGGTGCGCTGGCACGCCGAGCACCGCGTCCTGCGCAACGGGCACCGCACCGTCATCTTCCGCTGAGCGGGTCCGCGGCCTGCGCCGCACGCCTCAGCGTGGCTGGAGGGCACCCCTCTTGAGCCTCGTGTCGAGCGCGACGGCCAGGACGAGCACCGCGCCGATGATCATGTAGCGCACGGACAGCCCAGCGTTCATGAGCGTCAGGCCGCTCGCGATCGACTGCACGACGAGCACGCCGACGAACGCCGACCACGCGCTCCCCCGCCCGCCGAACAGGCTCACCCCGCCGATGAGCACTGCGGCGATCGCCGTGAGGCTCGCCTCCGCGCCCCCGGACCCCTGGTTCGCAGCAGCCAGGCGCCCGACGGCGAGAACGCCACCGACTGCGGCGAACGTCGAGCTGATGACGAACACCTGGACGGTCACCCGACGCACCTGCATGCCCGCGCGCCGCGCCGAGTCGACGTTGCCGCCGACCGCGCGCACCGCACGCCCCCAGCGGGTCCGCCGCAGGCCGACGTCCGTCAGCGTCACGACGAGCAGCAGCAGGGCGACCGGGTAGCCGATGCCGCGGTCCTTGCCGAGGTAGAGGATGCTCACGGCGAGGAGGACGGCGAGCCCGACCACCTTGAGCCCGATCCACACGAAGGAGTCGGCTGGCAGGTCAGCACGCTCGCGGCGCCCGCGCTCGTGCACGAGCGTCCACGTGTTGAGGGCGACGACACCGGCCGCGACGAGGAGCGACGTCGTCGTGCTCAGGAAGCCCTGCTGGGAGAAGCGGACGAGCCACGTGTCGAACGGCAGGTTGACCGAGCCCGTGTCGCCGAGCACCCACAGCTGCACGCCGAGCACGACGAGCAGCCCCGCGAGCGTCAGCACGAAGCTCGGCAGCCCGAGGTAGGCGCTCAGCAGGCCGTACACGAGCCCGATCGCCGCACCGCACGCGACCGCGGCGACGACCGCGACCCACAGCGGCAGGCCCGCCTGCATGAAGACGACCGCGACGATCGCGGACGACAGCCCGCTGACGGCCCCGACCGACAGGTCGATCTGCCCGATCATCATGACGAGCACGACACCGAGCGCGAGGAAGCCGAGCGACGCCGACTGCAGCGTCAGCGCGACGAGGTTGTCCGGTGTGAGGAACGCAGGGCTGATCACGCGGAACACGACCCAGATGAGCACGAGCGCGCCGACACCGGCGAGCGACCGGAGCTGGCCCGTGCGCACCCGCTCGCGCACGTCGGCGAGATGCTCGAGCACCTGGTCCGCTGCGCCGCGCACAGTCGCGCGCGGCTTGTCGATCGTGCTCATCGTGCCCCTCCGTCCGAACCTGCCAGCGGCGTCCCCGGGCGGCCGCGACCGAACCGGTCCGCCCCGCCGCGCGCACCCGTGACCGCGGCGAGCAGGTCTTCGTAGCTGGTCTGCGCGGCCTCGAACAGGCCGTTGAGGCGCCCGAGGCGCAGCACGGCGATGCGGTCCGCGACGGCGTGCACGTCGGCCATGTTGTGGCTCACGAGCACGACCGCGTGACCGCGGTCGCGCAAGCGCTCGACGAGCGTGAGGACCTCCGCGGTCTGCGCGACGCCGAGCGCCGCCGTCGGCTCGTCGAGCACGACGACGCGCGGGTCGCCCAGGAGCGACCGCGCGACCGCGACCGCCTGCCGCTGACCGCCGGACAGCGCCGAGACAGGCATGCGGACCGACGGCACGCGAGCGGCGAGCTGCGACAGCAGCTCCCACGCACGCTTCTCCATCTCGACCTCGTCGAGCAGGCCGCCGCGGACCGCCTCGTTGCCGAGGAAGAGGTTCTCGACGACGTCGAGCGGCTCGCACAGCGCGAGGTCCTGGAACACCGTGGCGATGCCGAGGGCGCGCGCCTGCGCGGGCGACGAGAAGACGACCGGCTCGCCGTCGACCTCGATCGTGCCCGTGTCAGCCATGAGGGCGCCCGCGACGATCTCGACGACGGTCGACTTGCCGGCGCCGTTGTCACCGACGATCGCGAGGACCTCGCCCGCACGGATGTCGAGGTCGACGTCCACGAGAGCGCGCAGCGCCCCGTAGCTCTTGGACACCCCGCGCAGCGACATCACCGGCTGCGTACCGGACGTGCTCATTGCTCCTCCTCCGTCAGGCCTGCGGCGGTGCAGGCCTGGGTGAACGGTTCGACGCAGATCTCCCCGAGCGTGAACACGCCCTTGCGGAGGATGACCGGCTCGATCTCCTTGCGGGTCACCGCGAACGGCGCGAGCAGCATCGTGGGGACTCCACGCACCTCGGTAGGTGCGTCGGCCTGTTCCCCGCGGGCGAGGTGGACGGCGGCGTCCGCGGCGAGCGCCGCCTGCTGCTCGATGTCCTTGTACACGGTCATGAACTGGTCACCCGTGACGATGCGCTGGATCGCGGCGAGCTCGGCGTCCTGGCCCGTGACGAGCGGCATGTCGGTGATCCCGGCGGCCCGCATCGCGGAGATCGCGCCTGCAGCGAGGCCGTCGTTGGCCGCGTACACGGCGACGACGTCGTCGCGGTAACGGCTCAGCTGGGTCGCGACCCACTCCTGCGCCTTGTCCGGGCTCCAGTCGGAGATCGTGGTCTCGGCGAGGATCGTCAGGTCGGTCGAGCCGAGGACGCCCATGACGCTCTGGCTCAGGCCGGGGCTGTTCGCGTCTGTGACGGCACCGTGGGCGACGAGGATGCCGCCGGTCGTGATGCCGCGCGCCTCGAGCCCGTCGACGAGCGCCTGCGCCTGGAGGCGGCCCACGCGGGCCGGGTCGAACGAGATGTAGTACGCGACGTCCGGGTCCTCGAGGAAGCGGTCGTACGCGATGACAGGCACTCCGCGCGAGGTCGCGGCTGCGACGATGCTGAGCGCCGCCTGCGCGTCGACGGCCGCGAGGACGAGCACGTCGGCACCGCGGATGAGGAACGACTCGGCCTGCTGCTGCTGACGAGCGGCGTCCTGCTGCGCGTTCGCGTACAGCACGGTGCACTCGGCGCACGTGCCCACGACGGTCTTCTCGAACGACGGGCGGTCGAGCGTCTCGTAGCGTGCGGTCTTGGTCTCGGGCAGCAGGAGCGCGATCGTCGGACCGTCGTCGCGCGGGGTCGCGCCGTCGGTGCAGCCGACGAGCACGCTCGCGGCGACGAGCAGCGCGGCGACGACAGCGGCTCCGCGCCTCTGCCGGGTGTCACGGGCGCGCTTCACGAGGCGGCTCCTCTCGCTGTGACGTCGACGTGCTCGAGCGCGAGCAGCAGCGCGCCGTGCAGCTCGGCCGACGCGCCGAGCTGCCCGCTCACGACGGGTACCGGGCCGGCGTTGGACGGGATCGCGCGTCGGGACAGCACCGCGCGCAGCGGGTCGAGGACGACGTCGCCCGCCTCCGCGAGCTGACCGCCGACGACGACGACCTCCGGGTCGACGAGGTTGCACACGTTCGCGACCGAGATGCCGAGGTGAGAGCCCGCGTCCTCGAGGACGCGCCGGCAGCCGAGGTCTCCCTCGCGTGCGCGCTGCAGGACGTTCGCCATCGACAGGTGCCCGTGGCTGCCCTCGAGCATGCCGAGGATGACGGGGGCGCCGACGTACATCTCGAGGCAGCCGCGGTTGCCGCAGCGGCACACGGGCCCGGTGTCGTCGATCGTCGTGTGCCCGATCTCCCCTGCCGTGCCGGACCGGCCGTGGAAGATCTTGCCGTCGAGCAGCAGCCCGGCACCGACGCCGTGCGAGATGCGGATGTACACGACGTGCTCGAACCCGCGCGCGGCCCCGCGCCGCGCCTCGGCGAGCGCACCGAGGTTCGCGTCGTTGTCCACGTGGACAGGTGCGGCGATCTGCTGCCCGAGCATCTCGGTGACGGACACGCCGTCCCACCCCCGCAGCAGGCCGCGCGTGGACACCTCGCCCGTACGGATGTCGACCGGAGCGGCCACACCGACACCGACGCCGAGGAGCTCGGACGGGTCTGCCCCGACCTGGTCGAACATCTCGCCGAGGAGGAGCGCGACACGGTCGAGCCCGATGTCGGCGCGGTGGTCGGGGGCGAGCGGCATGCGCTGCTCGGCGACGATCTTGTGGGAGGTGTCAGCGAGCGCGACGCGCAGCGTTCGCGCCCCGAAGTGGACGCCGGCGACGAGGCCGAGGGTGCGCGCGAGAGTCACCTGGTGCGCGCGGCGGCCCGAGCGGGAGGTGGGAGACGTCGACAGGACGCCTGCAGCGGCGAGCTCTTTGACGATGTTGGAGACCGTGGCCGGGGACAGCCCTGTGACGCCAGCCAGCTCGACCTGCGTGAGGGCGCCGCGCTGCTGGACCGCTCCCACGATCCGGGCTCTGTTCGCTTCCCGAAGGGAAGTCTGGGAGCCCGGCGTCACCCGGTCGTTGCTCACGCGGTGAGCCTACACGCGGCGGGGCTGCGAAGACGCGGATCCTGGGCGGGTGCGCGCCTCGGCCGGCGGGGTCTCGAGAAGCGTGTCCGTGCGCTCGACCTGGGTTCATCTCTTGACGCCGTCACGATGGCGCGCAGGCGCCCGGCCGGGTGTCCCCGACCGGGCGCCTGCGCTGTCTCGGCCTGCCGCTCTGTCAGCGGCGCGCCGCCCTGGTGACCTTGACCTTGACGGTCGTGCTCGTGCCCGAGACGGTGCTCGACCCCGAGTACTTCACGGTGATCGTCTGGGTGCGCACGGAGGTCGCGAACGACCGGGGCAGCGTCACCGTCGCCTTCCCGTTCTTGACCGTGGCCTTGCCGATCGTGCGACCGCCCGAGACGACGTAGACCGTCCCTGACGCCTTGCCTGCCGGGGCAGACACGGTGACCTTGACCTTGGCCCGGTTGCCGAGCGTGGCGCCCGTGACCGAGGTCTTGACCTTGGACCTCGCCTTCGTCACCTTGAGCGTCCCGGTCGCGGAGGACGACGCCGCGACCTTCGCGGAACCGAGGTAGTAGGCGCGGACCTTGGTCGTCCCCGCCTTGGCCACTGCCTTCTTCGACAGCTTGACCTTGGCGACGCCGTTCTTGACGGTCGCCGAGCCGAGAACCTTCTTGCCGTCCCGGATCTCGACCTTGCCGCTGACCGGCTGCGTGCTGCGCACCCGCACGTCCCACGTGACCGTGGTGCCGAGCCGGGCAGTGCGCGACGCCGGGGACAGGACCGTCGTGGACCTCGCCTTGACCGGCACGGCCGGTCGCGGCTTGACGAGGATCTTCAGGACCGCCGAGGACGATCCGGCGACCGTGCCCGATCCCGAGTACACGGCGACGAGCGACCGTGCGCCAGGCGACCTGGTGAACGAGCCGGGCAGGCCGATCTTCGCGCGACCGGCCACGAGCGTGCCGGAGGCGACGACGGTCGAGCCCTCGCGGACCTCGACGGTGCCGGTCGGCACCACGCCGTCAGCGGTGACGACCACGTCGACCGTGACCGGGTCCCCCTGGGTGGCGGTCCCGGTCGTGGTGGTGAGCGTGGTCGTCGACGCGACCTTCACGGGCTCGACGGGACCACCCTTGGCCTGGGTGAGCACCGCGACGGTGCGTCCCGGCACGGTCACGGTCCCGCTGGCGGCGTCCCACGTCGTCGTCTTCACGACAGCGTCGGCACCGTCCCTCTGGACCTGCGACAGCGCGAGGGCACGCCCTGCGAGGCCGGGGACCTTCTCCGTGATGGGCGCCGGGCTCGCGTTGAACACCACGAGCACACCGTCCAGGGCGGGGTCCACGTCCGTGCCGACCGTGTCGTCGACACGCATGACGAGCAGGCCGGGGGTCGCGTCAGCGCCCGAACCCGGGAAGGAGACCTTCTGCTTGATGAGGTCCGCGCTGCCGAGCCGCAGGAGCGGCGTCGAGTAGCGCAGGCGCAGCAGGTCGAGCGCCTGGGCGTTCGCCGCGGCGATGTCCGTCGCGGACGGCTTGAGCGCGGGGTCGGCGAGGAGCGGGCGCATGAGCCCCCACTTCTCCTCGTTCTTCTCCTTGCTCGGCAGCCCGACGCCGAAGTTGTTGCTCTGGCCGGACCAGTCGATCTTGTTGAAGTGGTCGCCCGAGTTGTAGCTGTCCCGGTCGAGCGACTTCGACCGGAGCAGGTCCGTCCCGGCGTGCCAGAACGTCGGCGTCTGCGACAGGGTGGTCGTCGCGAGCGACAGCGTGTTCATGCGGACGCGGTCAGCCATCGACGTCGCCGTCGGCAGCTTGAGCGTCAGCAGGTCGAACAACGTCTCGTTGTCGTGCGCGTCGACATAGGTGACGACCTCGCCCGGCTCGCTCGCGTAGCCGGCCGGAGCACCGCGGTAGTCGAGCTCGTCACCGCGCTGCGCGGTCCCGGAGCTCGTCACGAACGTGAAGTCCTCGAGGTTGCCCGCGAGGCCCAGCCGGACCAGGTCGGACTGGTGCGCGAGGTCCGCCAGCTCGGCTGCGGAGCCGTCGTTGACGCCCCCGTCGCCGCGCTTGTTCCCGTTCGGGTCGGTGCCCAGACCGGTGCCGAAGCCCTGCTGGAACGTCGAGCCGCCGTCGACCGGGCTGCCACCGTGGACGGCGTCGCGCAGCCGGTCGGAGAACGTCCCGATGCCGGTGCCGTTCAGCTGTCCCTGCGTCGCCTGCTCGAAGCGGGCGTTGTCAGCGACCTCGCCGAAGTTCCAGCCCTCGCCGTACAGGTAGATCGACTTTCCGTCGACACCGTCGCGTGACAGCGTCAGCTCGTCGAGCGCCTCCCGGACGGCGAGCATGTTCGCCTTCGAGTGGTGCCCCATGAGGTCGAAGCGGAAGCCGTCGATCCGGTACTGCTTCGCCCACGTGACGACGGAGTCGACCATGAGCTTCTGCGCCACGAGGTTCTCCGTCGCGACGTTCGAGCAGCACGTCGAGGTCTCGACGCCGCCGGTCGCGCTGAGCCGCTGGTAGTAGCCGGGCACGACCCGGTCCAGGACGGACTTGGGGTCCTGGCCGCTCGCCGCCGTGTGGTTGTACACGACGTCCTGGACGACCTGCAGACCGTTCTTGTGCAGCGCGCCGACCATCGTGCGGTACTCGGCGACGCGGGCGCCGCCGTCCTGGTTGCCCGCCGAGGCGTACGACCCCTCGGGGGCCGTGTAGTGCATCGGGTCGTAGCCCCAGTTGAAGCCGTCCGCGTCCTTGATCGCGGCGACCGCCGCCTGCTGCTCCTCGCCGTCGGGCGCGAAGCCGGACAGGTCACCGGTCGTGGCCTGCTTGCTGCGGTCCTCCTCGATCGTCGCGATGTCGAAGCTCGGCAGCAGGTGCACGGTGTTCAGGCCCGCCGCAGCGAGCTTGCGCAGGTGCTTGACGCCGTCGCCCTCCCCCGCGAACGCGAGGTAGGTGCCGCGCTCGGCCTCGGGAACGCTCGGGTCCGAGATCGAGAAGTCGCGGATGTGCAGCTCGTAGATGCTGCGGTCCACGTCCCGGGCGATCGTCGGCGCCTTCGTCGTCGCCCACTGCGTCGGCCGGTGGGCCGGGTCAGCGAGGTCGACGAGCACGGAGTGCGTCGAGTTGAGGGTCAGGCCCACCGAGTACGGGTCGGTGACGACGTTGTGCTCGACCTTGCCGGTCGAGGGCACGTACACCTCGATGTCGTACTTGTAGGGCTTGTCCTTCCAGGACGCGTCACCCGCGGTGACCCACGAGCCGTCCGCCTGGCGCACCGCGGGGACCTCGGTCGGGTCGGACGCGATGTCACCGTCCGTCCAGACGAGCGTCGTCACGGAGCGTGCGGTCGGTGCCCAGACCGCGAGGGTCGGGACGTCCCCGGCCCAGGTGGCGCCGAGGTCACGGTCGACGACCGCGGCGAACACGTCGTCGAGCACCGGGGCGATCTGGACGCCCGTCGCGTACTCGACGGCCGCGCCCGAGCGCTGGACCAGGAAGAGCTGCCCCGTCAGGTACTCCTCGAGCTCCTCACGCGTGAGGGACTCGGGCAGCTCGAGCGCCACGTAGGCCGCCAGGTGCGGGTACTTCGCGCGCAGCTCAGCCGCGAGGCCGCTGGCATCCTGCGTGAGGTCGACCGAGAGAGCGTCGGCCGGGACGGTGACCTTGTCCTTCGTCGCGGACAGGCCGCCCTCGGGAGCGGAGTACAGCGTCCACGTGCGCGACGCCGACTCTCCGGGCACAGCGCCGACCGGCAGCGCGACCGTACGGGAGTCCAGCCACACGGCCCGCGAGCCCTCGCCCGCGACGGTCGTGTCAGCCATCGCCGTGAACTCCTTCGTCTCCATGTTGAGGGTGAAGACCATCTTCGCGTAGTCGGTCGGGACGGAGAACCCGACGTTGGAGCCGGGGTAGGCCTCCGCCCACGCCTTGTCGAGCGCGGCCTTCGCCTCGTACGTGCCCTTCTTCAGGCGGTTGGTCTCGTACGTGTAGACGACGCCGTCACGGCCCCAGTCCTGCAGCCACGAACCGAGGCACGCGGGCGCCCAGGACGCCGCGCAGCCGAGCTGCGGCTGGATCGTGCCCGCGATCGTCGCAAAGCGGCTCTCGCTGCCCGGGTAGATCGCGGTGACGAAGTGCGACTCGTCGTCGTAGACGAACGTGACGTCCGTCTCGGCGTCGAGGCTGAGCGGGATGTTGGCGCCACCGTTGTCACGGTCGCGGCCGTAGTTCTCGTCCCACGCGTGACCGATGACGGCCTTGTACTCGTAGTCGCCCGCAGGCAGGGTGAACGTCGCCGAGTAGTTCGCGCCGACGCGCTCCGTGAGCTCGGCCTCGACGCACGTGGCGTCCCAGTCGGCCGCACAACCCATCTCCGAGTTGAGGCTTCCTGCGATCGAGACGACGGCGTCGCGCAGGGGTTCCGGGCCCTCGCTCGGCGCCTCGCCCGTCTCGACGGACAGGACGCCCGTCGTCAGGTCGAGCGTGGCGATGGCGGCGGGTGCCGCCTCGGTGATCTCGAAGGAGACGTTGCCGCCGTCCTCCGCGCCGTAGGACGTGTCCCAGGACAGGCCGTCGACGGCCTTGACTGCGTACGTACCAGGCTCGAGGCCCGTGAGGACCGCGCGGTACGTACCGTCGGCACGCAGCTTCAGCTGGTTGTCGAGGCACGTCTCCTTCCAGTCGGCCCCGCACTTCGTCTGCGACGAGAAGCTGCCGACGAGCGAGAGCACGGGGCCCTCGGCGGTGTTGGCGCCGAGCTTGGTGATCGGATCGAAGTAGAACGTGATCGGCCCGCCCGCGTGGGTGTAGGCGTAGTTCTCGCCGCCCGCCAGCGTGCCGTTGGAGTCGTAGTCGCGCCCCCACTCGGTGCCGAACGCGAACTTGTAGGAGTACGAGCCCGCCGCGATGTCGAACGTGCCCGCGTACGAGTCGTTGGCGCGCTGGGTCAGCGCCGTGCTCGCGCAGCCCGGGGTCCAGTCGGCGCAGCCGCCGATCTCGGTGCCGTGGCTGCCGGGGATCGTCAGGCGGTTGTCGACGTCGCTGCCGGCCGCGTAGCCGGCGCCGTGGTCGTTGCCGACGACGGCGACGGTCGACGTCTGCGACAGGTTGCCTGCGGCGTCGCGCACGACGGCACGCACCTGGAGCAGGTCGCCGTCGGCGTAGCCGTGCGCCGCCGCGTCGAAGAACACGCGCGGCGTCGTCGTGTCGTCGGTGCCGAGGAGCTTCCAGTCCTCGGCGCCCACGCCCCGGACGTAGACCGACGTCTCGGCGTAGCGCTCGGTGCCGAGGTCGACCGAGATGTCCGCGAGCGGGCGCAGGCCGCCCGTCGGCGCGACGGTCGTGAGCTGCGGTGCGATCGCCTCCGTGTCAGCGACGAGAGGGGACCCCGCCTTGAGCACGACGGCGGACAGCGCCGGGACCTCGACCGTCACGGTGCCGTCGGCACCCGACGTGACGTCGTCGTCCGTGCCGTACAGGCCGGTGAAGGTCGCGCCCGGGGTGAGCGCCGTGAACGTGGCCGAGGCGGCCGTCGTCGCGTTGTTGACCGCGACGACGTACTCGACCATGTCATCGGCAGCCGTGTCGACGCGCGAGAACGCGTAGATGCCGGCGCCCGAGTCGGCGTGCTGCTCGATCTGGGCACCGGAGGACAGCGCCGGGTGGGCGCTGCGGAGCGCAGCGAGCCCGGCGATGTGCTTGTAGAGCGCGGCGTCGGTGTCGAACCGGTCGACGGCGCCTGCCGTCTCACCGTCGAGCAGCTTCTGCGACGTGAACTCGTCGACCTGCGACGCGAAGAGCGACTGGCGTGCGTTCTTGTCCTTGCCGTCACCCGCCGCGCCTGCGAAGCCCTGCTCGTCGCCGTAGTAGACGACCGGCTGGCCGCGCGTGAGGTACATGAGCGAGTGCGCGAGCTGCGAACGCTGCTCCGCGGCGTCCTTGTCCTTGACGAAGTAGCCGATGCGGCCCATGTCGTGGTTGCCGAGGAACGTCGGCAGGGAGTGCGCGTTCTTCGTCGCGGTCGTGTAGTAGTCGTCGCCCTCGAAGAGCGTCGTCAGGTTGGAGGCCTTGCCGCCCTGGGCCCACACGGCCGCTGCGTCCTGGAACGTGAAGTCGAGGACGGCGTCCATGTCGGAGTTGCGCAGGTACGGGGACAGCTTGACCGGGTCGGCGTCGTAGACCTCGCCGAACATGAAGAAGTCCGGGTTCGTCGCTGCGGTGGCGTCCTTGATCGCCGTCGTCCACTGCTCCCAGAAGGAGAAGTCGACGTGCTTGGCGGTGTCGATGCGGAAGCCGTCGATGCCGGACATCGCCCAGTGCTCGTAGATGTCGATGAACCCGTCGACCACGTCCTGCTTCTTCGTGTCGAGGTCGTCGAGGCCGTCGAAGTCGCCGAGGATCGCCGACTCGCCCTGCCACGTGGAGTTGCCACGGTTGTTGTACATCGACGTGTCGTTGAGCCACGCGGGGACCTTGATGTCCTCGAGGCCGACGGGGATCACCGGGGTGTAGGCCGGGACCGGGTTGCCCGCCGCGTCCTTCGTCGGGCGGTACGTGTACTCGCCCTCCTCGTAGCTGATGATGTCCGCGGTGTGGTTGACGATGATGTCGAAGTACACCTTGATGTCGCGTGCGTGCGCCTCGTCGATCAGCGCGTCGAGCTCGGCGTTCGTGCCGAGGTGCGGGTCGATCTGCGTGAAGTCGGTGATCCAGTAGCCGTGGTAGCCGGCGGACTGGTCAGCGCCGGTGCCCTGGACGGCGCGGTTCTTGAACGACGGGGTCAGCCAGATCGCGGTCGAGCCGAGGCCCTCGATGTAGTCGAGGTTGGCGCGCAGACCGGCGATGTCACCGCCGTGGTAGTAAGCCTTGTCGGTCGGGTCGAAGCCCGAGACGCTGCGGTCGTTCTCCTCGCCCTCGGGGACGAGCCCGCCCGTGTCGTTGCTCGGGTCGCCGTTGGCGAAGCGGTCCGTGAGGACGAAGTAGAACTGCTCGTCCGAGCCCGGCTGGCGCACGGGCGCCGGCGCGTCGGCCTCGGTGGCCGGCTCGACCGTGTCGTCGACCGGTGTCACGGTGGTCTTGCCCGTCGCGGTGTCGAACGTGAAGCGGAGCTCGGCGTCTCCCCCGAGGCCGAGGTCGATGTTGGGGGCACCAGCGGCGTTCGATCCGTTGGCGCCCCAGGCGGGCGCCTCCCAGCTGTCGCCGTCGAGGACCTTGAAGGCGTACCGGCCCGCGGTGAGCGGAGCGGTCAGCGCGTAGACGGACGTGTCGCCGACCTGCGCGAGGAGGCCGCCCTCACACTCGGGCAGCCAGTTGTCGGCGCAGCCGAGCTGCGTCTGGAAGCTTCCGACGAGCCGGTAGGCCGGCGGGTCGGCTGCGACTGCGGTGCTCGGCACCGCCGCGACGCCGGTGGCCGCGAGGGCCGCCGTCGTGAACGCCGCGGCGGTGCCGCGGAGCCTTCGCCCGGACGGCCAGCCCGCCCGGGCGTGTGTTGCGTGAACCATGGATGGACCCCTTTGTCAGTGCGGACCACGACGTCCGCACGCAGCATGTGGGGGCGAGGCTAACCGTTGCAGCAACTTGCAGCAAGCGCTCGGATTTGCGTTGCAGGGTAGGACGAATCGGACGCCAGGAACGGCATGTTCCCGTCATGACCAGGCCGGATTCTTGCAACGTCCGACGACGCACCCGCAGGCTACATACCACCCATCCCGGACATGACGAGACCCCGGCCCTTCCGGGTCCGGGGTCTCGTCAGCGCACAGCGAGGTCAGATGAGCCCGAGCTTCTCCACCGCAGCCCGCTCCTCGAACAGCTCCGCGACCGACGCGTCGATGCGCCCGCGGGAGAAGTCGTCGATCTCGAGCCCCTCGACGATCTGCCACTCGCCGCCGCGCGACACGACAGGGAACGAGGAGATGACACCCTCCGGGACACCGTACGAGCCGTCCGACGGGATGCCTGCGCTCGTCCACTCCCCCTCCGGCGTGCCACGGACCCAGTCGCGCACGTGCTCGATCGCCGCGTTCGCCGCCGACGCAGCCGACGACGCGCCACGCGCCTCGATGATCGCGGCACCACGCTTCGCGACCGTGGGGATGAAGTCCTCGGTGAGCCACGCACGGTCCTCCGCGAGCTCCGCACCGCTCCGGTCCCCGACGCGGGCGTGGAAGATGTCCGGGTACTGCGACGCCGAGTGGTTGCCCCAGATCGTCACGTTGCGCGTGCGGCGCACCGGGACGCCCGCGCGGCGCGCAAGCTGCGACAGCGCGCGGTTGTGGTCCAGACGCGTCATCGCGTTGAACCGCTCGACCGGGACGTCCGGCGCGTGCTTGGCCGCGATGAGCGCGTTCGTGTTCGCAGGGTTCCCGACGACGAGGACGCGCACGTCCGAGGCCGCACCCGCGTTGATCGCCTCGCCCTGAGGCCCGAAGATCCCGCCGTTCGCGGCGAGGAGATCGGCGCGCTCCATGCCCGCACCGCGCGGACGCGCACCGACGAGCAGCGCGACGTTCACGCCGTCGAACGCCTTGACGGGGTCGTCGAAGATCTCGATGCTCTCGAGCCGGTCGAACGCGCAGTCGTCGATCTCCATCGCCGTGCCCTCCGCAGCACGGACCGCCTGCGGAACCTCCAGGAGACGCAGACGGATCTGCGTGTCATGACCGAGCATCTGACCTGAGGCGATGCGGAACAGGATGCCGTAGCCGATCTGCCCGGCAGCTCCTGTGACCGTCACTGTCACCGGCTGTGCGTTCATCGTTCAACTCCCTCGTCGTCGTGCCGCACGCGACCCGCCGATCAGGCGGGACGCCTTGTCCCATCATGCCAACAGCGGCCTGCCCGGGAATCCGGACAGGCCGCTGCTGATCAGGTTCCGCTCAGGCCGCGAGACGGGCCGAGAGGTTCTCGTCGAGCGCTGCGAGGAACTCCTCCGTCGTCAGCCACTCCTGCTCCGGACCGATGAGGAGCGCGAGGTCCTTGGTCATCTTGCCGGACTCGACCGTCGTGATGACGACGTCCTCGAGGGTCTCCGCGAACGTGACCACCTCGGGGGTGGCGTCGAGCTTGCCGCGGTGCATGAGGCCGCGCGTCCACGCGAAGATCGACGCGATCGGGTTCGTCGACGTCGGCTTGCCCTGCTGGTGCTGGCGGTAGTGCCGCGTCACCGTGCCGTGCGCCGCCTCGGCCTCGACGGTCTTGCCGTCGGGCGTCATGAGGACCGACGTCATCAGGCCGAGCGAGCCGAAGCCCTGCGCGACCGTGTCCGACTGGACGTCGCCGTCGTAGTTCTTGCAGGCCCAGACGTAGCCGCCCTCCCACTTCATGGCCGAGGCGACCATGTCGTCGATCAGGCGGTGCTCGTAGGTGAGGCCGGCAGCGTCGAACTGCTCCTTGAACTCCGCGTCGAAGACCTCCTGGAACAGGTCCTTGAACTGGCCGTCGTAGGCCTTGAGGATCGTGTTCTTCGTCGAGAGGTAGACCGGGTAGCTGCGCTGCAGGCCGTACGCGAAGGACGCGCGGGCGAAGTCCTTGATGGACTCGTTGAAGTTGTACATGCCCATCGCGACGCCGCCCTCCTCGGGGAACGTCACGACCGTCTGCTTGATCTCCTCGGAGCCGTCGGCAGGCGTGTACGTCAGCGTCAGCGTGCCCGCGCCGGGGACCTTGAAGTTGGTCGCCTTGTACTGGTCGCCGTGAGCGTGACGGCCGATGATGATCGGCTTGTTCCAGCCCGGGACCAGGCGCGGGATGTTCGAGATGATGATCGGCTCGCGGAAGACGACGCCACCGAGGATGTTGCGGATCGTGCCGTTGGGCGAGACCCACATCTTCTTGAGGCCGAACTCCTCGACGCGCGCCTCGTCAGGCGTGATCGTCGCGCACTTGACGCCGACGTTGTACTGCTTGATCGCGTTGGCGGCGTCGATCGTCACCTGGTCGTCGGTCGCGTCGCGGTTCTCGATCGACAGGTCGTAGTACTTGAGGTCGATGTCGAGGTACGGGTGGATGAGGCGGTCCTTGATGAACTGCCAGATGATGCGCGTCATCTCGTCGCCGTCGAGCTCGACTACCGGGTTGACGACCTTGATCTTGCCCATGCGCACGGATCTCCTGTGTGTCTGCGGGGGGTTTCCTCGGCCGAGCCTATCCGATTTCTTGACGTCAAGATAGTTCGTGCGGCGTGGACCAGCGCACCTCCTGGTGCCACACTCAGGCAGTGCTCAGCCCATGGTGAGAGCATCCAGCGACCCACCGGACGCCCCAGACGGGGCCCCACAGACAGGACACGCATGTCGACGACAGCGCCCGAGACCGACCTCGGCCTCACGAACGACCTCCCGGACACGCCGGGCCTCCTCTCCCGGATGGGCGCCGAGGTCTTCGCCACCTTCGTGCTCGTGCTGCTCGTGGGCGGCGCCGCGGTCTACTCCTCGATCAACGTCATCGGCACGGGCACGCTCGGCGTCGCCCTCGTGGCCGCGGCCGCCGTCGCCGCAGCAGGGTCCGCCGTGTCGCGCGTGTCCGGCGGGCACCTCAACCCGGCCGTGACGCTCGGCCTCGCCGTCGCCGGCCGCTTCTCCTGGCGCGACGTGCTCCCCTACTGGCTCGCGCAGCTCGTCGGTGGCGCCCTCGGCGGCCTCACGCTCTTCCTCGCGACCCCGCAGTCGTTCGGGACGGCGCTCCAGCTCGAGACGCAGCGCGACGTCGTCTCGATCGCCGCGAACGGCTTCGGTGCGCACTCCCCCGTCGGGCGCATCTCCGAGGGTGCGATCGACGTGTCCCTGCAGAACGCGCTCATCGTCCAGGCGATCGCGGCGGCCGTCCTCGTCGGCGTCTACCTCGGTGTCACCGGCCGCCGGTCGTGGGCAGCGAACCCCCTCGTGCTCGTCGGCCTCGTCTTCGGTGGCCTGATGGTCGTGACGATCCCGCTCACCAACGGCGGCATCAACCCCGCGTCCTCGTTCGGCATCGCGATCTTCTCGACGTCGTGGGCGCTGTCGCAGCTCTGGCTGTTCGCGGTCGCGCCGCTCGTCGGAGCGGTCGTCGCCGGCGCCTGCTACCGGGTCGTCGTGACCGACGTGCCCCCCGCGCTCCTCGACCCCTCCGACGAGGAGGAGGCAGCGGTCGCCGCCGACGCGGGCACGCTGGTCGACGTCGAGCCCGACGCCGAGCCCGGGGCCACGACCGCCGTCACGACCGACGCCGAGGCAACGGACGAGGAGCCCACGGCTCCGCGCGACTGACGCACCAGCACCACGCCTCACAGCGACGGCCGCCAACCCATACGGGGCGGCGGCCGTCGTCGTCCGAAGGCTGCGGCTAGATCTGCGGTGCGGTCACGGCGATCACGGTGATCGCGGCGCACAACGTCCAGAACAGACCCACGTCGAAGATCCGCGAGCGGATCGCCAGCCCCGCGACCGGCTCCGACGCCACGAGCCGCACGCCACCGCACACGGCGAGCTGCGCGGCAAGCACGAGCGCGGCGATCCGGGAGCCGACCACGAACGCGAGCACGCACACGACGACGATCATCGTGATGTTCGCCCAGATCCACAGGTTGCGACGCGGGGCGATCGCCCGCGAGGCCGCAGCGACGTCGTCGACCGGGACGCGTCCGGCGTCGACCTCAGGGTCGTCGCCCGCGCTCGTCTGCTCCACGACGGCCTCCTCGTGCGTCTCGTGCGGGCCGTCCGGCCCAGGTCCGCCCACGAGACTACCGTTGTCCCGTGATCGAGCCCGCACCCACCAGCGCCCGCGTCCCTCGTTCTGTCGTCGTCGTCGGGGCGGGCCTCGCCGGGGCACGCACGGCCTCACGACTGCGGGACCTCGGTTTCGCGGGCCGCCTCACGGTCGTCGGCGACGAGCCGCTCGCGCCGTACGACCGGCCACCGCTCTCGAAGCACCTCCTCGACCGTCCGCAGCCGACGTGGCTCGCCGACGACCTCGACATCCGGCTCTCCGAGCTCGCGGACGAGGCCCTCCTGGGCGTCGCCGCCGTCGGGATCGACGCCGTGGCGCACGCCGAGCACCCCACCTACCGCGTCGCCCTCCGCGCCGCGGACGGCGCGCCCCGCACGCTCGAGGCCGACGCCGTCGTCCTCGCGTGCGGCTCACGCCCCGTCCGTCCGGCGGGCTGGGACCACGCGCTCGTGCTGCACACCGCCGACGACGCCGACCGGCTGCGCGCCCGTCTCGCCGAGGCGTCCGCCGCAGGCGGCCGACGGCACGTCGTGTGCGTCGGCGCAGGATGGATCGGTGCGGAGCTGGCCGGGGTCCTCACGGACGCGGGCATCGACGTCACGGTCGTCGAGGCGGCGCCCGTGCCGCTCGCCGCAGCGCTCGGCGAGCACGCGGGCCGGCTCACGCTCCCCTGGTACGACGAGCGTCCCGGGCTGCGCCTCGTCACGGGTGCGAGCGTCGTCGCCGTGCGGCCGGGCGGGGTGGACCTCGGCGACGGCACGACGATCTCGGCGGACGTCGTCGTCGCGGCCGTCGGGGCCCGTCCCGCGACGGCGTGGCTCGACGGCACCCTCGCCGGGCTCGTGGAGCTCGGCCCGCGCGGCGCGGTCGTCGTCGACGAGCAGCACCGACCGATCGACGCGACCGGTCAGCCCGTGGCAGGGCTCGAGGGCGTGCGCGTCGTCGGGGACGCGGCGCTGCGCCGCTCCCCACGGCACGGCTGGGTCGCAGGCGGGCACTGGGACGCCGCGCTCACCGGACCCGAGACCGCGGTGCGCTCGCTCCTCGGGTGCGTCGACGGGCCCGCGCCCGACCCGGCGCCGTACGTGTTCTCGACGCAGCTCGGCCACGAGCTGTCGATGTTCGGGGTGCCGGGCGCGGACGACGACGTCGTCGTGCGCGGCGGTGACGAACGCCCCGGCGGGACCGGCGGCTGGACCGCCCTCTGGTTCGCACCCGAGGACGGCCGCCCAGGACGCACGCTCACGGCAGCGCTCGCCGTCGACCGGCCGCGCGACGTCGCCGCCGCCCGTCGCCTGTTCGCCGGCGCCGAGCTGCCGCGGCTCGACCCGGCCGTCGCCGCCGACCCCGACTCACGGCTGCGGTAGCGCCGCCCGCTCCCGCACGAGGAACAGCGGCGCCGCGAGCGCGAGCACGACCCCACCGGCGACCATCGCAGCACCCGTCGACGCGCCCGTCGCGACGGCGCCCAGCACGACGAGGCCGAGCGACGCGGAAGGCTGGCCGACCATCGACGCGAGCGACAGGACCGTCGCGCGGTGCTCGTTGTCCACCTGCTCGTGCAGCAGGGTCTCGTAGAGGACGCCCGACGACTCGTGCACCGCGTACGTGAGCAGGTAGGCGGCGACGAGTCCGACGACACCGCCGACGAGCCCCATCCCGACGACGGTCGCGCCCTGCACGAGCCGCAGGACGAGCGAGACGGTACGGATGCTGCCGAGCCGCAGGAGCGGCGCGACGAGCGCGGCGCCGAGCGCCGCGACCCCCCACCCGGCCGCGGTGACGGGACCGAGGAGGGCTGCCGCGGCGTCAGGCCCGCCGACGAGCTCAGCTGCGCGCACCGGCATGAGCGACTCGAACCCGACCATGCCGAAGCCCCAGAAGAGCTCGACGGCGACGAGCGCGGCGAGCACGCGCGAGCGCCGCAGCAGGAGCACGCCCGCGCGGATCGTGCGCGGCGTGCCCAGTACCGAGCTGACGAACGCACCGCGCTCGCGCGGCCGGTCCTCCCGCACGAGCAGGGCCGCAGCCACGAGCTGACCGACCGTCGCGCCGATCGCGACGTACACGACCAGGTCGAGCGCACCCGCAGCCCCGGTGGGCGCCCACGCGACGACGCCGCCCGCCACGAGCGCGCCGGCCGCGATCCCTGCGCCGCACACGACGCCCGCGCCCGACAGGCCGCGCGCGACCGTCGCCGACCTGGTCTCGGCGTCGTTCTCCGCGGACGCCGGGCTCACGTGCACCGCGTCGACGAACCACGCGTTGAGGGGGCCGGAGTCGAGTGCGCGGAACACGCCCATGACGCCGAACGCGACCGCGAACGCGAGGGGCGTCTGCGCGACGGCGACGAGGCCGAGCGCGACGATCGCGAAGACGGCGGACGCGAGGATCACGGGACGACGGCCGAGCGCGTCCGCGAGGCCGCCCGTCGGCAGCTCGAGGAGGAGCACGACGATCCCCTGCGTCGCGAGCGCCGCGCCGAGCTGGGCGACGGTGAGGCCGCGCTGCAGCGGCAGCAGCATCATGACGGGCAGGAGCAGGCCGACGGGGAGCCAGCGCAGGCCGGCGAGCACCCAGAAGCGGTTGCGGACCTGCGTGAGCGTCAGCGGCGGGCGCGGCCGGGCGGGGCGTGCGGCGGGCGCAGGGTCCGTGGTGGGCGCAGGGTCCGCGGTGGGGCTGGCGCTCATGTCGTGGCCGGGAGGGCGAGGAGGTGCACGGAGATGGGCAGCTCGCCCTCGCGTCCGCTGTACCGCAGGACGACCTCGCGGAGCTCGGCGAGCATCGCCTGGGCATCGCCGCGGTCGAGGTGCACGAGGTAGTCGGAGTGCTCGTAGGCAGGGTCGGCGGGGTCGGTCGTCTCGATCCTCGCGGCGATCCCTCGGCGCAGGTGCTCGGCCTGGCGGGCGGCGAGCTGGGTGTGCGCCTCGCGCCCACCCTCCCCCGACCACAGCTCGGGAGGCAGCTCGGTCTGCTGGTGGGCCGCTCGCCAGCGGCGTTCGCGCCGAGACGTCGGGTGCGCGTCGTCGCCCTCGTCGTCGACGACGTAGCCGTAGCGCTCGAGCTGGCGCAGGTGGTACGACGTCGACCCGCTCGACTCGCCGAGCGCGCGGGCGAGCTCCGAGGCGGTCGCGGGGCCGTCGAGGCGCAGCGCACCGAGGATGCGCATGCGCAGGGGGTGCGTGACGGCGCGCAGCATGTCGAGATCAGTGACGACCTTGGTTCTCATGCCGCCAGCATAGAGTGCAAAGGCGTCTTTGCAAACAGTTCTTTGCGGTTCGGTCGTGGTCGAGCCCCTCCCTCCGGACACGATCGGGAGACGGTGAAGGCCCGGCCGCCGCAGCAGCCGGGCCCTCGCCCTGTCCTCAGTACGCCCCGGCGTCGGTGCGCCCGGCGTCAGTGCGCGAAGTGGCGCGTCCCCGTGAAGTACATCGTCACGCCCGCAGCCTGCGCCGCCGCGACCGACTCGTCGTCACGCACCGAGCCGCCCGGCTGCACGACCGCGCGCACACCCGCGTCGAGCAGGACCTGCAGGCCGTCCGAGAACGGGAAGAACGCGTCCGACGCCGCGACCGCGCCACGCGCCCGCTCCGCGTCCCCCGAGTTCGCCCGCTCGACCGCGAGCCGGCACGAGTCGACCCGGTTGACCTGCCCCATCCCGACCCCGACGGACGCGCCGCCGTCAGCCAGGAGGATCGCGTTCGACTTCACCGCGCGCACCGCACGCCACGCGAACGCCAGGTCGGCGAGCGTCGCCTCGTCGGCTGCCTCTCCCGCCACGAGCGTCCACGTCGTCGGGTCGTCACCGTCGGCGTCGACACGGTCGACCGCCTGCACGAGCAGGCCGCCCGAGATCGGGCGCGTCTCGACCGCCGCGGTCGGCGGGTTGTCGACCATGAGGAGACGCACGTTCTTCTTCGCACGCAGGATGTCGAGCGCCTCCGGCTCGTAGCCCGGCGCCACGACGACCTCCGTGAAGATCTCCGCGATCTGCCGGGCCGCCTGGACCGACACGACGTCGTTGAGCGCGATCACGCCGCCGAACGCCGACAGCGGGTCGCACGCGTGCGCCCGGGCGTGCGCGTCCGCGATGTCCGCGCCGACCGCGATGCCGCACGGGTTGGCATGCTTGATGATCGCCGCCGTCGGCTGCTCACCGTGGTCGTGCGCCGCGCGCCACGCGGCGTCCGCGTCGACGTAGTTGTTGTAGCTCATCGCCTTGCCGTGCAGCTGCGTCGCCTGCGCGAGGCCCGCGTCACCCGAGCCGACCGTGTAGAGCGCCGCACGCTGGTGCGGGTTCTCGCCGTAGCGCAGCACGTCGGCACGCTCGTACGTCGCACCGATCCACGCCGGGAACCCGGTCGAGACGACCTCGCCGTCCTGCGCGACGTCGTCCGTCGGCGACAGGACGGAGCCCATCCACGACGCGACCGCGACGTCGTAGGCCGCGGTGTGCACGAAGGCCTGCGCCGCGAGCGCCTTGCGCTGCGCATACGTGAAGCCGCCGCCCGTGACAGCCTCGACGACCGCGTCGTACGCGACAGGGTCGACGACGACCGCGACCGACGGATGGTTCTTCGCCGCCGCGCGCACCATCGACGGCCCGCCGATGTCGATCTGCTCGACGCACTCGTCCGGCGTCGCGCCCGACGCGACCGTCTCCGTGAACGGGTAGAGGTTCACCACGACGAGCTCGAACGGAGCGATCTCGAGCTCCGCGAGCTGCGCAAGATGGTCGGCCTTGCGGGTGTCCGCGAGGATGCCCGCGTGCACGCGCGGGTGCAGCGTCTTGACGCGACCCTCGAGGCACTCGGGGAAGCCGGTGAGCGCCTCGACGGGCGTCACCGGCACGCCCGCTGCCGCGATCGTCGACGCCGTCGAACCGGTCGAGACGATCTCGACGCCCTCGGCGTGCAGGGCCTGGGCGAGCGGGACGAGGCCCGTCTTGTCGTAGACCGAGACGAGCGCGCGGCGCACGGGGCGCCGAGCGTCGTCGGCCAGGGGCGTCACAGCCTGGTCAGAGGTGTGCGAGGAGAACATGCTGGCTCCTGAGGTTGCGTTCGGATACGTGTCCGACAGGGCGCCCAGGCGGGCGGCGCCCTCGGCAGGGAACCTCAGCCGCTTCCCGGTGGTTGAGCCCACCTTCGCCAGTCACGACCAGGGACCAGTCTAGCGGCCCCGTCGCACCCGCGGCAGGGTCAGGGGCCTCCGCCGGCAGAGCCGAGACCTCCGCAGGGTCGGCCGCAGCCCGCGCTTCGTCAGGCCCAGCCGCGACCGACGACGGCGCGGCCCGCCTCGACCCGCAGCCCGCCGCGCGCGAGCCTGCCCACCTGCGCCACGAGCATCTCCCGCTCCGCGACCTTGATGCGCTCGTGCAGGGACTCCTCGTCGTCGTCGTCGAGGACCTCGACGACCGTCTGGGCGATGATCGGGCCCGTGTCCACGCCTGCGTCGACCACGTGGAAGGTCGCACCCGTGACGCGCACCCCGTACGCGAGCGCGTCGCGCACGCCGTGCGCACCAGGGAACGACGGGAGGAGCGCCGGGTGCGTGTTGACGGTCCGCCCCCCGAACTCGGTGAGGAACGCGGCCCCCAGGATGCGCATGAACCCCGCCGAGACCACGAGGTCCGGCGAGAAGACGCTCACGCTGCGCGCGAGCGCGCGGTCCCACGCGGCGCGGTCCTCGAAATCGGCAGGCGCGACGACCGCCGTCGGGACACCCGCGGCACGAGCGATCTCGAGCCCGCCCGCAGCAGCCTTGTCCGACACGACCCCCACGACACGAGCGCCGTACGCGTCGTCGTCGTGCGCCGCGAGCAGCGCCGCGAGGTTGGAGCCCGCCCCCGACACGAGGACGACGACGCGGGTCACGTCGGTTCGCCCTGCAGCACTCGGGTGGGACATGATCGGAGCGGAGTCATCAGCCACGGGACCGACCCTAGCGCCACCCGGCGCCGTGCCCGCGCGTCAGAACGGAGCCCCCTCGGTGTCGCAGCGCCTCACCCACCGCCCGCCGACGGAGCCCGGCCGCAAGCCCGCACGCCCCGCCCCTGAGCCCGAGCAGGTCGCCCTCGCGGCGCGCCGCTCCATGCAGCTCGGGGTCGCGATGGTCGTCACCATGCTCCCGACCTTCGCGAGCTTCCCGGCGCGCATGCTGACGATCCCGTTCGGGATCGTCACGGTCGTCGTCGGCGTCCGCGCGATCGTCGCCGCCGTGCGCGCCCGCTCGGGCGGCCTGCTCCTGCCGGCCGTGTCTGCGGGGACGGTCCTCGCGGCGGTGTTCACCCTCTCCGTCGCGTCGACCCTGCTCGTGTGGGACATCCAGGACCGGGACGCTCGCTGCCGCGCCGAGGCGATCACGGTGCAGGCTCGCATCGCGTGCCAGGACCGGCTGAACGCGGACCTCGAGTCGTGGCGCGACGGGCTGCTCGAGCGCGCTCGAGGCGGGTCTGCGGACTAGTCGGCGCTCGACGCGGCGGTCGAGGCGGTCGTCGCCGTCCTCCCGGTCGCGGCCGTGGCGCCGGTCGCCGCCGTGGACCCTGTGGTCCCGGTGGTCGCCGTGCGCGACGTCGCGGAGCTCGCGCCTGTCGCTGCCGTACGGCCTGTCGCCGCCGTGCGGCCCGTCGACGCCGTGCGGCCCGTCGACGCCGTGCGGCCCGTCCCGGCGGTCCGACCGGTCGGCGTCGTGCGCACCGACCGCGCTGTCCTGGCTGAGCGGGCCGACCGGGCAGACGACGCCGGTCCTCCGGCACGCACCTCCCCGCGCCCGCGATCAGCGACGCCAGGCTTCCCGTCGCCGGACGTAGCGTCGTCGGGCGTAGCGTCGTCCGGCTTAGCGTCGTCCTCCGGCTCGGGCACGCGGCGCCAGCGGTCGCGGGTCACGAGGCTCCCCAGCCAGGCGCGCGTCGACTCGTGCCACAGACCGAGCCACAGCGCGACGCCGAGGAACGTCTCGGCGGTCACGGCGCCCGCGACGGCCCACCGGTCGGCGCCGACCTCCTGCATGCGGCCCGGGCCGACGGCCCCGCCCGCGACGGACGCGAGCGCACCGACGACGAGTCCCGCGCACAGCGCGGTCGTCACGGCCGCGACGGCCGCCTGCGGCCACGACATGCCGGGCAGACGGCGGCGCACGAGCACTCCCGCGACCATGCCGAACAGCACGACGAGCAGCGGAACCAGGGACCAGGCGGGGTGCACCTCGGACGTGCTGGGCAGCGCGCCCAGGAGAGGCACGACGGGCATCGGGCCGGCCTCTGCGGCGGTCGGTCCGAAGTGGCTGCCCGTGCCGACCACGAATCCGGGGCCCGCGATCCAGGACGTGCCCCACGCGACGAGGTTGCCCACGTACGTCGCCTGCGCGGCCGCGAGGACGACCGCGTCGAAGCCCGTGACGCCGAGCGCCGTGACGACGTCCATCGAGCGGGAGCGGCCGAGGAACATCCACAGCAGGGCGAGGACGGACGCCGCGACCACGAGGAGCCCGGTCACGACGAGCCCACCGCGCACCCCCACCCGGAGCGCTGCGGGGAGCCGGTCGGTCAGCGGGCGCAGCACGCCCTCGGCACGCAACCCGTCCGGGTGCACGACAGACGCGGCGCCGAGCGCGACCCCAGAGACGAGCGCGCCGCCCAGGACCGCCATGCCGGCCTGCGGCAGGCCTGCGTGCCCGGACACGAGCATCACGAACAGGACGATCGCGGTGTACGTCCCCACCCCGGCACCCCACGCCGCGAGCCCGGGGTGAGCGGTACGTCGTGCGGAGCCGTAGCAGAGCAGCCCAGCGAGCAGGGACAGGCCGAGCGGGACGAGCGAGACGTCCGTCCCGCCGACGACGAGCGGGACACCGTGCGCGAGGAGCCACAGGCCGGCTCCCGTGGAGGCTGAGGTCGTCCACTCCACGCCCTGGTTCGTCGGCTCGCCCGAGGAGAGCACGAAGACGATGACGGCGGGCAGGACGAGCAGCGCGAGCGACGCGATGGCCGCCTGCACGGCAGCGAGCACCCCGGTGACCCAGGGTGCTGTCTCAGAGGTGCGGGGCTCGTGCGCTGCGCCGTCCTCGATGACGCGGCGGCGCCGGCCCAGGACGGCGAGCGCGCCTGTCGGTGCGCTCACCCGCCCATCGTCGCCCACGCGTCCGACATGGCGACGACCCGACACGCACCACCACGGGTCTCACACACACCGCGCCGGACGCGACGGCGCCCGCCCGGACGTGGTCCGGGCGGGCGCTGTCGTGCTTCTGCTCAGCTCAGGCGGAGAGGATCTCCCGCATGATCGCGGCGGTCTCGGACGGCGTCTTGCCGACGCGGACGCCCGCGCCCTCGAGGGCTTCCTTCTTCGCCTGCGCGGTGCCAGAGGAGCCGGACACGATCGCGCCTGCGTGGCCCATCGTCTTGCCCTCGGGGGCGGTGAAGCCCGCGACGTAGCCGACGACCGGCTTGGTGACGTGCTCCGCGATGTACGCGGCCGCGCGCTCCTCGGCGTCGCCGCCGATCTCGCCGATCATGACGATCGCCGCGGTGTCCGGGTCCTGCTCGAACGCCTCGAGCGCGTCGATGTGGGTGGTGCCGATGATCGGGTCGCCGCCGATGCCGATCGCGGTCGAGAACCCGAAGTCACGCAGCTCGTACATCATCTGGTAGGTCAGCGTGCCCGACTTCGAAACGAGGCCGACCTTGCCCGGGCCCGTGATGTCTGCGGGGATGATGCCGACGTTCGACAGCCCGGGGCTGATGAGCCCGGGGCAGTTCGGACCGATGAGGCGGACGCCCTTGGCCTGCGCGTGCGCGAAGAACTCTGCGGTGTCCGCGACCGGGATGCCCTCGGTGATGATGACGACGAGCGGCATGCCCGCGTCGATCGCCTCGATGACAGCAGCCTTGGTGTGCGCCGGCGGCACGAAGATGACCGACACGTCTGCGCCGGTCTTCTCGATGGCCTCGGCGACCGTCCCGAACACGGGGACGTCGACGGAGCCGTCACCCTTCGGGAACGTCACGGACGTTCCCGCCTTGCGCGGGTTCACGCCGCCGACGATGTTCGTGCCCGACGCGAGCATGCGCGTCGTGTGCTTCTGCCCCTCGGAGCCGGTCATGCCCTGGACGACGACCTTGGAGGCGTCGGTGATGAAGATTGCCATGTCTCGTTCGCTTCTCTCTTGTCCGGGCCGGCTCAGGCGTTGGCCAGCTCGGCGGCCTTGTCGGCCGCGCCGTCCATGGTGTCGGCCAGGGTCACGAGCGGGTGGTTCGCCGCCTCGAGGATGCGACGCCCCTCGGCGACGTTGTTCCCGTCGAGACGCACGACGAGCGGCTTGGTCGCGTGGTCACCGAGGATCTCGAGCGCCTTGACGATGCCGTTCGCGACCTCGTCGCACGCGGTGATGCCACCGAAGACGTTCACGAACACGGACTTGACCTGCTCGTCACCGAGGATCACGTCGAGGCCGTTCGCCATGACCTCGGCGGACGCGCCGCCGCCGATGTCGAGGAAGTTCGCCGGCTTCACGCCGCCGTGCGCCTCACCGGCGTACGCGACGACGTCGAGCGTGCTCATGACGAGACCCGCACCGTTGCCGATGATGCCGACCTGGCCGTCGAGCTTCACGTAGTTGAGGTTCGCGGCCTTGGCCTTCGCCTCGAGCGGGTCGGTCGCGGCGGCGTCCTCGAGCTCGGTGTGGTCAGCGTGACGGAAGGCCGCGTTCTCGTCGAGCGAGACCTTGCCGTCGAGGGCGACGATGTCGCCCGACTCGGTCAGGACGAGCGGGTTGACCTCGACGAGCGTCGCGTCCTCACCCTTGTAGACGTCCCACAGCTTGATGATGACGTCGGCGACCTTCGCCGCGATCGAGGCGTCGAAGCCGGCGGCGGCGACGATCTCGTCGGCCTTCGCCTGGTCGATGCCGACCTGCGGGTCGACGGGCACCTTCGCGAGAGCCTCGGGGCGCTCGACGGCGAGCTGCTCGATCTCCATGCCGCCCTCGACCGAGCACATGGCCAGGTAGGAGCGGTTGGCGCGGTCGAGCAGGACAGAGAAGTAGAACTCCTGGGCGATGCTCGCGCCCTCGGCGATCATCACGGTACGCACGACGTGGCCCTTGATGTCGAGCCCGAGGATCTCCTCGGCGCGCTGCTGCGCCTCGTCGGCGGACTTCGCGAGCTTGACGCCGCCGGCCTTGCCGCGGCCGCCGGTCTTGACCTGCGCCTTGACGACGACGACGGGCGAGTTCCCGCGAGCGATCAGATCCTCAGCACCGCGGCGGGCCTCTTCGGGGGTCGTGGCGACCACGCCACCGAGCACGGGCACGCCGTGCTTCTCGAAGATGTCGCGCGCCTGGTATTCAAACAGGTCCACCCTGCGTGTCCTTCCATCGGCCGGCTCGGATGTCTCGACATCGAGACACCTTCGCCTAGCGTAGACCGGAACGAGTTGTCACGGGACCTCGGCCCTGTGTAGCCCACCTCACACCTGCCCGGTCGTGGCGTCAGTCGCTCTGCGTCGTCCCGTCAGCGATCGGTGCCAGATCGGCATCAGGCGGAATCTGCGCGGGGTATCCGTCTGCCGTGATGAACGGGTCCTCCGACGCCCCCACCGTGTGGATCATCGCGGGGAGGTCACGCACGTCGCCGATGCGTTCGACGGGCTCGACCGCGATGATCCGGGCGCTCTCCCCATACGCGAGGCAGACGAAGACGCCGAAGCTCTTCGAGGCCTCCGTCGGTGTCCGCGTCAGTGTCGAGGTCGACCACGAGCCTCCCGAGATGGAAGCGTCCGCCGAGGTCCCGTGCCGGAGCGGCTGCTCCGCCTCGACGAGCGTGGGCCAGCGGGCGTCGACATCGTCGGCCCGGGCGCACCCGCCTAGCCACGGCACGAGGATGATGACGGCCGCGACCGAGCTGAGCAGGCGACGACGCGACGGCATACACCCCTCCCCCTGGGCGACCCTCAGGACCGCGATGGCACGACCGTGCCACGCGCGAGTATCGCGGTCAATGGTCACGGCGCCAGCCTCGTCGGGCATCACCCAGGTCTGGCCGAGTCTGGACGACCGCCTGCTCGCCGTCGAGATCGACCCCCTCAGCCGAGCGGACCCTCCGCGAAGGCGGCGCGGGCGAAGCGCTCGCCGACGAAGCGGTGCGTGTCGGCGTCGGGGTGGAGGTTGTCGCGCAGGGGGTGCGCGGCCTCGTCCTCGGCGCCGTACAGCTCAAGGCCGTCGAGCAGGTGCAGGTTGGGGTCGGTGTGGCGTCGCTCGGCGACGATGCGGGCGGTCTCGGCGCGGATCGTCTCCAGGGTGAGCCGCCCGGCGGGGACCTCGGCGGGGTCGCCGGTCGCACGGAAGCCGAGCCGTCCCTCCGCGAGGGCTTCAGGGTCGAACGCGCCGGGGCCGGGCGTGGCCTCGTGGATCGCGCAGTGCAGCGGCGTGACGACGAGCAGCGGGGTCGTGGGGTGCCCGTCGCGGATCGTGTCGATGAACCCGTGGAGGCCCGCGCGGAACGCGCGCATCCGCATGATGTCGGCGTTGACGATGTTGATGCCGAGCGAGAACGAGATGACGTCAGCCGGGAGGTCGCGCATCGTGCGCGCGACGAACGGGTCGAGCAGGGCCGCACCCCCGAAGCCGAGGTTCGTCAGCTCGAGCTCCGCGAGGCGCGCCGCGACCGCAGGCCAGGTGCCGGTCGGGCGGGCAGCGTTGGAGCCCTGGCTGATCGAGCTGCCGTGGTGCAGCCAGGTGCGCCGCTGCGTCGCGACCGGCTCGACGGGAGCGTCCGCGCGGACCTCGACGATCTCGAGCGTCTCGTTGTGCGGCAGCCACACCTCGACGTCCTTGACCGCGGGGGCGAGGCCGGTGAACGACGCCGTGAAGTCCTCCCCTGGGATGAACGTCGGCTGGCCGGTCACCATGTCGAGCTCGGTCGTGCTGCCGCCGGACGACCGCTTGCGGGCGACCACCTCGCCATCGACGACGAGGTCCACGCTCCCGTCGGGACGCGCGGGCGCGCCCGCGTAGGTGACGCGGGTCCGGTGCGCCACGAGCTCGACGGACGTCGCGGCGGTGCGCAGGACGACGCGGACGCCCGCTCCTTGCGCCTCGACCATCGCCAGCTGCGGGTCGGCCGCCTGCTCCACTGCCCACGCGGGCAGGCGGTGCGGGGCCACGCCACGCTCGGTCGGTTCGAGGCGCAGCGCGCCGCGGACATGCTCGAGGTCCAGCGGGACGGTGTGCCAGGTCGTGTCAGTCATCAGGTCCCTGTCTCGGTGAGCGGAGTAGCGACGGATCACCCGGAACCACCGGGCGGGTGTGCATCTGGGCGATCCGTGCGTCTGGTCGTCTTGCTAGAGCTTGGTGACCGGCGAGTAGCGGAGCAGCAGGCGCTTGACGCCGTCGACGCCGAAGTCGACCTTCGCGACCGCGTTGCGGCCGGCCCCCTCGACGAGGACGACCGTGCCGAGGCCGTACGAGTCGTGGGTGACCCGGTCCCCGATCGCGAGGTCCGGGACGTCCCCCTCGGGCCGGGCGTTGCCCGAGCCGAACGACGGCGACGGCGGGTCCTCACGCCGGGTCCGCACCGGACCTGAGCGCGCACCGCTGCCACCCGCAGAGCTGTAGCCGCCCGACCCGTACCCGCCCGAGCCGTACGAGCCCGACCCGCCCGACGAACCGCCGTAGAGCGATCGCCCACCGCCATAGCTGCCCCGAAGGGTCGACATGCTCGACTCTCGCCGACGCCAGTCCATGAGGTTCTCAGGGATCTCGTCGAGGAACCGGCTCGCGGGGAACTCGTTCGCCTGGCCCCACGCCGACCGGACGGCGGACCGCGTCAGGTAGAGACGCTCGCGCGCGCGGGTGATCCCCACGTAGGCGAGGCGCCTCTCCTCGGACAGCTCGCTCTCGTCGTGCAGCGAGCGCATGTGCGGGAACGTGCCGTCCTCGAGGCCCGTGAGGAACACGACCGGGAACTCGAGGCCCTTCGCCGTGTGCAAGGTCATGAGCGTGACCATGCCCTGCTCGACGACGGGCCGACCGTCGCCGTCGCCCGCCGCGTCGTCGGCGGACGGGATCTGGTCCGAGTCGGCGACGAGCGAGACACGCTCGAGGAAGTCGGCGAGGTCCCCCTCGGGGTCGAGCTGCGAGAACTCCGTCGCGACGGCGTGCAGCTCGGCGAGGTTCTCGACGCGCGTCGCGTCCTGCGGATCCTCGCTGCCACGGAGCTCGGCGAGGTAGCCGGTGCGGTCGAGCGCGGCCGCGAGCACGTCGGCCGGCTTCGCGCCGGAGTCCGCGAGCGCGCGCAGCTCGGCCATGAGCTCCGCGAACGCGCGCAGCGGGTTGAGCGTGCGGTTCGTCAGACCAGGGATCTCGTCCGCGCGCTCGAGTGCTGCGCCGAAGGACACACGCTCGTGCGCAGCGAAGCCTGCGACCGCGGCCTCGGCGCGGTCACCGAGCCCACGCTTGGGGACGTTGAGGATGCGACGCACGTTGACGTCGTCGTCCGGGTTGGCGATGGCCCGCAGGTACGCGACCGCGTCCTTGATCTCACGACGCTCGTAGAAGCGCGTGCCGCCGACCACCTTGTACGGCAGGCCGACACGGATGAGCACCTCCTCGAGCGCGCGGGACTGCGCGTTCGTCCGGTAGAAGATTGCGACGTCGCCCGGACGGACGCTGTCCGAGTCGTGGAGACGGTCGATCTCCTCCGCGACGAAGCGCGCCTCGTCGTGCTCGTTGTCCGCGGTCCAGCCGACGATCTTGGCGCCGTCGCCCGAATCGGTCCAGAGCTTCTTGGGGCGGCGGTCCTCGTTGCGGGCGATCACGGCGTTCGCCGCCGACAGGATCGTCTGCGTCGAGCGGTAGTTCTGCTCGAGGAGGATCGTGCGTGCGTCCGGGTAGTCCGCCTCGAACTCGAGGATGTTGCGGATCGTCGCGCCGCGGAAGGCGTAGATCGACTGGTCCGAGTCGCCGACGACGGTCAGCTCGCCCGGCGGCAGCGCGTGCGGCGCCTCGGCCGTCGGCCCCGTGCCCGTGAGCTCGCGGACGAGCATGTACTGGGCGTGGTTCGTGTCCTGGTACTCGTCGACGAGGATGTGGCGGAACCGGCGGCGGTAGTGCTCCGCGACGGCGGGGAACGCCTGCAGCAGGTGCACGGTCGTCATGATGATGTCGTCGAAGTCGAGGGCGTGCGCGGCGCGCAGCCGCGCCTGGTAGCGCGTGTACGCGCTCGACAGCACCGAGTCGAAGCTCGCGCCGCCCTGCGCGTCCTCGGTACCGCCGACCTTCTTCGCGTAGTCCTCCGGGTCGACGAGCTCGTTCTTGAGGTCGGAGACCTTGTTGAGCAGGACACGCGGCGGGAACTTCTTCGGGTCGAGGTCGAGCTCGCGCGCGACGAGCGTCATGAGACGCTGCGAGTCGGCTGCGTCGTAGATCGAGAAGCTCGACCGCAGGCCGGCGTGCTCGTGCTCGCGGCGCAGGATGCGCACGCACGCCGAGTGGAACGTCGAGACCCACATGCGCTGCGCCTGCGGGCCGACGAGCGCCTCGACACGCTCGCGCATCTCGGCGGCGGCCTTGTTCGTGAACGTGATCGCGAGGATCTGGCTCGGGTACGCCCGGCCGGTCGCCAGGAGGTAGGCGATCCGGTGCGTCAGCACGCGCGTCTTCCCCGAGCCGGCACCCGCGACGATGAGCAGCGGCGAGCCTGCGTGCTCGACCGCGGCACGCTGCTCCGGGTTGAGCCCCGTGAGGAGGGCCTCGGCGTCGGCGCCCGGTGCGTCCTCCGGCTCCGTGTCCTCGAAGGTGCGCGGCGCGACCGTCGGGAGGCGCGCCTCGCCGAGCTGGCCGAATCCGGGCAGGGACAAGGAGTCGAAGAGAGATGTCATAGCCCGTCAAGGGTACGTCGAGCCGCTGACACCGTGGAGGTGGCCCCGACGCGCGGGCCGCCACACGCTGGCACATAATGTCGACGCCGACCACCGTCGGACCCGACCCCACCCAGGAGAAGAAGTCGATGCAGGCCACGACGCCGGAACGACCGAGCACGATCCGCACCGTCCTCGCGCTCGTCGCCGGTGCGCTCACATGGGTCCCGATGTACTTCGTGGCCGTCGCGGTGATCAGCGCGACGGTCGGGGACGACCTGTCGAGGCTCGGTGGCGCCCTGCTCCTGGCGGGCATCGCCGCACCGCTCGTCTCGGCGACCGTGACGGTGCTCGTCCTCCCGCCGTCGACCCGGCGCCGCCTCCTGCCGGCGACCGTCCTCGGCACCGTGCCCTCGGCGCTCGTCATGACCGGCGTCGCGTGGAGCACCAACGTGGAAGCGAGCAGCCGCGGGTTCGACGTCGGGAGCGGGCTCGGTCGGAGCCTCGCGTTCGTCGTCGTGATCGCAGCGGTGACCGCGCTCGTCGTCGCGTGGCTCAGCCGACGCTCCTCGCGCAGCGCCTGACCGGCGCGGTCAGGAGCGCGTGACGGGCACCTCGGTCACGGTGGGGAAGCCCGGTACGTCGACGGAGACCGTCGTGGTCGCTGGATCGAGCGGCGGCAGCGTCGCGTACACCGTGACCCAGTCTCCGTCGAGCGTCTTGGGCGAGGCCGAGCACAGGCAGAACGTGCCGTCAGGCGGCGTCTTCCCTTCGGCAAGGCCGAGGTAGGGCAGCAGCACCGTCTGCGCGGCCGGGTCGGTGACCGACAGGTCACGGACGTCCATGGTCAGCGGGGACCACTCGTTGAACGCGTCGAGCGGGACCGTCTCCTCGGCTCCAGACGTCGTGCGCAGCGTGACGACGAGCCGGGTGCTCGACTCCCCTGCCTCGACCGCGACGACTCCGGCCTGCGCGGCGAAGGTTCCGTCGCCGGTGTCGGGGATCTCGCCCGCGACGACCTTCATCGGCTCCGTCTCGCCGACCTGCTCCCCTGCCATCGCCTCGACGTCGGCGGCGGTCGGACCCGCGAGATCGGTAGCCGTGGCCCTGGGAGTGGACGTGCTGCCCGAGCCAGATGCCGTGGGTTCCGGAGCGTCGTCACCCGTGCAGCCCGCGACGAGGAGTGTCGCGGCGAGGAGGCAGAGCGCTCCGCTCGCCCTCCGGGCGCTTCTTGGCGTGGTCGTCGTCGTCACTTCGCCACCTCGTAGTCGACGGTCACGCGCCGGTTCTTCGCCTTGCCCGCGTCGGTCCCGTTCGACGCGACGGGCTCCGACTGACCGCGCCCCTCGACCGCGATCGTCACGCCCGGCACGGTCGTCGTGATGAGGTCCGCGACCGTCTGGGCGCGGCGCTTCGACAGCTCGTCGTTGCCGATCCGCTCGTCCGGGACCGAGTCCGTATGACCCGTGACCTCGACCGTGGTCGCGCCCCGCTCGGCGATCGTCCTGCCGAGCGCCTCGACCTTGGCCTTGCCCTGGGCTGACAGCGTCCACTCGCCCGACGCGAAGAAGAAGTCGGCGACGAGGTTGACCGAGACCTCCTCGGTCGTCTCCTCGGTCGTCGTCGCCTCCTCGGTGTCCGCGACGCGCGACATGAGCGCGAACGTCGACCGTGCAGGGTTCGCGGACGCCACGACATCGGCGGGAGGAAGGGCCGGCCATCCCTCGCCGAGCGGGACGAGGTCGCTGTCCACGGCGGGTTCCAGCGCGCCGTCCTCGACCGGGACGTTGGTGACGCTCACGCCCCACTCGAGCTGGACGTCCACCGTCGTCGTCGAGGCAGGCAGCTCGGGGAGCATCGCGTACACGACGACGAGACGGCCCGGGTCTGCCGTCAGCTTCGTCGTGTCGGACACGAGACCGCCGGATCCCTCGACGATCAGCGGACGGTACGCCGTCAGCCCGACAGGGTCCGTCACCGTCACGGCCGCCGCCTGGCCGGTCTTGAAAGGGTGCGTGCCCGGCTGGAACGCGAGGTTCGTGCGCAGCTGCGCGCCCGACGCCGTCGCTGTTCCCACCGAGTAGTACACCGCCGTCGCACCGGGGACGCGCCGCACGGCGTGCACGGCACCGACGACCCGGACGCCCGACGCCTTGCCGAAGTGCGGATAGGTGAAGGTCCCAGCGACCGGAATCTCGGGTGCCGCGGGAGCACCCTCGCCAGCTGCCTGGGTCGAGCCGAGGGCGAGGGTCGCCAGGACTGTCGCTGCTACGAGCCACGTGCGTCTCACGAAAGAGTGCCCCCTGGGGACTGGTCGGACGGCCAGGTCGGGGATCATCGTCCACCGGCGTGAGAGGTCCGGCAACCGCTGGCTCGACCCTGCGCCTCAGGTCAGCAGCACGCCGACGACCCAGGCGCCCGCGGCGACGAGCGCGCCCGCGAGCTCGACGAGGATCGTGATGCCCGTCGCGTGCAGCGCGACGCGCGTCGCAGCCCACGCGGCCTGAGCGTCCTTGCGGCGGGCGAGCTCGGCGAGGAACACGCCGAGCGGGAACCCGAGCAGCAGCCCGACGACGGGGACCACGAAGAACCCGACGATCCCGACGAGGGCGCCCCACACGAGCGTCGAGCCGGGAACGTCCGCCTTGCGCAGGTGTTTCCCGGCGAGGACGTACTTGCCGACGGCCGCGAGCGCGACGGCCACGACGCCCACGGCGAAGGCGGTCCACGCGACCCAGCCGCCCGTGAGGATCGCCCAGACGAGCACGGCGCCGAGCACGATGAGCGAGCCTGGCAGCACCTGGACGACGACGCCGAGGAGGCCCACCAGCACCACGAGCCCGACGAGCACCTCTCCCCATGCGTCCACGGGATCACCCTAGGCGCACGTGCCGCACCGCGCGTCCAGGCTCGCGTCCGGCCTGGCCCTGCCCGCCCCGGACGCACGAGACCCGGGGCACCGCTACGGCGCTCCGGGTCTCGTCAGTGCTGTGCGGCGTCAGGCCGTGTGGGTGTTGCCCCAGCCGATCGCGAGCGACACGTTGAGGACGACGAGGGCGAGGATGCCGCCGATGTAGCCCTTCGTGACGCGCTCGGGCTTCTTCTCACCGAGCACGGTCATGACCGTGATGACGATCGTGACGAGCAGCTTGATGCCGATCTTCATGTGGTTGACGGAGCCGTCGCCCATCTCCTTGAGGCCGACCATGAGGATGCCGGTCACGAGCGCGGTGAGCGCGGCGTGGAGCGCCCCCTTGGCGATCTTCGCGTCCTTGAGGTTCGCGACGAGCGAGCCCAGGATGAAGGCCCACGAGAGGAGGTGGAGCACGAGCATGACCTTGTAGACGATGTCCATGGGGCTCATCCTAGGAGAGGAACCGACGCGGTGTCAGTAAAATGTGATGACCTTCGTCACAAGAGCTTTCGCGCCGCCGCCCAGCGCGTCAGCTCGTGACGCGACGACAGCTGAAGCTTGCGCAGCACCGCTGAGACGTGCGTCTCGACGGTCTTGATCGAGATGAACAGCTCGCTCGCCACCTCCTTGTACGAGTAGCCGCGCGCGATCAGCCGCATCACCTCCTGCTCACGTGCCGAGAGCCGGTCCAGCTCGTCGTCGTGCACCGCGACGTCCGCCGCAGCCGTCCCGAACGAGTCCAGCACGAAGCCCGCGAGGCGCGGCGAGAACACCGCGTCGCCCGACGCGACCCGCACGACGGCGTCCGACAGCTCCGGCCCCGAGATCGCCTTGGTCACGTACCCGCGAGCGCCCGCCCGGATGACCGCCACGACGTCCTGCGCCGCGTCAGAGACCGACAGCGCGAGGAACCGCGTCACCGACCGGACGTCCTCGCAGCGCGCGAGCACCTCGGCACCGCCGCCACCCTGCCCGCCCGGCAGGTGCACGTCCAGCAGTACGACCGACGGCCGCAGCCGCGAGACGAGCTCGACGGCCTCGTCGACGTCCGACGCCTCCCCGACGACGCGCACGCGCCCGTCGAGGCTCGCCCGGACACCAGCCCGGAACATCAGGTGGTCGTCCACCAGCACGACGTCGACCGGGAGACCCTCCCCGTCCCGCACCTGCGCCGACACCTGATCGTTCATCGCCCGCTCTTCCCGTACAGCCACCCGCGCGCCGATCGGCGCACCGGGACCACCGTACCGGGACACAGGGAGGCAGTGGAGGGCATTGCGACTGGTCAGGCGGCCAGGCTGGCGCAGGGCGCGTCGCGGCCGGTCAGCCCTCCGCGCTGCCCGGCGTCGGCGCGCCGACCGGGTCGTCGCGATGGATCGGCACGCTCAGGTGCACCTCGGTGCCCCGCTCCGGGCGGCACGTGATCGTCGCCTCCCCGCCACGACGCCGCACCCGGCCGAAGATCGACTCGCGCACCCCGAAGCGGTCCGACGGGACCTGGTCGAGGTCGAAGCCCTCGCCACGGTCCCGCACGAACACCTCCGCGCGGTCGTCACGCACCTCGAGGTACAACGACACGGGCGGGCGGCCGTGCGCGACCGCGTTGACGAGCGCCTCGCGCGTGGCCTGCAAGAGCGCCGTCGTCGCCGCCGTCGGCACCCCGTCGCCGACGACGACCGTGTCGATCACCGCCGACGACGCCGTCTCCTCGTCGTCACCCCGACGGCCGTCCTCGACCTCCGCGACGAGCGCGCGCAGCTGCGCCGCGATCGACGTCCCCTCAGGCGGACGGTCCGCATACAGCCACTCGCGCAGCTCACGCTCCTGCGCACGCGCGAGACGCGCGACGTGCTCCGGCCGGTCCGCCGAGCGGCGGATGAGCGCGAGCGTCTGCAGCACGGAGTCGTGCAGGTGCGCCGCGATGTCCGCACGCTCCGACTCGCGTGCACGTGCTTCCTGCTCCGACCGCAGCTGCCGCACCAGCCGCACCCACCAGGGCGCGAGCACGAGCGCGAGGCCCGCGATCACCGCGACTGCCGCGACCGCCGCGTCGACCACGACCGCCCACGGCCGGCCGCCACCCACGAAGAGCAGGACGCCGACGAGGACCAGCAGCAGCCCGCCCGCGAGCTGGAGCAGCCCGTTCGGCGACCGCCCGCCCGCACGCGACAGCCACCGGCCGCGCTCGACCGAGTCGAGCTGCCCCCACGCGAGCGCGGCGCCCGCCACGACGATCATCGTCGGCAGCACCCACTTCACGTCGACGTGATGACCCGTGCGGTCGGCGACGAGGAGGACCGCACCCGTGAGCAGCAGGGCACCGACCGCGACGTCCTTGACCGGGATCGACCGGAACCGCTCCTGGAGCGAACGGCTGAGCCGCTGCGCCGAGACCGGCTGCGCGCTGCGCGCCGCCTCGGCCGGGTCCCCCTCGGGGACGAACAACCACAGGAAGAGGTAGAGCGCAGGGCCGGTCCCGCCGACGAGGGTCAACGCGACGAAGCCCAGCCGGACGAGCCGCACGTCGAGCGCAAGGTGGGCCGCGAGACCTGAGGCGACACCGCCCACCCAGCGGCCACGGCGCGGCCGCAGCAACGGCAGCCCGCCGGTGCGGGCCGCCGGTCCGACGCGGGGCGGAGGTGCGTTCATGGGTCTGATCCTCGCACCGCAGCCGCCCACTCCGGGACCCTGAGAGCGCAGGACCAGGGTCTCGGGGAGCAGAAGTCAGGGTCGGTTCAGGGAGACACCCGATGGTCCCGCCCGCACCGCCGGCGGCAGGCTGGAGCCATGGACACGACCAGCACCCCTCCCAGCCAGCCGGACTCGTCCGGCGCGGGCCCGGCCTGGCAGCCGGGGCCGCAGCAGCCGCCGTACGGCTACACCGGCCAGGCGCCGAGCCCCGGCGCCGTGCCGCCCCCCGGGGGCGCACCCCGCTCCCCGTCCAGCCCGTCGCTCGACGGCTTCTTCGACTCGATCCGACGCTACGGCGTCGTCCGGACGGACGAGCGGTGGGTCGCGGGCGTCTGCGGCGGGATCGCGCGGCGCTGGAACGTCGACGTCGCGCTCGTGCGCGGTCTCGCCGTCGTCTCCCTCCTCCTCGCCGGCGCCGGGCTCGTCCTGTACGGCGCCGCGTGGCTCCTCCTCCCCGAGGAGTCGGACGGCCGCTCGCACCTCCAGGAGCTGTTCCGCGGCAACTTCGACATCGCCGTGGTCGGCGGGTTCCTCGCCGTCGTCATGGGCCTGTCGTGGGACAACCCGTGGCGCTGGTTCACACCGTGGGGCGGCCCGATCGAGGGCCTCGCCTGGGCCGTGCTCGTCGGCATCGTGATCGTCGCGACGATCAGCGCGGTCTCCGGACGCCAGAACGGCCCCAAGCCGGGACCGGGCCCCGTGCCCCCGCCTGGGCAGGCCCCGTTCTCAGGCCCGACGCCGCAGCCTGGCCCGTACGCGGCCGCACCCTCGCAGGCTGGCCCCACCGCGTACGCGACGCCCCAGCAGGGGCCGTACACGACGCCGCCTCCCGCGGGCCCGTGGGCGGGAAGCCCGGCGCCCGCACCGTCCCCGTCGACCGGGTCGTCGCAGTGGGACGAGCTGAACTCGTTCGTCGGCAGCAACCTCGGCGGCACCCCGCCGAGGCCCGCACCAGTACCGAAGCCCCGCGGTCCCGTCGTCAAGGGCGCGGGTCCGGTCACGGTCAGCATCGTCGTCGGCGTCTCGGCGATCGTCGCGGCCGTCCTCCTCGCACTCTCGCGGACCGGCGACTTCACGGGCCCCGTGCTGCTGACGTCGCTCGGTGTCCTCATCGGGCTCAGCGGGCTCGCGACCATGATCTCCGGCATCCGCGGACGCTCGACGGGCGCGCTCGGCGGGATCGCGATCCTCGCGATCCTCGCAGCCGGCCCGACAGCCGCGTGGCACTCGCTCGACCTCAACATCTCCGAGGCGCAGGGAGTCGTCATGGGCGACGAGAACTACGCGCCGACGTCGGTCGCGACCGCCGAGAAGGGCTTCGCGATGGGCCTCGGCAACTGGGTCCTCGACCTCACCGAGGTTCCCCTCACCCCGGGCACGACCGTCACGGTCCCCGCGACGTTCGCCGCAGGCGAGCTCACCGTCCTGGTGCCTGAAGGCTCCGCGTGGACGGCCGGTGTCCGGCTCAACGCGGGCTCGGTGAAGGTGGTCGCGGGCGACGACCTGCACGGTGCCGACGGCGTGAGCGGCTCCGAGCGCCGCTACACCTCCAGCGCGGTCGATGACGGCGCCACCCCGACGCTGGACCTGTCCGTCTCCGGGCTGGCCGGCCAGATCAGGATCGAGGAATCATGAGCACCGACGACACGACGCAGCCCCTGCCCACGACGCCGGGCACCTACGCCACGCGCCCCCTGCCCGCGGCCGACGCCGCCAAGGCCAAGGAGGGTGCAGACGGGTCGGAGCAGGCACCGACGACCGCGGTCCTCCCCACCGCGGACGCCGGCGACCTCGGCGAGCCAGCCGCCACCGCCGTGGACGACCACTCCGTCGAGGCCGACGCCGCAGCCCAGGAGGACGACGCGACCCAGGACGAGGCGCCCCAGGACGACGAAGCGGCCCCGGCGACCGAGGGCGCGAGCGCCCCCGCCGGTGACGCCTCGAGCGCCCCGGGCGGGTACGCCGCGAGCAACCCAGGCGGCTACGCCCCCGGCACCCCGGGCGGGTACCCGACGGGCGGCTACGCCCCCGGCACCCCGACCGGCGCCTGGACGCCCTCCTCCCCTGCGCCGCGCGAGCCGCGCCCGGTCTCGACCGCGGTACGCACGTCGACGATCGTCTGGGGTGCGATCCTCGTGGTCGCCGCGATCGTCGTCCTCGCGACGGCCGCCGGGATGAGCCTCGACCTCGAGCTCGTCGGGATCTTCGTCCTCGGCGGTGCGGGCCTCGCCCTCCTCGTCGGGACGGTCGCGACGCAGGCGCGCCGCCAACGCTGAGGCGCCCGGCAGACGCTCAGCGAGACTCGGCCAGGGCCGCGCGCACGCGCGCGGTCGCCTGGCCGTCCCAGCCCTCGGGCTGGACGATCGCGGCCCACAGGTCGACGGCGTCCAGCCCGTAGGCGTGCCCGTGCCCGTCGGGGACGTCGAGCGAGAACACCATGTCGAGCGAGACCTGCCAGAACGTCACGACCGGGAACCAGCGCACGCCCGGGTCGACGTCGGGCCCCGACGGCTCTTGGAGCCAGTCGGGGCGCTTCAGCAGCAGATCGGTCGACCACCACGTGACCGGGTCGCTCGCGTGCTGCCAGAACACGATCCGATGGTCGCCCCAGGGCGCGCCGTCGAGCCGCAGGTCCTCGGGTGAGGCTGCGAACCTGATCGCCGCGCCGCCGTCGACCACGGGCAACCGCTCGAGGGAACCGGCGTCACGGTTCGCGGTGATCGTCGCCCACGGTTCGGCGAACCCGGGCGTGCCGACGAGCAGCGCTCCGTCGACGCCGGTGACGAGCGCCTCCGCGTCGGGGAAGGCCGCCTGGCTGCCGTACGACCCGAGGCTCTCGCCGAACACGACGAGCCGCGGTCGCTGCGCCTCAGGGATCGACGCGAGGCGGACCTGGACCGCCTCGAGGAGCGCCTGCCCTGCGGCGCGCGGGGTCTCGCGGTCGACGACGAACGCGACCGGGCTCGGCAGGTAGGAGTACTGCATCGCAGCGATCGCGCAGTCGCCGCTCGTCACGTGCTCGAGCGCGGACGCGATGGCCTCGTTGACCCAGCCGGTTCCCGTCGTCGTCGCGACGGCGAGCGTGCCTCGTCCGAACGCGCCCGTGCGGTCGAGCTCGGCGACGACGTGGGCGGCGACGTCGTGCACGTCGCCTTCTGGCCCGGCCGCGTCGCGGCCTGCGTAGACGCGGATCGGTTCGAGCGCCGCGCGCCGGGTGACGGCCGCGAGCGCCTCGGCGTCGCTGCCGCCTGCGACGAAGCGCCGTCCTTCGCTGCCGAGCGTCTCCCACCGCTCAGGGGACTCGGGAGAGCCGGAGCGCAGCGGGCTCGTCGGTCGGACGACGCCTTCCGGGGTGTCCCGGTCGGCGACCTGGGCGGCCCGCTCGGCGGTAGCGACGAGGCCGCGCCGGACGGTCGCGTCGGCTGCGAGCACGACGAGGACGACGACGAGCATGACCCCGATGAGCCGCGCGACCGGCGCGGGCAGGAACCGGTCGAGGCGCAGGATGATCCGTTGGGAGAGCGCGCGGACACCGCGGGCGACGAGCAGGATCGTGGCGGCGATCAGGAGCGCGAGAGGCAGCACCGCGAGGTACGTCCCGTACGGCGCGCTGGTCCTGCCGACGAGCTCGCGGACGATCCTCTGCCAGTACGTCCCCATGACGAGCGCGAGCGGGACGACGACGGCGCTCGTCCACCCGAGCACGCGCCACCCGAGACGCCGGGTGCGCGCGGAGAACCGAGGGCTCACGCCGCAGCCCCGCACCACCCACACGACCAGGCACCCCACGCCGTACCCGATGACCGAGCTGAGCCCGGTCGCGACCGCCTGGAGGTACCAGGCGCGCGGGAGCAGCGACGGCGTCATCGACGCCGCGAAGAACGTGAGCGCGAAGGCGAGCGCGACGGGGTGCAACCTCTCGGCGTGCCCGTAGGCCCAGCCGGTGACGGCGGTGCGTGCACGTGCGGGCATCTCCCGATGCTAGCGAGTGGCCCGCGCGGCACCCGGGGCGGGCCGTGGAGATCTCTGGCTGCAGACGCGACGAAGGGCCGCACCGTCGTGGTGCGGCCCTTCGTCAGGGGAGGTGCGGTTGCGTCAGACCGTGTCGACGCGGGTCGCGGCGACCGGCGCAGCGGAGAGGCGCTGGAACGCGAAGCCGATGACCAGGAACATCACGCCGAGGCCCATGACCAGCGCGGAGACGCCGTAGGCGATGACCGAGCTGAAGAGCGAGGCGCGGAGGAAGGAGCCGTTCATGACCGTGTTGCGCTGGCCCTGGGCTGCGGCAGCCTGCTCGGTGTTGGAGATGACCTCGGGGGCGGCGGCGAGCTCGTTGAGCTTGGCGATGTCCATCTTGTCGACCGCGGCGGCGATCTCCTCGGAGGCGGTCGTGTCAGCGGCCTTCGCGGCGTCCTTGAACTGCGAGACCTTCGCGCCGAGCTGGGCGTACGTGAGGCCGTCCGAGCCCTTGAGCGCGTGCTTGTTGATGACCTCGGCCTGGGCGTAGGCGGTGAACGGGCCACCGACCTTCTTGCCGGCGAGCATGTCGGCGTCGGCGGAGATCGTGATCTCCTCGGCCTTGAGCTGGCTGGTGATCATGCCCCAGACAGCGCCACCGGCGATGATCAGGACCGCACCGGCGATGAACGAGATGATCGCGACGATCGCGACCGGCTTGCTGGACTTGGCGACTGCAGCAGTCATGGTGTTTCCCCTCGTGGGCCGTCCCCCTTCTCGAGGGCCGGACTGTTTTCCGATGGCTCAAAACTAGAGCGTCTCGCGGTCCCGCCAGGGGGACCTAGGGCTCAATTTTCACGGTTCTTCCGGACGAGTCTGGCAGCAAGGGCTCTCGGATCAAGACCAAGGTCCCGGCTCGGCGCGTCGGGCACAGGACGAAGGGCCCGCCCCCTTGCGGGGGCGAGCCCTTCGTCATGCCACGACGTCAGATCGTGGTCACTCCCACTCGATCGTGCCCGGCGGCTTGCTCGTCACGTCGAGCACGACGCGGTTGACGTCCTTGACCTCGTTCGTGATGCGCGTCGAGATCGTCGCGAGCACCTCGTAGGGCAGACGCGACCAGTCCGCCGTCATCGCGTCCTCGGACGAGACGGGACGCAGGACGATCGGGTGACCGTAGGTGCGGCCGTCGCCCTGGACGCCGACCGAGCGGACGTCGGCGAGCAGCACGACCGGGCACTGCCAGATCTCCCGGTCGAGGCCAGCCTTCGTCAGCTCCTCGCGCGCGATGAGGTCCGCGGCGCGCAGCGTGTCGAGGCGCTCCTGCGTGACGTCACCGACGATGCGGATGCCGAGCCCGGGGCCCGGGAACGGCTGACGCCAGACGATCGCCTCGGGGACGCCGAGCTCGAGACCGACCGCGCGCACCTCGTCCTTGAACAGGGCACGCAGCGGCTCGATGAGCGAGAACTGCAGGTCGTCCGGCAGGCCGCCGACGTTGTGGTGGCTCTTGATGTTCGCCGTGCCCTCACCGCCGCCCGACTCGACGACGTCGGGGTAGAGCGTGCCCTGGACGAGGTACTTGACCTCGCCGCCGTGCTCGCCCGCGTCCGCGACGACCTCACGTGCTGCGTCCTCGAAGACGCGGATGAACTCGCGGCCGATGATCTTGCGCTTGGTCTCCGGGTCGCTCACGCCCGCGAGCGCGTCGAGGAACCGCTGCCGCGCGTCGACGACCTTGAGCTGGACGCCGGTCGCCGCGACGAAGTCCTCCTCGACCTGCTCCGCCTCGCCCGTGCGCAGCAGACCGTGGTCGACGAACACGCACGTGAGCTGGTCGCCGATGGCGCGCTGCACGAGCGCGGCCGCGACGGACGAGTCGACGCCGCCCGAGAGGCCGCAGATGACGCGGTCGGAGCCGACCTGCGCCCGGATCGCGGCAACCTGCTCCTCGATGATGTTGCCCGGCGTCCAGCTCGGCTCGAGGCCCGCGCCCACGTAGAGGAAGTTCTCGATCGCGTCCTGGCCGAGCGGGGAGTGCTTGACCTCGGGGTGCCACTGCATGCCGAACAGGCGGCGGTTCGTGTCCTCGAACGCTGCGACGGGCGAACCCTCCGACGTCGCGAGCACCTCGAAGCCTGCGGGCGCCTCGTGGACCGCGTCGCCGTGGCTCATCCACGTCGTCTGCGCGTCCGGCGAGCCCTTCAGGAGCGAGCCGGTGCTGCGGATCTCGACGCCGGTGCCGCCGTACTCGCGGGCGCCCGTCTGCGCGACGGTGCCGCCGAGCGCCTGGGCCATGGCCTGGAACCCGTAGCAGATGCCCAGGACCGGCACGCCGGCCTGGAACAGGGCCGGGTCGACCGAGGGGGCACCCTCGGCGTACACGGACGCTGGTCCGCCCGAGAGGATGATCGCGGCGGGACGCTTCGCGAGCATCGCGTCGACCGGCATCGTGTGCGGCACGATCTCCGAGTAGACGCGCGCCTCGCGGACGCGTCGCGCGATCAGCTGGGCGTACTGGGCGCCGAGGTCGACGACGAGGACGGGACCGTCAGGGTTCGAGGTGGTGGTCACCCGACAAGGATAGTGGGCGCCCCCACGGCTGGTCGCGGCGTCTCAGGGCGCCTGCGTCACACCCGGGGCTGCGTCGCTGTCGCCGCCCGCCGCGGCGCGCTCCGCGCCGTCGAGCAGGGCCGTCGCCTCCGCGTGGACCTTCTTCTCGACGACGAACGACATGACGGGCACGACCCCCGCGAGCACCATCGTCACGAGGCGGCCGAACGACCACCGCATCTTCGACCACAGGTCGACGACCGTGACGAGGTACACGACGTAGATCCAGCCGTGCGCGAACGGGATCCACCTGAGGTACCGCATGACCGGGTCGGGCGCCTGGAACGCGTACTTCAGCAGCAGCTCGACGCACAGCACGAGCAGGAAGGTGCCCGTCACGAGCGCGAGCACGCGGTACCGGGACACCGCCCCGCGGGCGCGGGCGATCCTCGTGGGCAGGTCGATCGCGGTCACTCGTGCTCCTCCAGGCTCGGTGCGGGCCGTGCGGAAAACATGTTCGTGGATGTCAGGCCCACCGCCCATGCTAGAGGCGTGCGACACCTTCCCCTCCCCCGGCTCGGAACCCCCGACACCCGTTCGCCTGCGCGCTTCCTGTGGTGGCAGGCGCGCCAGCAGAAGGGCGTGCTCGCGCTCGCCCTCCTCATGGGCGTGCTCACGTTCGGGGCGCAGACCGTCATGCCGTACGTGGTCGGGGCCGCGCTCGACTCAGGCCTGGAGTCGGGGCTCGACGCGGAGCTCGCCCGCTGGGTGCTGATCCTGCTCGCTGCCGCCGTCGTGCAGGTCGTGACGGCTGCGCTCGGCCACCGCGCGGACGTCGTCAACTGGATGCGCGCCGCGTTCGCGTCGGCGGAGCTCGTGAGCGACCGCGTGACGGTCGCGGGCCACACGATCAGCGAGGAGCTGCCGACGGGCGAGGTCGTCACGACCGTCGCGAACGACGCGCTGCGCCTCGGCGAGGTCTACGCGAGCGCCGCGCGCCTCGTGGGCTCGGTCGTCGCGTACGTGGTCGTCGTCGCGGTCATGGTCCCGATGTCGCTCGAGCTCGGGCTCGTCGTCGCGCTCGGCCTGCCCGTCGTCGCGGCCGTGCTCGCGCTCCTCGTCAAGCCGCTGCAGGCCCGCCAGGCGACGCAGCGCGAGACGCAGGGCCGGCTGACGACGCTCGGCTCGGACACCGTCTCGGGCCTGCGCATCCTGCGCGGCATCGGTGGCGAGAAGGTCTTCGCCGACCGCTACCGCGCGCAGTCCCAGAAGGTCCGCCGGGCCGGAGAGCACGTCGCCGTCACGCAGTCGTGGCTCGACGCCCTCCAGGTGCTGCTCCCGGGGCTCATGGTCGCGCTCGTGCTGTGGCTCGGCGCCCGTCAGGCGGTCGCGGGGACGATCACGCCCGGCGAGCTCGTGACGTTCTACGGGTACGCGGCGTTCCTCACGTGGCCGCTGCAGAACATCACCGAGTGCATCCAGTTCCTCACGCGCGCCGTGATCGCGTCGCGCAAGATCATCCGCGTCCTCTCGACCCAGCCCGCGACGGGGACGACGCCCGTGCGCGCGGCGATGCCCGCGCCGGGTGCCGAGCTCGTCGACGAGACGAGCGGCGTGACCGTCACCCACGGGCGCGTGACCGCCCTCGTGTGCGCGGACCCGGACGAGTCGGCGGCCGTCGCGACACGCATGGCGCGGCTCGACGACGACGCGGAGGCAAGCACACCCGTGCGCCTCGGCGGGGTGCTCCTGCGCGACCTCGACAAGGCCGGGCTGCGGCGTCGGGTCGTGCTGAGCGAGGCGACACCGCACCTCTTCTCCGGGACGCTGCGCACCGAGCTCGACGTGCGCGGCACGGCGTCCGACAGCGACATCCACGCCGCGCTGCACGTCGCGGACGCGCAGGACGTCCTCGACTCCACGCCGGGCGGGCTCGACGGAGAGCTCGCCGAGAAGGGCCGCACCCTCTCGGGCGGCCAGCGCCAGCGCGTCTCGCTCGCCCGCGCGCTCCTCACGGACGCCGACGTGCTGCTCCTCGTCGAACCGACGAGCGCCGTCGACGCCCACACCGAGGCGCGCATCGCCGAACGGCTCGCCGCCGCACGGCGGGGCCGCTCGACGCTCGTCGTCACGGCGAGCCCCCTCGTCCTCGAGCACGCCGACGAGGTGCTCCTGCTGCGCGACGGCGTCGTGCGCGCCCGAGGCACGCACCACGAGCTCCTCGCCGCGACCACCGAGGCCGGGCACCACTACCGGACGATCGTCGGGCGCTCGCTCGACGAGGACGACGACCGCGCCGACGAGCGCAGGACGGAGGTCGCACGATGAGCGCGACGAAGCTCCCCGTCGCCGACAGCGCGACCGTGCGCCGGCGGACGGTCGCGCTGCTGCGCAAGCACTCCCGCACGCTCGCGGGAGTCACCGGCCTGCACACCCTCGCGGCGCTCGCCGGGCTCGTCGGTCCGCTGCTCGTCGGGCGGCTCGTCGACGACCTGTCCGGCGGCACGACGGTCGCGCACGTCGACCGCACGGCGCTCGTGCTCGTCGCCGCGGTCGTCGCCCAGGCCGTCCTCGTGCGGTACGCGCAGCGCAACGCGCGCATCTACGGCGAGTCGCTGTTCGCCGAGCTGCGCGAGGACTTCGTCGACACCGTCACCGGGCTGCCCCTGTCGACCGTCGAGAGCGCCGGCACCGGCGACCTCGTCGGCCGCACGACGAACGACGTCGACCGCATCCAGTACGCCGCCCGCTTCGGGGTGCCGCGCGTGCTCGTCGCCGTCGTGACGATCGTGTTCACGCTCGCCGCGTCGTTCGTCCTCGCGCCGCAGGTGGCAGTGATCATGCTCGCGCCGGTGCCGCTCGTCGTGCCCGTCGTGCGGTGGTACCTGAAGCGTGCGACGCCGGGCTACCAGCGCGAGTCCGCCTCCTACGCGCGCCTCAACGGAACCATCACCGAGACGGTCGAGGGCGCGCGCACGGTCGACGCGCTCGACCTCGGTGCGTCGCGTCGCGCCCGCGTGCGGGACGACCTGAGCGAGGCCTTCCAGGCTGAGCGGTTCACGCTCTACCTGCGCACCGTGCTGACGCCCGGCATGGACTCCGCGTTCATGCTCGCGCCGATCCTCACCCTCGTGTGGGGCGCGTTCCTCGTGTCCCAGGGCTGGGCGACGATCGGCGCGGTCACCGCGATCGTCCTGTACGGGCGCCAGATGGTCGGGCCCGTGTGGGAGCTCGTGTTCTGGTTGGACGAGATGCAGGTCGCCGCGACGTCGCTCGCGCGCCTGTTCGGCGTCGACCTCGTCGACGACGACCGCACCGCGTCAGGCGAGGAGCCGACGGCGGAGGACGTGCAGGCACGCGCCGTGCGCTACGCGTACCGCGAGGGCCACGACGTGCTCCACGGGATCGACCTCGACCTGGCCCCGGGCGAGCGCCTCGCCGTCGTCGGGCCGTCGGGAGCGGGCAAGTCGACGCTCGGACGCATGCTCGCAGGCATCCACCCGCCCACGGGCGGCTCGGTCTCGGTCGGCGGTGTCCCGCTCGTCGAGCTCCCGCTCGAGGACCTGCGCGGGCACGTCGCGCTCGTGACGCAGGAGCACCACGTGTTCGTCGGGACGGTCGCGGACAACCTGCGGCTCGCTGCCGCGGACGCGTCCGAGGAGGACCTGCTCGTGGCTCTCGACGCGGTCGCCGCCCGCGGGTGGGTCGAGGACCTGCCCGACGGCCTCGACACCGCGGTGGGCTCGGGTGGCCACGCGCTCACGCCCGCGCAGGCGCAGCAGGTCGCGCTCGCACGTCTCGTGCTGCTCGACCCGCACACGCTCGTCCTCGACGAGGCGACGTCGCTCCTCGACCCGCGCGCCGCACGGGACCTCGAGCGGTCGCTCAACGCTGTGCTCGAGGGCCGCACCGTCGTCGCGATCGCGCACCGCCTGCACACGGCGCACGACGCCGACCGCGTCGCCGTCGTCGACGCAGGGCGCATCACGGAGATCGGTCCGCACGCGGAGCTCGTCGCCGCTGGCGGCGACTACGCGACGCTGTGGCACTCCTGGCAGTCGGACTCACCGACCAGGTGAGACCGGCCGCGGGCGGGCCTGTGCTCTCGAGCGTCAGGCCCGCTCGTCGTCCCGCACCGGCGGGGCGTCCCCGCTCGTGGGCGCGGGCTCGGGCTCGGCGCGCGGCTGGAGCGCCTCCCAGCCCGTGAACGCGTCGTCGTCGCGCTCGGCGCGGGACTCGTCGCGCACGGCCTGCAGCCACAGGCCGACCGCGAACAGGCCGAAGATCCACCACTGCACCGCGTAGAACAGGTTCTGCAGGTTGAGGCCGCCGTCAGAGCCCTCGAGGCGCGGACGGTCGAGGAGTGCGAGGCTCTCCGCCCCCGGGTCCGCAGGATCGCTCGCCGACTGCACGAGGTACCCCGAGTACACGGGGCCGCCCCACACGTTCGCGAGGTGGCCCGAGCTGATCGAGTCGGTGATCCCCTCGCCGACCATGCCCGTGCCGACCGACTCGGACGTCTGCAGGTACCCGGTCACCGTCACGGTCCCGGGCGCGGGCGCGGGCGCGACCGCGTCTCCCGGCGACGCGACCCAGCCGCGCACGACGGGGAGGACGGGCGGGCCCGAGAGGTCCGCCCACGTCGCTCCCCCGGCGCCGTCGTCCGACACCCGGAGCGGAGAGAGCACGAGGTAGCCCGTCCGGCCTGCGTGGGCGCGGCCCTCGACGAGGAGCTGACCTTCCTCGAAGGTTCCCGTCACGCTCACGGTCTTACCGACGAGCGCACCGCTCATCCCGACCTGCGGCGCGAGGACGTCCCCGATGGGCACGGGGCCTGCGGACGTGAGCTCGTCGATGCGGTGCTGCTCCGCCTGCGCGCCGCGCTCCTGCGCGCGCTCGAGCTGCCAGCGGCCGAGCGAGCCGCACCCGAAGGCCACGACGATCACGACGACGAGCAGGACGAGCATCCGGGGGCTCAGCGCCGCCCGGACGAGATCTGCGGGTGAGAACCTCCCGGCCGGGGCCGTCGTGACCGACGTCTCACCATGATCGTCCGCGGGCCCCTGGGACGCGTGTTCTCCGCAGGATTCCGCGCTGCTCATGCCCTCACGGTACCGGATGACCTAGGTCCCGATCCCGGCACGTGGGACTTCTGGGAACCCGCGGGTAACGGGCACCGCTGTCACAATCAGGGAGGATTGAGAAAGTCAGGAGTCCGCCAAGTTGTGCACCCGCCCCGGAGGCAGCAGATGAGCGTTCCCGTCGTTTCAGACCCCACGACCACGACAGCGGCCCAGACCGCCGACCCGCAGCGCTGGCGCCGCGGCCCCGGCGCACCGGTCGCACCCGAGACCCTCGCACGCGTCGACGCGTGGTGGCGGGCCGCGAACTACCTGTCCGTCGGGCAGATCTACCTGCTCGCCAACCCTCTCCTGCGCACGCCGCTGACGCGTGACGACGTCAAGCCGCGTCTCCTCGGCCACTGGGGCACGACGCCCGGGCTGAACTTCCTGTACGCCCACCTCAACCGGGTCATCCAGGAGCGCGCGCTCTCCACGATGTACATCACGGGCCCCGGCCACGGCGGTCCCGGCCTCGTCGCGAACACCTACCTCGAGGGCACGTACACCGAGACGTACCCCGACATCACGCAGGACGACGAGGGCCTGCGCCGCCTCGTGAGGCAGTTCTCGTTCCCCGGCGGCATCCCCTCCCACGTCGCACCGGAGACCCCCGGCTCGATCCACGAGGGCGGCGAGCTCGGGTACTCCCTCTCGCACGCGTACGGCGCAGCGTTCGACAACCCCGACCTGCTCGTCGCCGCAGTCGTCGGTGACGGCGAGGCCGAGACGGGCCCGCTCGCGACGAGCTGGCACTCCAACAAGTTCGTCAACCCGGCGAAGGACGGCGTCGTCCTGCCGATCCTCCACCTCAACGGCTACAAGATCGCCAACCCGACCGTGCTCGCGCGCATCAGCGAGGACGAGCTGCGCGCGCTCATGGTCGGCTACGGCCACGAGCCGCACTTCTTCACCGGCGGGTTCGACGACGAGTCCCCCGAGTCGCTCCACGGCCGGTTCGCCGCCCTCCTCGACGAGGTGCTCGACGAGATCGCCGACATCAAGGCGCGCGCCGCCACGGGCGACGAGTCGCGGCCTCGCTGGCCGATGATCGTCCTGCGCACCCCCAAGGGCTGGACGTGCCCGCCCGAGATCGACGGCAAGCGCACCGAGGACTCGTGGCGCGCCCACCAGGTGCCGCTCGCGAGCGCGCGGGACACCCCCGAGCACCTCGAGACGCTCGAGCAGTGGCTGCGCTCCTACCGCGCCGACGAGCTGTTCGACGAGACCGGCCGCCTGCGCCCCGAGGTTGCCGCGCTCGCCCCGGCGGGCGAGCTGCGCATGAGCGCCAACCCGCACGCCAACGGCGGGCTGCTCATGAAGGACCTGCGCCTGCCCGACTTCCGGGACTTCGCCGTCGAGGTGTCGGAGCCCGGCGACTCGCTCAGCGAGGCGACGCGCGTGCTGGGCGACTACCTGACCGAGGTCGTGCGGCTCAACCCGACGAACTTCCGGATCTTCGGTCCCGACGAGACGGCGTCGAACCGGCTGCAGTCCGTCTATGCCGCGACGTCGAAGGTGTGGAACGCCGACTACCTGCCCACGGACATGGGCGAGCATCTGGAACGCGCGGGCCGCGTCGTCGAGATGCTCTCCGAGCACCAGTGCCAGGGCTGGCTCGAGGGCTACCTGCTGACGGGCCGCCACGGCCTGTTCAACTGCTACGAGGCGTTCATCCACATCATCGACTCGATGTTCAACCAGCACGCCAAGTGGCTCAAGGTCACGCGTGAGATCCCGTGGCGCAGGCCCATCCCGAGCCTCAACTACCTGCTGTCGAGCCACGTGTGGCGTCAGGACCACAACGGCTTCTCGCACCAGGACCCGGGGTTCATCGACCACGTCGTCAACAAGAAGGCGGAGGTCGTCCGCGTCTACCTGCCGTTCGACGCGAACACGCTCCTGTCGACGTACGACCACTGCCTGCGCAGCCGCGACTACGTCAACGTCGTCGTCGCAGGGAAGCAGCCCGCGCCGAACCTGCTGTCGATGGACGACGCCGTCGCGCACACGACGCGCGGCATCGGCATCTTCGACTGGGCGGGCACCGAGGTGCCCGGCACCGACCCCGACGTCGTGCTCGGGTGCGCGGGCGACGTGCCGACGCTCGAGGTGCTCGCCGCGGCGGACCTGCTGCGTCAGCACATCCCCGAGCTCAAGGTGCGCGTCGTCAACGTCGTCGACCTCATGCGGCTGCAGGACGCGACCGAGCACCCCCACGGCCTGACGGACCGCGACTTCGACAACCTGTTCACCACGGACAGGCCCGTCGTCTTCGCATACCACGGCTACCCGTGGCTCATCCACCGCCTCACCTACCGCCGTGCCGGCCACGCCAACATCCACGTGCGCGGGTACAAGGAGGAGGGCACCACCACGACACCGTTCGACATGGTCATGCTCAACGACCTCGACCGGTTCCACCTCGTGATCGACGTGATCGATCGCGTGCCAAGCCTGGGCTCGAAGTACGCGAGCCTTCGCCAGCACATGCAGGACGAGCGCCTCAGGGCGCGCGAGTACACGCGGAACCACGGGGAGGACCTCCCCGAGATCCGTGACTGGGTATGGCCCGACGCCGGTAACACCGGTGCGGGCACCGACGGTCAGAAGGCGACCGTCGCTACTGGAGGCGATAACGAGTGACAACGACGGGTCGGAACATCTACATCACCTCGGCGGAGGGCGAGACCGGCAAGTCGACGGTCGCGCTCGGCATCGTCGACCTGCTCACGCGACGCGTGCAGAGGGTCGGCGTGTTCCGGCCCGTCGCCCGCTCGACGCAGCAGCGTGACCACGTGCTCGAGCTGCTGCTCGCGCACGACGGCGTCGACCTCGACTACGAGCAGTGCGTCGGCGTGACGTACGACGACGTGCACGCCGACCCGGAGGCCGCGCTGTCGACGATCGTCACGCGCTACCACCAGGTCGAGGCGCGCTCCGACGTCGTCGTCATCGTCGGCACCGACTACACGGACGTCGCCGGTCCCACCGAGCTCGGGTACAACGCGCGCATCGCGGCGAACCTCGGTGCGCCCGTCCTGCTCGTCGCCAACGGCAACCGTCGCACGCCCGAGTCGGTGCGTCAGAGCGTCGACGTCGCGATCGCCGAGCTCACGGGCCATCACGCGCACGTCGTCGGCGTCCTCGCGAACCGCTGCAACCCCGCGCAGGTCACCGCCGTGCGCAGCCAGCTCGCGACGCCCGAGCGGCCCGCGTGGGCCATGCCCGAGGACCCGTACCTCACCGCACCGACCGTGCGTCAGCTCACCGAGGCGGTCGACGGCACCCTCATCGCGGGCGACGAGGAGCTCATGGGTCGCGAGGTCCTCGACGTCCTCGTCGGCGCCATGTCGATCGAGCACCTGCTCGACAGGATCACCGACGGCTCCGTCGTCATCACCCCTGGCGACCGCTCGGACATCCTGCTCGGCCTGCTCACCGCCCACGCGGCCAACGGCTTCCCGAGCCTCGCCGGCGTCATCCTCAACGGCGGGTTCACGCCGCCGCCCGTCGTCACCCGGCTCGTCGAGGGCCTCGACGCCCGCCTGCCGATCATCACGACCGACCAGGGCACGTTCCGCTCCGCGTCGATCGCGTCGCAGACGCGTGGCCTCGTCACGGCGAGCACCCAGCGCAAGATCGACACCGCCCTCGCGCTGTTCGAGCAGCACGTGGACGGCGACGAGCTGCTCGACATGCTCGCGGTCGCCCGCACCGAGGTCGTCACGCCGCTCATGTTCGAGTACGAGCTGCTCAGCCGGGCCCGCGCGGACCGCAAGCACATCGTCCTGCCCGAGGGCAACGACGACCGCATCCTGCGGGCCGCGTCCACGCTGCTCCAGCGGCAGGTGGCGGACCTGACGATCCTCGGCGACGAGCGTGACATCCTCGCGCGCGCCGCGGGCCTAGGCCTCGACCTGTCGGGCGCGCAGATCGTCGACCCGTCCGAGGGCGAGCTCTTCGAGCGGTTCGCCGAGGAGTACACGAAGCTGCGCGCCCACAAGGGCATGACGGTCGAGCGTGCCCGCGAGATCGTCCGCTCGGTCTCCTACTTCGGCACGATGATGGTCCAGCTCGGCCTCGCCGACGGGATGGTCTCGGGTGCCGCGCACACGACCGCGCACACGATCAAGCCGTCGTTCGAGATCATCAAGACCGTCCCCGACGTCTCGGTCGTGTCGTCGGTGTTCCTGATGTGCCTCGAGGACCGCGTCCTCGTGTACGGCGACTGCGCCGTGAACCCGGACCCGACCGCCGAGCAGCTCGCGGACATCGCGATCTCCTCGGCTGCGACGGCCGCACAGTTCGGCGTGGAGCCGCGCATCGCGATGCTGTCCTACTCGACGGGCGAGTCCGGCACGGGCGCCGACGTCGACAAGGTGCGCACCGCGACCGCGATCGTCCGCGAGCGCCGGCCCGACCTCTCGGTCGAGGGTCCGATCCAGTACGACGCCGCGGTCGACGCGTCGGTCGCGAAGACGAAGCTGCCCGACTCGGCGGTCGCCGGCCGGGCCAACGTGTTCATCTTCCCGGACCTCAACACGGGCAACAACACCTACAAGGCCGTGCAGCGCTCGGCCGGCGCGATCGCCGTCGGCCCCGTCCTGCAGGGCCTGCGCAAGCCCGTCAACGACCTCTCCCGCGGTGCCCTCGTCCAGGACATCGTCAACACCGTGGCCATCACGGCGATCCAGGCCCAGGGCCAGTCGCCGGCCGGCGCCTGAGAACAAGGAGCAACAACCGCATGAACCCGATCACCGCGCCGAACGGCACCGTTCTCGTCATCAACGCCGGATCGTCGTCGATCAAGTACCAGCTCGTCGACCCGGTCGGTGGTGAGGCGATCGCCTCGGGCATCGTCGAGCGCATCGGCCAGGACGTCGGCATCGTCACGCACAAGTACGCGGGCTCGGAGGCGCGCCTCGACCAGCCGGTGGCGGACCACTCGGTGGGTCTGCGGCTCGTCCTCGACCTGTTCGCGAAGCACGGACCGGACCTGGACGCGGCGCACATCGTCGCCGTCGGGCACCGTGTGGTGCAGGGCGGGGCCGTGTTCTCCGGCCCTGTCGTCGTGACGGACGAGGTCGTCGAGCAGATCCGCGCGCTCGTGCCGCTCGCTCCCCTGCACAACCCCGGCCACGTCGCCGGGCTCGAGGTCGCGCGTGAGCTGCTGCCCGACGTCCCGCACGTCGTCGTCTTCGACACGGCGTTCTTCCAGACGCTCCCGAAGGCTGCGTACACGTACGCGATCCCGCCGGCGGTCGCGGAGGCCAACCAGATCCGTCGGTACGGCTTCCACGGGACGTCTCACGAGTTCGTGTCCAAGGCTGCCGCCGAGTTCGTCGGGCGTCCGCTCGAGGAGCTGCGTCAGATCGTGCTGCACCTCGGCAACGGCGCGTCCGTGTCGGCGGTCCGCGGCGGGCGTGCGGTGGACACGTCGATGGGTCTGACCCCGCTCGAGGGTCTCGTCATGGGTACGCGCTCCGGCGACATCGACCCTGCGGTGATCTTCCACCTGCACCGCGAGGGCAAGATGAGCATCGACGAGATCGACACGCTCCTCAACAAGCAGTCGGGCATGCTCGGCCTGACGGGCGAGAGCGACTTCCGTGCGATCCACGACCTGGTCGCGGAGGGTGACGCGTCGGCTGTCCTCGGTCTCGAGGTGTACGCGCACCGTCTGAAGAAGTACGTCGGTGCGTACCTCGCGGTGCTCGGTGGCGCGGACGTCATCACGTTCACGGCCGGGATCGGCGAGAACGACGACGTGGTGCGCTGGCAGGCGCTCGCCGGGCTCGAGGAGCTGGGCATCGAGCTCGACGCGGACCTCAACGCGGGCCGGATCAAGCAGCCGAAGGTCATCTCGACGCCGTCGTCGCGCGTCACGGTCCTCGTCGTGCCGACGAACGAGGAGCTGGCGATCGCGCGCCAGGCGGTCGAGCTCGCGGGCTGACGAGCGAGAGAGGGCCGGGCCGCGACCGGCCCGGCCGTCCGCTCACGCAGCCTCCTCCGCCCGAGGTAGGGGGCTGCACGCGAGACAGGGGCCTGTACGTCACGACGTGACGTGCAGGCCCCTGTCTCGTTGCTCGGGCGGGCAGCTCGCTCCGGCGGCTCAGGCGAGGGCGAGCGCGGCCACCACCTCGGCGTCCATCGCCGCGACCGCGGCCTCGCGCGCCGTGGTCGCGTCCGCGGCGGCGAGCGCCGCGTCGGCGACGGCGCGCGCCTGCTCGCGCGTGTGCGCCGCGAGCGCGAAGCGCACCGCCGGGACCGCGGTCGCGGACATCGACAGGCTCGTGACGCCGAGGCCCGCGAGGACGACAGCCATGGCCGGGTCGGCTGCGGACTCGCCGCACACGCCCGCGGGCTTGCCCGCCTCCCCCGCTGCGGCGGCCGTCGCCGCGACGAGGTCGAGGACAGCAGGCTGCCAGCGGTCGATGAGGTCGCCGAGCGCGCCGCACAGGCGGTCGGTAGCCATCGTGTACTGCGCGAGGTCGTTCGTCCCCATGGACACGAAGTCGACCTCGGCGAGGATCGCGCGGGCGCGCAGCGCTGCCGCAGGGACCTCGACCATGACGCCGACCGTCGTCAGGCCGTGGGACCGCGCGGCGGCGGCGAAGTCGCGTGCCTCGGCGGGCGTCGAGACCATCGGCGCCATGACCCACGGCTCCACGCCCGTCTCGCGCGCAGCATCCGCGAGGGCGGCGAGCTGCGTGTCGAGGAGGTGCGGGACGGTCCGCACGAGGCGGTAGCCGCGCACGCCGAGGGCGGGGTTCTCCTCCTCGGCCTGGTCGGCGAACGCAAGAGGCTTGTCGGCGCCTGCGTCGAGGGTCCGTACGACGACCTTGCGACCCCCCAGGGCGCGCAGGACGCGCGCGTACTCGCGGGCCTGCTCCTCGCGCGCGGGGGCGGTCGTCCGGTCGAGGAACATCACCTCGGTGCGGAACAGGCCGACACCCTCGACGGCCGCCGGGGCGACCCTCTCGGCGTCGTCGGGGCTGCCGATGTTCGCCAGGAGGGCGACCGGCGTGCCGTCGGCGAGAGCGCCGGCAGAGGTGTCCTCGGCGAGCCGCGCCGCGAGCTCGGCGCGACGCGCGAAGACCGCTACGACGTCGTCCGACGGGTCGGCCTCGACGGTCCCGGCGAGCGCGTCCACCGCGACCGTCGTGCCCTCCGCGAGGTCGAGCGCCCCGGCGACGCGGACGACGCACGGGATGCCGAGCTGGCCCGCGATGATCGCGGTGTGGCTCGTGGTGCCACCGAGCTCGGTCACGATGGCCCGCACGAGGCGCAGGTCGAGCGCAGCGGTGTCGGCGGGAGCGAGGTCCTCGGCGACGATGACGGCAGGTCCGGTCAGGGAGGGGACCCCGGGCTCGGGCAGCCCGAGGATCTGTGCCGCGACCCGGTCGCGGACCGACCGCAGGTCGGTCACCCGCTCGGCGAGCAGGCCGCCCGCCGAGGTGAACATGTCGACGAACGTCCCCACGGCGGCGTCGAGCGCCGCGACCGGCGTGGCACCGTCGGCGACGCCGGCGAGGGTCTTCTTGCGCAGGGCGCGGTCGGTCGCCATCTGTGCCGTCGCCCGCAGCACGGAGGCCGCCGGCTCGACGGCGCCGTCGGCCTGGGCCCGCAGGCGGCCCGCGACCACGTCGAAGGCGTCGACGACCGCGGCCTCGGCTGCCTCGCGATCTGCGGGGGCGCTCTCGGAGATCCCGGCCGCCGGCGGTCGCGCGACGTGCACGACAGGGCCGATGGCTGCGCCGCGGCCGACGCCTGCCCCGGTGAGGATGCGGTCGTCGGTCATGTCAGTCGTCCTCGTCGAGGTCGCGCTCGAGGAGCGCGACGAGCTGGTCGAGCACCTCGTCGGCCTGGGGGCCTTCGGCCTCGAGCGTGACCTCGTCGCCGTGCGGCACACCGAGGGACATGACGAGCAGGATGCTCGCGGCGTCGACCGGCTCCTCGGAGCCGTGGGCGATCGTCACGTCGACGCCGGAGTCGGCGACGGCCTGCGTGAAGATCGAGGCGGGGCGGGCGTGCAGTCCCGAGCGGGACGCGACGGCGACGGTACGGCTGGGCATCTGGAGCTCCTGGGGGTGCGGGCAGGTGATGCTGCCCTGGGTGGTTGGTCTGTGCGAGCGCCGCGACGGTGGCGGCGCTGCTCCGGCCGGGCGGCCGGCGAGGGCGCGTGCCGGGCGTGGGGCCCGGCACGCGCCGGTGGGTCAGGCGGCGGCCAGCTCGTCGGCGGTGCGCTCCGCCTCGACGACCGTGTTGTGACCAATCTTCTTGAGCGCGATGACGACGACCGCCGAGACGACCGCGCCGATGACGACGGCGGCGAGGAACCCGAACGGGTTGCCGATGAGCGGCAGGACCCAGATCCCTCCGTGGGGCGCCTGCAGCGATGCGTCGAACGCCATGATGAGCGCGCCGGTCGCAGCCGAGCCGATCATCGAGGCGGGAAGCACCCGGAACGGGTCGACGGCGGCGAACGGGATGGCTCCCTCGGAGATGAAGGACGCGCCGAGCAGCCAGGCGGCCTTGCCGTTCTCCTGCTCCGCATGCGTGAACATCTTCTTCGCGAGGACGGTCGAGGCGAGCGCCATGGCGAGCGGTGCGACCATGCCTGCAGCCATGACGGCGGCCATGACGCGGTACTCGGTCGCGCCTGCGGTGAGCCCCACCGTCGAGAGCCCGGTGACGCCGAACGTGTACGCGACCTTGTTGACCGGACCGCCCAGGTCGAAGCCCATCATCAGTCCGATGATGGCGCCCAGGAGGATCAGGTTGGCGCCCGTCAGGCCGTTGAGCCAGCTCGTGAGCCCGTCCATGAGCGCGGCGAGGGGGCGGCCGAGCACGACGAGCATGAGGAGGCCGGTCACGAAGGTCGACAGCAGCGGGATCACGACGACGGGCATGATGCCGCGCATCCCCTTCGGGACCTTCCACCGGCTGATCCACAGCGCGAGGAAGCCACCGATGAAGCCGGCGACGAGGCCACCGAGGAACCCGGCGCCCACGGTCACGGCGATCGAGCCGCCGACGAACCCGGGGACGAGCCCAGGACGGTCAGCGATCGCGTAGGCGATGAACCCTGCGAGCACGGGGACGAGGAACCCGAAGGCCGCACCGCCCGCCGCGTTGAGGAGGACCGCCCAGTCCTTGAGGTCGAACGCGTCGAAGCCCGAGATGATCTCCTTGACGGGCACCTTGGTCACCTCGACGGCACCGTTCTGGTCCCAGGCGACGCCAGCCAGCATGAACGCGAGCGCGATGAGGATTCCGCCTGCGGCGACGAACGGGATCATGTAGGAGATGCCGGTCATGAGCCACTGGCGCACGCGTGTGCCGACGCTCGCGTCCTTGTCGACCTTGGTGGTCGGTGCGGCGGGAGCGTCCGCGGCAGGTGCCGCGACGGGGCCCGCCTCGACGGCAGCGATCGCCTGGGCGAGGACGCCGGGCGCGTCGTGCACAGCCTTCTTGACGCCGACGTCGACGGTGGGCTTGCCCGCGAACCGGTCGCGGTCCTTGACCTCGAGGTCCGCGGCGAAGATGACGCCGTCGGCTGCGGCGATGACGGCGGGGTCGAGCGGGGAGCTGCCCGCCGAGCCCTGGGTCTCGACCTGGACGTCGTGGCCGGCCGCCTTGCCGGCCTGCTCGAGCGCCTCGGCGGCCATGTAGGTGTGGGCGATGCCCGTGGGGCAGGAGGTGACGGCGACGAACTTCACGAGGCCACGACCTCTCGGGTGACGATCTCGGCGACGGTCTCGGCGTCGGGCGCGGCGCGCAGCGAGTCGCGGAACGACTCGTGCACGAGGCGGCGCGCGAGGGACGCGAGGATCTTGAGGTGGTCCGCGTCGCCCTCGGCGGGCGCGGCGATGAGGAACACGAGCGTGGCCGGGCCGTCGGGAGCGCCGAAGTCGACACCGGCGGGCACGCGGCCGACGGCGAGGGACGGGGCGACGACGTGTGCCGAGCGCGCGTGCGGCAGGCCGATGCCGCCGGGCATGCCGGTGGCCATCTTGGCCTCGCGCTCATGGACGTCGGCGAGGAAGCCCTCGGCGGAGGTCACGCGTCCCTCGGCGACGAGGAGGTCGATGAGGGCTCGGGTGACCTGTGCGCGGTCGGTCCCGGGCAGGTCGAGGGCGACGAGCCCTGGGGTGATGAGGTTGGTGCTCACGTCACAGCTCCTTCAGTGCGATGCGGCGGGGCGGGTCGGTCAGGGTGCGCACCTCGTCGAGGTGCAGGTCGTTCGGGGTGGGGACGGCGGATCCGGGGAGCAGCACGGCCGCGCGTCCCCACGCGGCCGCATGCTGGAGCGCGAGCAGCGGGGAGCCGACGCCGTGGCGTCCGTCCCCTTCCTGCGTCGCGACGGAGAGGAAGCCGGCGAGGGTGCAGTCCCCCGCGCCGACGGTCGATCGTGGGACGAGGGCGTCGCCGCCGGCCCACCAGGTGCGGACGTCGCCGGGTGCGGCGTCGGCGTGGTCGCGGCGCACGAGCAGGAGCCCGTGGGCGCCGAGCGAGACGAGCACCGAACGGGTGCCTCGGTCGATGACCTGGGTCGCGGCGTCGACGACGTCGCCGACCGTGACGAGCTCGCGTCCGGTGAGCTCGGCGAGCTCCTCGTCGTTGGGCTTGATGAGCTCGAGCCCGCCGGTCTCGACGGCGCGGGCGAGCGGGGCGCCGGAGGTATCGAGGACGAGGCGGGCGCCGAGCCCGGTGCAGACCTCGGCGACGTGCCCGTAGAAGTCGTCGGCGAGACCTGCGGGCAGGCTGCCTGCCCCGACGACGACGGGCGTGTGCCCGGCGGCGGTCGCCTGGGTGACCTCGTCACGCAGGGCGTCGAGCAGCTCGCGCACGTCGTGGCTGCTGAGCGTGTCGCCGGGGGCGTTGATCTTGGTCGTGGTGCCTGCGGCGTCGACGAGGGTGACGTTGGAGCGGGTGTCGATGTCGACGGGGACGGGGTGGGCCGGGACCTGGCTGGCGGCGAGCTCGGCGATCATCTGCGCGCCGTCGGGGCCGCCTGCGGGGAAGATCGCGACGCTCGCGGTGCCGGCGGCGGTCAGCGCGCGGGTGACGTTGAGGCCCTTGCCGCCTGCGTCGACGCGGGTGGCGTGCGCACGGTTGATGCCGCCGAGGTGGATGGACTCGGCGGCGTAGGTGCGGTCGAGGCTGGGGTTGGGGGTGAGGGTGATGATCATGCGAGCTCCACGGTGAGGCCGGCGTCGGTGAGCTCGGCCCGCAGGTCCGGGTCGAGGGCGTCGTCGGTGAGGAGGAGGTCGACGTCGTCGAGGTCGACGACCTTGGCGAAGTCGGAGCGGCCGACCTTGGAGTGGTCGGCGAGGACGACGACGCGGCGCGCGGCGCGGACGAACGCCCGCTTGATGCTCGCCTCGGCGAGGTCGGGCGTGGTGACGCCGCGGTCGGGGGTGATGCCGTTGGCGCCGAGGAAGAGGATGTCGGCGTGGAGCTCGCTGAGGACGCGCTCTGCCCAGGGGCCGACGCTCGCGAGCGTGCGGCCGCGCATGAGGCCCCCGACGAGGTGGAGGGTGATGTTCGGCCGAGCGGCGAGGACCGTGGCGATCGGGAGGCCGTTGGTCACGACGGTGAGCTCGCGGTCGGTCGGGAGGAGCTCGGCGAGGCGGACGGTCGTGGTGCCAGCGTCGAGGAGGATCGTCGCCTGCTCGGGGAGCTCGGCGAGCTGGCGGACGGCGGCTCTCGCGATCCGCTTCTTCTCTGCGGCGTTGCGGCTCTCCTTGTCGGCGATCCCGGGCTCGATGCCGAGCGTCTCGATCGCGACCGCGCCCCCGTGGACGCGGCGCAGCAGGCCCTGCCGCTCGAGGACGGACAGGTCGCGCCGGATCGTCTCGGGTGTGACGGCGAGGGCGGTGGCCAGTGCTGTGACCTCGACGCGTCCTGCGGTGCGGGACTCGGCGAGGATCGCCTGGTGGCGCTCGGGTGCGTACACATCAACTCCGTCGTTGCCTCGACACCCCCGTTCGGATGTCTGTATGTACTTGTATATGCCCGATCATGTCCGGATGCAAGGGCCTGAGTGGCCCCGATCACGTCCTCGCAGGTCGTCGACGTGACGTGGGCGAGCCGGATGTCCGACCGTGTCCGTCCAGACGCAGGAGGGTCCGGTCAGCCGGTGACGGCCTGGAGGCCCATGGACGCGAGCGCCTTCCGCGAGCTCGTGAACCAGTTGCGGGAGACACCTTCGCGCACGTTCGTGCCCGAGTGGATGCCGTACGCGTTGGCGCCGTAGAACCACGGTCCGCCGCTGTCGCCGCCTGCGGAGCCGGTCGTCCCCTCGGTCATCGCGAGGTCGCAGATCGTGTAGGTCAGGTTCGGGTACTTGGTGCATGCGGAGGTGTACTTCACCGTGCTGCACCCAGACCCGGTCCCGGTCGCCGCACCGAAGCGGCACACCCGCGTGCCGACCTTGAGGACAGGATGGGCGAGGACGTCGCGGTACTTGCCCCAGTCGTAGCGGAACCGGGCGTCACCGCCGTTCTTCGAGCGGTGCCACTGGGCGTCGCCCGCGCTGTTGGCGGTGAAGATGCTCGCGTTGTAGAGGTTGTCCCCGCTGGTGATCGTGAGCGCCTCGGGGCAGTGCTTGGCCGTGAGGACTCCGATGTTCGACCCGGACTTCGCGGTGAAAGCTGTCGTGCACCGGAGCGCGCTGTTGTTGCGATTCGCGAGGAGCTGGCCGCCGCTCGCCGCCTCGTTGACGTTCTCGAGCGTCCGGTCGACGTCGACCGTCACGGCGTCCTCCGCCTGCTCGCTGACGCCTTCGGGTGCGGCGTCCTCGTAGGCCTCGACAGCTGCGGCCTCGATCCGGCTCTCCGCGCGTCCTTCCGTGATGGCGACCTCGATGTCACCGGTCTGAGGCTCGACGAGCGTCATGAGCTCGCCGTCCTCCGGGAGAACCTCGGCAACGGCCTGGGCGACCGCTTCGTTGATCTCGGACGCCTCCGCGTCGGTGAGTGCAGCGCCGCCGCGCGCCGTGATGCGCGGGTGGTCGGCGAGCACGGCCTCGACCTCGTCGGGGACGGGGCCCGTGAAGGCGATGTAGGCGCCGCCGTCGTCGGTGAATCCTGCCGCCGAGAACGAGTCGGCGTGCGCCTCGATCAGCGGGTCGAGGATGGCGTCGACCTCGACCTGGAACTGGGCCTGCTGTGTGAGGGCGTCAGGATCGAGGCCTGACTCCTCGGCGTCCCGGGCCACGTCGACCGCGAGCGCTCCCGCGCCCTGGTCCTCGTCACCGGCATGGGCGGCGTTCGCGCTACCCCCTCCCCACAGGGCCGCCATGGCCACCGCGAGAAGACCGGTTCCGCACCTGCGAGCTCGTTTTCCTGTCACGTGTGCCCCCACGACCACGTCGGACGGGTGCGTCCTGTGGCGCGCCCCCTTGCGTTCGACGCTAACCGCTCTCCGGGAGGAGGGCAACAGTCCGCAGACCACCAGCCAGCCGCAAGATCACGCGGGACTCAGGGCAGCCGAAGCGACCTCAGCACGCGCAGACCGGCCGTGAGCACGTCCTGCCCCTTCCCAGCCGGCAGCGCGAACAGCTCGTCGAGCGACGCGCCGTGACGCACGAGCCGCTGTCCCACGACGGTCTGCGCCTCGGTCATCTGCTCGATGCTCTCGCGACCGTGCCGACGCCCCACTCCGGACGACCCGAATCCGCCCATGGGCGCACCGACCGACCCCCACGCTGCTGCGTAGCCGTCGTTGATGCCGACCGACCCCGAGCGGACCTGCGCGGCGAGCTCGCGGCCGCGCCGCAGGCTCGACGTCCAGATGGACGCGTTGAGGCCGTACTCGGTCGCGTTCATGAGGCGCATCGCCTCCGCGTCGTCGCGGACGCGTTGGACTGCCACGACGGGCCCGAACGTCTCCTCGGTCGCGCACAGGGCATCGGCCGGGACGTCCGTGAGGACGGTCGGCTCGTAGAAGAGCTGCCCGAGGTCGGTGCGGTGCACGCCGCCGACGAGGACGCGGGCGCCGCGCGCGATCGCGTCGTCGACGTGCTCGGAGATGCGCTCGAGCTGGGCCTCATTGGTGAGCGAGCCCATGTCGTGCGTGTAGTCGAGGCCTGGACCGACGCGCAGCTCGCGCACCGCGTCGACGAAGCGGGCGAGGAACTCGTCGGCAACGGCCTCGTGGACGAGGAGCCGCTCGATCGACATGCAGAGCTGGCCGGTGTTGGAGAAGCACGCGCGCACAGCGCCAGCGACCGCCGACTCGAGGTGCGCGTCCGCCGCGACGTAGAGGGGGTTCTTGCCGCCGAGCTCGAGGGTCATCCCGATCAGGCGGCCGGCGGCCCGCTGAGCGACCTTGCGGCCCGTCGCGGTCGAGCCGGTGAACACGAGGTGGTCGACCTGGTCGATGAGCGCCTCGCCGATGTCGCGGCCACCCGTGACGACCTGCAGGACGCCCTCGGGAAGGCCCGCTCGCGCGAGCGCGTCCGCGGCCCACAGGGCCGTGAGCGACGCCTGCTCGTCGGGCCGCAGCACGACGGCGTTGCCTGCGAGCAGCGCGGGCAGCGCGTCGGCGAGAGCGAGCGTGAGCGGGTAGTTCCACGGTGAGATCACGCCGACGACGCCGACCGGGCGGCGGTGCACGGTCGCGGCCGTCAGGACGGGCAGCATGCCGGCGACCCGGCGGGGACGCAGGTAGCGCGGCCCCTGGACGCCGTAGTGCCGGCAGACCTGCGCGACGTCGGCAACCTCCTCGAACGCGCTCGCGCGGGCCTTGCCGTTCTCGAGCTGGATGAGGTCGAGAACGGCCGACTGCTCCGCGAGGACGATGTCGTGGAGAGCGAGGAGCACGCGTGCCCGCTCGGTCGCACTGTGCAGCGCCCACGCCCCCTGCGCCTCGCGCGCACGGCCGACCGCGGTCGCGACGTCCTCCAAGGTCGAGCGTGGGACGCTCGCGATCGGCGCGCCCGTCTGAGGTGAGTGCACGAGGCGGCTCCCGCCGCGCTGGGACGCGACGACGCGCGCCACGAGGTGGGCGACGTCGCTGGGCTCGAGGAGCAGGGTCGCGGTCGGCTCGTCCACGTCGACGAGGCCGGAGGCGTCAGGGCCGCCGGGCGCCGTGTTCTCGTTGGTCATGGGTTCACGGTACGCGGCGTCCCTGACAGTCGGCCGCAGCCAGGGCGGGACGGCTAGAAGCCGCCTGGCGCGGATGTGAACCGGCGCCCGAGCACGACCGTCTCCTGGTCGTCGTACCCGAGGCGCTCGTAGAACCCGAGGACGGCGTCGTTCGTGCGGCGGACCATGAGCTGCACCTTGACCGCGCCCGCCGCCGCGAGCCACGCCTCGGCGGCGACCACGAGGGCGCGGCCGTGTCCCGAGCCCTGCACGCCCGGCGCGACGCCCAGGTAGTAGAGCCAGCCGCGGTGGCCGTCGTACCCGGCCATGACGGCGCCGACGACCGCGTCGCCGTCGCGCGCGACGAGGACCGTCGAGGTCTCGCCCATGACCGCGTCCTGGAAGTCCCGGACCGGGTCGTTCCACGGTCGTGTGAGCTCGCAGTCACGCCACAGCGCCACCACGGCGTCGACGTCGGTCAGCTCGGCAGGCTCGATCGTCACGGCGGTCATGATCTCCTCGGGGGGACGGCGAAGGCCGCGAGCGCTCAGCGGTCGCGGCCTTCGGCGGACGGTGTCAGCGGGGCTGGTAGGGCGAGACGACGACCTCGACGCGCTGCAGCTCCTTGAGGTCGCTGTAGCCGGTCGTGGCCATCGCGCGGCGCAGGGCGCCGACGAGGTTGAGCGTCCCGTCGGACTGGCGGCCCGGGCCGAACATGATCTCCTCGAGCGAGCCGCACGTGCCGACCTGGACACGCTCGCCGCGCGGGAGCTGCGGGTGGTGCGCCTCGGGGCCCCAGTGCCAGCCCTGGCCGGGCGCCTCGTCGGCGCGTGCCAGAGCGGCTCCGACCATGACGGCGTCGGCGCCGCACGCGACGGCCTTGACGAGGTCGCCGGAGCGGCCGATGCCGCCGTCGGCGATGACGTGGACGTACCGGCCGCCCGACTCGTCGAGGTAGTCGCGACGCGCTGCGGCGACGTCGGCCACCGCGCTCGCCATCGGGGCGTGGATGCCGAGCGTCGTGCGCGTCGTGTGAGCGGCGCCGCCGCCGAAGCCGACGAGGACGCCGGCCGCGCCCGTGCGCATGAGGTGCAGCGCTGCGGTGTACGTCGACGCGCCACCGACGATCACGGGGACGTCGAGCTCGTAGATGAACCGCTTGAGGTTGAGCGGCTCAGCGTTGGAGGAGACGTGCTCCGCGGAGACGGTCGTGCCACGGATGACGAACAGGTCGACGCCCGCGCCGACGACGTCCGCGTAGAACTCCTGCGTGCGCTGCGGCGACAGGGCGCCAGCGACGGTCACGCCCGCGGCGCGCACCTCCTGGAGGCGCGCCTTGATCAGCTCGGCCTTGATGGGCTCGGAGTAGATCTCCTGCATGCGGCGCGTCGCGTCCTCGGGGGCGAGGCGCGCGATCTCGTCGAGGAGGGGCTGCGGGTCCTCGAAGCGGGTCCACAGGCCCTCGAGGTCGAGGACGCCGAGGCCGCCGAGCTTGCCCAGGGCGATCGCGGTCGCGGGGCTCATGACGGAGTCCATCGGGGCGGCGATGATCGGCGTCTCGAAGTGGTAGGCGTCGATCTGCCAGGACACCGAAACGTCCTGCGGGTCGCGCGTGCGCCGGGAGGGCACGATCGCGATGTCGTCGAAGGAAAATGCGCGGCGTCCGCGCTTGCCGCGGCCGATCTCGATCTCGTTGCTCACAGGCCCAAGGCTACCGCGCCAGCGGCCTCCCGCCTGAGCCTGAGGGCCGGACGCGCCGGTCCCCGGCACCGCGAGGGCGGTACCGGGGACCGGTGGTCGGGTCGGGACGTCAGGCGAGGTAGCGGCTGTACGCCCCGATCGTGAGGAACGTCGGGAAGTCCTCGCCGAGGGCGACGTCGCGGAACACCTGGGCCGCGTCGTCGAACCTGTTGCCCGGGGTGCGGGGCAGGTCCTCGACGACCTGGGTGACGAGCGCGTCGACGCGCTCGGCGGTGATGGGCGAACCACCCGTGGTGCGGGTGCCGTTGTGGATCCACTGCCACACCTGGGAGCGGGAGATCTCCGCGGTCGCGGCGTCCTCCATGAGGTGGTCGATCGCCGCGGCGCCGACGCCGCGCAGCCAGGACTCGATGTAGCGGATCGCGACGGACACGTTCGCGCGCAGGCCCTCGGGCGTGACGCCCGAGCCCGACGCCGACGCGACGTCGAGCAGGTCCTTCGCGGTGACGTGGACGTCCTCGCGCAGGCGGTCGCGCTGGTCGTCGTGGTCGCCGAGGATCGCCTCGAACTCCTCCCGCGCGAACGGGATGAGGTCGGGGTGCGCGACCCACGTGCCGTCGAAGCCGTCCGTGGCCTCGCGCCTCTTGTCCGCGCGGACCTGCGTCTCCGCCCGGGCGGTGACGTCGGGACGGCGACGGTCCGGGATGAACGCGCTCATGCCGCCGATGGCCTGCGCGCCGCGCTGGTGGCACGTCGAGACGAGCAGCTCGGTGTACGCCCGCATGAACGGGACGGTCATCGAGACCGTGCCGCGGTCCGGGAGGACGAAGAACGGTCCGCGGCAACGGAAGTTCTTGATCATCGAGAACAGGTAGTCCCACCGGCCGGCGTTGAGACCGGCGCAGTGCTCGCGCAGCTCGTACAGGATCTCGTCCATCTCGAACGCCGCGGGCAGCGTCTCGATGAGGACGGTCGCCCGGACGGTGCCGCGCGGGAGGCCGAGCGTCTCCTGGGCGTGGATGAAGATGTCGTTCCACAGCCGGGCCTCGCGGCGCCCCTCGAGCTTCGGCAGGTAGAAGTACGGTCCACGCCCGCGGGCGATGAGCTCGGCCGCGTTGTGGAAGAAGTACAAGCCGAAGTCCACGAGCGTCCCCGAGGCGGGCGTCTGCGTGCCGGCCCGGTCCTCGAACCGCATGTTCTTCTCGATGAGGTGCCAGCCGCGCGGCCGCATGACGATCGTCGGCAGGTCGGTCAGCTCGGAGCTGCGCATCGTGTAGCTCTTGCCCTCGGGCGAGGTGAAGCTGAGCGTCCCGCGGATGCCCGCGTGCAGCGAGGCCTGCCCGCCGACGACGTTCTCCCACGTGGGGCTCAGCGCGTCCTCGTGGTCGGCGAGCCACACGTTCGCCGAGGAGTTGAGGGCATTGATCGCCATCTTCGGGTCGGTCGGACCGGTGATCTCGACGTGCCGGCGCTCGAGGCCGGGGCCGGGGCCGGCGACGCGCCAGGTGCGGTCCTCACGGATGTGGCGCGTCTCGGGCAGGAAGTCCGGGTCGACGCCGTCCTCGATGAGGGCGCGAGCACGCTGGCGGGCCTGGAGGATCTCGTGGCGGCGGGCCGCGAAGAGCTCGTGCAGGGAGGCGACGAACTCGAGCGCCTCGGGGGTGAGGATCTGCGCGGCTCCGGGGACGTCCGGGCCGGCGACGATCATGCGGGCGGTCGTGGGCGGGGCGGGGGCGATGGTGCTCATGGTCGTGCTCCTTCGGGCCTGCAGGTCAGAACTGGGCGGTCTCGGTGGAACCGTGGAGCGCGAGGGTGGCGCTCGTGGGGTTCAGTGCCGTGGCGACGCGGTCGAAGTAGCCGGTGCCGACCTCCCGCTGGTGGCGGGTGGCGGTGTAGCCGTCGGTCTCGGAGGCGAACTCGGCCTCCTGGAGCTCGACGTAGGCGCTCATGCCGCGGTCGCGGTAGCCGCTGGCGAGCTCGAACATGGAGTGGTTGAGGGCGTGGAACCCGGCGAGGGTGATGAACTGGAACTTGTAGCCCAGCTCGGCGAGCTCCCGCTGGAAGCGGGCGATCTGGTCGTCGTCGAGGTGCTTCTTCCAGTTGAACGACGGCGAGCAGTTGTAGGCGAGCATCTTGCCCGGGAACTGGGCGTGGATGGCCTCGGCGAACGCGCGGGCGAGCTCGATGTCGGGCTCGCCGGTCTCGACCCAGATGAGGTCGGCGTAGGGCGCATAGGCGAGGCCGCGGTTGATGACGGCCTGGAGGCCGGGCTCGGTGCGGTAGAACCCCTCGGTGGTGCGCTCGCCGGTGAGCAGGTCCTGGTCGCGCGGGTCGATGTCGCTCGTGATGAGGTCGGCGGCGAGCGCGTCGGTGCGGGCGATGATGATGGTCGGCGCGCCGGCGACGTCGGCTGCGAGGCGGGCTGAGGACAGGGTGCGCACGTGCTGGGCGGTCGGGATGAGGACCTTGCCGCCGAGGTGGCCGCACTTCTTCTCGGACGCGAGCTGGTCCTCCCAGTGCACGCCTGCGGCGCCCGAGGTGATCATCGAGTGCATGAGCTCGTAGGCGTTGAGGGCGCCTCCGAAGCCTGCCTCGGCGTCGGCGACGATCGGGGCGAGCCACTCGCGGCTCGGGGCACCCTTCTCGGCGGTCTCGATCTGGTCGGCGCGCATGAGCGCGTTGTTGATGCGGCGGACGACGGCGGGGACGGAGTTCGCGGGGTACAGCGACTGGTCCGGGTACGTCTGCCCCGAGAGGTTGGCGTCGGCGGCGACCTGCCAGCCGGAGAGGTAGATCGCCTCGAGGCCGGCGCGGACCTGCTGGACGGCCTGGTTGCCGGTGAGGGCGCCGAGCGCGGGGACGTGGGTGCGGGTGTGCAGGAGGTCCCACAGGCGCTGCGCGCCGCGGCGGGCGAGGGTGGGGTCCTCGCGGACGGAGCCGCGCAGGGCGATGACGTCCTCGGCGGTGTAGTCGCGGCGGATGCCGGCCCAGCGGGGGTCGGTCGCCCACTCGTGGGCGAGGTCTTCCGCGGTCTGGGTCTGCGTGCCGGGGAGGGTGCCAGCGGCCGTCGACGTCGCGACGTTGGTCCGGCGCGCGCCGGCCTCGGTGCGCAGATCTTCCGCGCCCTGCTGCGAGGCGGGGGTCGTGGTCTCGTCGATGGTGCTGGTGGTGGTGCTCACGGTGTCCTCCTGGGCGGTTCGGTTGCGTCGTTGCTTCCGTGGTTCCACCGTCCTTCGCGGCGCAACCCCTCGGGAACCCCCTCTCCAGAAGAAGTTCTCGGAAACTTCTGTTGTCAGGAAGTCCCGGCGGTGGGAGGGTGAGTCATGGCAACGACGCCCCTCTCCGCAGCCCATGTGGCGCCCTCGACGGACTCCCCCGCGACCCCGCCGGAGACCGCTGACGCGCTCACGATCGGCCGCCGCATCCGGCACCTCCGACGCGAGCGCGGCCTCACCCTCGACCACCTCGCTGCGGCTCTCGACCGTGCACCGTCGCAGGTGTCGATGATCGAGACGGGCAAGCGTGAGCCACGCTTCGCACAGCTCGAGACGATCGCGCAGGCGCTCGGGGTCGACGTCGCGTCGCTCCTCGAGCCGGGCGCGCCCACGCGCAGGGCGGAGCTCGAGATCGAGCTCGAGCGCCTGCAGCGCGGGCCTGGCCTCGCGGCGGTCGGCGTCGACCCGGTGCGGGTGGGGCCGTCGTTGCCGATGGATGCGCTCGAGGCGATCGTCGCGCTGCACCGCGAGATCGCGCGCCTGCACTCGGAGCGGGCGGCAACGCCGGAGGAGGCTCGCCGCGCGAACGCGGAGCTGCGCGCGATGATGCGCGCCCGCGACAACCACTTCCCGGAGCTGGAGCGCCGTGCGCGTGAGCTGCTCGACGGCGTCGGGCACGTGCGCGGGCCGTTGTCGGCGCGGGTCGCGGCGGAGCTGGCGGGGCACCTGGGTTTCACGTTGCACTATGTCGGCGACCTGCCGCACTCGACGCGGTCGCTGATCGACACGCGGCACATGCGCGTGTACCTGCCGACGCGGTCGTCGGACCCGCGGTCGGTGCTGCTGCAGGCGTTGTCGTCGCACGTGCTGGGGCACACGGAGCCGCGCTCGTACGCGGAGTTCCTCCGGCAGCGGGTGGAGGCGAACTACCTGTCGGCGGCGCTGCTGGTGCCGGAGGCGGACGCGGTGCGGCAGCTGCGGGAGGCGAAGGACGCGCACTCGATCTCGGTCGACGACCTGCGTGACGCGTTCGGCGTCTCGCACGAGACGGCGGCGCACCGCTTCACGAACCTCGCGACGGTGCACCTGGGGATCCCGGTGCACTTCATGAAGGTCCACGAGAGCGGGATCGTGCACAAGGCGTACGAGAACGACGGCGTGCGGTTCCCGTCGGACGCGCTGGGGGCGATCGAGGGGCAGCCGGTGTGCCGGTTCTGGACGGCGCGCACGGTGTTCGAGGTATCGGACCGGCTGTCGCCGTTCTCGCAGTACACGGACACGCCTGCGGGGACGTTCTGGTGCACGTCGCGCACGCAGGAGTCGCACGACGGCGCATTCTCGGTGAGCGTGGGCGTCCCGTTCTCGCTGGTGAAGTGGTTCCGCGGCCGGGACACGACGTCGCGCACGGAGTCGCGCTGCCCGGACCCGTCGTGCTGCCGGCGGCCGTCCGGGGAGCTCGCTCAGCACTGGGAGGGGCACGTGTGGCCGTCGGCGCGGCCGCACGCGTCGACGCTCGCGACCCTGCCGGTCGGCGCGTTCCCGGGGGTGGACCAGACGGAGGTCCTCGAGTTCCTCGAGCGGCACGCGCCGCATGGCGCCGAGTAGGGGCCGTCACCGTGTGCGGCACTCCTGGCTGAGAAGCCTCCGGGGTGTCGTTCACCGGTCATGTCAGTCGCTGCTGGCAGGCTCGTCCCCAAGGACGAACCACACCGGCTACGAAACTGACGAGGACGGGCGAACCATGACCGAGATGCTCCCTACCGAGGCCCTCTTTCCTGCTCCGGCGGCTGCGGGCTCCCTGCACATGTCGTGGGCCGAGGGCCCGCTCCTGGGATTCGACACGGAGACGACGGGCGTGAGCACGTCGACCGACCGCATCGTGACGGCGGCGCTCGTGCACCGCCACCCACTGCTGGGCACGAGCGTGGAGACGTGGCTGATCGACCCGGGTGTCGAGATCCCGGAGGGCGCCTCGGCGATCCACGGCATCACGACGGAGCACGCCCGTGAGCACGGGCAGCAGCCTGCGGTCGCGCTCGAGGAGATCGCGAGGCAGATCGCTCAGGCGCTCGGTGACGGGACGCCGCTCGTGGCGTTCAACGCGACGTTCGACCTGTGCATCCTCGACGCTGAGCTGCGCCGCCACGGCTTGCGCACGCTCCCGGAGCGGCTCGGTGCGGAGCCTGTCGGCGTGATCGACCCGCTGGTCCTCGATCGTGCGGTGGACCGGTTCCGCAAGGGCAAGCGCAAGCTGATCGACCTGTGCGCCGTGTACGGCGTCAACGAGGCGGGTGACCTGCACACTGCGGACGTGGACGTGATCGCGACGCTCGACGTGCTGGAGGCGATGGCGCGCCGGCACCCGACGCTCGCGGAGATGAGCCTGCCGGTGCTGCACGCCTATCAGGTGGATGCGCACCGCGCGTGGGCGTCGAGCTTCAACGACTGGCGGGCCCGGCAGGGGTTTGACGGGCCTGGTGCGGGCCTCTCCTGGCTCGTCGACGAGCGCTGAACGGTGCGGATCTGGTCGCTGCACCCGCAGCATCTCGACCGTCAGGCGCTGATCGCGTGCTGGCGCGAGACGTTGCTCGCGCAGGCGGTGATGGCTGGCCGCACGCGGGGGTATCGCAACCACCCGCAGCTCGAGCGGTTCGTCGCGACGCCGCAGCCGATCGTCTACGTCGGTGCGTACCTTGCGGGGCTTGCTGTCGAGGCGGACGCGCGGGGGTACCGCTTTGACCGGACGCGCATCGACGAGCTGCCGACCGACCTGGCGGCCTTTGATGGCGCGATGGAGGTGACGACGGGGCAGGTGGCGCTCGAGTGGCGGCACCTCCTCGCGAAGCTTGATGCGCGGAGCCCTGAGGTGGCGGTGGTGCAGCAGGAACGGGTGGGCGACGGCGTGCCCGGGGTGCACCCGATGTTCCGGGTGGTCGAGGGGCCGATCGCGTCGTGGGAGCGGGCGGTCTGACGCTCAGGGCCGTTGGGCACCCTGGGCGGGAGTGACGCGGGCCTATGCTCGTGGCGGCGCCGCCTGGCGCACGGCTGCGGCGGACCCGGCGCGGCCCCGATCGCGTTGTGGAGAACTCGAGTGTCTGACCAGCTGCCCCCTTGCCCTGCGTGCGACAGCGAGTACACCTACGAGCAGGGTGGCCTCCTGGTGTGCCCGATGTGCGCTCACGAGTGGACGCCCGGCGCTGACTCTGGTGACGACGCCGCTGCTGCTGACGCGACGGTCAAGGACTCGGTGGGCAACGTCCTTGAGGACGGTGACACGGTGACCATCGTCAAGGACCTCAAGGTCAAGGGCGCTGGCGGTGGCGTGGTGAAGGTCGGCACCAAGGTTCGCGGCATCCGCCTCATCACCGACGGCGTGGGCGACCACGACATCGACGCCAAGGTCCCAGGCTTCGGCCAGATGCAGCTCAAGTCGAGCGTCGTGAAGAAGGTCCTCTAGCTGTTCGGTGTCATGACGTTGGTGACACTCGCGCGGAGGCTGGGGCCTGGTTCCCGGTTACGCTGCCCACTTTGTCACCGTGACGCGCCACGCCGGACTCGGCGACGACATGACCTCGTCGCCACCCGTAGCGGTCGCTGCCATGCACGCCTGTGGCCGCCGGCTCCAACTAGCGGCCGCAGGCGTCTGCATGCGTCAGAAGGGCCCGAGGGCGTTGAGCAGGTCCGCGGCAAGCACCGCGGTCGATGCAGCGACGACCTCCGGGGCGCCGACACCCTCTTCTGCGCGGCCGGCCATGTCCGACCCGACCGCGTCCGGGCCCGCAGCGAACAGCTCGGCCAGCAGGTCGAGGGCCTCCCGGGTCACCTCTACACTGACGTCGGCGGCGAGCAGTCGGGTGAACCGCTCGACGAGTTCGACCCGTGTCGATTGCCACCAGGACGCGATATAGGTCGTGGGCGTCCTTGTTCTGGAGTCGGTGCGCAGGACCGTTCAGGCGTTCGGAGATCTTGAGCACCTTCGCGACGATCAGTGCGGAGGGGCCTGCGACGAGGGCGCGACGCACGCGCGGGTCGGCGTCGTCGAGCGCGGGAACGTCCATCTCGTCCTGGTCCACCAGGGCAGCTTCGAGCCCGCGGGTCGCCCTCGCGGCGTGCAACGCATGCGGCGGGATCCGTGCGGACCGCTTCTTCGGGCCCTGCGCCAGTAGTGAAGCTGGCACCATGAGGTCCACCGGGACGTCATCCTTGAGCCATTGGCCGGGTTCCACCGAGGGGACGAAACCGCCGGCGGCCATCGCCTGCTCGAGCAGTGGGTCGTCGGCCAGCTCGCGCGGGTCAAGGCCGATGTCGCTGTCCTTCGTGGTCGTGGCGATCGCGACGTCGACGGTGCCGGCGACGAGGAACACCGCCTGCGCGCCGACGACGACCACCGAGCGCGCGTGCCCCTCGAGCGCGTCGAGCGCGTCGAGCAGTGCAGCGCGGGTGCGTACCAGCAGCAGGTCGTGCTCAGCCCCAGTGGCCATTGGTCTTCATCCATTCCATGAAGGCCTCGGCTTCCTCGGGCTCGCGCCCGGGGCCGGTGAGCATGTCAGCGACGATCTGCGCAGGCGCGGCGGTCTTGAGCCCCGAGCGTGACACCGCGGAGCGACGCAGCGCGACGAACGGGGGTGACGAGTCGTACAGCAGGACGTTCACTCCCGTCTCTGCTGCGCGCAGGCCCAGCCGCGCGGCGGCGACGTTCGCGGAGCGGATGTGGACTGCGGCAGCCTTCACAGGGATGTCGGGGACCAGCTCGCGGGCCGCTGCGGACCCGCTCACCGCGTACTCGACGTCGGAGTTGCGCAGGGTCTCGAGGAAGCGGTCGACGCCGCGAGGTGCGAGCCACCGGCTGACACGCGACTGCAGCCGTACCCGGTTGTCCGCCGCCCAGCGGCGCACGAGCTGGGCCGGGTCGACGACACGGACAAGGCCGTCGTCTGTGCGCTCGACCAGTCCTTCCTCGCGCAGAAGGTCCAGGACGCGGTAGACCGACCCGACACCGACCTGCGCCTCCCTGCGCAGATCTGTGACGCGCCACTGTCGGGGCGTGTCGGTCAGCGCCCGGACGACGAGGCTGGCAGGGTCGCCGCGCAGGCCCGACAGCGGTCGGCCAGGACCGCGCCACGGGTCTGCTGTGGCGCCCGCGACGATGATCAGCACTGCTGGGTCGTCGCTGGCGAGCCACGCGTTGCCCGTCGCGTCCGCGTAGGAGACTCCCAGGCCCGTGAGCCGGTCCTGCACCGCCTTCGTGAGATACCGGTCGACGACGAGGGGCCTTGGTGCTTCGGCGCCGTCGGTCTCGTCCAACTGCATCCCGGTGCCGTGCATCCTGAAGTGTGCCCACCCCCGCAGGGCGTACTGTGCACGACGGCCGTCCGGCGCGGTCAGGGTCGCCGACGCCGCTTCGTTCTCGAGGTTCCACCCGGCAGGCAAGCGGTCGCGAATCTGGCTCAGGGCGCGGCTCGCTACCTCGGGGCCCGTGGGTGACGGGCCGTAGTGGTCATCGGCAGGCATGTTCAGACAATAGCGCGGTTCCGCCATCTACGGAATGGGCGGGTTTTCCTGAACCTTGGGAGCGAGCGAACGTTCGGCCCGACCGAACGCTGCCACTAGACGGCTACCGCGGCCACTGCCCGTCCTGCTCAGGCGAGCACCATCTCGACCAAACCGGCGAACAGCGCCGAACCACCCCACGCACCGAGAAGCTCCATGTCCCGCTTCATCAGCCCGAGCGCTTCTGACAACATGCGCGTCAGGGGTGGAGTCCCCTCAACGTCATGTCCCACGACATCTAGCGCTACGGATAGACCCAGGTTGGCTTGCCGACCTGGGTCCGCCCTCTCGTGGTCACGCCCGCCGCAGCAGCACGACCGAGTCGTCGAGCACCGCCGGGCTCCCATCGGGCGCGGCCACCTCCCGCGTGCGCGTCTCCGCGATCTCGACCGTCCAACCCTCGTCGAGCAAGCCGAGCGCCTCGACCTCCTCCTCAGGCTTCAGGAACTGCCCGTGACCCTGCCGATCCTCGACGGGCACCCAGGACGGGTAGTCGGCGTGCGACACGACGAGGAGGTGCCCGCCCGCGTCGATCTGCCGGGACAGCCGCCTGAGGATGGTCGTCCGGTCGAGGGCGACCGGGGACTGGAAGAAGCTCGCGGTGACGAGGTCGAAGCGTTCGTTGGTCGTCCACGTCGCCAGGTCGGCGGCAACACACCGGGCACGGTCAGCCCGGCCGACGCGTGCCGCTTCCTCGTTGGCCCGGCGTACGGCCGTCGGGGAGATGTCGACGCCCATGGCCTGCCAGCCGGCGTGCGCGAACCACAGGACGTCGCCGCCCTCACCGCAGCCCAGGTCGAGGGATCTGCCAGGCTCGAGCCCTATCGCGACGTCGGCGGTGGTGCGGTTCACCTTGCCCGACCACACGCGTTCCTCGCCCGCGTACCGCTCCTCCCAGAACCCGGCCGGCGCGACGTCGCCGACGTGCCCGTGCCCGCTCATGCCGCCACCTCCGCGAGCGCGCGAGCGGCGTCGTCCGCGACGAGCGCCATGTTGACCATCCCGCCGACGCGCGCACCCGCGCCCGACGACATCGGCACCGTCGCCCCCGGGTCGACGACGTTGCCAGCCGCCCAGATCCGCTCCGCGCTCGTCTTCCCGAACGCGTCGACGGCGAGGAACGACCCGACCGGCGTGTCCGCACGCTCGAGCCCGAGGTGCGCGACGGCGTCGTCGTGCGGCTGCGCCATCGCCCCCGTGAACAGTGCGTCGAGCTCGACGACGCGACCGTCCGCGAGGCGCACGCCCGTGACGGCACCGCCGTCGCCGAGGACCTCAACGACAGCCACCTCCTCCAGAGCGACGCCCCGCGCCCGCAGCCGCGCCGCGACGTCGTCATCCAGCGGGCCACCGAGGCCCGCCGTGAAGAACGTGACGTGGTCGCTCCACTGCCGGACGAGCTCCGCCTGATGCGGCGAGAGCGGCGACGCCGCGAGCACGCCCAGGCGCTGGCCGCGCACCTCCCAGCCGTGGCAGTACGGGCAGTGCAGCACGCCGCTCCCCCACCGCTCGGCCAGCCCCGGCACGTCGGGCAGCACGTCCGTCATGCCCGTCGCGAGGACAAGCGCCCGCGCCGTGAGCGGCGCGCCACCCTCGTCGAGCGTGACGACGACGCCGCCGTCCGCGAGGTCCACGCGTGCCGCGCGTCCAGGCCGCACCTCGACGCCGTACCGGGCCACCTCCTCACGACCACGCGCGAGAAGGTCCTGAGGTGGCACCCCGTCGTGGCCGAGCACGCCGTGCATGTGCGAGGCGAACCTGTTGCGGGGGGAGCCCGCGTCGATCACGAGCGTGCGCCGCAGCGCGCGCCCGAGCATGAGTGCGGTCGCGAGCCCTGCCGCGCCGCCGCCGAGGATGATGGCGTCCCAGTCGGTGTCTTCCATTCCGTCAGCCTGCGGGTGACAATGCACTCATGGCAATGGTCTTTGCGGTAATGGCAAGCAGGGGAGAGTCGTGGAAGAACTGAGGCTCGTCGGCCCCCGCCTGCGGGACGCGCGCACCGCCCGCGGATGGACCCTGGCAGACCTCGCCGGCCGCGCCGGGATGTCCGTCAGCACGCTCTCGCGCCTCGAGTCAGGCAAGCGCCAGGCGAGCCTCGAGCTGCTCCTCCCGCTCACCAAGCAGCTCGGCGTCAGCATCGACGACCTCGTCCGCACCGCGACCCCTGACCCCCGCGTGCGCCGCACACCGCGCCAGCGCGACGGCATGACCGTCACCCCGCTCGCCCGCGAGGGCGCGCGCGTCGCGACCTACCGCATCACCTACGAGCCCCGGCCAGAGCTCCCGCCCCTGCGCACCCACGCGGGCTTCGAGTGGCTGCACGTCGTATCCGGGCGCCTGCGGCTGCGCGTCGGCGAACGCGACCTCGTCCTCGGCCGCGGCGAGTCCGCGCAGTTCGACACGAGCACACCGCACGCCCTGTCCGCAGCAGGCAGCCACCCCGCGACGATCATCAGCATCTTCGACGAGAGCGGGGAACGCACCCACACGGACGTCCCCGACGCGTCCGCCTGACGGCACGCCCGGCCCCGGCCGACCCGCTCAGCCGGCCGCGGCCACCGCGAGCTCGATCACGGCCTCCACACCGGAGGACCTCGAGGACGCCGTCGCGCTCGCCACCGCGAGCCCCACCGGATCCCCCTGAGCGATACTCCGCGCCCGCCGCACCACCTCACGTCGCGGCACCACGCCCGTCTCGACCGTCGCGCCTGCCTCAACGATCGCACCCACCTGCCCGACGGCGTGCAGTAGCGAGATCAGCGCCGCCTCGACCGCGGTGGGCGGTCGCCCGACGACGAGCACGTCCCGCAGCGCGCCCCGCACACGGCTCTCGTGCGCCGAGTCGAGCGCAGGCCAGCGGCTCGACGGGAAGACGCCGAGCACACGCGACTGCGAGGCGCGGACGATCCCCCGCTCCACGAGCCTCCCGTACACGGCGGGACGCAGCCCCGCGTCGAGCGCCTTCAGGGCATCGCGAGGCTTGACGGCCTTCTGCGCGTCGAGCCGCGCCGCGCCGCCGTCGAGGAGGGGGTCGCCGATCGGGTGCGCGCCCGTCAGGACGACCCGGCCCGGACGCACCTCCTCGCCGCGCCCGGTGAGGAGGGCCAGCCCTGCCGCCACGAGGTCGTGCAGCAGCCCGCCTGCAAGGGCGAGGTCGAGCCGTCTCGCATCGACGAGCGCGCGACCTGTCGCGTCGTCCGTCAGGAGCAGGGCGACGTCCTCGGCGATGAGCATGGCGTCACGCTACCGGCGCGAGCCCGGCGTCGATCAGTGTCGCGGCGGCGGCGCGAGCCGCGTCGGCCCAGCGCGGGTCGTGCGTCACGGCGGCCATGGTCTGCACGCCCTCGGCGAGCAGGACGAGCTGCTCCGCGACGTCGGGCCCCAGCCCCGCGTCGACGGCGAGCCCGGTGACGTAGGCCGCGAAGCCCTCCTTGTGGGCGCGCACGGCAGCGGCGACGTCGTCGTTCACCGCGCCGATCTCGCCGAACGTGTTGACGAAGCCGCAGCCGCGGAACTCCTCGTCGGCGGTCCACTCGACGAGGTAGTCGTAGATCGCAAGGAGCTTGCCGCGGGGCGTCGTGGCTGCGTCGACGCGGCTCGCGACGCACTCCTGCCAGATGCCCGTGCGCCGCTCGAGCACCGCCTGGACGATGGCGTCCTTGGACGAGAACTCGCTGTACAGGCGCTTGAGGGAGACCCCTGCGGCGGTCCGCAGCTCGTCCATGCCGACGGTCTGGATCCCGCGCCGGTAGAAGAGGTCGTCGGCGGTCGCGACGACAGCGTCCCGGGTGCTCTGGTCAACCATCTGCTTGCCCTTCTCCTTCTCGTCACCGTGCAGGGGTTGCGCGGAGAACGTTCGTTCTCTAGTGTAGTCGACATCGGAGAGAACGACCGTTCTCACCGAAGGGACGGACAAGGAGAGCACCATGGCCTACATCACCACCGGCACCGAGAACTCCACCAGCATCGAGATCTACTACGAGGACCACGGCCCCGCAGACGCCGCCCCCGTCGTCCTGATCCACGGCTACCCGCTCGACGGCCGCTCCTGGGAGCGCCAGACGCGCGTCCTCCTCGAGGCCGGCCACCGCGTCATCGCCTACGACCGCCGCGGCTTCGGCAAGTCCAGCCAGCCCGCGACCGGCTACGACTACGACACCTTCGCCGCCGACCTCCACACCCTCCTCGAGACCCTCGACCTCCACGACGTCACCCTCGTCGGCTTCTCGATGGGCACCGGCGAGCTCGCCCGCTACGTCTCGACCTACGGCACCGCCCGCCTCCGCGCGCTCGGCTTCCTCGCCTCGCTCGAGCCATTCCTCCTGCAGACCGACGACAACCCCACCGGGCTGCCCCAGTCCGGGTTCGACGACATCGCCGCGACCGCGCGCGCCGACCGCTTCGCCTGGTTCACCAGCTTCTTCGAGAACTTCTACAACCTCGACGAGACGCTCGGCTCCCGCATCAGCGAGGAAGCCCTGCGCGCCAGCTGGGCCACCGCCGCCGCGAGCGCACCCGACGCCGCCTACGCCGTCGTCCCCGCCTGGCTCACCGACTTCCGTGGGGACCTCCCCGCCGTCCGCGAGTCCGGCCTGCCGACCCTCATCCTCCACGGCACCGCCGACCGCATCCTCCCCGTCGACGCGACCGGTCGCCCGTTCCGCGACGCCCTCCCCGACGCCACCTACGTCGAGATCGACGGCGCACCCCACGGCCTGCTGTGGACGCACGCCGACGAGGTCACCGCAGCGCTCACGGAGCTGCTCGCACGCTGAGAGACGGACGAGCTGCCGGGCTGCGACCGTCGCGTCGCTCCCGGCAGCTCTCGTCGTCAGCTCGCGGCGTCAGCTCGCCGCGGCCGCCGTCGCCACCAGAGCCGCGGTGATCCCCGCCTGGACCGCAGAGACTGCCTGCATGACCGCGTCGCCCGCCACGTTCCCCTCAGCGACCGCCTTCGCCCGGCGCCCCAGGTCGCGCTTCGGCATCGCGTCCGTCGGCACGACCTTCGGCACCTGCCCGATCGCGTGCAGCAGAGCGATCAGGGTCGCCTCGAGCGGCGTCGGCGTGCGCCCGCCGACGAGGACGTCGAGCAGCGCCGCCCGCACACGCGCCTCGTGCGCAGAGTCGACCGCCGGCCAGCGCGTCGTCGGGAAGATCCCCAAGATGCGCTCCTCGGACGCACGCACGATCCCGCGCGCCGCGAGGCGCTGGTACACCGCCGGGCGCAGGTCCTTCCGCAGCCGCTGGATGACCTCCTGAGGCTTCGCCGGACGGCGCCCGGCGAGCTGCGCGACACCCGCGTCGAGCATCGCGTCGCCCGACGGCGCCGCACCCGTCACGACGACCCTCCCGGGCTTGACCTCCTCGCCCGGACCGGTGATCCGGACGAGGCCGGCGCCGATCAGGTCGAGCAGCAGCGCACCACCGAGCGAGAGGTCGACCCGGGCGGCATCGGTCAGCGTCCGGCCGGTCGCGTCGTCCGTGAGCAGGAGGGCAAGGTCCTCGGTGATCAGCATCCCCCCACGCTACTGCCCACGTGGCGCGGTCACCCGTCGCCGGTGGCCTCGCGGTCGAGCACGTCGTCGTACACCTGCCGGGCGCGCTCGACCGCCGGCATGTGCGTCACGCACCACGCGAGGAGAGCGTCCACCGGCTCACGCATCGTCTTGCCGAGCGGCGTGATCCGGTACTCCACGGCCACCGGCCGGGTGGCGACCATGCGCCGCTCGACCACGCCGTTGCGCTCCAGGCGGCGGAGCGTCGCGGTGAGCGACTTCTGCGTGACCGTCGGGATCGCGCGGCGCAGCTCGTTGAAGCGGCACGGCCGCTCGCACAGCTCGCTCAGCACGCTGAGCGACCACTTGTCGAGGACCTGGTCGAGGAGCTCCCGGTGCGGCATCTCGATGCGGAGCGTGTGGTCGGCGGGCGGTGCGGTCTCCACGGCGATACCTGGTCTCGTTGAAGTGTCCTGGAACTACTTGGTATCAACTTTATACCGAACCGATCGACAGGAGACCACCATGACCGTCCAGCTCTTCACCCCGCCCGGCCTCGCCACCGGAACCCCGTACCACCACGTCGCCGTCGCCACCGGCACCCGCCACGTACACGTCGCAGGCCAGGTCGGCGGCCACCTCGACGGCACCCCGCTCGCACCCGACCTCGCCGGCCAGGTCGAGCAAGCGCTGCGCAACACCGCCATCGCGCTCCGGGGCGCCGACGCCACGCTGTCCGACGTCGTCCGCCTCACCCTCTACGTCACGCGGTGGACCGAGGACCAGATGCCCCAGCTCCTCGACGGGCTCGAACGCGCCGCAGGCGAGCTCGACCTCCCCCTGCCACTGCCGCCCGCGTCGCTCATCGGCGTCGAGACGCTCTACGCACCCGACGTGCGCGTCGAGATCGAGGCGACCGCCATCACGGACTGAGCAGCGCCCCGACCGTGCCTAGGCTCCCCCTGGCCGAGCACCAGGGGGAGCCGCCATGGTCCGTGTCGGAGCCTCCTCCTAGCGTGGGGCTGTCCGGTGTCCGTCAGGGACACCGCCATCCCGAAGGAGACGCACGATGGCTCACGGCGACATCACCCACATCGACATCCCCGTCAGCGACATGGCCCGCGCCACGTCGTTCTACAGCGAGCTCTTCGGCTGGCAGATCGACACCATGCCCGGCTTCGAGGACTACCCGATGTGGCAGGCGCCCAACAAGATCAGCGGGGGCGGCCTCGCCCCGCGCAGCGAGGGCTTCACCGCTCCCCGCTCCTACGTCGAGGTCGACTCGATCGACGAGTCCCTCGCGAAGGCGGTCCAGCTCGGCGCGACCGTCGCCATGGCGAAGACCGAGATCACCCCGACCTCGTGGTGGGCCGTCTTCGAAGACGCCGACGGCAACCCGATCGGCCTCTACGAGGACCACACCCCCGCAGACGCCTGACACGCCGTACCTCTTGCCGGGAGGGCGCACCTCCCGGCAAGACCAGCGTCACGCGCCCGCGAGCCTGCGCCGCGACGTGAACGAACGACGTTCCCCCGTCAGCGGGTCGTCGAACGCGATCGACCGAGCGAGCAGCTGCAGCGGGTCCGAGTAGTCGTCCGGCGCGACCTCACGCACTGCCGGGTACAGCTCGTCGCCCACGAGCGGCAGCCCGAGCGACGCCATGTGCACCCGCAGCTGGTGCGTCCGGCCCGTCGACGGCGTCAGGCGGTACAGCCCGCGCCCGCCTGGCGCGGCGCCCAACAGCTCGACGTGCGTCACCGCGTTCACCTCGCCAGGGACCTCGCGCGCCTGCAGCACCCCGTGCTGCTTGACGATGCGCGACCGCACGACCGTCGGCAGCCCGACGTCGTCACGCACCGGCGCGACCGCCTCGTACACCTTGCGCACCGCCCGCTGCGCGAAGAGATCCTGGTAGACGCCGCGCACCTCGCGACGCGCAGTCAGCACGAGCACCCCAGCCGTCGGGCGGTCGAGCCGGTGCGCAGGCGACAGCTCGGGCAGCCCGAGCTCCCGGCGCAGCCGCACGAGCACCGTCTCGGCGACCCACGCACCCCGCGGCGTCACCGCCAAGAAGTGCGGCTTGTCGACGACGACCAGGTTGTCGTCCTGATGCAGCACCTCGACCTCGAACGGGACACGGGCCTCGACCGGCGGATCCCGGAACAAGAACGCGAGACCGCCCCCCGGGTACGGCGACGCGAGCGAGTACGGACGCCCCAGCTCGTCGACCACCTCACCCGCCGCGACCTGCTCACGCACACGCGCCGCGTCCGCCGGGAAGCGCGCCTCGAGAAACCCGACGAGCGAACCCCACGACTCGTCACGCGGCAGCGCGACGCGCGTCGGGTTCAGCCCGTCGCGCACGGGCAGCGGCGCCGGGCGCCGCCCCCGCCTGCTCACGAGCGCCCCGACGTGCGGGGCACGCTCAGCGACCCGTGTAGTTAGGCGCCTCGACCGTCATCTGGATGTCGTGCGGGTGCGACTCCTTGAGCCCGGCCGCAGTGATGCGGACGAACTTGCCGCGCTCCTGCAGCTGCGGGATCGTGTGCGCGCCGACGTAGAACATCGACTGGTGCAGGCCGCCGACCAGCTGGTACGCGACCGCGCCGAGCGGGCCGCGGTACGGCACCTGACCCTCGATGCCCTCCGGCACGATCTTGTCGTCCGACGCGACGTCCGCCTGGAAGTAGCGGTCCTTCGAGTACGACACCTTCTTGCCGCGCGACGCCATCGCGCCGATCGACCCCATGCCGCGGTACAGCTTGAACTGCTTGCCGTTGATGAACACGAGGTCACCAGGCGACTCGTCGCAGCCCGCGAGGAGCGAGCCGAGCATGACCGTGTCCGCACCCGCGACGAGCGCCTTCGCGATGTCGCCCGAGTACTGCAGACCGCCGTCACCGATCACCGGCACGCCCGCCGGGCGGCACGCGAGCGACGCCTCGTAGATCGCCGTGACCTGGGGCACCCCGACACCCGCGACGACGCGCGTCGTGCAGATCGAGCCCGGCCCCACGCCTACCTTGACGCCGTCCGCCCCCGCGTCGACGAGCGCCTGCGCGCCCGCGCGGGTCGCGACGTTGCCGCCGATGACCTGGACGTCCTTGAAGTACGGGTCGTTCTTGAGCTTGGTGATCATCTCGAGCATGAGGCGCGCGTGGCCGTTCGCCGTGTCAGCGACGAGCACGTCGACGCCAGCGTCACGCAGGGCGCCCGCACGGTCCAGTGCGTCACCGAAGAAGCCGATCGCGGCACCGACACGCAAGCGGCCGTCCGCATCCTTCGTCGCGTCCGGGTACTGCTCGGTCTTGACGAAGTCCTTGACCGTGATAAGGCCCTGGAGCCGACCGTCAGCGTCGACCAGCGGGAGCTTCTCGATGCGGTTCTTGCCGAGCAGCGCCGCTGCGTCCTCGCGGGAGATGCCGACGGGGCCCGTGATGAGCGGCATCGACGTCATGACCTCGTGAACCTTGCGGTTCGGGAAGTCGGCCGGGGGGACGAACCGCAGGTCGCGGTTCGTGATGATGCCGACCAGGCGGCGGTCAGCATCGATGACCGGCAGCCCCGACACCCTGTACTGGCCGCACAGCGCGTCGAGCTCCGCGAGCGTCGCGTCCGGCCCGACCGTGACCGGGTCCGTGATCATGCCGGACTCGGAACGCTTCACCAGGTCCGCCTGCTTGGCCTGCGCCTCGATCGACAGGTTGCGGTGCAGGATCCCGATGCCGCCCTGGCGCGCCATGGCGATCGCCATGCGCGCCTCGGTGACGGTGTCCATCGCGGCGGAGAGCAGCGGGACCTTCATCGTGATCTCACGCGTCAGACGCGCGGTCGTGTCCACCTCGGAGGGGATCACGTCGGTCTCGTTCGGAAGGAGCAGGACGTCGTCGTACGTCAGTCCTTCGAATCCGAAGGGGTTGTGCGGGGCGGCGGCGGAGAGAGGCTCAGTCACGCGGCCATCCTACGACCGGCACGTGAGAGCGGGCCGGGCGCCCGAGGACTGGGCACCGTCACGGTTGCGTCGCGACCGCGCACACCTCGTGGAACAGACCGGAGAAGCTGCGCACACGCTGGACCTGCGACGACCTCGGAAGGTCCTCCGCCGCCGTGTCGTCCGCGACCGCCACGAACACCGGGAGTTCCGGGTTGCCGTCGCAGAGCTGGCCCACGACCGCAAGGTCCGGCCGCACCATCTGCGTGATGAGCACGACCGCAGCCGGACGCACCATCGTGACGACCTCCTGGGCACGGTGCGCGCCCGCGGGACCCATCACGATGCGAGCCATGACGCCCTTGGACATGAGCGCGGCGGCGAGAGCGTGCGCGGCGAGCGGCTGCGGCTCGTCCGGCGGCGTGAAGATCAGGACGATGCGACGCATCTGGCTCGGGTGCGGCGTGCCTGCCTCGTGCTCCTGCGCGGACTGGCGCACGCGGATGGCACGCATCGCGGCGCTCGACAGCACCTGGAGCGGAGCCTCCCCCGGCTTGGCGAGGACGGTGCGCTCCCCGAGCTTCGTGAGGGCAGGGACGACGAGATGGGTCCACCACGTGAGGATGTCGGAGCCGGGCGAGATCATCAGGAGCTCGGCGGTCGCGTCAGAGTCGTGCGCGAGCGCCGCGTCGACGACGTCGGCGGGCGTGGACGTCCGGGCGGGCGCCGCCGGCCGTGAGAAGTGGACGACCTTGGAGCCCGAGGGGCCCTGCTCCGCCTCGTGCTGCGTCGCCGCGGAGCGTCGGGCCTCGTGCTGCGCAGAGACAGCGCTCGCGCGGCGAGCCCGCTCGACCTCGATGTCGGCCTCAAGAGCGGCCTTCGCCGCATCGGCGGGGGCGACACCCTCGAGCGTCAGACGCCTCATGACCATCAGCCGCAGGACGTCGTCCCGCGTGTAGCGGCGGTGCGAGCCCGCTGAGCGCTCCGACGGGCCCAGCCCGTAGCGCCGGTCCCAGGTCCGCAGCGTGGCCGGAGCGACACCGAGACGCTTCGCCACGACGGCAACCGCGACGCCCGGCTTGGCACGGGCCGCAGCCAGCTCCACAGGCTCGGCAGGGTCTCCGTCGACCGACGTCTCGCCGTACTGCTGGGGTGCCATGCCCCGATTCTGCCCATCTAGGAGCCAAAACTCCACCGGAGCGCTCCGGGACGCGCCGGGAGGCCCGAAGTGAGCGTTTCGTCCCCTGACCTCGCACTCGACCCGGGTGAACAACTCTTGGACATATCTGACGCGATGCTGCACTCGAGAGCGTTCTGACACGTCAGGGGCCATTTTTGGCGGATGTCCGCCATCCAGAGATCACCCGCTCGACACTTGAACAACCTCTGAATCGGTTGGTACGGTTCACGACGTCCGGTGCTCGGCCCAACAGGGGGGCCCACCGCGTTCGTAAGGGGAAGATGGGTATGACAGAGGTCGCTCGCCTGCCAGGTCCGGTGATGGAGCTGTGGGAATGGCAGTACGAGGGCTCGTGCCGCGACATCGACGACACACTCTTCTTCCACCCCGAGGGTGAGCGAGGCGCCGCGCGCCGCCGCCGCGCCGACGCCGCCAAGGCGATCTGCGCGGGCTGCCCCGTCCTCATGGAGTGCCGCGAGCAGGCGCTCGCGATCCGCGAGCCGTACGGCGTGTGGGGCGGGCTGAGCGAGGAGGACCGCGCCGCGATCTTCAGCGACCCGCGCCGCACCGAGGCCGCCATCCGCCGCTCGCAGGTCGGCTGAGCGCACCACCCGACCTGCCTCGCGGCTCGTCGCACGTGCCGCACCGCCCGTCACGACCGGCCAGAGACACGACGAAGCCCCGCAGCCTCAGGCTGCGGGGCTTCGTGCCGTGCGGAGGTCGGGTCAGCCGACCACGACAGCGAGGACGTCACGCGCGGAGAGCACGAGGTACTCCTCGCCCGCGTACTTGACCTCGGTGCCGCCGTACTTGGAGTAGATGACCTTGTCGCCGACAGCGACGTCGAGCGGGACACGGTTGCCGTTGTCGTCGACGCGGCCGGGGCCGACAGCGAGGACCTCGCCCTCCTGCGGCTTCTCCTTGGCGGTGTCCGGGATGACCAGACCGGACGGCGTGGTGAGCTCAGCCTCGATCGCCTTGACGACGATCTTGTCCTCGAGCGGCTTGATGGGGACCGACACTGTGCGGACCTCCCCCTTCGCTAGGGTGCTTCGGATGTGTGAGGGACGAGCGAGCGCCTTCCCGGGCGTCGTCGCGGGTGCCGACCGGGCGCTGTCTCGCTCCACCTCCAGTAGAGAGGTGTTCCACCGCCAAATCTAGGACGCACTTAGCACTCGGTCAAGGCGAGTGCCAACGCCCTGGGTGAACACGGAGCACGCGCCCGGCGCGCCCGTGGAAAGATCGGTCCATGGATCCTGAGGCGCTCACCCGGCTGCTCCAACCTGACGGGTGGGCCATGCTCAGCGCGATGCCCCCGTACGAGGAGAAGCTCGCGATGGCGATGTCCCAGCGGCTGCGATCCCAGGGCGTCGACGCGGGCCTCGTGGCCGCCGTCCTCACTCAGTCCCGCCTCCGCACCAAGGCCCGCGACAAGTTCGGCGAGTTCGCCGACGGCATGCTCTTCACCCCCGACGGGCTCGAGCAGGCGACCCGCCTGCCCGTCGCCGCCCGGCACGCCCAGCGGTTCGTCGCCGCGGGCATCACCAAGGTCGCCGACCTCACGTGCGGCATCGGCGCCGACGCGATGGCGTTCGCCGGCGTCGGCCTGAAGGTCCTCGCGACCGACATCGACGAGGCGACCGCCGCGATCGCGACCGTCAACCTCCGTTTCTTCCCCGAGTCCGAGGTCCGCCTCGGCGACGGCCTCGCGACCGATCTTGCCGCCGAGGGCGTCGAAGGTGTCTGGGCAGACCCGGCCCGTCGCAAGGGCGGCGCCCGCATCTTCGACCCGCGCGCGTACGAGCCCCCGCTCGACGCCGTGTGGGCCCTGCGCTCGCAGGTGCCCGCGATGGGCATCAAGGTGGGCCCGGGAATCCCGCACGCGGGCCTCCCCGACGACGCCGAGACGCAGTGGGTGTCCCTCGACGGGCACGTCCTCGAGGCGACGCTCTGGTTCGGCCCCGTCGCCCCCGCGGGCCCGGGACGTTCCGTCCTCGTCCTCACGTCGCAGCCCGACGGCGGCCTCGCGTCCCGGGAGCTCGCGCCGGTCACGTCCGACGACGACGTCGAGGTCGGCCCCCTCGGCGCCTACCTGTTCGAGCCTGACGGCGCGGTCATCCGTGCCGGTCGCGTCGCGACCGCCGCACGCGAGCTCGGCGGCCGGCTCGTCGACGCGACGATCGCGTACGTCACGACCGACACGCTCCCGCCTGGCTGGTCGGCACCGCTCCCTCGCGGCGACGCCGCTCTCGCGACCGGCTACCGCGTCCTCGACGTCATGCCGTTCCACCTCAAGAAGCTGCGCACCTACCTGCGCGAGCGCGGCGTCGGGCGCCTGACGATCAAGAAGCGCGGCACCGCCGTCGTGCCCGAGCAGCTGCGCAAGCAGCTCGACCTGCGCGGACCGAACGAGGGCCACGTCGTCCTCACCCGCATCGCGGGCGCCCAGCACGTCATCGTCGTCGAGCCGCTCCCGCGGCCGGGCTCGGAGGTCTGAGCATGCACATCCCCTTCGCGCGGTCAGAGCGCTCCACGATCGGCATCGAGTGGGAGCTCGCGCTCGTCGACAAGGACTCGGGCGACCTGCGGCAGGTCGCCCAGACCGTCCTCGACGCCGTCGCCCCGCCGGACGGTTCCCAGCACCCGTACATCCGCCAGGAGCTGCTCCTCAACACCGTCGAGGTCGTCTCCGGTGTCGCGACGACCGTTCGCGGCGCAGGCGACGACCTCGAGCGTGCGATCGACGAGATCCGCGACGTCATCGACCCGCTGCGCGCCGAGCTCATGTGCGCGGGCACGCACCCGTTCGCGCGGTGGGCGCAGCAGAAGGTGACGGACAAGGAGCGGTACGCCACCTTGATCGACCGCACCCAGTGGTGGGGCCGGCAGATGCTCATCTACGGCGTGCACGTCCACGTCGGCATCGAGGACCGCGACAAGGTCCTGCCGATCTCGAGAGCGATGCTCGCGTACTTCGGTCACCTGCAGTGCCTCTCGGCGTCGAGCCCGTTCTGGGGCGGCAAGGACACCGGCTACGCCTCCAACCGTGCGCTCATGTTCCAGCAGCTCCCCACCGCCGGCCTGCCGTTCCAGTTCGAGCGCTGGGAAGAGCTCGAGGGCTACGTCGCCGACATGATGCACACAGGCGTGATCGACCAGTTCGACGAGGTGCGCTGGGACCTGCGGCCCTCGCCGCGGTTCGGCACGCTCGAGACCCGCATCGCCGACGGCGCCTCCAACATCACCGAGGTGCTCGCCCTCGCGGCGCTCAACCACTGCCTCGTGGAGCACCTGTCGACGCAGCTCGACGAGGGCAAGGAGCTCCCGACGATCCCGCCGTGGTTCGCCCAGGAGAACAAGTGGCGTTCCGCGCGCTACGGCATGGACGCGATCCTCATCCTCGACAAGGAGGGCGACGAGGAGCTCGTGCGGGACTCGGTCACGAAGCTCCTGAAGGAGCTCGAGCCGGTCGCGGCGCGTCTCGGCTGCCTCGACGAGCTCGACGGCGTGCACACGATCTTGCGCAAGGGCGCCGGGTACCAGCGGCAGCGGGCCGTCGCGCGGCGCAACGGCGGGGAGCTCGACGCCGTCGTGCGGTCGCTCGTCGCGGAGATGCGGGCGGGGCGCCCGATCTAGCGCGTCGGGTCAGACGTGCGTGATCGTCAGGGGCATCGACGAGTCGACCGGGATGTCGAGGCTCGACGGCCCGACGCCCGCGCGCACGAGCGCCGACCCGAGGGCGGCGATCATCGCGCCGTTGTCCGTGCAGTAGCGGATGGGCGGGATGCGCAGCTCGATGCCCGCCTCGGCGCACCGCTCGGCCGCCATGTCGCGCAGCTGCGAGTTCGCGGAGAACCCGCCACCGATGACGAGCGTGTCGACGCCGTGGAGCTGGCACGCGCGGATCGTCTTCGCGGTGAGCACGTCGGCGACGGCCGCGGCGAACGACGCCGCGACGTCGTTGAGCGGGATCTCCTCGCCCGCGTCCTGCTTCGCCTCGACCCAGCGGGCGACGGCAGTCTTGAGACCGGAGAACGAGAAGTCGTAGGCGTGCTCCGCCTGGTCCTTCGGGAGCGTCAGCGCCCGCGGGAACCGGATCGCGTCCGGGTTCCCCTCGCGCGCGAGCCTGTCGATGTGGGGGCCGCCGGGGTACGGCAGCCCGAGCAGCCGGCCGACCTTGTCGAACGCCTCGCCCGCGGCGTCGTCGAGAGTCTGGCCGAGCTCCGTGACGTCCGTCGCGATGTCGTCGACGAGCAGGAGCGACGAGTGACCGCCGGAGACGACGAGCGCGAGGGCGCGCTCGGGGAACTCGCCGTGGACCAGCTCGTCGACAGCGGCGTGACCGATCACGTGGTTGACGCCGTACAGGGGCTTGTTCAGCGCGACCGCGAGCGCCTTGGCAGCAGAGGCGCCGATCGTCAGCGGACCGACGAGGCCAGGGCCTGCCGTCACCGCGATCGCGTCGACCTCGGACAGGTCCACGTCGGCCTCGCCGAGCGCCTTGCTGATCGTGGGGACCATCGCCTCGAGGTGGGCGCGGCTCGCGACCTCCGGGATGATGCCGCCGAAGCGCGCGTGCTCGTCCATCGACGACGCGACGGCGTCGACGAGCAGCTCGCGGCCGCGGACCAGGGCGACGCCGGTCTCGTCGCAGGACGTCTCGATACCAAGGACGAGGGGTTCGCTCACGACTCCCATCCTAAGCGTGGTGCCCGTGCGTCCTCGCGGCGGGCGCGGGGCGCGGGCCGTTGACCTGCCGCGCCGTCGGCGCGAATGTGCTGCACGCCACAGGTCACGCAGGAATGCCCGCCCTCACGTTGTCGGTTCAACCAAACATGAGCCTCGACACCGCAGACACCCTGGCCGACGACCTCCTCGCCCCCCGCACGATCGACGACGCCACCGCGGACCTCCTGTTCCGCGAGGCCCGCACCGTCAAGGTCTTCGCCGACGCCCCCGTCACGGACGAGCAGGTGCACGCCGCGTACGAGCTCGCGAAGTGGGGCCCGACAGCCCTCAACACGTCTCCCCTGCGCTACCTGGTCGTGCGCACCCCCGAGGCCCGCGAGCGCCTCGTGCAGCACCTCGCCGAGGGCAACCGTCCGGGTGTCCTCGCCGCGCCGCTCACGCTCGTGCTCGCCGCCGACACGGAGTTCCACACCCTCCTGCCCCGGCTCGCGCCCCACGCGGCCGCGATCGCAGACGGCCTCGCCGGGCAGCCCGACACGCGCGAGGCCATGGCCCGCATGAACGCGACGCTCCAGGCCGGCTACCTCCTCACCGCGCTGCGGGCGACCGGCCTGCACGTCGGCCCCATGGGCATCGCAGACGCCGCAGGCCTCGACGCCGACCTCCTCGCCGGAACCGGCTGGAAGTCCCTCTTCATCGTCAACCTCGGCCAGCCCGCCGCCGAGGGCGCCACGTACCCGCGCGCCGAGCGCCTCTCCCCCACCGAGGTCTCGACGACCCTCTGAGCCAGCAGGAACGACAGACGCCCCGGTCCGCACGGACCGGGGCGTCTGTCATGCCACCTCACGCGCCCGTCGCCACCTCGCGCGACGAGTCGTTCGACCACTGCGACCACGACCCCGGGTACAGGGCAGCCGTGACACCGACCGCGGCGAGCGCCGCGATCTCGTGGCTCGCCGTCACACCCGAGCCGCAGTACACCGCGACCTCCTGGTCCGGACCAGGGACGCCCGGCTGGTGCGACGCGACGTCGACCCCCAGCCCCTCGAAGTGCGGGCGCAGCAGGTCGTCCGGCAGGAACGCGCCGTCGACCAGGGCGCCCGACGTCGGGGCGCTCACCGCGCCCGGGACGTGCCCCGCACGCGGGTCGACCGGCTCGACCTCGCCGCGGAACCGCTCGGCCGCCCGCGCATCGAGCAGGATCCCGTCACCCGCCGCGACCGCGGCCGCGCCGTCGGCATCGACGACAGGCATCTGGTGCCCCACGAGCTCGACGTCACCACGCACCGGGTCGGGCACGTCCGTCACGAGCACGCCGCCCGCGGCGAGCCACCCTGCGAGACCACCGTCGAGGATGCGCACGTCCGCGTGCCCACCCCAACGCAGGAGCCACCACGCCCGAGCCGCGCTCAACCCACCGACGGCGTCGTACACGACGACGGCGCTCTCAGAGCGCACCCCCCAGCGCCGCGCATGGTCCTCGAGGTCCTCGAGCGCCGGCAACGGGTGGCGCCCCTCCTCCGGCGACGGCGGCCCGGCCAGCTCCGTCTCGAGGTCGACGAACACCGCGCCGGGAAGGTGGCCGTCCAGGTAGGCGTGCTGGCCGTCCGTCCGCCCCAGCTCCCAGCGCACGTCGAGCAGCACGACGTCGCGCCCCGAGTCCAGGAGCCCGCGCAGCTGCACAGGCGTGATCAGCACGGCGTCACGGTTCATGTCGGTCGACCTCCATCCGGACGGCCCCGCGGCCGTCTGGCTAGACGCTATCGCCCGACGCCGCCGTCGGCGCTGCGACGTCGTCCAGCAGGTCGTCCTCGTGCGGCGGCACGACGACCGGGTCGAGGACGAGCTGCATCGTGAACGCGTCGACGTCCTCCGGCTGGTAGTACCGCTTGCGCAGGCCGATCTGCGCGAATCCGCGTGACCGGTACATCGCGATCGCCACGTCGTTGTCGACCGCGACCTCGAGGATGAGCGACTCCGCGCCGATCTCGCGGGCGCGCACCACGAGCGCGTCGAGCATCGTCTTGCCGACCCCGTGGCCCTTGACGACCGGGTCGACGCCGATGGTCATGAGGTGGGCGTGCTCGCCGTCGAACCACAGGCCCGCATAGCCAACGAGCGGCGCCGGGACCCCCTCACCGTTCGGCTGCGCCGCGACGTACCAGCGCCCCTGACCGCGCAGCTCCTCCGTGAGCATGCCCATCGTCCAGGCGCTGCGCCCGAACAGCTGGACCTCGAGGGCGGCCACACGAGTGATGTCCGCCCACGCGAGGGGTCGCAGGTGGTAGCCGAGAGCGATCGGGCTGTCCTCGGGAAGCTCGCTGCCGCGCCGCTCCTCGAGCTCGGCCGCCGCCTCGACGAGCGCGCGGTGCGTCGACAGGTCGAGCGTCTGCTCGAGATCGACGGACGCGTCCTCGACCGGCTGGTCCGCGCCCGTCATCCGGTCGCCCGCTTCCGAGCTGCGGGCGCCTGCGCGTCCGGACGACGCAGGTACAGCGGCGCCGTCGGGAGCTCGTCGCCGCGCGCGAGCCGTGCGGCAGCGATCTCGACGAGGAGCGAAGCGTCCGGCGTCGTCGGGCCGTCGGTCGCGACGCGCGCAGCGGCGGAGGAGAAGGCCTCGGCGTGGGCCTCGGCAGCCGGACCAGCGACGACCGCGCCAGCGATCGAACCGTCCTCGACGAGCGCGGCAGCCGCCGCGACGCCCGGACCGGCGACGGTCGACACGCCGTCGGCCGTGACGCGGTAGCGACCCCAGTAGACCTCGCGACGCTTCGCGTCCGTCACGACGACGACCTCGTCACCGACGCCGAGCCCGAGCGACCGGGCCGCGCCGAGCGCGAGAGCGTCGAGGCTGCACACACCGTGCGCGGGCACGCCGGCGGCGAACGCGATCGTGCGCGCCGTCACGAGCCCGACCCGCAGACCGGTGAACGGCGCAGGTCCGGTGCCCACGACGACGGAGCCCAGGTCCTGAGCGGTGAGCCCCGCCTCGCGGAGCGCGTCCTCGACGAGCGGGGCGAGCTGTTCTGCCTGCTGACGCGGGGCGTCGACCACGTGCGAGACGAGGGTCCCCCCGTCGCTGCCGACGACGCTCACCGCCACCGACACCGAGGTGTCGATCGCCAGGACAGGCGCGTTGTGCGTGTCTGCCATGCCCTCAGCCTACGTGCGGCATCGGGATCGTGACGCCCGCCCAGCGGTCGCCGTGCGTCGTGATCGTCACACGCCGCACCCCTGCCGCAGGGTCCTCGGAGTCGTCCGCGGCCGCCGCGTCGGGGCCCGCCGGGCCAGCGCCGCGCGGGCGGTCGAGCACGATCTCGAGCCGGTCGGCGGCGAGCGACTCGACGAGACCCGAGCCCCACTCGACGATCGTCACCGAGTCCTCGAGGGACTCGTCGAGGTCGAGCGCGTCGACGTCGTCGAGCGACTCGAGACGGTACGCGTCGACGTGCACGAGCGCAGGCCCGTCACCCAGCGACGGGTGCACGCGCGCGATCACGAACGTCGGCGACGCGACCTGACCGCGCACACCGAGACCGACCCCGATGCCCTGCGTGAGCGTGGTCTTGCCCGCGCCGAGCTCGCCGGTGAGGACGACGAGGTCGCCCGCGCGCAGCACGGCCGCGAGCTCACGGCCCCACGTGCGGGTGGCCTCGGCGTCAACCAGCGGGAAGGTGTGGGTGCTCATGCGACCGGGTTCTCCTCGTCGTTCACGTAGACGCGCGGCACCCGCGCGCCCAGCCGGGTGGTGATCTCGTAGCTGATGGTCCCCGCAGCCTCGGCCCAGTCCTGCGCCGTCGGGACGCCGAGGCGGTGGTCGCCGAACAGGACGACCGTGTCCCCGGCCTGCTCGGCCGCGCCGCGCCCGAGGTCGAGCATGAACTGGTCCATGCAGACGCGCCCGGCGATGCGCAGGACGCGCGCGGCGGACCCGTCCCCGACCCGGACCGGCGCCCCCGGGGCGCCCGCACCCGACGACGCGTGCCGCGGGATGCCGTCCGCATACCCGAGCGGGACGTCGCCCAGGACGGTCACGGCAGGCGTCGTGTACTGGTGGCCGTACGACACACCCTGCCCGGCCGGGACCTCCTTGACGGTCGCGAGGCGCGCCTCGAGCGTCATCGCGGGCCGCAGACCGAAGTCGCCGGGTCCGCCGAGCTGCGGCACGGGCGACAGCCCGTACACCGCGAGGCCGGGACGTACGAGGTCGTAGTGCACGCGCGGGTTGGTGAGCGTCGCCGCCGAGTTCGCGAGATGCCGCACCTCGAGCGCGCAGCCCAGGCGCTCGGCCGTGCGCACAGCGTCCTCGAACACGCCAGCCTGCGCGAGCACCGTCGGGTGCGTCGGCTCGTCCGCGAGCGCGAAGTGCGACCAGATGCCGACGACGGAGATCGCACCCTCCGCCTGGAGCCGCACGGCCTCGACGAGGACCCCCTCGAGGTGCTGCGGGAGGATCCCGTTCCGCCCGAGCCCGGTGTCGACCTTGACGTGCACGCGCGCGGTGCGACCGACGGTGCGCGCCGCAGCGGCGACCTCCTCGAGCGCCCACGGCGCCGCGACCGACACGTCGACGTCCGCGCGCACGAGGTCGGCGAGCGGCGCGCCCGGCGCGTAGAGCCACGTGAGGATGCGTCCGCCGATGCCTGCCGCACGCAGCTCGAGGGCCTCGGAGACCTGTGCGGTGCCGAGCCACGTGGCGCCGCCTGCGAGCGCGGCGCGGGCTGCCGGCAGGAGACCGTGCCCGTACGCGTCCGCCTTGACGACGGCCATGACCTCGGCGTGCTGGGCACGCTCGACGAGGCAGGTGACGTTGCCGCGGATGGCTGCGAGGTCGACGACGGCGCGGGCCGGGTGCATGAGCTCGTCAGGGTTCACGCCGACGATTGTCTCACCGCGCCCCGCCCGAGGGGCGTCGTCACGATGCCGTCGCACGTCGCGCACACGGTCACCGCAGGGTCGCACGCCCCGCGACGGCGTCGTCGTAACGGTCGAGGACGACCTGCGCGAGCCGCGCGTCGGGCGCGAGCGGCGCCGTGACGACGTCGGCCCCCGACTCGTGCAGACGGTCGAGGAAGAACCCCGGGGCCAGGAGGTAGGACGCGACGACGACGCGTCGCGCGCCACCGTCCCGGGCCTGCGCGACAGCATCCGGGACGCGCGGCTGGGCGCCCGCGCCGTAGCCGAGCGTCACCTCGCCGGCCCAGCGCTCCCGCACGAGCGCGAGCATCTCCACGACCGCGGCGGCCGCGCGCGGGTCGCTCGACCCTGCCGCCGCGAGGACGACCGCGTCGTCGGGGGTCGCACCCGCAGCGCGCAGCCGCTCGACGAGGATGTCCGCGAGGCGCGGGTCGGGCCCGAGCGTGCCTGTCGCGACCGCGCCGTCCGGCTCGGCGGCCGCGGCGATGTCGACGTACGTGTGGAACCCCGCGGACAGCAGCAACGGCACGACGACGACCCGGGTGCCACCCAGAGCCGCGCCATGCTCGAGCTCCTGCGCGACGACGTCGGCCACCTCGGGCTGCTGGACGTCGACGAACGCCTCTCGCACCGTCAGGCCGGGGCGTGCGGCGCGGACGCCCGCGACGATCGAGGCGACGGCGGCGCGGCCGTCCAGGTTGTCGGTGCCGTGGGACGTCGCGACGAGGGCGGGGCTGGCGGGAGTGCTCATCCCGCCATTGTCACGGCGCCCGCGCCGACGCCCAAGCGCGTGCCACCCCGTGGGCCCCGCGGCCGCATCGACCGGAAGCCCCTCAGTCGGCGAGGAGCCGCGCGACCATGCGCGGCAGCGCCTCGACGACCATGCTCGCGCTCACCGGCCCACCAGGGTTCGCCTGCGTCGCGGCACGCCCGTGGACGAGCGCCGCGAGCGCGGCGAGGCGCGCGACGAGGTCGGGGCTCTGCACGGCCTCGCGTGAGCGTCCGGCGAGCAGCGTGCCGAGCAGGCCCGCCAGCACGTCGCCCGCACCCGCCGTCGCGAGCCACGCGGGCGCCTCCGCCTGGCTGAGGACCTGGCCCGGCCCGACGACGACCGTCGTCGCGCCCTTGAGCAGCACCGTCGCGCCCGTCAGCCGCTGCGCGGTCGCTGCGTGCTCGGCGGGCGCCGACTCGACCTGCTCGCGGTCGACCGCGACCCCGCGCTCCGTCAGCAGCCGCGCGAGCTCGCCCGCGTGCGGTGTCAGCACGATCCACGGCGCGCAGCGCTCCGGGAGCCGCGTGAGCGCCCCAGCGTCGACGACGACGGGGACGATCCCGTCGCTCCCGCCGTCTCCCCACACGCCCGCGCCCGAGAAGTAGGCACCCGGTCCGAGGCCGGCCTCCGCGAGCGCGACGTCGACCTGCCGCAGCTGGTCCGTGTCCTCGGCGTCGAGCCCGGGCCCGACGACCCACGACTGCACACGACCCGTGCCGTGCACGACCTCGGGGTGCGCGGCGAGGACCGCGCGCGTCACGTCGCCGGAACCGACGTAGCGGACCATGCCCGCGCCCGAGCGCACTGCGGCGCCCGTGGAGAGCACGGCGGCGCCGGGATAGGCACGCGTCCCCGCGACGACGCCGACGACGCCGCGCCGGTACTTGTCGTGCTCCGGCAGCGCGCGAGGCCACAGCGTCGGGACGTCCGTGTCCTCGAGACGCAGCACCTTGCTCGTGGCACCGGACAGGTCGAGGCCCGTGTCGATCACCTCGACGTCCTGCGCGAGGTGCGCGGCCGGCGGCAGGAGGAGGCCCGGTGCGGGCGAGCCGCACGCGAGGGTGAGGTCTGCCCGCAGGACCGGCCCGGGCACCGTGCCGTCGTCGACGCCGATCCCGCTCGGGACGTCGATCGCGACGACGAACGGGCCGCCGCGCCGTGGGCGCTGCCGGTTGACCGCGCGGACGATCGCCGCTGCGGCGCCGCGCAGGGCGCCGCGCGCGCCGATGCCGAGCATCGCGTCGACGACGACGTCGGCGGCGAGGGCTTCGCGTGCGGCCGCACCGGGAGACAGGGCGCCCAGACCCGCGCGGCCCGACGAGGCGCTCGACACGAGGACCACGCCCGCCCGCCGCGCAGCCTCGAGCCCTTCCGCGTGGATCTTGGGGGTGGTCGTCACCGCGAGCGTCCGCACCCCAGCACGTGCGAGGTGCGCGGCGGCGAACAGGCCGTCCCCGCCGTTGTTGCCCGGGCCCACGAGGACGACGACGCGTCGCCCCGCGACCGCACCCGCACGGTCGGTCAGCTGCTGGCGGACGCGCTGCGCGACCGCGAACGCGACGTGCGCCATGAGCGGGACGCCTGCGTCCAGGAGAGGTCGTTCGGCATGACGGATGTGCTCGGTCGCGACGGCCTCGATCATCTCTCCATCCTGCCGCAGCACCAGGCCTGCGGCACGGCGTGCAGCGACGGCGGCGCGCGGCGGGCGCCCGAGCGCGAGGCGCGCGTACGTTGGACCCATGCAGATCGGACTCTTCATCCCTCAGGGCTGGCGCCAGGACCTCACGGGCATCGACGCCGCCGACCACTGGGCCGTCATGAACGGCCTCGCCCAGCACGCCGACACGGGCGACGTCTTCGACTCCGTATGGGTCTACGACCACTTCCACACCGTCCCCGAACCGACGACCGAGGCCACGCACGAGGCGTGGAGCCTCATGGCGGCGTTCGCTGCGTCGACGAGCCGGGTCAAGCTCGGCCAGATGTGCACGTGCATCGCCTACCGCAACCCCGCCTACCTCGCGAAGGTCGCCGCGACCGTCGACGTCATCAGCGGCGGACGCGCGCAGATGGGCATCGGCGCGGGCTGGTACGAGCACGAGTGGCGCGCGTACGGCTACGGCTTCCCCCGCGCGGGCGAGCGTCTCGCCGCGCTCGACGAGGGCGTGCAGATCATGCGCCAGATGTGGGAGACGGGCTCGGCGACCCTCGCCGGCGAGCACTTCCAGGTCGACGGCGCGCTGTGCTACCCGCAGCCGCTCCAGGACGGGGGCGTGCCGCTGTGGATCGCCGGCGGAGGCGAGCGCAAGACGCTGCGGATCGCTGCGCAGCACGCCGCGTACACGAACTTCGACGGGAGCCCCGAAGGGTTCGCGCACAAGTCGCAGGTGCTCGCCGACCACTGCCGCGACCTGGGCCGCGACTTCGCCGAGATCACGCGCTCGGCGAACTACAACGTCGTCATCGGTGCGACCGAGGCCGAGGTGGAGGACCGCTTCGCGTGGATCCACGAGCACCTGAGCCGGACGGTGCCGACCCGCGCCGACGACCAGGTCGCCGACCTGCGCAAGGGCCCGCTCGTCGGGACGCCCGAGCAGATCGTCGACAAGCTGCGCGAGCTCGAGGGCCTCGGCATGACGTACGCGATCACGTACTTCGCCGAGGCGGCCTACGACCGCTCCGGGATCGAGCTGTTCGAGCGCGAGGTAGCGCCCGCGCTCCGTTGAGCCCCCCGCCCACGGTCTTCGTCGTCACGCCTCCGCGACGACGAAGGCCGTGGCGATCCCGCCGTCGTGACTGAGCGACAGGTGCCATCTGACGACGCCCGCCTCGGCGGCTCGGCGCGCGACGGCGCCGCTCACCGTGATGACAGGCGGGTGCCCGGCGACTCGGCGCACCTCGACCTCGTGCCAGCCGAGATCACCGGGCGAGCCGAGCGCCTTCGCGACGGCCTCCTTCGCCGCGACGCGACCCGCGAGCGAGCGCACCGGCAGGCCGCGCTCCGCCTCCGTGAAGAGACGCTCCGCGAGCCGCGGTACGCGCTCGAGGCGCTCCGCGAGCCGGGCGACGTCGACCACGTCGACGCCGATCCCCACGATGCTCATCGCACGACCGGCCGGCCGGTCACTCGACCGTGACGGACTTCGCGAGGTTGCGCGGCTGGTCCACGTCCAGCCCCTTCGCCGTGGCGAGCTCGCACGCGAAGATCTGCAGCGGCACGACTGCGAGCAGCGGCGTCAGGAGCGTCGACGACACGGGGATCCGGAAGATCTCGTCGGCGAACGGCACGACCGCGTCGTCTCCGTCCTCCGCGATGACGAGCGTACGTGCGCCACGAGCGCGGATCTCCTGGATGTTGGAGACGACCTTCGAGTGCAGCGAGTCGCGCCCACGCGGGGACGGTACGACGACGAAGACCGGCTGCCCCTCCTCGATGAGCGCGATCGGCCCGTGCTTGAGCTCCCCCGCCGCGAAGCCCTCCGCGTGGATGTAGGCGAGCTCCTTGAGCTTGAGCGCGCCCTCCATCGCGACCGGGTACCCGACGTGACGTCCCAGGAACAGGACCGACGTCGCGTCCGCCATCGACACCGCGACGTCACGCACGTGGTCGGCGCGGTCGATGACCTGCTGGATCTTCGCGGGCATCTCGCGGAGGTCGGCGAGGACCTCACGGATCTCGTCGGGGAACTTGTTCCCGCGCAGCTGCGCGAGGTAGAGCCCGAGCAGGTAGGCCGCGGTGATCTGCGACAGGAACGCCTTCGTGGACGCGACCGCGACCTCAGGACCGGCGTGCGTGTACAGGACTGCGTCCGACTCGCGCGGGATCGTCGACCCGTGCGTGTTGACGATCGACAGGACCTTCGCTCCCTGCTCCCGCGCGTGGCGCACGGCCATGAGCGTGTCCATGGTCTCGCCCGACTGCGAGACGGCGACGACGAGGGTCTTCTCGTTGACGATCGGGTCGCGGTAGCGGAACTCGTGCGCGAGCTCCACCTCGACCGGGATGCGGCACCAGTGCTCGATCGCGTACTTCGCGACGTGGCCGGCATACGCGGCCGTGCCGCACGCGATGACGATGATCTTGTCGACGGCGCGCAGCACCGACTCGTCGATGCGCAGGTCGTCGAGCTGGAGGCGGCCCTGCAGGTCGGTGCGGCCCAGGAGCGTGTCCGTGATGGCCTGCGGCTGGTCGTGGATCTCCTTGTCCATGAAGGAGCGGAAGCCGCCCTTCTCGGCTGCGGAGGCGTCCCAGTCGACCGAGTACCGGCGCCCCTCGGCGGGGTTGCCGTCGAAGTCGGTGACCGTGACGGACGTCGGCGTGATCGACACGACCTGGTCCTGGCCGAGCTCGAGCGCCTCGCTCGTCTGCGAGATGAACGCGGCGACGTCCGAGCCGAGGAAGTTCTCCCCTTCGCCGAGCCCGACGACGAGCGGGGAGTCGTGACGGGCGCCGACGACGAGGTGCGGGTGGTCGGCGTGGACGGCGAGCAGGGTGAACGTGCCCTCGAGGCGGCGCGCGACGGCGCGCATGGCCTCGGCGAGGTCGCCGACCTGGGAGTGCTCGCGTGCGAGGAGGTGGGCCGCGACCTCGGTGTCGGTCTCCGAGAGGAAGGTGACGCCGTCGGCCTCGAGCTCGGCGCGCAGCGCCACGAAGTTCTCGACGATGCCGTTGTGGATCAGCGCCAGACGCCCGTCGTCAGCGAGGTGCGGGTGCGCGTTGAGGTCGGTCGGCGCGCCGTGCGTCGCCCACCGGGTGTGCCCGATGCCGGCGGTCGCAGCCGGGAGCGGCTGCTCCTCGAGGGCCGCTCGCAGGTTGCCGAGCTTGCCCGCGCGCTTGGCGCTCGCGACCCGGTCGCCGCCGGTGCCCACGAGGGCGACCCCAGCCGAGTCGTACCCGCGGTACTCGAGACGACCGAGGCCTTCCAGCAGCACGTCGAGCGTGCGCGACGACGGGGCGGCTGACGTGACGTGAGCGACGATTCCACACATAGCCTGGGAGTCTAGTTCGCCGCCTGCGCGGTGGACCGTTCTGGGCGGTGACGTTCACCTCCTCCACACCTCGGTTTCGCCCCGGGCGTGCACAGGGGGGAGAATCAGCCGGTGACCTCGCAACCACCGGTCCCCCCGTCCCCGTACCGCGAGATGGACCGGGAGACCTGGAGCAGGTTGTCGGCGTCGACGCCGCTCCCGCTCACCGCCGACGACCTCGTGCGCCTGCGCGGGCTCGGCGACCCCATCCAGCTTCCCGAGGTCGAGGCGATCTACCACCCGCTCTCACGCCTCCTCAACCTCTACGTGAGCGCGACGCGCGGTCTCCACGAGGCGTCGTCGACCTTCTTGCGGGAGAGCACGGCGGTCACGCCGTACGTGATCGGCGTCGCTGGCTCGGTGGCTGTCGGCAAGTCGACGACGTCGCGCGTCCTGAGGCACCTCATGGCGCGGTGGCCCGAGACGCCCCGCGTCCAGCTCGTGACGACCGACGGCTTCCTCCTGCCCAACCGCGAGCTGGAGCGGCGTGGGCTCATGGAGCGCAAGGGCTTCCCGGAGTCGTTCGACCGCCGGGCGCTCGTGCGCTTCCTCACGAAGGTGAAGGCGGGCCACCAGGAGGTCCGCGCGCCCGTCTACTCGCACCTGACGTACGACATCGTCCCGGGCGAGGAGATCGTCGTGCGCCAGCCGGACGTCCTCATCGTCGAGGGCCTCAACGTGCTGCAGCCGGCACGCCCGTCGATCGACCACTCGAACCTCGCGGTGAGCGACTTCTTCGACTTCTCGATCTACGTCGACGCGCGGACGTCCGACGTCAAGCAGTGGTACGTCGACCGGTTCCTGTCCCTGCGGGACTCGGCGTTCGCCAACCCTGACTCGTACTTCCGCCGTTACGCGGACCTGTCGGACGACGACGCGATCTCGACCGCCGAGCGCATCTGGGACACGATCAACGCCCCGAACCTCCAGCAGAACATCCTGCCGACGCGCTCGCGCGCGACGCTCGTGCTCACGAAGGGCTCGGACCACTCGATCCAGCGGGTCCGGCTCCGCAAGCTGTGAGCGTCTGCAGCCGCCGGCGCGCGTGAGGGCGCCAGTGCGAGCCGCGATCAGAGCTCGGCGAGCTCCGGGCGCTGGCCCGACGCGGCGGCGTCGTCGGTCCCCGCCGTGCCGGTGCCACCCTGACCTTCCGCGCGCGCCTCGCGCCGCGCGGCGATCTGCGCCATGACCCGGTCGAGCACGAAGCCTGCGAGGACGCCGAACGCGATGCCGACCGCCATCGCGGCGAGCGTCGAGTGCCCCAGCCACGTGGCCGCGGCGAAGCCGATGAGGACGGAGTATCCCGCCCACAGGACGGCAGCGGCTGCCGTGACGAACACGAACCGCTCGCGCTTGTAGCCGAGCGCACCGGCCGTCATGTTGACTGCGATGCGACCGATCGGCACGTAGCGCGCCGCGAGGATGAACGACGCACCACGCCGCTCGAGCGCCTGGCGTGCCCACGCGACCGCCTTGCGACCGCGCGCGGAGCGCAAGAACGGCACCCGGTCCGTACCGACCCACCGGCCGATCAGGTAGGCGATCTGGTCCCCGGTCCACGCCGCGACGGCCGCGATCAGGAGGACGAGCCACATGTTGGGGCTCCCCGTCGCGTAGGCGGCGACCGCGAGCGTGATGACGACGGACTCGCTCGGCACAGGCGGGAAGAACCCGTCGATCGCGGTGAACGCGAAGAGCACGAGGTAGATCCAGGGGCTGGCCGCGAACCCGAGGATCCAGGACTCGGCGGAAGCCGCGACGTCGGTCACCAGCTCGAGCATCCGTCCCTCTTCCTGTCACCGCGGTCGGCGTGCGGCACCACGACGTGGCACCGGTCTTGTCGACGCGACCAGCCTACGGGCCGGGCGCGTGCGCAGGAATCGGGGATTCCCCCCACCCTTCCCTGACTCCTCCATCGTCGCCCGGCCGCGAGTCTCCCCGCATCATCCTCGGGTAGCGACAAGGCCCGGGGCGGTCGTCCGTGAGGATGACCTTCCCGGGCCTCGTCGTGCTGCCGTGCGTCAGGCGAGGTCGAAGCCGAGCATCGCCGCAGCCCGCTCGGGAACGTCCTCGTCCGCCCACAGTGCGCCGTACGTCGCGGTCGCGCACAGCGAGCGCGTCTCGGCGCGGTCGACATAGAGCATCCCGGCCAGGTGGTCCGTCTCATGCTGGACGATCCGTGCAGGCCAGCCGCCGAGCGTCTCGTCGACAGGGTCGCCGTGCTCGTCCTGCCCGCGCAGGCGGACGGTACGCGGCCGCGTGACGACGGCCTGGTATCCCTCGACGCTCAAGCAGCCCTCGTAGAACGAGCGCCGCTCGTCGCCGACCGCGTCGTACGTCGGGTTGACGATCGTGCGCAGCGCGAGCGGGCTCCGCTCGCGCGCGTCCGCCGTCTGCTCCCACCCCGCGGGCAGGCCCGGGTCCTCGAGGACGGCGATCGCGAGCCCGACGCCGATCTGGGGCGCCGCGAGCCCCACACCCGGAGCCGCGCGCATCGTCGCGACCATCGCCTCGAGCAGGCGCGGCAGGACGTCGCCGAGCTGCCCCGCGTACCGGGCGCACACGGTGCGCAGCACCGGGTGCCCTGCCTGGACGATCGGCAGCACCCCGTCGGGGTGCCGGTCGAGCAGCGCGGCGACCGCCGCGCGCAGCTCCGGCTCGACGGCCTCCGCCGGCCACGCCGACCGGGTGCCGCTCACAGCGCGAGCTGCTCGCGGACGACGTCGGCCAGGCGCTGCGCGACGCCGTCGGCCTGGTCCTGGGTGGCGGCCTCGACCATGACGCGCACGAGCGGCTCCGTCCCGGACGAGCGCAGCAGCACGCGGCCCGTCGAGCCCAGCAGCCGCTCGGCATCCTCGACCGCCGTGGTCAGCACCGGGTCGGTCGTGACCCGCGACTTGTCGACGCCAGAGACGTTGATGAGCGTCTGCGGCAGGCGCGTGACGACCGACGCGAGGTCGCGCAGCGACATGCCGGACGACTGGACGCGCGCCGCGAGCTTGAGCGCCGTCAGGACACCGTCGCCCGTCGTCGCGTACTGCGACAGGATGATGTGGCCCGACTGCTCGCCACCGAGGCTGTACCCGCCCTCGTTCATCGCCTCGAGGACGTAGCGGTCCCCCACCCCGGTCTGGACCGTCGTGATGCCGGCCTTCTCCATCGCGAGAATCAGCCCGAGGTTGCTCATGACGGTCACGACGAGAGTGTCGTGCGCGAGCTGCCCGGCATCCTTGAGAGCGAGGGCGATCACGCCCATGATCGCGTCACCGTCGACGAGAGCCCCGGTGTGGTCGACCGCGAGGCAACGGTCCGCGTCGCCATCGAACGCGACACCGAAGTGAGCCTCCGACGCGACGACGACAGCCTGAAGCTGTTCGGGGTGCGTCGACCCGCACTTCTCGTTGATGTTGCGGCCGTCGGGCGACGCGTTGATGACGACGACGTCCGCGCCCGCCGCCCGCAGCGCGGCAGGCCCGACCTCGCTCGCCGCACCGTTGGCGCAGTCGACGGCGATGCGCAGGCCCGCGAGCGGCTGCGCGGAGCCGCTCGCCCCGATCGAACCGACGAGGTGCTCGACGTACGAGTCGCCGGCCTTCCCGGTGTCGGACTGGATGTGGCCGACGGCCGCGCCGAGGGGCCGCTCCCAGGCCTCGTTGAGGCGGCTCTCGATCGCGTCCTCGACCGCGTCGGGCAGCTTGACGCCGCCACGGGCGAAGAACTTGATGCCGTTGTCCGGCATGGCGTTGTGCGACGCGGACAGGACGACACCCAGGTCGACGTCGGCGGTCGCCGTCAGGTACGCGATCGCCGGCGTGGGCAGGACGCCGAGGTTGAGCACGTCGACGCCCGCGCTCGCGAGGCCCGCAGCGACGGCAGCAGAGAGGAACTCGCCCGAGACGCGAGGGTCACGGCCGACGACCGCACGCGGTCGATGCCCCTCGAACGTTCCGGAGGTGCCGAGCACGTGCGCCGCAGCGACACCGAGGTCGAGCGCAAGCTCAGCAGTGACGTCCCGGTTGGCGAGACCTCGCACGCCATCGGTCCCGAAAAGTCGCGTCACAGGTGGTCCCTTCGCTGATACCGCACGCCAGCAGGCGCGCCTCGTCCGGGACGACTCTAGCGTCCGCGGACGACCGTGGCCCGGTCCGGCCAGACCGGGCCACGGGTGAGAACGTCAGCGGACGGTGACCGTGATGGTGCGGTTCGCCTTGGCAACCTGCGGCGATCCCTTGTAGGAGAACTGCACCTTGTGCTTGCCCGCAGCGAGCTTCGGGAGGCGGGCCGTGCCCGTCCCGTTGGTCAGTCGACCCTTCGCGACGACCGTGCCACGGACCTTGACGACATAGCTGCCGCCCGCCCGCACCGAGCTGCCCTTCGCGGTGACGGTGACGCGCACGGACCCGCTCGTGCCCGCCGTCGGCTTCTTGACGACCTTGACCGCGGTCTGGGCCTTCGCCCTCCTCACCGCGAACGTCACCCTGGCCGACGTCGACGACTTCGCCTTGGCGGCGCTCGCCGGGGTGAACCGCGCGGCGACCGTGTGCTTGCCGATCCCGAGGTTGGCGGGGAGCTTCGCGACGGCGCGGCCCTTCGCCGGGACGGAGACCGTCGCGAGGATCTTCTTGCCCTCGCGGACGGTGACCTTGCCCGCGACACCACCCGTGACGGCGATCGTCGCACGAACGTGTGTGCCGTAGGACGGCTTCGTGGTGGACAGCGTGACCTTCGTCGTCGTCGCGACCGGGGCAGACGCGGTCGGCCCCGGGACCGGCTTTGGCGTGGGCTTCGTCGTGGGAGTCGGCGTCGGCTTCGTGGTGGGCGTGGGCGTCGGCGTGCGGTCCGCCTTGACGGCGGCGAAGAACTCGACGAGCTTCACGACGGCCTCGTCTGCGAACGCATAGTTGTTCGCGAGCGTGGTCTCGTTGGTCACCCCACCGGGCAGGTGGTTCCGGTACCACCACTCGGTCATGTACTCGCGGAACGTGCCGTCGCCGTTGTCACGGATCCACTGCCGCCTGATCGGCGCCGCAGCACCCCCGACCTTGCGGTCCTTGCTGTACTCGAGGACGTACGGGACCTGAAGCTTCTTCGCGACGAGCGGGGTCGCGCTCGTGTCACCGCCCGGGTAGTAGGTGACCCCGTTGCTCTCGGGTGAGTACTGCGTGACGAGGTTCGGGAAGTACGTGCGCACGAGGTCGCCGTAGAGGTGCGCGAGCTTCGAGCTCGTGTCGCGGATGTGCAGGTTGCCCGCCGACTGGCCGTCGAGCCGGTTGTCGAACACGTACACGGTGTCGGTGCCGCTCGCGATCGCCTGGTCGTTGACGTCCTTGATGACGGCACGCGTGTTGTGGCACCACGTCCCGCCGAAGAAGACCACGTGGTCACCGGGCGAGCCGAGCAGGTGCTCGAGCTCGGGGTACGTGACATTGACGAGGCGGAAGTCCTGGTCGGCGTCCGTGAAGACGTCGGGGCCGTAGTTCGGGCGGCCGAGGTACTGCACGGCGTGCTTGCGGTTGACCTCGGTCGTGTAGAACTCGCGCTGCGTGCTCTCGTCGAGCTCCCCGCCGGACGTGAGGACCCCGCGGACCTGCGCGTCGAACGCGGCTGGGCCGTCGGCGGTCGCGAGCTCCCCGGCCGACGGGAGCGTCGTGAGCGACGCGGCGATGCGGTCGGCGGAGCCGTCCTCCTGGCGGTCCCGGTCGTAGACGAAGAGGAACGGGTCGGCGCCCGCGCCGAACTCCGGCGTCGTGTCCTCGTTGAGGGTCGCGGCAACACGCGTGTAGAGCGCGGCGACGTCCGTGAGCGGCGACGTACGGATGTCGACGCTCGCGCCGTCGAGCACCGGGTCGAACGTGTACACGGTGTCCACGCCGAGCTCTCGGGCCACGGCGTCGATGCGCGGGGCCGCCCGGCGCAGGTCCGCGTCCGTCGGGCTCCCCAGGAGGAAGGCATATGTGCCCTCGCTGCCGAGCAGGAACTCGAACCGCTCGAACGTGAGGTTCTCGAGGACGTGCCCGGCGGGCAGCCCATAGGCGTCGGCCAGGTAGTCGACCGGCGCGGCAGGCGGCGTCGTGGAGCTCGCGGCGCTCGGGACGAGCACCGCGGCTCCGGAGAGTGCGACCGCGGTGGCGAGGCTCGCGCTCCACCTGGTACGGGCGCTGCGGGTCAGGAGTCTCATGTCTTTTTCTCTTCTCTGGTGAGGGCGTTGCGAATCAGTTCCGGGCACGGCGAAGCAGCCCTGGGACGTAGGTTCCGTCTGGGGTCGGGGTCGTCCACCGCCGCCGGCGTACGCCGTGCGGGGCGGGTGGGGTCAGCTGGTCGCGCGTCGTCCGCGTACGGCATGGACGCCGAGCAGGGCGGCTCCGGTCGCGGCAAGCGCACCCAGGAGGCCGAGCCCGGCGCCCCGGGCCGCCGCGGCGTCCTGAGCGGCAGCCGCCGCGGTCGGGTCCTCTGCGGACGCGGGGACGGCCCCGCCGTCCGCGGCGCCGACGACCGTCACGTCAGCCGGGGCCAGCGGTGACGGGGACGTGAGGTCGCTGCCGGTCGCGGCGACGGGGGGAAGCTCGTCGACGAGCGGCCCCTCGGTGACCGGGGGTTCAGCCTGCTCGTCGACCGTGGTGGCCTTCGCTGCGTCAGCGGGCGGCTGCGTCACGGTCGGGACGGTGCCGGGCGGGGTGCCGGTCGGCTGCGCGGTCCCGGTCGGCTGCGCGGTCCCGGTCGCCTGCGAGCCGCCCGTGCGCGGGGCCTGGGTCGCTCTCGGCTTCGACGTCGGCTTGCTCGACGTCTTCGGACCGCTCGTGGCCTTGGGCTTCGTCGGCGTCGACGACCTGGGGGCTGTGGTCGCTGCGGGCTTCGGTGCTGTCGTCGCTGCAGGCTTGGGCGTAGCCTTCGGGGCGGTCGTAGCGACTGGCTTCGGGGCAGGCTTGGTGGTCGGCTTGGTGGTCGGCTTGGTGGTCGGTACCGTCGGGGTGCCCTGTGACCCGCCAGGGTTGGAGTCGTACGGCTCGCCGCCTGACTCCTCGCACGCGAGGAGATCGAAGTTGATCGAGCACAGGTCGCACACGTCGCCCGCCGAGAACGCGGGTGCCGCGGTGGACACCCCACCCAGGTGGGCGCCGCCTGCGACGGCGGCGATGAGCAGGATGCGGCGCAGCGCGCGGGGGCGGATGGTGGTGGCGCTCATGGGGTTCTCCTGGTGCTCCGGGTCGAGGGTGAGGCGGGACGTGGTGGCGGTGGTCATCTGGGCTCGCACGCCCCGACCGGGACCGTGTCGAGGGTGATCGTGCCGACAGGTGCGACGCCGGCCCCTGCAACGCTCGAGGCGCTCGCGCTGTGCGCGGCTCCTCCGGCGCGCCCGGGGGCGCCCACGTCCGGCGTGTGCGCCTCGCCAGCGAAGACGCCGTCGTCGAGCTCACCGCGCCGGCGGGCGACGATCACCGCCGAGACCGCAGCCGCGGTGACGTTCGACGACGTGGAGAAGGTGCCGGCGACCGCGTTGATCGGAATGAGCAGGACCATGACCTCGACCGGGAGACCGGTCGCGTTGAGCACCGCGGTCGCGGTGATGATCGCAGTCCCTGGTACACCTGCGGTGCCGAGCGAGACGACGAGGCACAGAAGGGCGAGCAGCGCATAGTCGCGCACCCCGTAGTCGATGCCGAGCGCGTTGATCCCGAACACAGCGACGACGATGGGCCAGATGCCCGCGCAGCCCGGCATGCCGATCGTGGTGCCGAGCGGCGCGGTGAAGTGAGCGACCTGCTCGGGCACACCCACCTTGTCCGTGAGCGCGCTCGTCGTCACGGGGAGCGTGCCGACGCTGCTCTGCGTCGTGAAGGCGGTGAGCTGGGCGGGACTGATCTTCCTGAAGAACGCAGCGGGCGATACGTCGGCGAAGACGCGCAGCAGGACCCCGTTCACGAGGTACATGTGCACGAGCGCGGCGACGACGGTGACGCCGAGCACCGATGCGAGCGACCACACGGTCGCCAGTCGCGTCACGGCCGTCGACGCGGACGTCGCGGTCAGGGCGAGGACGGCAAAGGGCGTCGCACTGATGATGAACCCGACGACCTTGAAGACCACTGCCTTGAGTGCCTCGACCAACGAACGCAGCGGGGCGACGCGCGCGGCGTCGTCCTTGGCGACGAGGAGGTAGGCGACGGCGACGGCCCCTGCGGCGAGGATCACGGGGATGATCTTGTTGCCCTGGACGTCGCCCGCGACGTTCGAGGGGAAGAGCCCGACGAGGACCTCGTCGAACGGCGTGAGCAGCCCGGTCAGGGTCCCGCCGTCGATGCCTGCGATGTCGAGGTCGACGCCACGGCCCAGCCCGAGGGCGAGCGTGAGCCCGAGCGTGAGGACGATCGCGAAGGCGTTGCTCAGCAAGAGCCAGAAGGTCGAGCTGAGCCCGATCGTCCGCAGCGCGGTGACGCTGCCGAGGGCGGTCACGGACGACAAGATCGAGATCGCGATCAGAGGGACGACGGCGGCGGTGATGACCTGGACGTAGATGGCACCGATCGGGTCGATGTAGCTGGTGTGTCCGCGGAAGAGAACACCGACGCCCGCCCCGACGACGAGCGCCGCGAACGTGAGCGTGGCGAAGCCTGCCCCCGTTCGTCGCAACCGGGACAGGCCGTAGAACAGCGCGACGGTGACTGCGAGGGCTCCCACGTCGTTCCAGCTCATGCTCATCCCTGTATCTCCCGCGCTCGCAACTTGTCGATCGTTTCGGTCAAGTTAGCGGCCGTGGCACCAGGCGCCGAGCAACGGGAGCATCGTCTTGCATCGTGGACACAACAGCGTCCACGCGAGTCGCCGCAGGTCACGGAGACGACGAGAGGCCCGACGGAATCCGTCGGGCCTCTCGGTGAGCAGCTGAAGGATCAGCGCTTGGAGTACTGCGGTGCCTTGCGCGCCTTCTTGAGTCCAGCCTTCTTCCGCTCGACGACGCGAGCGTCGCGGGTGAGGAAGCCGGCCTTCTTCAGGGCCGGGCGGTTGGCCTCGACGTCAACTGCGTTGAGCGCACGGGCGATGCCGAGGCGCAGCGCGCCGGCCTGACCCGAGATGCCGCCGCCGTTGATGCGCGCGATGACGTCGAAACGACCCTCGACGTCGATCAGCTTCAGCGGGGAGTTGACGAGCTGCTGGTGCACCTTGTTCGGGAAGTAGTCCTCGAGCGTGCGCCCGTTGATCTTCCACTGACCGGTCCCGGGGACGATACGCACGCGGGCGATCGCCTCCTTGCGACGGCCCAGGGCCTGCGCGGGAGCGGTGATGCTCTGACCGCGGCCCGTGGGCGCAGCGGTCTCGGAGGTGTAGCTGCTGGGCGTCTCTTCGTCCAGCACGTCGGTGTCGACGGTGTTCTCGGCCACTGGTGTGTCCTCGCGTCCTTAATGCTTCCGGTTCAGCAAGGCAGAGCCTTACTGAGCGACCTGGGTGATCTCGAAGGGCTTCGGCTGCTGCGCAGCGTGGGGGTGCTCAGAGCCGCGGTAGACCTTGAGCTTGCCCAGCTGCTGGCGGCCGAGCGTGCTCTTGGGGAGCATGCCGCGGACGGCCTTCTCCACAGCGCGCTCGGGGTTGTTCTCCAGGAGGTCGGAGTACGCAACCGCCCGCAGACCACCCGGGTAGCCGGAGTGGTTGTAGGCCAGCTTCTGCTCGCGCTTGTTGCCGGTGAGGGCGACCTTGTCGGCGTTGATGACGATGACGAAGTCACCGCCGTCGACGTGCGGAGCGAAGGTGGGCTTGTGCTTCCCACGCAGCAGGGTAGCCACGTGGCTGGCAAGGCGGCCCAGGACGACGTCGGTCGCGTCGATGACGTACCAGTTGCGCTGGATGTCGCCGGGCTTCGGGGTGTACGTACGCACGGTCGTAGCCTTCGTTTCGTGTTCGTGTGTCTTCTCCGGCGCAGGATTCTGCGACCGGTGAGGTCGGTGAGGGCTTCACTGAAGACCTAGCGAGTGGGCGCACCGGTCACGAGAGGAAGCACAACGACTGCCAAGGCTATCTTCTGAGGCACCCCCCGGTCAAAGGGAGACGGGAGGCGCTGCGTCACACCCCGTTCAGACGGCCGCTGGCACCCCCGGCCGGGCCGTCGGCCGCGGCACGAAAGAGCCCGGCCGTTCGGCGACGCACACCTCGCAGCGCCCCGCCGTGACAGCGGGGGTGCACTCCGCACAGGCCAGGCGCAGCGTCCGGCACGACGCGTCCCCGCAGTTCTCGTAGCGCGCTGCAGGCGCCGAGCAGACGACGCACGAGCCGAGCGGCTCGACACCGTCCGCGAACTCGACGTGGCGGCGCTCGTCGAACACGTAGAGCGACCCCTCCCACAGGCCGTCCGCACCGCGCGCCTCTGCGTAGCGGACGATCCCGCCCGCGACCTGGTACACCTCCTCGAAGCCGCGCTTGCGCATGAGCGCCGAGAGCACCTCGCAGCGCACACCGCCCGTGCAGTACGTGACGATCGGCCGGTCCTTGAGGTGGTCGAACTTCCCCGAGTCGATCTCCTCGATGAAGTCGCGCGTCGTCCGGACGTCCGGCACGACGGCGCCCTTGAAGCGCCCGATCTCCGCCTCGAACGCGTTGCGCCCGTCGAAGAACACGACGTCGTCCCGCTCGGCCACGAGCGCGTCAACCTCGTCCGGGCCCAGCGGCACGCCGCCACCCACGACACCGCGCTCGTCGACCTCGATCTCGTCCGGCACGCCGAAGCTCACCAGCTCCGGGCGGACCTTGACGCTCAGCCGCGGGAAGTCCGCACCCGTGCCGTCCGACCACTTGACGTCGATGTGCTCGAGGCCCGGGTGCTGCCGCGTCGTGCGGACGTACTGCTTGAGGTTCTCCACGGTGCCACCGAGCGTCGCGTTGATCCCGTGCCTCGACACGACGACCCGGCCCGTCAGCCCCCAGCGCTCAGCGAGCGCCTGCTGCCACAGCCGCACCGACTCCGGCGCCGCGAGCGGCGTGAAGCCGTAGAACAGGACGATCTTGTACGTGGCCATGCCCCGATCCTACGGACCGCGCCGCCGCGAGCCGGACGTCGCGCCCACGCCTCACCGCACCCGCTCGACCCGGCTCACGTCCCAGACAGCCTCGGGCGAGTCGGCGACATGCCCGTCCCCACCGAAGACGAGGAAACGGTCGAAGCCGCGTGCGAACCACCGGTCGTGCGTCACCGCGACGACCGTCCCCTCGAACGCCGCCAGGCCCCGCTCGAGCGCCTCCGCCGAGTGCAGGTCGAGGTTGTCCGTCGGCTCGTCCAGCAGGAGCAGCGTCGCACCCCCGAGCTCGAGCAGGAGGATCTGGAAGCGCGCCTGCTGCCCGCCCGAGAGCGTCTCGTACCGCTGCTCCGCCTGCTCGACCAGCTCGTACCGGTCGAGCGCCTTCGACGCCGGCTCGCGCCCCATCCCCGCACGGCGACCGTCACCCCGGTGCAAGATCTCCAGGAGCGTCCGCCCCACGAGCTCCGGATGATCCTGGTTCTGCGCGAACCAGCCCGGACGCACCCGAGAGCCGAGCACCGCCCTGCCTGTGTGCCGCACCGGCTCGATCGAGACGCCGTCGACCGGCTGGTGCTCGACGTCCGGGTCCGTGCCTCCCGCCGCCAGGAGCCGCATGAAGTGCGACTTGCCCGAGCCGTTCGACCCGAGCACCGCGACGCGCTCGCCGAACCACAGCTCCGTGCTGAACGGCCGCATGAGGTCCGTGAGCTCGAGGTCCTCGCACACGACCGCGCGCTTCGCCGTGCGCCCGCCGACCAGACGCACCTTGACGTCCTGACGCTGCGCGACCGCCTGCGGCGGCCCCGCCTCCTCGAACTTGCGCAGACGCGTCTGCGCCGCCTGGTACCGGCTCGCGAGACCGTCGTTGAAAGCAGCCTTCGTACGGAGCGTGTGCACGAGCTGCTTGAGCTTCGCCCGCTCCTCGTCCCACCGTCGACGCAGCTCCTCGAGCCGCTCCGTGCGGTCCTCGCGCGCCTGCAGGTACGTGCTGAAGCCGCCCCCGTGCACCCACACGTCGCCGCCCGTCGCCGTCTGCTCGACCGTCGCGACCGCCGTCGCCGTCTGCGCGAGCAGCTCACGGTCGTGCGACACGAAGAAGATCGTCTTGGGCGTCTCGCGCATCCGCTCCTCGAGCCACCGCTTGGTCGGCACGTCGAGGAAGTTGTCCGGCTCGTCGAGCAGCAGCACCTCCTGCGGCCCGCGCAGGAGCGCGGTCAGGACGAGCCTCTTCTGCTCACCGCCCGACAGGGTCCGCAGCTCGCGGTGCTGAGCCTTCTCGTACGGGATCGACAAGACCTCCGTCGTGACGTCGTCCCACGCCGCCTCGGCCTCGTACCCGCCGACGTCCGCCCAGTCCGCGAGCGCCTGCGCGTACCGCATCTGCGACGGGGTGTCGTCGACCGTCATGATCGCCAGCTCGGCGGCGTCGAGCTCACGCGCGGCCGCGCGGATCGACGCGTCGCCGAGGTCGGCAAGGACGTCACGGACAGTCCGGTCGTCGTCGACCCGCCCGATCATCTGGTCCATCACGCCCAGCCCGCCCGATCGCGACACCGTGCCCTCGTGCGGAGCGAGGTCGCCCGCGACGATCCGCAGGAGCGTCGTCTTGCCTGCGCCGTTCGGGCCGACGAGCGCGACCTTCGCGCCATCACCCACCCGCAGGTCGACCGACGTCAGGAGCGCCCTCCCGTCCGGCAGGAAGTACGAGAGACCGGAGACGTCGACATGACCCATACCCCCATCCTCCCGTACCGGACCCCGCGGAAGCGCTCCTTTTTCACCCCGCGCGTGGCGGTCCGAGCCGGGACGTGCCACGGTGAGAGGAGACGAGAGGAGACCCACGATGAGCACGACAGACGACCCCGGCGAGCGCGACTCCGACCAGCTTCCTGCAGAGGACATGCTGGTCGACCGCGGCGTCGACGACCTCCTGGACGAAGGCATCTCTCCGCCCGAGCACGAGCACCGCCACCGCCCGACGACGGAGTACGAGGTCGCCCGCGGCGAGCACCTCGACGAGCGCCTCGCCCAGGAGGAGCCCGACGTGTGGGAGGCTGGCGCGCGTCCGACCGACTCCGACCGCGCAGGCCGGCTGCAGGTCGACGTCGACGCGGAGGGCAAGGAGAACGACGTGTTCGCCGTCGACACCGGCCTCGCTGGCGGCGCATCGTCGGCCGAGGAGGCCGCGATGCACGTCGTCCCCGACGTCGACGCCCCGGGCACCGAGGACGACGACCTCGACGAGACCCCCGACCCGGTCCCCTCGGACGACGACGACGTCGACCTGGAAGACCGCGACGAGGCTCGCTGAACAGAACCTCGGGTGAGGATCGACGCCTGCGGGCGCCGGTCCTCAGCCCGGCTCGACCTCTTCGTCCATCCGCCGCGCGCGGATCCTCTCCGCGCGCGCAGCCAGCTCGTCGTCAGCCGGGTAGACGACCTCCTCGAGCACGAGCCCGTGCGCAGGCACGACGCCCGCACCCGAGTCCCGGCGTCTGCCCTCGAGGACCTTCGCCGGCCACTCCTCGTCCCGGCGTCCCTCGCCCACGGCGATCGACGCCCCGACGAGCGCGCGCACCATGTTGTGGCAGAACGCGTCCGCCTGGACCGACGCGACGACGAGGCCGCGCTCTGGACCGTCCTCGACGCGCGTCCACCGCAGCTCCTGCAGCTCGCGGATCGTCGAGGCCCCCTCGCGCGGACGGCAGTACGCCGCGAAGTCCCGCAGCCCGAGGAGCGGCTGGCACGCGCGGTCCATCGCCGCGACGTCGAGCCCGGCCCGGTTCCACAGCACCCAGTCGCGCGTGAGCGGGTCCCTGAGCTCCGGCCGGTCGGCGACCCGGTAGGAGTAGCGCCGGCGCAGCGCGCTGAAGCGCGCGTCGAAACCCTGGGGCGCGGGCGCGGCACGGTGCACGACGACGTCGGTCGGCAGGACCCCTGCGAGTCGCGACACGAGCGCATCCCCCGGTGCGCGCCCCGACCGGCCCACGACGGCCTCCCACACCTCGCCCGGGACGTCGACGTGCGCGACCTGGCCACGCGAGTGGACGCCGGCGTCGGTCCGCCCGGCGACCGTCAGGCGTACCGACGGGAGGCGAAGGACACGCGCGAGCGCCTCCTCGAGGGTGCCCTGCACGGTGCGGAGGCCCGGCTGGGTCGCCCAGCCCGAGAAGTCGGTCCCCCGGTAGGAGAGGTCGAGTCGCAGACGAATCACGCGGACCATCATCCCGCACGCAGCACCCCGCCCCGGTCGGTACCGTGGCCGCATGGAAACCACGGCCCGCGACGTCCTGACCCTGAGCGTCGACTGCGGCGGCTCAGGCATCAAGGCGGGCGTGCTCGACGCGTCGGGCACCGCGCACGCGCCCGCGGTGCGGATCGAGACGCCGTACCCGCTCTCCCCGGAACGTCTCGTCCGCACGGTCGCCGACCTCGCGGCTTCCCTGCCGCCTGCGTCGAGGCTAAGCCTCGGCATGCCGGGCATGATCCGGCACGGCGTCGTCGTCGCGACACCGCACTACATCAACCGCACCGGGCCGCGCAGCCGTCCCCTCCCCGAGCTCGTCGCTGCGTGGGCCGACCTCGACCTTGCGGCCGCGCTCGAGAGCGAGCTCGGGATCCCGACGATCGTCGTCAACGACGCCGAGCTCCACGGCGCGGGAGTCATCGCAGGCGCGGGCCTCGAGCTCGTCCTGACGCTCGGTACCGGCCTCGGCTCAGCCCACTACGACGGCGGGCGGCTCGCCCCGCACCTCGAGCTGTCGCACGCGCCCGTCCGGCGCGCCACGACCTACGACGCGTACATCGGCGAACCTGAACGACGACGCCTCGGGGACGCCCTGTGGTCCCGCCGGGTGCTCCGGGTCGTCGAGGGGCTCGCGCCTGTCTTCCGCTGGGACCGTCTCTACCTGGGCGGCGGGAACTCGGGCCGCATCACGGCGCAGGTGCGCGACCGGCTCGGGCCGGAAGTTGTCGTCGTGCCGAACTCGGCGGCGCTCGTGGGCGGGGCGCGCGCCTGGACGCTGTGGGGCGACGACAGGCCCTGAGCCTGCAGTCAGGGACCCGTCACGCGGTGCGACGCTGTCCGGGTCCCCCGCACCGGCCTGTCCCTCTCGAGCCCGTCGGTGCCGTGAAGAACGACGAGGCCCGCGCACCATCGGTGCGCGGGCCTCGTCGTGAGAGGGGAAGGCTCAGGCCTTCTCCTCCGTGGTCTCCTCGGCGGCGGGGGCGTCCTCGACGACCTCGGCCTCGGCGGACTCCTCGACGACCGGCTCAACGGGCTTCTCAGCCTTCGGAGCGGACTTCTTCGCGGCCTTCTCAGCCTCGCGGACGACAGCCTGCTTGGGGCTCACGGGCTCGGTGACGAGCTCGATGACCGCCATGGGGGCGTTGTCGCCCTTGCGCGGCGCGACCTTGATGATGCGGGTGTAGCCACCCTGGCGCTCGGCCATCTGCGGGGCGATCTCGGTGAACAGGACGTGGACGATGCCCTTGTCCGTGATCGTGCGCAGGACGCGACGACGGTTGTGCAGGTCACCGCGCTTGGCGAACGTGATCAGACGCTCGGCCTCGGGACGGAGGCGCTTGGCCTTCGCCTCGGTCGTGGTGATGCGACCGTGCTCGAAGAGCGCGGCGGCCAGGTTGGCCAGGATCTTGCGCTCGTGCGACGGGCTACCGCCGAGCCGCGCGCCCTTGGTGGGGGTAGGCATTGTTCTTGCTCCTAGAGAAATTGGGGGGCTGTCCGGCGCTCAGCGCGACGGGCGTGCCAGCGTCAGTACTGCTCGGTCTCGAAGTCGCCCTCGTCGCCGTCGCTGTAGTCGACGGTCGACGGGTCGAAGTCCAGGGGGGAGTCCTTGAGGCCCAGACCCAGGCCCGCAAGCTTCTCCTTGACCTCGGTGATCGACTTGGAACCGAAGTTCCGGATGTCGAGCAGGTCGGCCTCGCTGCGGGACACGAGCTCACCCACGGTGTGGATGCCCTCGCGCTTGAGGCAGTTGTACGACCGGATCGTCAGCTGCAGCTCTTCGATCGGCAGAGCCAGGTCGGCGGCGAGCGCAGCGTCGGTCGGCGACGGGCCGATCTCGATGCCCTCGGCCTCGACGTTGAGCTCACGGGCGAGCCCGAACAGCTCGACGAGCGTCTTGCCTGCGGACGCGAGAGCGTCGCGGGGCGAGATCGCCGGCTTGGTCTCGACGTCGACGATCAGCTTGTCGAAGTCGGTGCGCTGCTCGACACGGGTCGCCTCGACCTTGTACGTCACCTTGAGCACGGGCGAGTAGATCGAGTCGACCGGGATGCGGCCGATCTCGGCGTCGAACGACTTGTTCTGGCTCGCGGACACATAGCCACGCCCACGCTCGACGGTCAGCTCGATCTCGAGCTTGCCCTTCTCGTTGAGGGTCGCGATGTGCAGCTCAGGGTTGTGGACCTCGACACCGGCCGGCGGGACGATGTCCGCTGCGGTGACGACACCGGCGCCCTGCTTGCGCAGGTACATCACGACGGGCTCGTCGTTCTCCGACGAGACCACGAGGTTCTTGATGTTGAGGATGATCTCGGTGACGTCCTCCTTGCCACCCGGCACGGTGGTGAACTCGTGGAGCACACCGTCGATGCGGATGGAGGTCACCGCAGCGCCCGGGATGGACGACAGCAGCGTGCGACGCAGCGAGTTGCCGAGCGTGTAGCCGAAGCCCGGCTCGAGCGGCTCGATGGAGAAGCGCGAACGGTTCTCCGAGATGACCTCTTCGGTCAGGGTGGGGCGCTGTGCGATCAGCACTGGTTCTGTCCTTTCAGTGCGCGTCCGCCATATGACGCGTCACAGACGAAGAGCCCCGGCGGGAAGCTTCCGGCCTGGGATTTCGGCATGGGTACTGGTGCCGCACCGTGGTGCGGCGTCAGGCCGCCGGCAGGGCACATGCCCTGGCCGGCGGCCTGGAACCGATCACACGCGGCGGCGCTTCGGCGGACGGCAACCGTTGTGGGCCTGAGGCGTGACGTCCTGGATCGAACCGACCTCGAGGCCAGCGGCCTGGAGGGAACGGATCGCGGTCTCGCGGCCGGAGCCCGGACCCTTGACGAAGACGTCGACCTTCTTCATGCCGTGCTCCTGGGCGCGGCGAGCCGCAGCCTCGGCAGCGAGCTGCGCGGCGAAGGGCGTCGACTTGCGCGAGCCCTTGAAGCCGACCTGGCCGGAGGAGGCCCACGAGATCACGGCGCCCGACGGGTCCGTGATCGAGACGATGGTGTTGTTGAAGGTGCTCTTGATGTGCGCCTGGCCGAGGGCTACGTTCTTCTTTTCCTTGCGGCGAGGCTTGCGCGCACCGGAGGCGGCGCGAGTCTTGGGAGGCATGTCTTTGATCTCTCCTGGTCTGAGGTAATCGGACCGCGCGGCGGGGCGAGACCCCTGCGCGGACTGCTGCTACTGCTTAGCGGGCCTTCTTCTTACCGGCCACGGTGCGCTTCGGGCCCTTGCGGGTACGCGCGTTGGTCTTGGTGCGCTGACCGCGCACCGGGAGGCCGCGGCGGTGACGCAGGCCCTCGTAGCAGCCGATCTCGACCTTGCGGCGGATGTCGGCAGCAACCTCACGACGGAGATCACCTTCGAGCTTGTAGTTGCCCTCGAGGAAGTCGCGCAGCGCGACGAGCTGAGCCTCGTCGAGGTCCTTGACGCGGACCTCCGGGCTGATGCCGGTCGCGGCGACTGCCTGCTGGGCGCGGGTACGGCCGACGCCGTAGATGTAGGTGAGCGCGATCTCGACCCGCTTCTCGCGGGGGAGGTCTACGCCGACAAGACGTGCCATGTGTGGCTCCTGTACTGCGTTCGGAGGTCTTCCGCACCATCTTCCCGCTGTTGCGGGCCCCAGCCTCCGAGCCGAGGGTTCGCGACGCCACGAGGGCGTTCGGTGGTGGTGCGCTGATGCCCCTGCAGGGGCAGATCTGCGGCGCGTGACTGCACGTGCCAGCGGACAGGCTGTGTCAGCCCTGGCGCTGCTTGTGCCGCACGTTCTCGCAGATGACCTGGACGCGGCCGTGGCGACGGATCACCTTGCACTTGTCGCAGATCTTCTTGACGCTGGGCTTGACCTTCATCGTGGTTCCTTCGCCGCCGTACGGCGGGCCGTCCGATCGTCGATCGTCCGGTGGCGCGCCGGCAGGTTGTCGGTGACGTGGTTACTTGTAGCGGTAGACGATACGGCCGCGGGACAGGTCGTACGGGCTCAGCTCGACCACGACCCGGTCCTCAGGGAGGATCCGGATGTAGTGCTGACGCATCTTGCCCGAGATGTGAGCGAGCACCTTGTGACCGTTGGCCAGCTCCACGCGAAACATCGCGTTCGGCAGGGCCTCGACCACGCTGCCCTCGATCTCGATGACACCGTCCTTCTTCGCCATATCCTCCGCTAACTCCTGGTTGAACATCCCACCCGGATGGATCACGCTCACGAGACGCCGAGAGGCGCCCACGCACACGTCACCGCGGCACCGGGTCTGCTGGGTGGCATGCAAGACACATACCAACGCAACATCGTACGGCATCGGGCAGGACGGGTAAACCCGGGAAGGGCCGCAGCGGGCCCGTGCCGTGCGTCACAGCACACGTCCGCCCCGTGAGGCAGGGGCATCACGGGGCGGACGTGGGCTCGTCAGGCGTGAGGCGCCTCGATCAGCCCGCACTCGATGGCGCGCTGGATCGTCTCAGCACCCGAATGGGTGCCGAGCTTGCGGTAGATCGACCGCAGGTGCGTCTTGACCGTGTTGGTCGTGAGGTAGAGACGCTTCGCGACCGCCCCGAGCGAGTCGCTCACGGCGAGGGTCTCGAGGACCTCGCGCTCACGCTCGCTCAGCTCGGCCACGACCGACGGCACCGGGAACACGTCGGCGCGCACACCGGCGTCGTCGAGCCTCGCGAGCACCGCTGCGAGCTCCGGGACGGCGGGGACCATCGCTTCGAGGAGCGGCCGCGGGAGCGAGGCGAACGGCTGGAACAGCTCGCTGTCGGTCGCGACCGCGATCGCCTCACGCATCGCACGGACGGCCTCAGCCTCACGGCCCCGCGCGTTCTCCGCGAGCGCGGCGACGAGCTGCAGACCGAGACGCTGGCGGGCAGGCCGGTGAGTCGAGTGCGCGCCTTGCGACGCGAGGAGCGCCGCCCGCCCGTAGTCGCCAGCCATGAACGCTGTCCGGACCCGCGGCAGCAGCAACCCGTCCTGGTCACCCTCCCACCGCGTCAGCACGGCACGCGCGCGCAGCACCTGCCCCATGGACAGCAGCAGGTCGACCCGCGCCGCGACGAGCAGGTTGGTGATGAGGTCGTCGGCAGGCAGGCCCGAGCTCATCACCCACTGGCTCGACTTCTCGAACTCCTCGAACTCCTCGTACTGCCCACCCTCCAGGAGTGAGAGCTGCGCTCGTGCCAGGGCCCCGAGCGACATCACCTCGGCGTCACCGCCGATCGCGTCGACGACTGCCGCACGCGCTGCCGGGAGGTCGACGCCTGCGATCGCCGCGAGCGCCCTCGCGCCGGCGAGGACCGGCGCGAGGTCCGCGACGTCGGCTGGGTCAGCCGATGCCGCCGCACGGGTTGCCTCGTCGATCCAGGCACGCGCGTCCTTGATGCCCCCCGTGACGGTCCACGTGAGCGCCGCGCCGACGGCGGCACGCGCCTCGGCGGCTGCGGCTCCGGACGCGGCCGCGAGCCGGTGCGCGTCCGTGAACACGGCACGAGCGCCGTCGGTGTCCGTGCGGGCCAGGCGCGTGGCGCCCAGCTCGCACAGGACTGCGGGCAGATCGGCGCGCACGTCGGGCGCCAGGTCGGCATAGCGCTCGGCGACGTCACGCGTACGTTCGCGCACGGACCGAGCGGCTCCGTGCCGCCAGCCAGCCAGGCGACCGAGCTCTGGCATCCCCGGCGCGCCGGTGGCCGTGCCCTCCGTCGTCGCGGGCTTTGCCACGTCGTTCGAGTAGTCACGCAGGACGACGAGACGCGGGCTGCGTTCGACCACGTCGGCCGGCAGCCGGTCGACGAGCTTCAACAGCTCGCTCTCCCCCTGTGCCGCGAGCATGTGCCACGAGCTCTCGACGCACTCGACGACCTCGTCCCACAGTCGCGCCCGCACGAGGTGCACGAGCGCCTGCCCGGCGCGCCCCTGGTCGAGAAGGACACCGGCCGACACCTGCGAGAGCTCTCGGAACTGCTCCGGCGCCTCGCTGCGCAGCCGCTGCACGCACTCGCGGCGCACAGCAGGCAGGTGCGCGTAGACCGCGTCCTCACCGGAGCCGTGGACGCGCAGCAGGCCGGACGCAAGCAGCGTGTCGATGTGTCCGTCGACGTCAGCATCGCCGCACACGCGGGCGGCGAGCGAACGCGTGAACTCGACGAGCACCGACGTGCGGGTGACGAAGTCGGCGAGACCGGGGACGGCGAACTCGTCCCAGACCGTCCGCAGGAACCAGCGGCCGGAGTCGAGGTTGAGCGCGAAACCCGCGCCCGGCACCTGGTCGGCGGCGGAACCGGCGAGGATCACCCTGACGAGCGCGGGCCATCCGGCCGTCTCGTCGCACAGGGTCTGCGCCTCGTCGCGACCGAGCACGATCCCCTGCTGCGCAGCGAGGCCGAGCACGTCCTCCACCCCGAGCGCGAGGTCGGCGGGACGCACGACGACGGAGTCGACGACGGCCGCGCCGACGACCTCGAGGCTGGTGACGGTCCGGGTGCAGACGATCAGGTAGAGGTGCTCCATCGTCTGGACGAGATCGAGCAGCGACTGCTCGATCCCGAGTCGTCCGGACGTCGACTCGAACCGGTCGAGCACCACGTAGACGGGACGGGTGCGCTGGCTGAGCAGCTGGACGACCCGCTCCCGGCCCCTGGCGGACGACGCGGCGACCTTGCGGTGCGTGGTAGTGAACTCCTCGAGCCTGCTGCCCAGGACGTCCCAGAACGCCTCGGCGCCGGGACCCTCGATGAATGACAGGGCGTCGGAGCCGAGCCACAGCACGTCGACGTCGTCATCCTGCATCGAACGCAGCCACTGGGCGGCGAGCATGGACTTACCGAAACCGTGCGGAGCCCGGATGACCGTGAGCGGTTCCGGCCGGGCAAACCGTGCGAACGACCTGTGAGTCGTCGCGCTGGCCGCGTGGACACGCGGCAGACCCCTGAGATTTGCCCTCGCGGGCTGGCGTGCGCGATCTGCGCGCACGGGCAACTCAATAGACATGTGACAGACGCTCCCCCGAGACGTGACTGAATGACTCGGTACACCCGAGACGGGCTACTCGTACCGACGTTGGTCACGATATTCCGAATCACCCTCGTTCTGACAGGGGGTTTACACCAGGAGGGCGGGTGAAGTCCCGGGTGAGGCGTTGACGAGGGACCAAACGTCCTACTTGATCAGAGGCGTCTCGTGGAGGTGCCTGTTCGCCATCATGCGTCGCCCCCTCCCGGGGTGCGCGAGAGGGAGCCTGTCCTCGACCAGGTTGCGCGGACGATGACTCGCACGAGCGCCCGCAGGGGCTTCAACGGTCGCGCGGGCGGCTCGGAGCCGGGCGCTGCGAGCCTGCCAGCGAGGTCAGCTACCGAGCGACGTGATCTTGATGCCCCGGTCCTCGAGCTTGGCCCGGCCGCCGTCGGTGGCGGTCAGGACCCAGATGCCGTCCTCGAGGACGGCGACGGTGTGCTCCCAGTGCGCGGCTCGTGCGCCGTCGTCGGTGACGACCGTCCAGTCGTCCTCGCACACCTGCGTGAACCTCTCACCCCTCGTCACCATGGGCTCGATCGCGATGCACATGCCGGGACGCACACGAGGGCCTCGGTCGCGGACCCGGAAGTTGGGGACGTCGGGCGACTGGTGCATGGCCGAGCCGATGCCGTGGCCGACGTACTCCTGGACGATCCCGTACGGCACGAGCGGGTCGGAGGCGGCCACGACGCTGTCCTCGACGGCAGCACCGACCTCGTGGAGGCGCTCCGCGCGGGCGAGCGCAGCGATACCCGCCCACATCGCTTCTTCGGTGACGGCGGACAGCCTCGCGTCCGCGGGGTCGACGTCTCCGACGAGGACCGTGACGGCGCTGTCCCCGTGCCAGCCGTCGACGATGGCGCCGCAGTCCACCGAGACCACGTCGCCGTCCTGGATCACACGGTCGCCCGGGATGCCGTGGACAACCTCGTCGTTGACGCTGATGCACGTCGTAGCCGGGTAGCCCTGGTAGCCGAGGAACGAGGACCGCGCCCCGCGAGCCGCGATCACCTCAGCAGCGATGGCGTCGAGCTCAGCGGTCGTCACGCCGATCGCCACAGCCCCCTGCACGGCGGCGAGCGCGTCAGCGACGACGAGCCCGGCCTCCCGCATCCGCAGGATCTCGTCGATCGACTTGATCTCGATCCGGTCCAACCCGAACACAGCGCCCCTTGTCAGGCCAGGATCGACTCGATGGCCGCGACCAGGCGGGCCGTGACGTCGTCGATGTCACCGAGACCGTCGACGCGTACAAGATCGCCGTCCGCCTCGTACTCGGCGCTGACGGGAGCGGTCTGCTCCGCGTAGACCTCGAGGCGGTGACGGATCACGTCCTCGTTGTCGTCCACGCGTCCCTCGATTTCGGCCCGCTTGAGGAGGCGCGCGACGACCGCCTCGGCGTCAGCCGTGATCTCCACTGCACCATCCAGGGTGACGCCGAGCTCACCGAGGATGACCTTGAGCTCTGCGACCTGGGCGACGTTCCGCGGATATCCGTCGAGCAGGAAGCCCTCGACGACGTCGGCCTGAGCGAGGCGGTCGCGGACCATGTCGTTCGTCACGGAGTCAGGCACGAGCTCGCCCTTGTCGGTGTAGCTCTGTGCGAGCTTGCCCAGCTCCGTGCCGCCCTTGATGTTCGCGCGGAAGATGTCGCCGGTCGAGATCGCCGGGACGCCGAACCGCTCAGCGAGCCGGACAGCCTGGGTGCCCTTGCCCGCTCCGGGCGGGCCGAGAAGGACGAGACGTGCGCTCAACGGAGGAACCCTTCATAGTGACGCTGCTGAAGCTGCGAGTCGATCTGCTTGACCGTCTCGAGGCCGACACCGACGACGATGATGATCGACGTGCCACCGAACGGGATGTTGTTCCCCACGTTGAGCGCGATGAACACCAGCGTCGGCACGAGGGCCACGAGAGCGAGGTAGATCGACCCGGCCGACGTGATGCGTGTGATCACGTAGTCGAGGTACTCGGCGGTCGGCCGGCCGGCGCGGATGCCGGGCACGAAACCGCCGTACTTCTTCATGTTGTCCGCGACCTCGTCCGGGTTGAACGTGATCGCCGTGTAGAAGAACGAGAAGAAGATGATCATGACGATGAACAGGGCGAGGTGCAGCGGCGCCTGCTGGGTCGCGAGGTTCCGGCCGACCCAGACGACCCAGTCAGCGCTCTGGTCCCCGAACTGCGCGAGCATCGTGGGGATCGCGAGGATCGACGACGCGAAGATCACCGGGATCACGCCAGCCATGTTGATCTTGATCGGGATGTAGGTGCTCGTGCCGCCGTACATCTTCCGGCCGACCATGCGCTTCGCGTACTGGACCGGGATGCGTCGCTGGGACTGCTCGACGAAGACGATGAGGCCGACGACGAGAACGATCATGACGATCACGCCGAGGAGCTTGGAGATGCCGTTGTTCGAGCCACCGATCGAGCCGAGCGCGGACGGGAAGCTCGCTGCGATCGACGTGAAGATGAGGAGCGACATGCCGTTGCCGATGCCCCGCTCGGTGATGAGCTCACCCATCCACATGATCACGCCGGTACCAGCGGTCAGGACGAGGATCATCAAGGCTGCGGTCCACCAGGAGTCGTCCTTGATGGGGTCGACGCCCGGGAGCAGCTGGCCGGTCCGGGCGAGCGTCACGATCGTGGTCGCCTGCAGCACGCCGAGGGCGATCGTCAGGTAGCGGGTGTACTGGGTGAGCTTCGCCTGACCGGACTGGCCGTCCTGGTGCAGGGTCTCGAACCGAGGAATCACCACGCGGAGAAGCTGGATGATGATGCTGGCCGTGATGTACGGCATGATCCCGAGCGCGAAGATCGACAGCTGGAGCAGTGCGCCACCGCTGAACAGGTTCACGAGGGCGAGCAGGTCGTTGTCACCCATGCTGTAGCTCTGCACGGCGCCGTAGTCGACACCGGGCGCCGGGATGAAGGAACCGACGCGGAAGAGCACCATCATCATGATGGTGAACAGAATCTTCTTCCGCAGGTCGGGAGTGCGGAATGCCCGTCCGAATGCGCCAAACACCAGATCCTCCTGCCCCGCGTGCTGCGGGTGAGTCGCGCCGCACGCGGCGACGTAGATGGGGGGCGACCACGAATGGTCGCCCAGCGCACTCTAGCGTCCCTCCAGGGCGCTGTGCGCGAAGTACCACGCATCAAGCACGACGGGGCCGGGTGTGCAGTGCACACTCGGCCCCGTCGATGGCTGTCAGCTGTCCGAGACGGACCCACCGGCGGCGAGGATCTTGTCCTTCGCCGACGCGGAGAGGGCGTCCACCGTGACATCAAGCTTCACGGTGATCTCGCCGGTGCCGAGCACCTTGACGAGCTGCCCACCACGAACCGCGCCCTTGGCCACGAGGTCCTCGACGGTGACCGTGCCACCCTCGGGGTACAGCGATCCGAGCTTCTCCAGGTTCACGACCTGGTACTCGGTGCGGAACGGGTTCTTGAACCCGCGGAGCTTGGGCAGACGCATGTGCAGCGGCATCTGCCCACCCTCGAAGCGGGTCGGGACCTGGTAACGAGCCTTCGTGCCCTTGGTACCACGACCGGCCGTCTTACCCTTGGACGCCTCACCACGACCCACACGGGTCTTGGCGGTCTTGGCGCCCGGGGCGGGACGAAGGTGGTGGACCTTCAGGGTGCCGCCGGCACCCTCGGTCGCTGCCGGAGCAGCGGCCGTCTTCTTGGCGGCCGGCTTCTTGGCCGGAGCCTTCTTCTCGGCGTCAGCCATGATCAGTCGACCTCCTCGACGGTGACGAGGTGCGCCACCGTAGCGACCATGCCGCGAATCTCGGGACGGTCCTCCTTGACGGCGGTGTCACCGATCCGCTTGAGGCCGAGCGAGCGCAGCGTGTCGCGCTGGTTCTGCTTGCCGCCGATGGCGGACTTCTTCTGGGTCACCTTGAGACGTGCCATCATGCACCCACCTCAGCTGCCTGGGCGGCCTTGCCGGCCGCCTGCGCACGGAGGAGAGCCGCCGGAGCGACCTCCTCGAGCGGCAGACCGCGACGCGCTGCGACAGCCTCAGGCCGCTCGAGCGCACGCAGACCGGCCACCGTGGCGTGCACGATGTTGATCGCGTTCGAGGAACCGAGCGACTTCGACAGGACGTCGTGGATGCCCGCGCACTCGAGGACCGCGCGCACCGGACCACCGGCGATCACACCGGTACCCGGAGCGGCCGGACGCAGGAACACCACGCCGGCAGCAGCCTCACCCGTCACCGGGTGCGGGATCGTGCGCTGGATGAGCGGGACGGAGAAGAAGTTCTTCTTCGCCTCCTCGACGCCCTTGGCGATGGCCGCGGGAACTTCCTTGGCCTTGCCGTAGCCGACGCCGACGGTGCCGTTGCCGTCACCCACCACGACGAGCGCGGTGAAGCTGAAGCGGCGGCCACCCTTGACGACCTTCGAGACACGGTTGATCGTGACGACGCGCTCGAGGAACGCATTCTTGTCAGCTGCCTCGTTGCGACGGTTGTCGCGGCGACCGTCACGGTCGTTGCGACGACCGCCCTGACGGTCGTTCTCGTTGCTGGCGCCGCCCGTGGGGGCGCCGGTGTTGCTGCGCTGCCCTGCAGCCATCAGTTCGTCCTTTGCTTCCGTGCGGAGATGGATCGCGTCGTCACAGGGTCAGACCGCCTTCGCGGGCCCCGTCGGCGACAGCTGCCACCCGGCCGTGGTACTTGTTCCCACCGCGGTCGAAGACGACGGTGTCGATGCCAGCGGCCTTCGCACGCTCGGCGACGAGCTCGCCGACCTTGCGCGCCTTGGCGGACTTGTCGCCCTCCAGAGCGCGGAGGTCTGCCTCGAGGGTCGAGGCGGACGCGAGCGTGCGGCCGACAGCGTCGTCCACGACCTGAGCCGTGATGTGACGGGCGGAGCGCGTCACGACGAGACGGGGACGCACGGCGGTGCCGGCGACCTTCTTCCGCAGACGCAGGTGACGGCGCTTGCGAGCAACGGCAGTGCCCTTGCCCAGAATCTTGATCGCCATGGTCACTTACCAGCCTTTCCGGCCTTGCGGCGGACGTTCTCGCCGGCGTAGCGCACACCCTTGCCCTTGTAGGGCTCAGGCTTGCGGATCTTGCGGATGTTCGCGGCGACCTCGCCGACCTGCTGCTTGCTGATGCCACTGACCGAGAACTTCGTGGGGCTCTCGACCGCGAACGTGATGCCCTCAGGGGCGGACACGACCACGGGGTGGCTGAAGCCGAGGGCGAACTCGAGGTCCGAGCCCTTCGCCGCGACGCGGTAACCCGTGCCGACGATCTCGAGCTTCTTCTCGTAACCCTCGGTCACACCGGTGATCACGTTCGCGAGGAGCGTGCGGGTGAGACCGTGCAGGGCACGAGACTCGCGCTCGTCGTTGGGACGGGTCACGACGAGCGCGCCGTCCTCGTCACGAGCGATCTCGATGGGGGCGGGCACGACGTGCTCGAGAGTGCCCTTGGGGCCCTTCACGGTCACGAGAGCGCCGCTGATGGTGACGTCCACTCCAGCGGGAACCGGGACGGGAATCTTGCCAATGCGAGACATGGTGTTCTCCTCTCCGTCTTCCGGTTACCAGACGTAGGCGAGGACTTCCCCACCCACGCCCTTCTTTGCGGCCTGCTTGTCCGTGAGAAGACCCGAGGACGTGGACAGGATCGCCACGCCGAGCCCGCCGAGGACCTTCGGCAGGTTCGTGGACTTCGCGTAGACGCGGAGGCCGGGCTTCGAGATGCGGCGGATGCCCGAGAGGGCGCGCTCGCGGCTGGAGGTGTACTTCAGCTCCAGGATGAGGGTCTTGCCGACCTGAGCGTCCTCAACGGACCAGCCGGCGATGTAGCCCTCGGCCTTCAGGATCTCGGCAATGTTCGACTTCAGCTTCGAGAACGGCATGGAGACCGTGTCGTGCTGAGCCGAGTTCGCATTACGCAGACGCGTGAGCATGTCTGCGATGGGATCGGTCATCGTCATTGTGGGCTTCAGCCCTTCCTCGCCGGGGTATCCACGACGTCCGCCTCAGCGGCGCCGCAGACCTGCGACGTAGTTGTTACCAGCTGCTCTTCGTGACGCCCGGGAGCTCACCGCGGTGAGCCATCTCCCGGACGCACACGCGGCAGAGTCCGAACTTGCGGTACACGGAGTGCGGACGACCGCACCGCTGGCACCGGGTGTAGGCACGAACCGCGAACTTGGGCTTTGCGGCAGCCTTGTTGATCAGGGCCTTCTTAGCCATGTCAGTTCTCCTTGAAAGGGAAGCCGAGGAGACGGAGGAACGCACGGCCCTCGTCGTCGGACTTCGCGGTCGTGACCACGGTGATGTCCATGCCGCGAACCCGGTCGATCTTGTCGGGGTCGATCTCGTAGAACATCGACTGCTCGTTCAGGCCGAACGTGTAGTTGCCGTTGCCGTCGAACTGCTTGCCCGACAGACCGCGGAAGTCACGGATGCGGGGAAGCGCGACCGACAGCAGACGGTCCGCGAACTCCCACATACGGTCGCCGCGCAGCGTGACGTGCGCGCCGATCGGCATGCCCTCACGGAGCTTGAACTGAGCGATGGACTTGCGGGCCTTGGTGACCTGCGGCTTCTGACCCGTGATCGCAGTGAGGTCGCGGATGGCGCCCTCGATCAGCTTCGAGTCCTTGGCGGCGTCGCCGACACCCATGTTGACCACGATCTTGGTCAGGCGCGGGACCTCGTTGACGTTGCCGTACGAGAACTGCTCGCGCATGGCGGCGACGATCTCGTCGTTGTAGCGCGTCTTCAGACGCGGCTTCGCGGTGGTCTCAGTCATCAGATGTCCTTCTCGGCGTCGCCGTGGCCGCGGGTCACGCGGACGCGGGCGGTGCGGTCGCGACCGTCGCGCTGGACGGTCTCGGTGCGTGCGCCGAGACGCTTGCCGCGCTTGGCCTCGGCGTCGTAGTACTGCACGTTGCTGATGTGGATCGGGGCCTCGACGGTCTCGATCCCACCGGTGCGCGAACCACGCTGCGTCTGGCCGGCCTTGACGTGCTTGGTGACGCGCTGGACACCCTCGACGATGACGCGGTCGGAGTCCTTGAGGACCTCGAGGACGCGACCGGTCTTGCCCTTGTCACGCCCGGCGATGACCAGGACCTGGTCACCCTTCTTGATCTTCGCCATGTCAGATCACCTCCGGAGCCAACGAGATGATCTTCATGAAGCGCTTGTCACGCAGCTCACGACCGACCGGCCCGAAGATACGGGTGCCGCGCGGCTCCCCGTCGTTCTTCAGGATGACGGCCGCGTTCTCGTCGAACTTGATGTAGGAACCGTCCGGGCGGCGACGCTCCTTGACGGTGCGGACGACGACGGCCTTGACCACGTCACCCTTCTTGACGTTCCCGCCAGGGATTGCATCCTTGACGGTAGCGACGATGGTGTCGCCGATTCCGGCGTAGCGACGGCCCGAGCCACCGAGTACACGGATGCAAAGGATCTCCTTGGCACCAGTGTTGTCGGCGACGCGAAGTCGCGACTCCTGCTGGATCATTTACTGAACTCCTGTCGTCGAGCTGGTTCTCGCGCGTGCGAGCCTTGCCGAACGGATACTTTCTGGAACTGCGGCAGGGCGAAGTCTATCGCGTGGATGGACCCCGCCCCGCCGAAGCACGTGCTACTTGGCCTTCTCGACGATCTCGACGAGGCGCCAGCGCTTGGAGGCGGACAGCGGCCGCGTCTCCATGATAACGACCAGGTCGCCGATGCCGGCCGAGTTCTGCTCGTCGTGTGCCTTGACCTTGCTCGTGCGGCGGATGACCTTGCCGTAGAGCGGGTGCTTGACGCGGTCCTCGACCTCGACCACGACAGTCTTGTCCATCTTGTCGCTCACGACGTAGCCGCGGCGCGTCTTGCGCTGGTTGCGCTCTGCCTCGACCGCCGCTGCGGTGGTGTTGTCGCTCATGTCAGTCTCACTCACTCACGCTCGGGGCGGTACGGATGCCGAGCTCGCGCTCACGCAGGATCGTGTAGATCCGCGCGATGTCGCGGCGGACGGCCTTGAGACGGCCGTGGCTCTCCAGCTGGCCGGTGGCCGACTGGAACCGCAGGTTGAAGAGCTCCTGCTTCGCCTTCTCGAGCTCAGCAGCCAGACGGTCGTTGTCGAACCCGTCGAGCTCCGTGACAGCAAGATCCTTGCTACCGATAGCCATCAGTTCACACCACCCTCGCGCACCACGAAACGGCACTTCATCGGAAGCTTGTGCATCGCACGGCGCATGGCCTCACGGGCCAGGGCCTCGTCGACACCGGCCAGCTCGAAGACGATGCGGCCCGGCTTGACGTTGGCGATCCACCACTCCGGCGAACCCTTACCGGAACCCATGCGGGTCTCGGCGGGCTTCTTGGTCAGCGGACGGTCGGGGTAGATGTTGATCCACACCTTTCCACCACGCTTGATGTGACGCGTCATGGCGATACGAGCGGACTCGATCTGACGGTTGGTGACGTAGGCGGGCTCGAGAGCCTGGATGCCGTACTCACCGAAAGCGATCTGCGTACCGCCCTTGGCAGCACCCGAGCGGCTCGGGTGGTGCTGCTTGCGGTGCTTGAGCCTGCGCGGGATCAGCATGCTCAGGCCTCCGTTCCGGTCTCGACGGCCGCGGGCGCCTCCTGGGCGGGGGCCTCGGCCTGGGCGGGCGCCTCGGCGGTGGCCGGACGCTCCTGGCGGCGACCGCCGCGCACGGGACGGTCGTTGCCGCCACGTCCACCGCGGCCACGCGGAGCCTGGGAAGCCTGCTCGCGAGCAAACTCCTTCTCCGTCATGTCGCCCTTGTAGATCCAGACCTTCACGCCGATGCGGCCGAAGGTCGTGCGGGCCTCGAAGAAGCCGTAGTCGATGTTCGCGCGGAGCGTGTGCAGGGGCACACGGCCCTCGCGGTAGAACTCCGAACGGCTCATCTCGGCGCCGCCCAGACGACCGGCGCACTGGACACGGATGCCCTTGGCGCCAGCGCGCTGCGCGGACTGCATGCCCTTGCGCATGGCACGGCGGAACGACACACGGCTCGCGAGCTGCTCGGCGATGCCCTGGGCGACCAGCTGTGCCTCGATCTCGGCGTTCTTGACCTCGAGGATGTTCAGCTGGACCTGCTTGCCCGTGAGCTTCTCGAGCTCGCCGCGGATGCGGTCGGCCTCGGCGCCACGGCGACCGATGACGATACCCGGGCGCGCCGTGTGGATGTCCACGCGGACGCGGTCACGGGTGCGCTCGATCTCGACCTTGGCGATACCAGCACGCTCGAGGCCGGTGGCCATGAGCTTGCGGATCTCGACGTCCTCGCGGACGTAGTCGCGGTAACGCTGGCCAGGCTTGGTGCTGTCGGCGAACCAGCGCGACCGGTGGTCGGTGGTGATGCCGAGACGGTACCCGAGCGGGTGAACCTTCTGTCCCACTGTCAGGCCCCCTTCTTCTCTTCGCGCGGCTCAACGACCACGGTGATGTGGCTCGTGCGCTTGAGGATGCGGCTCGCGCGACCCTGCGCCCGAGGGCGGAAGCGCTTGAGCGTCGGACCCTCGTCGACCATGAGCTTGGTCACGACGAGCTTCTCGCGGACGAGGCCCTGGTTGTTGACCGCGTTAGCCGCAGCCGACTCGATGACCTTGTAGACGTTCTCGGCCGCTGCCTGCGGGGCGAACTGGAGCGCGGTCAGCGCGTCGTCGACGCTCTTCCCACGGACCAGGTCAGCCACGCGGCGGACCTTCTGCGGCGTGGCACGCACGAAGCGTGCGACCGCGAAGTCGCCAGCGACGTCTTCGCCGAGAAGGTTCTTGCGCTTGGCGCTGATCTCCTTCTGAGCTCCTGCGCTCATCGCCTTCTACCCTTCTTGTCGTCCTTCACGTGACCGCGGAAAGTGCGGGTCGGGGCGAACTCGCCCAGCTTGTGGCCCACCATCGACTCGGTCACGAAGACAGGCGTGTGCTTCCGGCCGTCGTGCACGGCAAAAGTGTGTCCGAGGAAGTCGGGCGTGATGACCGACCGGCGGGACCACGTCTTGATGACGTTCTTGGTCCCGGCCTCGTTCTGTGCGTCGACCTTCTTCTGAAGGTGTCCGTCGACGAAAGGACCCTTCTTCAGGCTGCGTGGCATCTGTCAGGCTCCTATCAGCGCTTCTTGCCAGTACGACGGCGACGCACGATGAGCTTGTCGCTCGCCTTGTTCGGACGGCGGGTACGGCCCTCGGGCTTGCCCCAAGGGCTCACCGGGTGACGACCACCGGACGTCTTGCCCTCACCACCACCGTGCGGGTGGTCGATCGGGTTCATCACGACACCACGGACGGTCGGGCGAACGCCCTTCCAGCGCATGCGGCCGGCCTTGCCCCAGTTGATGTTCGACTGCTCGGCGTTGCCGACCTCGCCGACGGTCGCGCGGCAGCGCGCGTCGACGTTGCGGATCTCGCCGGACGGCATACGCAGCTGGGCGTAGGGGCCGTCCTTCGCGACGAGCTGGACCGAGGTGCCAGCCGAACGTGCGATCTTCGCGCCGCCGCCGGGCCGAAGCTCGATGGCGTGGATGACCGTACCGGTCGGGATGTTGCGCAGCGGCAGGTTGTTGCCGGGCTTGATGTCGGCGCTGGGACCAGCCTCGACGAAGTCACCCTGCTTCAGCTTGTTCGGCGCGATGATGTAGCGCTTCTCGCCGTCCGCGTAGTGCAGGAGGGCGATGCGGGCGGTGCGGTTGGGGTCGTACTCGATGTGAGCGACCTTGGCCGGCACGCCGTCCTTGTCATGACGACGGAAGTCGATGACGCGGTAGGCACGCTTGTGGCCACCACCCTTGTGACGGGTCGTGATGCGACCGGTGTTGTTACGGCCGCCGGTCTTCGTCAGCGGACGGACCAGCGACTTCTCCGGCTCCGACCGCGTGATCTCGACGAAGTCGGCGACGCTCGCGCCGCGGCGCCCCGGCGTCGTCGGCTTGTACTTACGGATTCCCATGGGGATATGTCCTCAATCTGCTATCGCCGGCGTCAGCCGACCGGCCCGCCGAAGATGTCGATCGAGCCCTCGCGGAGGGAGACGATCGCACGCTTGGTGTCCTTGCGCTTACCGATGCCGAACTTCGTCCGCCGCGACTTGCCCTTGCGGTTGATCGTGTTCACGGAATCGACCTTGACGCCGAAGACCTTCTCGACCGCGATCTTGATCTCGGTCTTGTTGGCACGGGGGTCCACGACGAAGGTGTACTTACCCTCGTCGAGCAGCCCGTAGCTCTTCTCGGAGACGACCGGCGCGATCAGGATGTCGCGCGGGTTCTTCTGAAGCTCGCTCACTTGGCGTCCTCCTCGATGATCTCAGCGGACGAGGCCACTGCCGTGGCGGACGGACCCTTGGCGGGACCGGCCACGAACGCCTCGAGAGCCGCCTGCGTGAAGACGACGTCGTCCGAGATGAGCACGTCGTACGTGTTCAGCTGGTCAGCGACCAGGAGGTGCACCTGCTCGACGTTGCGGAGCGACTTGAGCGTGAGCTCGTCGCCACGCTCGAGCACGACGAGCACGTTCTTGCGCGACGACAGGTTCGCCAGCGCAGCCACAGCGGCCTTGGTCGACGGCTTGCCGTCGATACCGAAGCCCGTGACGACGTGCACGCGGCCGTTGCGCGCGCGGTCGGAGAGCGCACCGCGCAGGGCGGCAGCCTTCATCTTCTTGGGGGTGCGCTGCGTGTAGTCACGCGGCGTCGGCCCGTGCACGACGCCACCACCGGCGAAGTGCGGGGCGCGGGTCGAACCCTGACGGGCGCGGCCGGTGCCCTTCTGCTTGTACGGCTTCTTGCCACCACCACGGACCTCGGCCCGAGTCTTGGTGTCAGCCGTTCCCTGGCGGGCGGCAGCGAGCTGCGCAACCACGACCTGGTGGATCAGCGGGACGTTCGTCTGGACGTCGAACACCTCGGCGGGAAGCTCGGCGGTGCCGGACTTCTTGCCCTTGGCGTCGATGACGTCGACGGTCAGCGTGTCAGCCATGATCTCAGGCTCCCTTCACGGCGCTGCGCACGAGGACGACGCCGCCCTTGGGGCCGGGAACCGCGCCCTTGACGAGCAGCAGACCCTTCTCGGCGTCCACGGCGTGGATCGTCAGGTTCTGGGTGGTCTTGCGGGCGTTGCCCATGCGACCAGCCATCTTCATGCCCTTGAACACGCGCGACGGCGTGGAAGCGCCACCGATCGAGCCGGGCTTGCGGTGGTTGCGGTGGGCACCGTGCGAGGCGCCGACACCGTGGAAGCCGTGACGCTTCATGACACCCGCGGTGCCCTTGCCCTTGGTCGTGCCCACGACGTCGACCACAGCGCCGGCGGCGAACGCCTCAGCGGTGATCTCCTGGCCGAGCGTGTACTCGGCCGCGTCGGAGGTGCGGACCTCGGCGACGTGACGGCGAGGCGTGACGCCCGCCTTCTCGAAGTGACCGGTCAGCGGCTGGCTGACGCGGCGGGGGTCGACCTGGCCGTAGGCGAGCTGGACGGCGGTGTAGCCGTCCGTCTCAGCGCTGCGGACCTGGGTGACCACGTTGGTGCCGACGGCGACGACGGTCACGGGCACGAGGCGACCGGCCTCGTCCCAGAGCTGCGTCATCCCGAGCTTCGTGCCGAGCACAGCCGTCACCGGCCTGTTGTTCTGAGGGGTAGTCATCTTCTCTCCTCCCCGATCAGAGCTTGATCTCGATGTTCACGTCCGCAGGAAGGTCGAGACGCATGAGCGAGTCAACCGCCTTCGGCGTGGGATCGATGATGTCGATGAGGCGCTTGTGCGTGCGCATCTCGAAGTGCTCGCGGCTGTCCTTGTACTTGTGAGGCGACCGGATGACGCAAAAAACGTTCTTCTCCGTCGGCAACGGCACCGGGCCCACGACCGTCGCACCAGCGCGAATCACCGTGTCGACGATCTTGCGCGCCGAACTGTCGATGACTTCGTGGTCGTAGGACTTGAGCCGGATGCGGATCTTCTGTCCCGCCATGGCGTCGTCTGACTCTCTCTCTCGAACCGCTACTGTCCGACCCCCGCGCTCGGGCGTGTCGCATGTGCGTCACGCCCGAACCCGATCACCCGGGTGGGTGCTGGGCCGTTGGTGATGTGCTGGTCCGCATCCCGCAGTGCGGGGTGCGCGCCGTCCACAACGTCTTCTTGTCTGACGGGGGCTCATCGCGAAGTATCTCGATCTGTACGCACAGAGAGTCCACCTCGCGATTCCACGCGGATCAACACACTGTTCGATACATGAATGAGCGCGCCCGTGACAGGCAACCTGAACATCTTGCCACGGGACCACCGCCCAGCACAAACCCTCGTCGTAGTGACGTGCGACGCACACGCGCTCGGGCGCGTCGCACGTCCGCCTGGCACTCCCCAGACGCAGCAAGGCCCGCCTCGCGAGAGACGGGCCTTGCTGTGCTCAGCAGCCGGCGGAGCCGGCGAACCGTGCGTCTAGCTCATCGCTGACCTGAGGTCACTTGATGATCTTGGTGACCTGGCCGGAGCCGACGGTACGACCACCCTCACGGATGGCGAAGCCGAGGCCCTCCTCCATGGCGATCGGCTGGATGAGCTCGACCGACATCTCGGTGTTGTCGCCGGGCATGACCATCTCGGTGCCCTCGGGCAGCGTGATGACGCCGGTGACGTCCGTCGTACGGAAGTAGAACTGCGGACGGTAGTTCGAGTAGAACGGGTTGTGACGCCCGCCCTCGTCCTTGCTGAGGATGTAGACGCGAGCCTCGAAGTGCGTGTGCGGGGTGATGGAGCCCGGCTTCACGACGACCTGGCCACGCTCGACGTCCTCGCGCTTGATGCCACGGAGCAGAAGACCGGTGTTGTCACCAGCCTGCGCCTCGTCCATCGACTTGTGGAACGTCTCGATGCCCGTGACGGTGGTCTTCTGCGCGGGGCGGATACCGACGATCTCGACGTCGGAGTTCACCTGCAGAGCGCCACGGTCGACCTTGCCGGTGACGACGGTGCCACGACCGGTGATCGTGAAGACGTCCTCGATCGGCATGAGGAAGGGCTTGTCGAGGTCACGGACCGGGTCCGGGACGTTGTTGTCGACAGCCTCCATGAGGTCCTCGACGGACTTGACCCAGGTCGGGTCGCCCTCGAGCGCCTTGAGGCCCGAGACGCGGATGACCGGAGCCTCGTCACCGTCGAAGCCCTGCGAGGAGAGGAGCTCGCGCACCTCCATCTCGACGAGCTCGAGGATCTCCTCGTCGTCGACCATGTCGGACTTGTTCAGCGCGACCAGCAGGTAGGGAACACCGACCTGGCGGGCGAGCAGAACGTGCTCACGGGTCTGAGCCATCGGGCCGTCGGTCGCCGCGACCACGAGGATCGCGCCGTCCATCTGAGCGGCACCGGTGATCATGTTCTTGATGTAGTCAGCGTGACCGGGAGCGTCGACGTGCGCGTAGTGGCGCTTGTCCGTCTCGTACTCGATGTGCGCGATGTTGATCGTGATGCCGCGCTGCTTCTCTTCGGGCGCCTTGTCGATCTCGTCGAACTTGAACTCAGGGTTCACGTCCGGGAACTTGTCGTGCAGCACCTTGGAGATAGCCGCCGTCAGCGTCGTCTTACCGTGGTCGACGTGACCGATGGTACCGATGTTGACGTGCGGCTTGGTCCGCTCGAACTTGGCCTTCGCCACTGGGGTCCTCCTGGGACTTGGGTAGTTGTGCCGAACGATGCAGGTGCCCGCCCCGAGGGGCGGAGCATCTGCCGGGCGTGCGGGTCGCTACAGGTTGATGGTTGTTACTGGATGGTCGACCTGTGGGGACTCACTCGCCCCGGGTCTTCTTGATGATCTCTTCGGCAACGTTCCGAGGGACCTCGGAGTAGCTGTCGAACTGCATCGAGTACACAGCGCGACCCTGGGTCTTCGACCGCAGGTCACCGATGTACCCGAACATCTCGGAGAGCGGCACCTGAGCGCGCACCACCTTCACGCCGGTCGCATCCTCCATGGACTGGATCATGCCACGACGAGAGTTGATGTCGCCGATGACGTCGCCCATGTACTCCTCGGGCGTACGCACCTCGACCGCCATGACCGGCTCGAGAAGAACCGGGTCCGCCCGCTTGACGCCCTCCTTGAGGACCATCGAGCCGGCAATCTTGAACGCCATCTCGGACGAGTCGACGTCGTGGTACGCGCCGTCGAGCAGGATCGCCTTGACGCCCACGAGGGGGAAGCCGGCGAGCACACCGAGCTGCATCGCAGCCTGGATGCCCTGGTCGACGGACGGGATGTACTCACGCGGGATACGACCACCGGTGACGGCGTTCTCGAACTTGTAGAGCTCGCCCTCGGAGGTGTCGAGCGGCTCGAAGGTCACCTGGACCTTGGCGAACTGACCCGAACCACCGGTCTGCTTCTTGTGCGTGTAGTCGATCTTCTCCGCCGCGCGGCGGATCGTCTCGCGGTACGCGACCTGCGGCTTGCCGACGTTGGCCTCGACCTTGAACTCGCGACGCATGCGGTCGACGAGGATGTCGAGGTGGAGCTCGCCCATGCCGCCGATGACGGTCTGGCCGGTCTCCTCGTCGAGCTTGACGCGGAAGGTCGGGTCCTCCTCGGCGAGCTTCTGGATCGCGACGCCGAGCTTCTCCTGGTCGGCCTTCGTCTTCGGCTCGATCGCGACGTCGATGACAGGCTCAGGGAAGGTCATCGACTCGAGGATGACGGGCGCGTCGGTGGCGCACAGCGTGTCACCGGTCGTGACGTCCTTCAGGCCGATGAACGCGTAGATGTGACCTGCCGAGGCCTCCTCGACCGGGTTCTCCTTGTTGGAGTGCATCTGGAAGAGCTTGCCGATGCGCTCCTTCTTGCCCTTGGTCGAGTTGAGCACCTGAGCGCCCTGCGCGACCTTGCCCGAGTACACGCGGACATAGGTGAGCTTGCCGAAGAACGGGTGCGTCGCGACCTTGAACGCGAGAGCCGCGAACGGCTCCGAAGCGTCCGGGTGGCGGGTGATGACCTTCTCCTCGTCCTTGACGTCCGTGCCGTCGATGGCGGGGACGTCGAGGGGCGACGGCAGGTAGTCGATGACGGCGTCGAGCATGGGCTGGACGCCCTTGTTCTTGAACGCCGAACCGCACATGACCGGGAAGGCCTCGCCAGCGATGACGAGCTTGCGGATGCCGGACTTGATCTCGGCGATCGAGAGCTCCTCGCCACCGAGGTACTTCTCGAGGAGAGCCTCGTCGGCCTCCGCGATGTCCTCGATGAGCTGAGCGCGGTACTGCTCAGCCTTCTCCTGGAGGTCGGCCGGGATCTCCTCGATCTCGTAGTGCTCGCCGAGCTTCGTCTCGCCACGCCAGACGAGCGCCTTCATCTCGAGCAGGTCGACGACGCCGATGAAGTCGTTCTCGGCGCCGATCGGCAGCTGGATGACGAGCGGCTTCGCCTTGAGGCGGTTGATGATCGTGTCGACGGTGAAGTAGAAGTCAGCGCCGAGCTTGTCCATCTTGTTGACGAAGCAGATGCGCGGGACGTTGTACTTGTCGGCCTGGCGCCAGACGGTCTCCGACTGGGGCTCGACGCCCTCCTTGCCGTCGAACACGGCAACCGCACCGTCGAGGACACGGAGCGAACGCTCGACCTCGACCGTGAAGTCGACGTGCCCGGGGGTGTCGATGATGTTGATCTGGTTGTTCTTCCAGTAGCAGGTCGTCGCGGCGGACGTGATCGTGATGCCGCGCTCCTGCTCCTGCTCCATCCAGTCCATCGTCGACGCGCCGTCGTGCGTCTCACCGATCTTGTAGTTGACACCCGTGTAGAAGAGGATGCGCTCGGTGGTCGTCGTCTTACCAGCATCGATGTGGGCCATGATGCCGATGTTGCGGACCTTGTTCAGGTCGGTCAGCACGTCAAGTGCCACGGTGGTGTTCCCCTTTAGCGGTGGAGGTCGTACGTGGGGGGCTCGAGCCCAGGTGCCCGAAGGCGCCCCGGAGAACCGGGGCGCCGTTCGGAATTACCAGCGGTAGTGCGCGAAGGCCTTGTTGGACTCGGCCATCTTGTGCATGTCCTCGCGGCGCTTGACAGCGGCACCCAGGCCGTTGGAGGCATCGAGGATCTCGTTCATAAGGCGCTCGGTCATCGTCTTCTCGCGGCGAGCGCGCGAGTAGTCGACGAGCCAACGCAGCGCGAGGGTGGTCGCACGCGTCGGGCGGACCTCGACGGGCACCTGGTAGGTCGCACCACCGACGCGGCGCGAGCGGACCTCGAGCGCCGGGCGGATGTTCTCGAGCGCGCGCTTGAGCACGACGACGGGGTCGCCGTCGACCTTGCCGCGAACACCCTCGAGGGCGCCGTAGACGATCGCCTCGGCGGTCGACTTCTTGCCGTCCAGGAGGACCTTGTTGACGAGCTGGGTGACGACGGGCGATCCGTAGACCGGGTCGACGATGAGCGGCCGCTTCGGGGCCGGACCCTTACGAGGCATCAGGCCTTCTCCTTCTTCGCGCCGTAGCGGCTACGCGCCTGCTTGCGGTTCTTGACGCCCTGCGTGTCGAGCGCGCCGCGCACGATCTTGTAGCGGACACCGGGGAGGTCCTTCACACGGCCGCCGCGCACGAGCACGATCGAGTGCTCCTGCAGGTTGTGGCCGACGCCGGGGATGTACGCCGTGACCTCGATCTGGCTCGAGAGGCGCACACGGGCGACCTTCCGGAGCGCCGAGTTCGGCTTCTTGGGGGTGGTGGTGTACACGCGGGTGCACACGCCGCGCCGCTGCGGGGAGCCCTTGAGGGCCGGGGTCTTCGACTTCCCGACCTTGGACGTCCGCCCCTTGCGGACGAGCTGCTGGATCGTAGGCACTACGTCTCCGTGTCTTCTCGAGCTGTGCGGGTGGTCCCGCAGGTTTGGTCTGTGTCGCGCCGCCAGCATCAGCGCACACCTCCGCCTGCTTCCGCAGACGGAACGCCAACTACCACCGGCTCGATGGTCCAGCTCACCAGGTCTCGCGACCCGGCTTGCCGGAATGCCCGCCACGTCGTCGGTCGCATCCGCTCACCTGGGGCGGTGCCGATCCGCGGGAGACCGGCGCGGTCTGGGTCAAGACCCGACACGCCGACTTCTCGCGAATCGATTCCGCAGGCCGCCGCTCTCCTGGTGTGCAGGAGGCTCCCCGGGCCCAAGGGCGCGGAGCGCTGGCAGCGCATGCGGATGCCCGACGACACGGGCACGAGTGCCAACGTTATCCGCGCAACAGCCGCGGTGTCAAAGGGCTCGAGGCTCGGCACCCGGTGACCTGCCTCACCGCAGCGGCTGCAGACCTGGAGCCCCACCCCGCTCCCCCACGTCGGACGGGGACCCTGACGACTCGCCGACAGCTGTCCCTCAGGGCGACGACGAGGGGCCCGCCGCTTACGCGGCGGGCCCCTCGTTCAGAGCTTTCGGCAGCCCTCAGATCACTGGAAGTCGCCGAAGTCGATCTCGTCGAGCGGGATCGCGTCACCCGAGCCCATACCGAGCGTCGGGAAGTCGATCTCGTCGTAGCCGAAGCTCGGGTAGAGCTCCGCCTTCGCCTCCTCCGTCGGCTCGACCTCCACGTTGCCGTAGCGCGGGAGGCCGGTGCCGGCCGGGATGAGCTTACCGAGGATGACGTTCTCCTTGAGGCCGAGCAGCGGGTCGCGGCGACCGCTCATGGCGGCCTCCGTGAGCACGCGCGTCGTCTCCTGGAAGGACGCCGCCGACAGCCACGAGTCCGTCGCGAGCGACGCCTTCGTGATGCCCATGAGCTCCGGACGGCCAGCCGCAGGGGCGCCGCCCTCGGCGACGGCCGCACGGTTCTGGTCCTCGAAGCGCGTGCGCTCCGCGAGCTCGCCCGGCAGCAGGTTGGTGCCACCCGACTCGAGGACGGTGACGCGCCGCAGCATCTGCCGCACGATGACCTCGATGTGCTTGTCGTGGATGTCCACACCCTGCGAGCGGTAGACCTCCTGGACCTCGTCCACGAGGTGCTTCTGCGTCGCGCGCGGGCCGAGGATGCGCAGGACCTTCTTCGGGTCCACCGCGCCCTGGACGAGCTGCGTGCCGACCTCGACGTGCTGACCGTCCTCGACGAGGAGGCGAGCACGCTTGGTCACCGGGTACGCGATCTCCTCGGAGCCGTCGTCGGGCGTGAGCACGAGACGACGCGACCGCTCGGCCTCGTCGATCGTGATCCGGCCCGAGTACTCGGCGATCGGGCTCTCACCCTTCGGGGTGCGAGCCTCGAAGAGCTCCGTGACACGCGGCAGACCCTGCGTGATGTCGTCTGCCGAGGCGACACCACCGGTGTGGAAGGTACGCATGGTCAGCTGCGTGCCCGGCTCACCGATCGACTGCGCGGCGATGATGCCGACAGCCTCACCGATGTCCACGAGCTTGCCGGTCGCGAGCGAGCGGCCGTAGCACTTGGCGCACGTACCGACGCGGGACTCGCACGTGAGCACCGACCGGACCTTGAGGTCCACCACGCCGGCCTCGACGAGGGCGTCGATCAGGACGTCACCCACGTCGTCGCCGGCCTCGCCGATGACCTTGCCGTCGACCTCGACGCGGCTCGCGAGAGAGCGCGAGTAGATGCTCGTCTCGACCTTCGGGTGACGACGGAAGACACCGTCGGGGCCCTGCTCCGAGACCGCGAGCAGCAGCCCGCGCTCCGTGCCGCAGTCCTCCTCGCGGACGATGACGTCCTGCGAGACGTCCACCAGACGACGGGTCAGGTAGCCCGAGTCCGCCGTACGCAGCGCGGTGTCAGCGAGACCCTTACGGGCACCGTGCGTCGCGATGAAGTACTCGAGGACGGACAGACCCTCGCGGTAGTTCGACTTGATCGGACGCGGGATGATCTCACCCTTCGGGTTCGCCACGAGACCACGCATACCGGCGATCTGACGAACCTGCATCCAGTTACCACGAGCACCCGAGCCCACCATCCGGTAGACGGTGTTGCGGGCGTGGCTCTCGAAGTTCTCCTTCATGACCTTGGCGACCTTGTCGGTGGCCTGGGTCCAGATCTCGATGAGCTCCTGACGGCGCTCGTCGTCAGTGATCAGGCCCTTCTCGTACTGCTGCTGGACCGTGAGCGCCTTGGCCTCGTGGTCGTCGAGGATCTGACGCTTCTCGAGCGGCGTGTTGACGTCGGAGATCGCGATCGTGACGCCCGAGCGCGTCGCCCAGCGGAAGCCCGCAGCCTTGAGCGCGTCGAGCGACTCGGCAACCTCGACCTTCGGGTACTTCTCAGCGAGCTCGTTGACGATCGCGGAGAGCTGCTTCTTGTCGACGACCCCGTTGACGTACGGGTAGTCGACCGGGAGCGTCTCGTTGAACAGCGCGCGGCCGAGCGTGGTCTCGAACAGGATCGGCTGCCCCTGCTCCCAACCCTCAGGAGCCTCGAAGTCGCTGACCGGCGGGACGAGGTCCTCCATGCGGATCTTCACGACCGCGTTGAGGTCCAGCGTGCCCTGGTCGAACGCCATGATCGCCTCGGCGACCGAGGAGAAGGCGCGTCCCTCACCCGTCGCACCCTCACGGTCCGACGTCAGGTGGAACAGACCGATGATCATGTCCTGCGAGGGCATGGTCACCGGACGACCGTCCGACGGCTTGAGGATGTTGTTGCTCGACAGCATGAGGATGCGGGCCTCGGCCTGAGCCTCGGCCGAGAGCGGCAGGTGCACGGCCATCTGGTCACCGTCGAAGTCAGCGTTGAACGCTGCGCAGACGAGCGGGTGCAGGTGGATCGCCTTGCCCTCGACGAGCTGGGGCTCGAACGCCTGGATACCCAGACGGTGCAGCGTAGGCGCACGGTTGAGGAGGACCGGGTGCTCGGTGATGACCTCTTCGAGGACGTCCCACACGACCGGCTTCGCACGCTCGACCATCCGCTTCGCGGACTTGATGTTCTGCGCGTGGTTGAGGTCCACGAGACGCTTCATGACGAACGGCTTGAACAGCTCGAGCGCCATCTGCTTCGGCAGGCCGCACTGGTGCAGCTTGAGCTGCGGGCCGACGACGATGACCGAACGGCCCGAGTAGTCGACGCGCTTGCCGAGCAGGTTCTGGCGGAAACGACCCTGCTTGCCCTTGAGCATGTCGGAGATCGACTTCAGCGGGCGGTTGCCCGGTCCGGTCACCGGACGTCCGCGACGCCCGTTGTCGAAGAGCGCGTCGACGGCCTCCTGGAGCATCCGCTTCTCGTTGTTCACGATGATCTCGGGAGCACCGAGGTCGAGCAGACGCTTCAGGCGGTTGTTGCGGTTGATGACGCGGCGGTACAGGTCGTTGAGGTCCGACGTCGCGAAGCGGCCACCGTCGAGCTGCACCATCGGGCGCAGGTCCGGCGGGATGACCGGGACAGCGTCGAGAACCATGCCCGTCGGCGAGTTGGTCGTCGTGAGGAACGCGTTGACGACCTTCAGGCGCTTGAGGGCGCGGGTCTTCTTCTGGCCCTTGCCCGTACGGATGATCTCGTGGAGGTTCTCGGACTCGGCCTCAAGGTCGAAGTCCTGCAGGCGCTTCTGGATCGCCGCAGCGCCCATCGAGCCCTCGAAGTAGTTGCCGTAGCGGTCCTGCAGCTGGCGGTAGAGCAGCTCGTCACCCTCGAGGTCCGCGACCTTGAGGTTCTTGAACCGGTCCCACACCCGCTCGAGGCGGTCGAGCTCGGCGTCCGCACGCTTGCGGATCTGAGCCATCTCACGCTCGGCAGAGTCGCGGACCTTGCGGCGCGCGTCAGCCTTGGCACCCTCGGCCTCCAGGGCCGCGAGGTCCTGCTCGAGGCGCTGGGCGCGGTTCTCGATCTCGCTGTCGCGACGGTCGGTGATCTCCTTCTTCTCCAGGTCGATCTCGTTCTGGAGGTTCGGGAGGTCTTCCTGGCGACCGGCCTCGTCGACCGAGGTGATCATGTACGCCGCGAAGTAGATGACCTTCTCGAGGTCCTTCGGAGCGAGGTCCAGCAGGTAGCCCAGACGCGAGGGCACACCCTTGAAGAACCAGATGTGGGTGACGGGAGCGGCGAGCTCGATGTGGCCCATGCGCTCACGGCGCACCTTCGAGCGCGTGACCTCGACGCCACACCGCTCGCAGATGATGCCCTTGAAGCGCACGCGCTTGTACTTGCCGCAGTAGCACTCCCAGTCCCGGGTCGGGCCGAAGATCTTCTCGCAGAAGAGTCCGTCCTTCTCAGGCTTGAGGGTGCGGTAGTTGATGGTCTCGGGCTTCTTGACCTCACCGTGGGACCAGGTGCGGATGTCCTCCGCGGTGGCCATTCCGATGCGCAGCTCGTCGAAGACATTGACGTCGAGCAAGGTGTTCCTACTTCCTTGGTTCGCCGGGCGGTCGTGGATCCGTCGCCGGCGCTATGGAGGCTGAAGAATGTGTCAGGTCGCGCCGCCCGCATCGCTCACGCGGAGCGGGCGGCGCACCCGATATCAGATCTCGTCGATGCTGGAGGCAGCGTTGGGACGGCGGGACAGGTCGATGCCCAGCTCCTCCGCAGCGCGGTACACCTCGTCGTCGGACTCGCGCATCTCGATCGAGACACCGTCGGACGACAGCACCTCGACGTTCAGGCAGAGCGACTGCATCTCCTTGAGAAGCACCTTGAACGACTCAGGGATGCCCGAGTCGGGGATGTTCTCGCCCTTGACGATCGCCTCGTAGACCTTGACCCGGCCGGGGACGTCGTCGGACTTGATCGTGAGCAGCTCCTGGAGCGTGTAAGCGGCGCCGTAGGCCTCGAGGGCCCACACCTCCATCTCACCGAAGCGCTGACCACCGAACTGCGCCTTACCACCTAGCGGCTGCTGCGTGATCATCGAGTACGGACCGGTGGAGCGCGCGTGGATCTTGTCGTCCACGAGGTGGTGCAGCTTCAGGATGTACATGTAGCCGACCGAGACAGGCTCCGGGAACGGCTCGCCGGAGCGACCGTCGAAGAGCCGCGCCTTGCCGTCCGTGCCGACCATGCGGTCGCCGTCACGGTTCGGGATGGTCGCGCCCATGAGGCCCGTGAGCGCGTCCTCCTCGAGACCGTCGAAGACCGGGGTCGCGAGCGGGCGGCCGGGGTCGGACGCGTGCGCGACCTCGGGCAGCGACTTGAGCCACTCGAGGTCGCCCTCGGCCAGCTTGACGTCGTAGCCCTGCGCCGCGATCCACCCGAGGTGGACCTCGAGCACCTGACCGACGTTCATACGGCCGGGGACACCCATCGGGTTGAGGATGATGTCGACAGGCGTGCCGTCAGCGAGGAACGGCATGTCCTCGACGGGCAGGATCGTCGAGATGACGCCCTTGTTGCCGTGGCGGCCGGCGAGCTTGTCGCCTGCGGTGATCTTGCGTCGCTGAGCGATGTACACGCGGACGAGCTCGTTGACACCGGCGGGCAGCTCGTCGCCGTCCTCACGACGGAACTCCTTGACGCCGATGACCGTGCCGGACTCGCCGTGGGGCACCTTGAGGGACGTGTCACGGACCTCGCGAGCCTTCTCGCCGAAGATCGCGCGGAGCAGACGCTCCTCCGGGGTCAGCTCGGTCTCACCCTTGGGCGTGACCTTGCCGACGAGCACGTCGCCCGCGCCGACCTCAGCACCGATGCGGATGATGCCGCGCTCGTCGAGGTCCGCCAGGACGTCCTCGGAGACGTTCGGGATGTCCCGCGTGATCTCCTCAGGGCCGAGCTTCGTGTCGCGAGCGTCGATCTCGTGCTCCTCGATGTGGATCGAGGAGAGGACGTCGTCCTGGACGAGGCGCTGCGACAGGATGATCGCGTCCTCGTAGTTGTGGCCCTCCCACGACATGAACGCGACGAGCAGGTTGCGCCCGAGCGCGAGCTCGCCGCCGTCGGTCGCAGGACCGTCCGCCAGGACGGACCCGGACTCGACGCGGGTGCCCTCGTCGACCAGCACGCGCTGGTTGTAGGACGTGCCCTGGTTCGAGCGGCGGAACTTCGCGATGCGGTAGCTCGTCGTGGTGGCGTCGTCGTTGGCGACGACGACGAGGTCTGCAGAGACCTCGCGGACCACACCGGGCTTGGTCGCGACGATGACGTCACCGGCGTCGACCGCAGCACGCCACTCCATGCCGGTGCCGACGAGCGGCGCCTCGGAGCGGACGAGCGGCACGGCCTGGCGCTGCATGTTCGCGCCCATGAGTGCGCGGTTGGCGTCGTCGTGCTCGAGGAACGGGATGAGCGCGGTCGCGACCGACACCATCTGGCGCGGCGAGACGTCCATGTAGTCGACGTTCGCACCGGGGACGATCTCGACCTCGCCGCCCTTCGTGCGGACGAGCACGCGCTCGTCGACGAAGGAACCGTCGGGGTTCAGCGCCTGGTTCGCCTGGGCGATGATGTGGCGGTCCTCGTCGTCGGCCGTGAGGTACACGACGTCGTCCGACACGCGCCCGTTCTCGACCTTGCGGTACGGCGTCTCGATGAAGCCGAACGGGTTGATGCGACCGAAGGACGCGAGCGAGCCGATGAGGCCGATGTTCGGGCCTTCAGGGGTCTCGATCGGGCACATGCGGCCGTAGTGCGACGGGTGGACGTCACGGACCTCCATGCCGGCGCGGTCACGAGAGAGACCGCCCGGGCCGAGCGCGGAGAGGCGACGCTTGTGCGTCAGGCCCGCGAGCGGGTTGTTCTGGTCCATGAACTGCGAGAGCTGCGACGTGCCGAAGAACTCCTTGATCGACGCCACGACCGGGCGGATGTTGATCAGGGTCTGCGGGGTGATCGCCTCGACGTCCTGCGTCGTCATGCGCTCGCGCACGACGCGCTCCATCCGGGACAGGCCCGTGCGGACCTGGTTCTGGATGAGCTCACCGACGGCGCGGATGCGCCGGTTGCCGAAGTGGTCGATGTCGTCCGTCTCGGCGCGGACCTCGATCGGCTCGCCGTCCTTGAGGCCGGGGATCGTGGCGACGTCGGCGTGCAGCGCGGCGAGGTACTTGATCGTCGCGACGATGTCGCCGACGGCGAGGACCGAGTCGTGAAGGTCAGCGTCGCGGCCGAGCTTCTTGTTCAGCTTGTAGCGGCCGACCTTCGCGAGGTCGTAGCGCTTCGAGTTGAAGTAGAAGTTGTCGAGCAGGTTGCGGCCCGCCTCGACGGTGGGCGGCTCGCCCGGGCGGATCTTGCGGTAGAGGTCGACGAGCGCCTCGTCCTGCGTCTGGACGTTGTCCTTCTCGAGGGTGTCGAGGACGGCCGGGAAGTCCTTGAACTCCTCGCGGATCTCGGACTCGGTCAGGCCGAGGGCCTTGAGCAGGACCGTGACGGACTGCTTGCGCTTGCGGTCGACACGGACGCCGACGGCGTCGCGCTTGTCGATCTCGAACTCGAGCCAGGCACCGCGGGACGGGATGATCTTCGCGGAGAAGATGTCCTTGTCGCTCGTCTTGTCGGCGATGCGCTCGAAGTAGACGCCGGGCGAACGGACGAGCTGCGAGACGACGACGCGCTCGGTGCCGTTGATGATGAACGTGCCACGCGACGTCATGAGCGGGAAGTCGCCCATGAAGACGGTCTGGCTCTTGATCTCACCGGTGTTGTAGTTCACGAACTCGGCCGTGACGAACAACGGCGCGGCATACGTGAAGTCCTTCTCCTTGCACTCCTCCGCCGTGTACTTCGGCGGCTCGAAGCGGTGGTTGGAGAAGGAGAGGGACATCGTGGACCCGAAGTCCTCGATCGGGGAGATCTCGGCGAAGATCTCCTCCAGACCGGACGTGTCGGGGACGTCACGGCGACCGGCCTCGACAGCGGCGGCGACGCGCGCCTGCCACTTCTCGTTGCCGAGGAGCCAGTCAAAGCTCTCGGTCTGCAGCCCGAGGAGGTCAGGGACCTCGAGCGGCTCGAAGATCTTGGCGAATGACAGTCGCCTGGATGCCGTGCGGTGGGCGATCGCATCGGCGGACGGAGCATTAGGGATGCGCGAGGCAGCCAAGAGGGGTCCTTCCCTGCGGTTCGTGAGCTCTGCGACGGTCGTGGCTGGTGCGATCCCCCGGCCGCATCGCGCGTCGGTCGCCTAGGCACGACGTTCCGCTACGATGGGTTATCTGAGATTGCAGGCACAGGCCAGCGCAAAGCGCTAGCATAACGGACCCGGTCCCGTCGAGCAAGGGACGCCCCTGTGCGCCCCGTCTCCCTCATCGCAGTCTCCTGCGGCAGTCCCCCACGAGGTGACGCTGCCCTCCGCGAGCCGTCGTCTGAGCTGCCCCAGAACCTACTTGTCGGCGAAGAGGTCACCTACTTGTCGGCGAAGAGGTCGTTGATCTCGGTCTGGTCGGGCTGCAGGTAGACCTTGTACTCGACGACGTCGTCATACGCGCTGAGCGGCACCTGGTTCCGCGTCTCGCCTGAAGAATCGCCCCCACCGACCGGGATCTTCACGTCGATCCGGCCGCCGAACTCCGCCTTGCCCTCGGTCTCGTGGAAGGCCTTGGTCACGACCGCGCCGTCGGCGTCCAGCCCGACGACCGTGAGGAACTCCACGGACCCGGTGTGGCGCGGCATGCCGGCACGCACGGCCCCGAGGCCGATGCTCACCGGCAGCACCGCGTCCTTGCCCTCCCCCTCGATCTCCCCGACCTCGGCCTCGAGCTCGTAGTAGTCGTCGATGAGCGGGTTTCGCTGCGAGCCCGTCTGCCCGGTCGTCACCTCGTGCCCGGCTACGCCGTCCTTGGCGTCAGCCAGCTCGACCAGCTCCGTCAGGTCGAACGCCTGGAAACGGTAGGACTGCCCCGGCTGCAGCGGCACTCGGACGTCCTCCCGCCCGGACACGCCGTCGATCGCCACGTCGAGGTTCAGATCGAACATGCAGGGGACGTCGAGCTCGTTCGTCACCGTGACCGGGACGTATGCCCGCCACGTCCGCCCGAGGCTCTCGGCCCATTCGTCGCCGGTCGCGGTGGTCGGCTTGCCGAAGTCGAGCGTGAGGTCCCCGTCCTTCACCGTGCCCGCCGCGCACCACCGGGAGGCGTCGATCGTGCGCTCGGGCGAGGGCGTCGCCGACGGGGACGACGGCGAGGCCGGGGGCGCAGTCGTCGTCGCAGGGATCGTCGGTTCAGCGCCTCCCCCGCTGCACGCGCTGAGCACGAGAGAGGCGGCTGCCGCCGTCACCGTCGCTCCGACCATGGCCCAACGACGGCTCAGCACGCTCACTACCTCCACAGGGATCGACAGACCTGGTTGGAAACTACGTTCAGCGCACCCTGCTCGCAACTGCTGGTGCGTCTCTGTCACCACGCCGCACGGTCGACGAGCATGAGCACGACGTCCCCCACCCCGACGCGAGCTCCCGGCTGCAGCACGACCGCCTCCATCGGTGCGATCCGCACCCCGTCGATCTCGACACCGTTGGTCGAGGCGTTGTCGATGATCGAGCATGTGTCCCCGTCCACCTGGACGATCGCGTGCTTCTTGCTCACCGTGTCACCCGCGACCGCGATGTCCACCCGGGCCCGCCGACGACCCACCACCGTGATCGGCTTCGTGAGCCACACGGTCGCTCCGGTCGAGAGGTCCTGCAGCCCGAACCGCTGCACGGCGGGCTGTCCGGCAGACGGCTCCGCGTGACGCGGGTACCCGAGAGGAGTCTCCTCGGGTACGGCGTGCTCCGGCGTCGGAACTCCTGTCGGCGGTGCGGCGGCCACTGCGCCAGCGCCCTGGGGATGGACCGGCCCAGCAGGGTGGTCAGCCGGCACGCCCGGGATCGCAGGCAAGGCCGCCGGGGCGCTGGGGGCTGCAGGTGCCGGCGGGGCCGCAGCGGCTGCCGAGGTGGCGATCGCCGGAACGGCACCAGCAGTCTCCGCGGCCGCGGCGCGCGCCGCCGCCTTGGCCGCGGCGCGCGCCCTCCGACCGCGGTCGTAGCGTTCCTTGTTCTCCTTCGAGTAGTGCTGGAGAAGGTAGGCGAGCGACACGTGGTCCGCGTCCTCCGGCTCGAGCGTCGCAGCCGCGCGCGCCGCGGGGACGGGCTTCCCCGCCGGGACGGTCGCTCCGCCTGGCACCGCGAAACCAGGCCCTGTGGCTCGCGGAGCTGCACCCGACGCGGACGCCGGGGCGCCCCACTCCGGCAGCGGCGCGGACTCGCTCACGGTCTGGACGACGGGACTCGCACCCCCGGGTGCCTGCTGCGGCGCCTGTGTGCTGCTCGTCGCGCCGCGTCCGGCGGCCTCGGAGACGCGAGTGGCCCTGAGCAGACGTGACAGTCGCGAGACGTCCCCCGCAGCAGAGCTCCCCAGGACGTTGATGAGGTCGCTCACGTAGGACGTGTCGTCCTGCGGCGCGTAGCGGAGGTTGAAGATCACGCGCTTGAAGAACCCGACAGGATCCCCGTGGTCGGAACCGTCTAGCGGGACGCAGATCATCGTCACCGCACCGTCGGCGGTGACGAAGACCCGTTCCGGGTCGTACAGGAGCGCGCTCGTGGGGATCATGTGGCGGCCCGCAGCGAGAACCGCCTCCACCATCCCGTCGAGGAGCGCGAGGACCTGGTCCTTCGTCAGGGGCGTGTCCATCCGGCTCGCGAGCGACTCGCCTGGCGCAGCGAACGAGAGCTCCACCCGGTCGTCGAGCTGGGTGCGCCGGACCGCGGCCACGCCCGGGATCTCGTTGTGGGTGAGCATGCCCCACGTGACGCTGTCGAGCGTGGCGCCCTCGGGGAGCGTCGTCGTGAGTCGGCCTGCGGCGCGGTCGTCGGCCAGCTCGGGGAAGATCGTCATCAGTACCTCTGCAGCTTGATCTGGTACCAGCCGGCGTCGCCGTCCGGCGTCGAACCGGGCTCCGGGTCAGTCTGGGCGGCCGCTCCAGCGGCCGCATCCCGTGCCGGACTCTCGGCAGTCTCTGGGGTTCCTGTCTCTGGGGCTTGCTCCGTCGTGCTGCTGTCGGACAACGACGGGTGCTCGGGAGCGGCCGCCAGGCGTACCAGCGCGGTGCCCTCCGAGCTGAAGCGGGTCGCGTCGAGGAATGTCGGCGCGATGACCACGGTGCCCTCGGCGTCGGCATAGCCCCAGAGCTCTCCTGTGCGGACAGGAGCGAGACCGTGCGCGAACGATCGCGCATCGGCGAACGCAGGCTCGACGACGAGATCGCCGCTCGTGTCGATGAAGCCCCACAGGTCGCCGACGCGGACAGCCGCTGCCCCTTCCTCGCCGAATGCTCGAGCGTCGTCGTAGACGCCGTCACCGATGCGCTCACCGTCAGTGTCGAAGAGCTGGAACTGGGTGCCGACCTTCGCGAGGTACCGCCCTTGGTTCACCAGCACGCCCGCCTCGTCCACGGCAAGCGCTGCGTAGCCCTCGCCGACGACGGAGCCGTCCCGGCGCACGACGTTCCACGTGTCGCCCGTCCGGGTTCCCGCGAGCCCTCCCGCGAACGAGGTCACCTCGTCGAACGTGCCGGGCTCGAGGACCGGTCGGAAGGACTGGTCGAGGAACGTCCAGGCACCTGAGGGTGCCTTCGCCGCGAACACACCGTCCGTGAGGATCCCGTACGCCTCGTACCCTGCCCGGACCGCTGCCAGCGTCTGTCGTCCCTTCTCGTCGACGAACTGCGGCAGCCCCTCGTCGACCACGAAGCGGTTCCCCTCCCACATCGGGCCGGCCGCTTCGTAGCGGCCGTTGAGGGAGATCCCCGCCGCGTCCACGTGCAGCCAGCGTCCCTGGTCGTCGCGCACCGCGGCGACGTCGTACCTGCCGTACGGAAGCACGTCGGCGAAGTGCGCCAGCCCGGTCGTGTACTGGTAGGCGACGCGGGCATAGATCGCGTCGAGCACCTCGGAGCGCACGTCGCGCGACCGTGCGCTCATCACCGCGGCATAGGCCCCGGCGACGTCCTCTCCGTCGGCATATGCCTGCGCGAGCCTCTCGTAGCCTTCGGGTGTCTCGGGGTACGCCGCCACGAACTGCTCGAGCTCCTCGACGTAGACGTCTCGTGGGGCGTCGGACGCGAGGAAGGCGACGAGCTCGCGGTGCACGTCGAGGTCAGGCTTCAGCGCGAGCGCAGCACGGTACTCAGCGCGACCTTCCTGGATCGCGCCGATCTCGACAGCGCCCCGCGCAGCCGTGAGGTGCTCTGCATAGGCTGCTTCCGCCTCGGCGCCTGCGCGCGCGAGCGAGAACCACCCGCCCCCCACGAGCAGGACGAGCACCCCCAAGACCAAGAACCGGTACGACTTCACCTAGAGCACACCCCTGATCGAGACGAGAACCACTGCGAGGACCGTACCGGCGGCGATGCTTGGAACCATGGCGAACGAGTCCTTGCGCGTCAGCCTGCGCGTCGCCAGAGCGGTGACGGCGACCGCGAAGGACACCAGCAACGAGGCAAGGATCGAGGCGAGCGCGAGCTGCGTGCCGAGATAGAGCGTCAGTACGCCGAAGAGCTTGACGTCGCCCATCCCGATACCGCCCCGGCCGACGATCGACAGGGTCGCGAAGAAGCCGACGATGATCGCGGCAGTGACGACCTCCGCGCGGATCATGTCGACAAAGCTGCCGCCCATGGTCAGCGCCTCCCACACGTAGATGACCGCGCGGCCCGCCAGCAGGGCGAGGATCGCCCGGTTCGGCACGACGTGCTCGCGGCGGTCGATGAGGGCGAGCGGCGCGAGCGACACGATCACCAGCACGAGCCGCACCTGGTACGGAGCGACCAGACCGAGCCGCTGCCACAGCAGGGCTACGCCGACGACCACCGCGACCGAACCAGGAAGGACCCACCATCCCGGCGCCGAGGGGGCGAGAACGCGGCCGATGTCACCACGCGAGAGCACGGTGCCGCTGCGGACCCCGAGCGCGACGAGCCACGCGCACGACACGATGATCGCGAGCCCTGTCAGGGCCGCGACGAGGAGCGGGTCGTTCATCCGTTGGCACCCCACACACCCGACTCGGCGTGCGCCTTCATCGACACGTCGATGTCCCAGAAGAACAGGACTCGCAAGGTGTACTCGGCGTCCAGGACGACCCGCTCGTCGTTGATGGCGGTCGCTCCCGTGAAGCTCACACCGTCGGCTCCCCCGACGACGCCAAACGCATTGAGGCTCGAGCTCTCGTCGCCCAGGTGCTTCGCCATCACAGCCTTCGCTCCCGCACGCGCGTCGCTCATGAAGGCCTGGGCGAGCGGGCTGTCGGAGCCGTGGGTGCCGAAGACGTCACCGCTGCCACCGAGCTCGCTCGACAAGGTGTCCAGCGCAGTCTTGACCCGGTTGACGTCCTGACCCACCTGGGTGGTGCGGATGTACCGGTACTGGGAGATCTCCATGGCCGTCTGGTTGAGCGCGACGGAGATCTTCGCCTGCGCGACGGCCCACGAGGAGATCGACAGGATGATGAGCATGAAGCCGACGTAGAGCGGCAGAGCGACAGCTGCCTCGACGATGAGGTGCCCCTCGTCGCGACGCGCACGTCGCACAGGTGTGCGTGCCATGTCAGAACCCACCCACCGTCGTGAGCCGCTTGAGACCTGCGTCTCCTTCGAACAGCGCGCCGCCGGAGTCATAGTCGAAGAAGGTGCTGACCAGGGGCGTCATCTGGTACTCAGCGGTGACGGTGAATGCCGTGTGGGTGTTGGACAGCTCGAAGCCGTCGTTCCCGGCATAGCCCATGTTGTGCTCGATGATGTCCCCCGCGCGCGTGACCACGCCGTCCGGGTCGACGAAGGTCGTCACGATGAGGAAGATCTGCAGGTAGTTGCGGTAGCTCAGCTCAGGGCCGTCCTTGCCGCCACCCGGTCCGGGACCACCGGGGCCGGACGGCCCAGGACCGCTCGGGCCCCCAGGACCGCTCGGTCCCCCAGGACCTGATCCCGGTCCGGTGCCTTCCGTCCTGCCGTTCCACCCTTCAGGCAGCGCACCGTCCAGAAGGTCCATCAACGCTCCGGTGAAGACGGAGAGCTTCGCGCGGTAGAGCGGGACCTTCTCGCCCTTGTGGAGCGCGACGAGGTCGTCGACCGACTGGAGGATGGCCGCGAGCACCGGGACGACGAAGGACAGGGCGGTGCCCACGATCGGCACGGCGGCGATGGCCGACCTGATCGCCGTGACGACCGGGTCCCGGAACGCGGTGATCAGGTTGACGGCCAGCCGCACGAGGAAGACCATCCCGTACGCCCCGACCGCGCTGTTGGCCCCCGTGAGAACGTACTCCGCCTCGACAGCGCAGGTCGTGTCCTTGCAGTCCGGGAACGGTTCGTACGTCAGCCGGACCTGGTCCGGGTTCTCGTGCTCCACCGTCGAGTAGGTGAACTGGCCGACGACGTACTGCGTGATGAGCGCGGCGTCACGGACGTCCTTGAGGACCTTCTCGATGTTGCCGAGCAGCCCGATGATCCCGTCGATCGCGTCGTCGCTGTTGTCGGCGAGCTCGTCCTTGTTGCTCGAACCACCGACGTTCCGGCCGGGCCCCGAGTCGCTCGAGCCCGCGCCGCCGGGGAAGGCCGTCTGCGACGAGAGGTCCTCGAAGAGGTCGCCGTAGGCGGCCCACTTCTCCTTCAGGAGGGCGAAGAACTTGGTGAGGACCTCGAAACCTCCCTCGCCCACCTCGTCCTTGAGGGCCTGGACGAGCAGGTCCTTGAGCTCCCCCACAGCCTTGCGGACCTGGTCGCGCACCAGCTCCTGCACCTCGTTGACGATCCGGTCGCGGAACGCCGCGATACGTCCCTCGATCTTGGTGCGCAGCTCCTGGATCGCGGCGTCGATCGCCTCGGGCGACGTCGACTCGTCGATGCCTTCGAGGTACGACTCGAGATAGTCCGTGCCGAAGCTCTTGAGCTTGTCGTACGACGTGATCGACGCGAAGTCCGGCATCTCCAGCTTCAAGGACGCGCGGATGTCCGCGACGAAGTCGTCGACCGTGGTGCCGACGTCGTCGATGACGCCCTCGCCGAGCGACTTCACCGCCTCCTCGATCGCGTCGATGAACGCGCTGGTGTCCTCGAGCTCCCGATCAGCCGCCGTGATGTCCTCGGCGACCTGGTCGCCCCCCTCTGCCGCGTGCTCGTCACGCGCTGCCTCGAGGTCGCTCGTCGGCTTGCCGCGCAGCTCCTCGATCGCGTCGAGGAGCGGTTGCGGATCGAGCCCTGTCACCTTCGTCCGGAAGGTGGTCGCTGCGTCCGCGAGGCCCGTCACCGTGTCGACCACCCGCTTCAGGTTCGCCGACGCACGATCCTTGTCGCTCTTCGGGACGTCCTCTCCCGCAAGATCGCGCGCCAGCGTCTCGAAGGCGTCGGCATAGATGTCGACGATGTCCGGGTCACCGGTCAACAGGTTGACCATGGCGTCGATCTTCGCGAGGAGCGCGTCCAGCTCCGCGAGGACCGCATCGACGTCCTCCATGAGGTTGGTCGCTTCTTCGAGGACGTCAGCGACCTTGTTGAGGTACTGGACCCGTGCCCGGATGAGCTCCATGTTCGTCTTGATGGTCTGGAGCCACGTGAGCGTCTCGGTCAGCTCTCCCACGAAACCCACGGGCGCGCGGTACTTCATGAACTCGACGATCTGGTTGTTGAGCACCCGGGGCTCACCCAGGTTGGCGCGAGACACCGGGATCACCTCGGCCGACCCGGGGATGGTCACACGGATGATGTCCCCGCCGCCTCCGCCGCTCAGCGCGGCCTTGACGATCTGGTCGGCATCCGCTGAGAGGCTCTCGTCCTCGATGACACCGAGGAGGCCGAACAGCTTGCTGAGCTGAGCGTCGTGCTGTGCGAGCACGTCGTTGAGGGCGAGCTGCTCGGCCGAGCGCACGACCGTGCGCGACAGGTGGCCCCGGCCTCCGTCGACGAAGACGCCTGCCACGACCACCATGGGGACGAGCAGGAGCGTGAGGATGACGGTCACCGAACCCGGTGAGCCGTCCTTGCGGCGCAGGCGCATGACCGCGGGACTCCTTTAGGGGTTCAGCCGATGTTCTCGACGTAGCTACGGAAACGTTCGATCTCGACGGCGAGGCCGGTCACCGCGGAGATCTCGTCGTTGAACTCGGCCCGGAGGTCATCGAGGATCTCGACGTTGCGGACGAACTCGCCCATGCTGGTGACGTTGCTCGTCGACTCGGACGCGAAGTCGAGCCCGATCCGGCCGGACGGGACGATGAACGAGGCGACAGGAAGCTGAAAGCCGTAGTCAGCGCTGACGACGTAGTCGCCGTAGACCAGGCTGGAGCGGTAGTCGACGCCTAGCTCTCGCAGGTTCGGCGCGAGTCCGAAGAACGAAGCGCGCCCGTCGGCAACCTCGGCCTTGAGTGCCGCCTCGTTGGCCGCAGCGCTGGCTGCGACGTCAGAGTCGGCGCCGCCGTTGAAGAGGAAACGGTAGGGGTTGTTCTCGATCCCGCCGACGTCGAGCGACCCGCCACCAGATCCGTTGTTCACGGAGACGTTGGCGAGAGAGGAGTTGGCGACCTCGGCCGCGCCTTCGATCGAGTAGCGCATGACTGCTGCCTCGATCCACGAGCGCTGATAGAACATGTCGCCCACGTAGAGGAGGAGGGCGAGCACCGCGAAGACCACCGGGTAGATGAAGGCGGCCTCGACGATGACCAGACCACTCTCGTCACGTGCCCGGCGCAGCCGACGGCGCGGGCCGCGGGAGGGGCGCGTGCGTGCGGCCCCAGCCGTGTCGCGCCGTCGGCTGGTCAGCACGTCAGCCGACCGATCCGATACCCGAGTTGATCTTCTCGAACATGCTGGTCAGCCAGCCCTTGATCTGACCCTGGAAGAGCACGATGAGCGCAACCGCAAGGACGATGAGGAGCACCGTGGCGACGATGTTCACCTCGCCCCGCTCGTCACGGACAGCACGCAGCACACGTGCTGCCACCGAGCGCAGGCCAATCTCGGCACGGATGAGTGCGGTGGTCATTCGGTTCCTCCTGTGTGGTGAGCTGCCCCTGAGGCGCTGCTGATCATCGACGAGCACGTCACTTGTCGAGGTTGGTGAAGACCGGTTGGGCGACGAACGTCCAGCTCTTGACCGAGTCGTAGGTGGACATCGGCATGAGCTCGCGTGCGTAGCCGCTGGAACCGCCACCTGCGATGGCGAACCAGGTCGTGGTCTCTCCGGGCACCTTGAGCGCCGGCTGCATGTTGCGCGAGATGGTGATGACGTTCCCCTGACCGTCGAGCCCGAGGAGCCAGAAGTCGTCGTCGCGTGCAGAACTCAGTCGCTCCGGCATCCCTTCGGCGACCGCGGTCGTCGTCGCGACGACCGGCACCGTGGCTGCGGAACCGACACCCTCGCGCTCCCCGACCTCGAACGTCAGGTCGTAGTAGTCGCCGAAGTAGCGGGCGCTCTTGGCCTTCGTCACCGAGGGCGTGAGCGCCGCAGGCGCGTCGACCGACTCTGCGTCCGGGAGCCCGAGCGCGACGTCGAGGTCGAACATCTGACCCGAGTAGGACTGTCCTGGCATCAACGGCACGGAGAAGCCGTCCGTCGCCTTGCCGCCTTCACCGTCGACCGCGAGGTCGACCGTGATCGCGAAGACGCACCTGACGTCCATCGTGTTGGTGAACGTGAACGGGAGGTAGTGGCGCCACTTGCGGTCGAGGTACGACGACCACTCGTCCGACGCTGCACCGATCTCGCCGAAGGTCAGCGTGTAGTCGCTCTCTGCGCGGTCGCCCGGCTCGCACCACTGCGCGGTGTCCCCGCCCGTCGTGGGGGCCGCCGTCGAGCTGCCACCGCTGGGCGCCGACGTCGGCGTGGGGTCGCCACCGTCCGAGCAAGCGCCGAGCAGGGCCGCCACTGCGAGCACCGCGGCCGCGGTCTTCCATCGATTCACGTTCACGTCCTGTGTCCTTAGTGTCGGCTGCGGCGAGACTAGCTGCGCAGCAAGGGCCCCGCAAAAGATAGCGGGGTGAAGTATCGGCAGCGAGCGGAACCGTGTCCGGCCACCGGTTCGACCGGTCGACAGCGGTGCGGCGGGACCCTATTCTCCACGTGACCCCTCGCCGACAAACCTGAGGAACGATGCGCATCCAGCTCGCGGTGCTCGACACCGACACCACGTACCTCACCCGGTTGCAGGAGCACCTCGCCGCGGGCTACCCCGGGCGTATCGAGGTCCTTGCGTTCACGTCACTCGAGGGGGCGCTCGCGTCGATCACGTCGACCCGCACCCACGTGCTCGTCGCGGCCGAGTCGTTCGACGTCGACCCTGACCAGCTTCCGCCGCGCATGGTGCTCGCCCGGCTCGTCGACTCCCCTGAGGTGGCGTCCGTCCGAGGCGTCCCAGCCATCCCGCGGTACGCGCCCGTCGACTCCTTCTACCGCTCGGTCGTCGCACTGTTCGACGACGCCGCCGAGGCGGTGCAGATGCGCCCGTCGCGGGCCGGGGACGCGGGCCACCTCGTCGTCGTCACCTCCCCCGTCGGCGGCGTCGGGACGACCTCGACGGCGATCGCCGTCGCACGCTCGCTCTCGATGCAGGCAGACGGGCCGCGCACCCTCTACCTGTCGCTGGACCCGTGCGAGGACGTCTCTGCCCGCTTCGGTCTCACGAGCGCGCCCCACGGGACGTTCTCCGACGTCGTCTACGCGGTCAAGCGCCGGCGCGGCAACCTCCAGCTCCAGCTCGAGCAGCACGCGTACCGCGACGCCTTCGGCACGCTGTTCTTCGCGAGCTCTCCTCTCGCGAGTGACGTCCTCGAGCTCGCGGACGACGACATCGCACTCCTGACGGAGCACCTCAGCGGCGGCGGCTTCGACGCCGCGGTGCTCGACGTCCCGTTCGACCTCGGCCCGCGAACCCTCAAGCTGCTCGACGCCGCCAGCCAGGTCGTCCTCGTCTCGGACGGCACGCCGTCGGCGAACGCGAAGATCACGCGGGCGCTCGGGGCGCTCGAGCTGCTCTCCGGCCAGCACGACCTCTCGCTCCTGCCCCGCACCGGCCTGCTCTACAACCGGTGGGGCGCGGGCTCGGCACGGCTCGAGAACCTGCCGATCTCTGAGATCGGTGGCATCGCCCGGTTCGACGGCGGCGGCGAGGAGCAGGTCATCAACGCCATCTACGCGTCAGGCAGCCTCGACCGCGTCGTCCAGGCAGTCGCACGATGACGCCGGAGCGGCTCGGGGAGATCGCCGAACGTCTGCGGACGCACATCCTGTCGAACGCGGAGCTCACGCGCCTCGACGACGACGCTCTCGAGGACCACATCCGTGGCGCTCTCGAGGAGCAGGTCTCGGGCGAGTACGTGTCCGTCACCGACCGCGTGCGGGTCGTCCAGCAGGTCTACGGCTCGATCCGTGGCCTCGGCCTGCTCGACTCTCTCCTGTCTGACGAGTCGGTCACCGAGGTGATGGTGAACGGCCCTGACAGCATCTTCGTCGAACGCAACGGCCAGGTGCAGGAGGTTCCAGGGAGCTTTGAGAGCTCGCGCCGCCTCGAGGACATCATCCAGCGCATCGTCGGGCAGGCGGGGCGTGAGGTGAACCAGGCCAACCCCATCGTCGACACGCGGCTGCCGGACGGTTCGCGCGTCAACGTCGTGCTCCCGCCCGTCGCGCTCGACGGGCCTACCGTGACGATCCGTAAGTTCTCACGAGACCCCATGACGATGCGGCGCCTGATCGGGTACGGCTCGGTCACGCCCGAGGTCGCTGACTTCCTCGCGACGCTCGTACGCAGCCGGTACAACATCTTCATCTCGGGCGGGACAGGGTCGGGCAAGACGACCTTCCTCAACGCCCTGACGAACTTCGTCGGGCAGGACGAGCGGCTCATCACGATCGAGGACTCGGCCGAGCTCCAGATCGACGGCGTCGACAACCTCGTGCGTCTCGAGACCCGCAACGCGAACGTCGCCGGGGTCGGTGAGATCTCGATGCGCCAGCTGATCCGTTCGTCGCTCCGCATGCGCCCCGAACGGATCGTCGTCGGTGAGGTGCGCGGCGCGGAGGCTCTCGACATGCTCCAGGCGATGAACACCGGCCACGACGGTTCCCTGTCGACCGGGCACGCCAACTCCACCCGGGACATGCTCAGCCGGCTCGAGACGATGGTTCTCCAGGCCTCGTCGACCCTTCCCCTCGAGGCGATCCGTCACCAGATCGCGTCCGCGCTCGACATCGTGATCCACCTGTCACGACTGCGTGACCACACCCGCCGGACCATGGAGATCGCCGAGGTCGTGGGCTACGAGCACGGGCAGATCGTCCTCAACCCCCTCTACGAGTTCCAGGAGGACCCGTCCTCGACGTTCACCCACGTCGCCGGAGCGCTCGTGCGCACCGACAACCCGATGCTCAACGTCGACAAGCTACGCCTGGCCGGGTACCAGGACGAGTTCTGATGCCGCAGGAAGGACGCCCCGCCATGGCAGAGAAGCGCCCGAAGAAGACGAAGGCGGAACCCCAGTGGCTCCGCTCCCCGATCAACACGAAGGTCTACAACTACCGCGTCTACCACCTCACGCTCGGTGAGCTGGCGCTCTACAGCCTCCTGGCGTTCAGCGTCGCAGGCGCAGTCGGCTACCTCTTCTTCGGCGGCCTGGGCAAGGATGCTGAAGGTGCACGGACGACCGTCACGAACGTGATCGACACGATCGTCGTGCTGGCCAGCGGCGGGTTCGCCACGAAGTACTTCCTCAAGGTGCGCGCCGACCAGATCCGTGACGCGCGCCGCAAGACGCTCGAGCGTCAGTTCCGCGACCTCCTCGAGAGCGTCTCGACGTCCCTCTCGGCCGGGTCGACAGTCATCCGCGCCTTCGACGACGCGCGCAAAGACCTGGCGAACCAGTACGCCGACGACGCTCCGATCGTGCAGGAGCTCAACGTGATCGTCGCGGGGTTCCACAACAACATCCGGATCGAGGAGATGATCCGTGACCTCGGCGAGCGGTCCGGCAGCACGGACATCAAGTCGTTCGCCAACGTGTTCGAGATCGCCTATCTCCGCGGCGCCGACATGAAGGAGGCGGTGCGCAACGCGCACCTCATCATCTCCGAGAAGATGGCGATGAACGAGGAGATCGAGACGAGCTTCGTGGCCTCGAAGAACGAGTCGCTCATCATGGTGGCGCTGCCCGTCGTCCTGGTCGCGGTCCTCAAGTCCAGCGGCGGCTCGTTCGCCACCGCGCTCGCGACCCCTGCGGGGGTGCTCTGCACCCTCGTCGCGGTCGGGATGTTCATCGGCGCCTATGCGCTCTCCCGCAAGATCATGACGATCGAGATCTGACCATGACAACTTCGCAGATCGCACTCATGTCCCTCGGGACTGTCCTCCTCGCCGGCTGGATCGTCCTCTTCGCCGTCGGTCGCAAGCATGCTCCGCTGTTCGAGGGGATCAGCGAGAAGGAGTTCCCGCTCCACGAGCTCTACCCCGTCGGCTACACGTTCCTCGAGATCACGCGGTACTCGTTCCGGTCCCGTGCCGACCTGCAGCTGCGCCAGCTCATGGACGTGCTCTTCACGCGCCAGTACGCGGAGTTCTACATGAGGACCGTGCGTGCCCAGCAGGTGACGGTCGGGCTGACCTGCCTCGTCGCCTCGTTCGGCATCTACGGCATCACCCGCTCCGCGGGCTTCCTCGTCGTCCTGATCATCCTCTCCGGGCTCGCCGCATACTACTACGGCGACCAGGTCCGCAACCGCGTGCGCTTGCGCGGCGAGGCGATGTACCGGGACTTCTGCGACATGGTGTCCTCCCTCGCGCTGCTCACCAACGCGGGCATGATCCTGAGGGACGCATGGACCCAGACCAGCCTCGCGGGCGACGGTGTCCTGTACGAGGAGATGCGGCTCGCCGTGAGCGCGATGCAGAACGGCACGCCTGACGCCGAGGCCATCCAGCAGTTCGGCACGAGGTCCATGCTTCCCGAGATCAAGCGGTTCACGTCGACTCTCGTCCAGTCGATCCAGCGCGGTGGCAGCGACCTCCCGACCATCCTCACGGGCCAGTCGACCGAGAGCTGGCACGTGAAGAAGCAGGCCGTCCAGCGTGAGGGCAACAAGGCCGGGAGCAAGCTGCTGTTCCCGATGATCCTGATGTTCGGCGGGATCCTCATCATGGTCGTGGTCCCGATGTTCCTGTCCCTCGGGGTGTGACCCGCAAGACGATGAGCGCTGACGACACCTTCCCGGGAGCGTTGCCTCTCGCGTGCCCGACCTGCGGGTCGCAGCAGCGCTACGCCCCCGGCACGTCCTCGTTGACGTGCACCGCCTGCGGGGCTGGCACCCCGGTCTACGCGCAGAGCGGCGCCGCACTCGTCGAGCATCCCTACGACGACTGGGTGCACGGCAACGCCGGGCGACAGGTCGCCGGCCTCGGCGGGGTCGTCATGAGCTGCGAGGGCTGCCACGCGACGACCGAGATGGACGAGCTCGCGAGCGTGTGCCAGTTCTGCGGCGGGCACCTCGTGCAGGTCACCTCGCCCGAGGGCGTCGTGCCGCCGTCGGGCGTGCTGCCGTTCCTTCTCGACCGACGTCAGGCGGCCGATGCCTTCACCGCCTGGGTCACGAGCCACCACCTCGGCATCGACGAGCTCACGACCGTCAACGCGGCAGAGTCCTTCACGAGCACGTACCTGCCGCTGTGGAGCTTCTCCGCGACGGCGACCACCACGTACGAGGGACGGCGCGGGGACCGCAAGCCTGTGCTGCTCCCCGGCGACCGCGTCGAGCTGCACACCGAGTGGCAGGAGGTCGCGGGCACGGTGACGACCCGGATCGAGAGCCAGGTCGTCGAAGGACGCGAGGTCTCCGCGGTCCAGGGTCGGCTCGTGAAGAACGTCGAGCTGGAGGGGACCGTCCCGTTCCAGCCTGAGTACCTCGCGGGGCACACCGCGACGCGCTACGACCGCGACCCGGCCTCCGCGTTCGAGGAGGTGCGTCGGGGGGTCGAGGAGAGGCGCATACCGAAGGACGTCCGCAACCACATCGGCGGTGACCGGACCGATGTGCGGTCGGCGCTCACCGGGTACTCGGACGTGCGGTTCGCGCTCATCCTCGCGCCGTTGTGGGTGCTCACGTACATCGCCGCCGGCAAGACGTGGCAGGTGCTCGTCGACGGCCGCACGGGCGAGGTAGCGGGCGAGTTCCCGGTTGACGGCGGCAAGCTCGCACGGCTCCTGCTGACGTGGCTGGGGAAGCTCGCCCTGGTCGTCGTCGGGCTCGCGGCGGTCGTGTACTTCTTCAACCGCTGACGCCCGGCCCGCTCCGGCGCCGCTGCCCAGCGCCACGCGACGACGGGCTGCCTGAGCACCTGCAGAGGTGCTCAGGGAAGGCCGGAGACACGACGAGGCCCGCACCACCGAAGTGGTGCGGGCCTCGTCAGCGATCAGCCCCGAGGGGCAGGGATCACTTGAGCTCGACGGTCGCGCCAGCGCCCTCGAGGGCAGCCTTCGCGGCCTCAGCCTTGTCCTTCGCGACACCCTCGAGAACCGGCTTCGGGGCACCGTCAACGAGGTCCTTGGCCTCCTTCAGGCCGAGGCTCGTGAGGGCGCGCACCTCCTTGATGACCTGGATCTTCTTGTCACCGGCGGCGGCGAGGATGACGTCGAACTCGTCCTTCTCCTCCTCAGCCTCGACAGCGCCACCCGCGGCGGGGGCGGCAACGGCGACGGCGGCGGGAGCCGCAGCGGTGACCTCGAAGGTCTCCTCGAAAGCCTTCACGAACTCGGAGAGCTCGATGAGGGAGAGCTCCTTGAAAGCCTCGATGAGCTCGGCGGTGGTGAGCTTCGCCATGATCGGCGTTCCTTCCTGTTGTCCTGCGTGAAGCAGAGAAAATGGTGTGAATGCTGGTTGCGCGAACGGTTCCGTGAGGAAACGTCAGGCAGCAGCCGAAGCCTGCTTCTCGCGCAGGGCGTCGATGGTGCGCACGGCCTGCGAGGCAGGAGCCGTGAACAGGTAGGCCGCCTGGAACAGCTTCGCCTTGAAGGCGCCAGCTGCCTTGGCCAGAAGAACCTCGCGGGACTCGAGGTCCGCGAGCTTCGTGATGTCCTCAGCGGTCAGCGCGCGTCCGTCGAGGACACCCGCCTTGATGACCAGCTGGGGGTTCGCCTTGGCGAAGTCACGCAGACCCTTGGCAGCCTCGACCGGGTCACCGGTCACGAAGGCGACAGCCGAGGGCCCGGCGAGCACGGCGTCGTCGATCTCGACGCCGGCCTCCTTGGCCGCGATAGCGGTCAGCGTGTTCTTCACCACGGCGTAGGTTGCGTTGCCGCTGAGCGACCGACGCAGCTGCTTGAGCTGCGCGACGGTGAGCCCGCGGTACTCGGTCAGCACAACAGCGCTGGACTCACGGAAGTTCTCCGTGAGCTCTGCAACTGCCGCTGCCTTGTCCGGCCTCGCCATGGCAATCCTTCCGATGGTGGTACCGCCGGCACCGGCCCCGGGAAAGAGAAAAGAGCCCCGCGCAGTCGCGAGGCTCTCGGCGGGCTGACGCCCGGACAGTTCGCACCTGCGCCGGCCCCCGTTCTCACGGAGCTTCGGTCACTCGCACCTGGGCACGACTGACGACCTGCGGTCTTTGGTAACCGGACGAGACTAACCGAACCCGGGCCTGTTCGCCAAATCCCCGCCACGGCCTCCGGCAGCGCTCACGCGACGTCCGACGTCAGGCAGACGAACGGCGACGCGTCCCCCGCGTCCGCCGTCACCACCGCGAGCGCCCGCGCCGGGTCGAACCCGGCGCGCACGAGCTCGTGGAGACGCGGCATGACGGCGCCCGCATGCTCGTCGGAGACAGGCTCGACAGCCGCGACGACGTGCCGCACCCCGAGCCTCAGGAGCACCGCGGCGAGCCCGAGCGACTGGCCGCCCGGCACCGCCGTCGCGCCGCCGACCTCGCACGCGGACAGCACCACGAGCCCCGCAGAGAGCGGCTCCCCGTCGAGCTCGTACGCGAACAGCGGGCCGTCCGCGAGCAGCACCGAGGAGAAGAGAGGGTTGTCCGCGACGTGCTTGCCGTGGACCGCGAGGTGCACGACGTCGTCGGACCGCAAGGCATGCGCGGTCGCGGCGCACGTCGCCGCTTCCCCGGTCAACGCAGCCGCACCCGGGTACCCCGCGACGACCGCGGCGACCTCCCGCGCCGCGAGCGGGACGGCCGGCCCCGCGACCGCCGTCGTGCGTGGCGCCGAGCCGGGGACACCTCCCGGTCGCGCGCCCAGGAAGATCCCCGGACCGCACGGCGTCGGACGCCCGCGGCGCGACGGGAGCACGCCCCACGGGAGCGTCACGAGCCACGCAGGGCCGACCACCCGCAACGTGCCCACCTCCCCGAGCGGCGCGAGCAGCCCGGCGTCGAGGAGGGCGGCCTCGCGCGCGAGCGAAGCACGCGCGACGTCGCGCAGCGGCCCCGGCACGAGCGCGTTGGAGACCATGCGCAGGTCCGAGCGCAGACGCCGGGCCGACTCCTCCCAACGGGTCGCGTCACCCAGGTCGACGAGGCGCTCCATGCCCGCCGAGAGGACGGCGGCGAGCAACCGTCCGCGCACGACGACGAACTGCGCGAGGGTGACCTCCGGCGCGTCCCTCAGCCGCCCGCGCACCTCGGCTGCCGTGAAGGGTCGTGGAGCGCGACCACCGCCCGCCTCCTGCCAGGAGAGCTCCCGCACCTGGTCACGCAAGGCGTTCGCCCGCTCACGCAGCTCGGCGAGCCGGCCGACCGCCGCGGTCGGCTCTACCGCGCGCAGCTGCTCGCTCACCCGCCGCAGCTCGGCGGACAGCGCCGCGAGCGGCCCCGACGCGTCGCGCGGCCGCACCCGCGCAGGCCCCGCGAACACCGAACGCCCACGGTCCACCGCCTCGAGGACCTCCCCCGCATCTCCCGTCCGGCACGCGGCTGCGAGGTCGACCTCCGCGAGCCGCCGACCGTGGATCGCGCTCGCCGTGACCGCCTCGACCGAGCCGAACTGGGCCCGGAACTCCCCGAGCACCTCCTGCGCCCTGCGCACGACCGCCTGCCCCGCCGCGCGGTCACCCCCGTCGAACTCGAGGAGCGCCTCCACGACGGCGCCGTGCACCCTCGACTCCACGGGACCGTCATGTCGTGCGGCCGCAGCGCCCTCGAGGAGCGTCGCGGCAGCCGCACCGTCCCCCGCGACCGCCCGGGCCTCGGCGGCGACCAGCCGCACACGCGTCCCGACATCAGCGGTGACGCGCCCCGACTCGTCGCGCTCGGACGCGTCGAGCAGCGCCTCCGCCTCCGTCGCGAGCTCGACGAGCTCGACGAGCTCGTCGCGCGGCGGCTCCTCGGCGCCGGTCAGAGCGCCCAGGCGCGCCTGCAGCTCCGTCAGGTGCGCACGCGCCGACCACACCACGTTGCCACGGTCGCCGAAGCGACGACGGGCCGACGCCGCGAGCTCGGCCGCGTCGGCGGCACGGCCGCTGAGCAGAGCACACCGTGCACGCAGCACCTCGACCTCAGCGAGGTCCTGCTCGAGGCCGCGCTCCTCGAACAGCGCGCCCGCGCGGGCGAGCCGCTCGTCAGCCTCGCCGACGAGGCCCGCCTCGAACAGCACCTGCGCGCGGTCGAGCAGCGCGATCGGCAGGGCGGACAGGTCGAGCCCGACGTCGGGCAGGTGCGTCTGCGCGGCGCGCTCCATCGCGGCGAGCGCCTGCGGCAGGTCGCCCGCGAGGAACTCCGCGTAACCGAGGTTGTGGCTCGACTTGAACAAGAGCATCGCGTCGCCCATCGCCTCGGCTCGCGCGACGCACGCGCCGAGATCGGCGCGTGCCGCCGCGAGGTCACCACGGTCGAGGTGCAGGCTGCCGCGGTTGAGCAGGAGGATGCACGCGTCGCGCGGCTCCGAGTCGTCGATGAGCTCGATCGCGGCGTCGAAGTGCGCCAGGGCCGCGTCGGGGTTGCCCGTGCGCAGGGCGTGCAGCGCACGCTGCCCGTGGACGGCGACGACGACGGACGCGGCGTCGATCCCACGCGCGAGGCCGAGCGCGTCGGCGAGCCGGTCGTCGCACGCGTCACCGTCGCCGTCGACCTCGAACTGCGGCATCGCGAGAGCGAGGAGGAGGCGCGCGCGCACGAGCTCCGTGTCGCCGGAGACGGGGGCCGCGCCGAGGTCGTCGAGCGCGCGTGCGAGGACCTCGGCGGCCTCCCGCGGCACCCCTCGGTCGGCGAGCGCGAGGCCGTCGCGGAGCGCGGCCCAGGCGCGGTCCGTGGGGGACGCGGGAGCAGCGAGGTCGTCGGCTCCGTCTGCGCGATCGCGCACCAGTGCACCCCTTGACGTCTGTGCGCGCCGGGTGCTCCCTGCCCCGTCGTCGCCCGGTCAGTGTAGCGACGGCGGGCGACGACGGGCAGAGTTCTTCCTAGTCAGCGGCAGGTTGCAGGCCCACGGCGGACCCGACCGCGGTCCAGGTGCGACCCCGCTGGTCCTTCGCCCTGGCGCCGACCTCGCCCGCATCCCCGGTCACGTCGCCAGGACGCTCGCCGAACAGGTGCGCCGCGATCTGGCCGGCGAGGACCGGTCCGGCGAAGGACGTGCCGCTCCACACCGCGAAGCCACCCTGGAAGGCGTCGGGGTCGATCGTCGCGCGCGGGTTCGGGTCGTAGAGGCCGGGGGCCTCCCGCGTGGCCTGCCACGTCCCGTCGAGCGTGACCGGGGCAGTGCTCACGAGCCCCGCGCCGGGGCGCAGCGTCGTCACCCACGGGCCGTCGTTGCTGAAGAAGGCGGTGGTCCCGTCGGGATTGAGCGCCCCGACGGTCGCCATGGGCGCGAACGCTCGCGGGACCTCCCGGGGGTCGACGACCTCGACGCCGCCGGAGCGGTGGTCGACGAGCGGCGCGAACGCGGCCGGGAAGGTCGGGCGCGTGACGCCGTCATTGCCCGACGACGCGACGACCGCGACTCCCCAGCGGCGCAGAGCCCGAAGTGCGCGGGCGAACGGCTCGTCGAACGCCGCGTCCTCGGGACGCTCGTGGTAGTAGCCGAACGACAGCGCGACGACGTCCACCGGGGCGTACCCCTCGAAGCCGGCGAGGCCGAGGACGTGGAAGCGCAGCAGGTTGCGCAGCGACCGCAAGAGGTCAGACTCCGCGACGACGCCAGCCCCCCCGTAGACGCGGCACGAGAGGATCGCTGCGTCCGGCGCCGTCTGGCGGACGAGGCCCGCGATGAACGTGCCGTGGCCCGCGACCGGGTCGAGCGGCCCGGTGAGCGGAGCGAGCGACATGCCCCCGATCTCGGAGTCCTCGACCTGGGCTGCCGGCGGCGTGAAGCAGCCGATCGGCGCGCCGAGCACCTGCGGGTCACGCACGACGACGTCATCCCTGAGCCACGGGTGCTCGCCGACACCCGTGTCGAGGATCGCGACGACCGGGCGGCGTGTGCCGTCGGCCGCGCGGTACGGCGAGTCTCCGTCCGCGAGACGGCGCTGCGGGGCGGCACCTGCCCACATGACCGGCTGACGCCCTCCGGACCCGATGGCCGCGTACTCCGCGAGACCCGACGCGGGGTGGGACTGCGTGAACGGGTGCGACTGCGTGAACGGATGGGACTGCGTGAAGGGGTGCGACTGGGTGAAGGGGTGCGACTGCGTGAAGGGGTGGGACTGGGTGAACGGGTGCGACTGGGTGAACGGGTGCGACTGGGTGAACGGCACCGCGCTCACCACGTGCTCGAGCCCGTACACCGGTACCGACGACCAGCTCTCCGGGTCGCGCGACGGCCTGTCGCCGACCTCGCCCGCCTCGAGCTGCACCTTCTGCAGGATGTCCCACGCCTCCGGCGGGGACTGGACCCGTCCCGGCTCAGGAACGAGCGTCACCGCGTAGGTCTCGTCGCCCAGGTCGACAGCCGCGAGCAGCTCGCGGGCTCGAGGATCGTCGTTCTCGCCTCCGACCACGACCGGGACGTCGGGCACGACCGCGTACCCCTCCTCAGCGGCGACCTTTCGCAGCAGGTCGAGGCCAGGCAGCGCCGGCTCGCCGTCACCCGGCGTGGAACCCACGGGACGCGGGCCCGAGACGATGATCCGGTCGTTCACGTACCAGGTGGGCTGGAGCCGCACGGCACCGAGCGTCTGGTCGGCGCCCGACGGGTCGAGGAACCTCGTCCGCCACTGCAGCGGGTCGTTGTCACCGTAGGGCAAGGGCTGGTCTCGCGGCGGGACGGCCACGTGGCCTCCTTCAGATCTCGATGGTCGGAGTCGTCAGGGTCGCGGTGCCGGACCCGACGTCGTGCAGGACAAACCCGACGAGGCCCCGCTCGACGCGAGGAAACGCGAAACGACCTCCCTCGTCAGCCACGACCGTGCGTGGCTCGCTCCCAGCCCGCCGGAGCTCCACCTCGAGCTCACGCGGCGGGGAGACCCATCCGTCGACGCGCACCGCGCCGTCGTCGGAGGTCAGCGTGATCATCATGCTCAACGCGCTCGCGGTGAAGGTCACCGTGCGGGCAGCGACCGTGCTACCGCCCTCGCTGCGCATCGCACCCTCGTACGACGCCAGCTCTTGGAGGCTCATCACCTCGGCGTCGAGCGCCGCGAGAGTCATCGCGAAGAGCGACCGCTCGACGAGATCACGCGGCACGGGGTCGCTCGCCTCGAGCGCGCCGCGCAGGCGACGCATGACCTGTGCGTCCACCTCGTCGAGCAGGCCGCCTGCAAGCTCGTCCACATGTGCTTCTGTCACGACCGAACGCCCCCATCCGACTCGAGCCTGACCCTGAGCTTGGCCAGGCAACGGCCCCTGGTGGGGCCGATACTCCCGACCGGCATCCCGAGCGCCACCGATACCGACGCGTAGTCGGGCCGGTCCACGAACGCCACGAGACGCAACAGCCGTTGACACCTCTCGTCCAGAGATCCGACGGCGTCCCAGAGAGCCCGGTCCCGCTCAGCGCGGATGACCGTCTCGCTCGGATCGACCGATACGCCGGGGATCGGCGCGCCCCCGGCACGCGCCGATCCCTCGGCGTGGACGTCACCATCGAGCTCTGCGAGCCTCCTGCTCCCCCGAACAGTCCGCCACGCCGCACGCCTCGCGGACACCAACAGCCACTGCAGCACGGCCTGAGGATCTCGGATGGTCGTGGCCTTGCGGACCAGCTGCACCCAGACCCCCTGGACCACGTCCTGAGCCTCCTCGGCATCCACGCCCTGTCCCCTGACGATGTGCCAGAGCAACGGGGTGACGTCCCGGACGAGCGTCTCGAGAGAGCCGGTGTCGCCGTCGAGGTAGGCCGTCAGCGCGGCAGACGCGCGTCCAGCCAGATCGTCGTCACGGGCCCCCACCCGTGCTCGATCGTCCGCAACGGCGTCCATCCCAGCTCCTTCGGTACGTTCGCCTGAACACCGACAGGAGCTCAGGGTGGTTCGGCCTGATACATCGACATCGTGGCGTTCTAGGGAGAGTCGATGTGGCCTCTGTCACAACGTAGCGGTGCGGAAGATACCGCTCTACCCCCGCTCACGCACGAAGGCCGGTCCCCGAGCGGGGACCGGCCTTCGTGGCGTGCGAGGACTGCGAGGCTCAGGCCTCGTCAGTGTCCTCAAGGAGCTTCGTCGTGCGCGACTGGTCGAGCGGGATGCTCGGGCCGTTCGTCGTCGTCAGCGAGGCCTTCGTGATGTAGCGGCCCTTCGAGGAGGACGGCTTCAGACGGAGGATCTCCTCGATCGCCGCAGCGTAGTTCTCCACCAGCTGCGTCTCCGAGAAGGACGCCTTGCCGATGATGAAGTGCAGGTTCGCGTGCTTGTCGACGCGGAACTCGATCTTTCCGCCCTTGATGTCCTCGACGGCCTTGGCGACATCCATGGTCACCGTGCCCGTCTTCGGGTTCGGCATCAGACCACGCGGGCCGAGCACCTTACCGAGGCGACCGACCTTGCCCATGAGGTCCGGCGTCGCGACAGCGGCGTCGAAGTCGGTGTAGCCAGCGGCCACCTTCTCGATGAGCTCGTCGCCGCCGACCTCGTCAGCGCCGGCCGCACGGGCCTGCTCTGCCTTCTCACCGTTCGCAAAGACCAGGACCCGAGCGGTCTTTCCGGTGCCGTGAGGAAGGTTGACGGTGCCACGGACCATCTGGTCCGCCTTACGGGGGTCGACACCGAGGCGGAAGGCCACCTCGACGGTCGAGTCGAACTTCGTCGACACGGTGTCCTTCGCGAGGCGCACGGCCTCGAGAGGAGCGTAGAGCCGGTCGCGGTCGATCTTCTCTGCGGCGTTGCGGTACGCCTTGCTGCGCGTTGCCATCTGCTTCTCCTGTTTCAGCAGTCGTGGTGCGGGTCCGCGCGGACCCTTCCACTGGGGATTCTGGGGTGCCACGGCCTCTCGGCTGCGGCGGTGACGCTAGGGGGTTCTCAGCCCTCGACGGTGATGCCCATGGAGCGGGCGGTGCCGGCGATGATCTTCGACGCGGCGTCGAGGTCGTTCGCGTTGAGGTCCTCGAGCTTCGTCTGAGCGATCTCGCGGACCTGGGCGGCCGACAGCTTCGCCACCTTGGTGGTGTGCGGGGTCGCGGAGCCCTTGTCGACGCCAGCGGCCTTCTTGATGAGCTCGGCTGCCGGCGGGGTCTTCGTGATGAACGTGAAGGAACGGTCTTCGTAGACCGTGATCTCCACGGGGATCACGTTGCCGCGCTGCGACTCGGTGGCCGCGTTGTAGGCCTTGCAGAACTCCATGATGTTCACGCCGTGCTGACCCAGCGCGGGGCCGATCGGCGGCGCAGGGTTGGCAGCACCAGCCTGGATCTGGAGCTTGATCAGGCCTGCGACCTTCTTCTTGGGAGGCATTCTCGGGTCCTTCTTGTGATGACTGCAGGTTCGGCGCCGTCCGTGCGACGGCACCGGTGGGTTCGACTCAGATCTTGGCGACCTGGTTGAACGAGAGCTCGACCGGGGTCTCCCGGCCGAAGATCGAGACCAGCACCTTGAGCTTCTGACCCTCGGCGTTGATCTCGGAAATCGTGGCGGGCAGTGTCTCGAACGGACCGTCGGTGACGGTCACGGACTCGCCCACGGTGAAGTCGACCTCGATCGCACCGGCGGCCGGCTTCGAGGACTTGGCAGCCTCGGGCTTCGGCGCGAGCGACGGAGCGAGCATCGAGAAGACCTCGTCGAAGGTCAGCGGGACGGGCTGGTGGGTGTGGCCCACGAAGCCGGTCACGCCGGGCGTGTGGCGAACCGCGCCCCACGACTCGTCGGTGAGGTCCATGCGCACGAGGACGTACCCGGGGATGCGGACGCGACGGACGACCTTCTTCTGCGCGTTCTTGATCTCCGTCACCTCCTCCATGGGCACCTCGACCTGGAAGATGTAGTCCTCCATGTTGAGGGACTGGGTGCGGTTCTCGAGGTTGACCTTCACGCGGTTCTCGTAGCCCGCGTAGGAGTGGATGACGTACCAGTCACCAGGCACACGACGCAGCTCGGCCTTGAACTCCTCGACCGGGTCGACCTCGGCGTCCTCGTCAGCCTCGGGCTGAGCGTCCTGGTCAGCAGCGACGTCCTCGCCCTCGGTGGCCGAGACGTCGGGGGCCTCGACAGCCGTACCGTTCTCGTCGGCCTCGGCTGCGGGCGCGACGAACTCCTCCGCCGGCTCCAGCGATTCCTGAGACACGTGGGGACCTGCTTTCTGCTGACTACTGACGAACGATGGAGACGTGAGCGCCGGGGCGCTCACCTCGCGGGGCGCCGTGGTGTTCGGCTCGGTCAGGCGCCGAACAGCCAGAGCATGAACTTGCCGACGCCCATGTCGACGACGGTGATGAAAGCCATCACCACGACGAGGAAGACGAGGACGACGCCCGTGTACTGGAGCAGCTCGGAACGCGTCGGCGTCGTGACCTTCTTGAGCTCGGCGACGACCTGGCGGACGAACAGAGCGACGCGGGCGAAGAACGACTTCTTCTTCGCCGAGCCCTTGGCCGACTCAGCGCCGTTCACGCGCGCTGCATCAGCGCCCGTCGCCTCAGGGGCAGTTTCGCTCACGTTCACGTCCCTACGTCGCTGGCCTCGTCACTGCCTGCACCTACGGGGGATCGATCGACCCCTCCGAACCACTCGACCTGCCAGGCGACCCGTGTTCCGAGCACCTCGCGCAGGGTAGACAGGACTCGAACCTGCAACCTGCGGTTTTGGAGACCGCTGCGCTACCAATTGCGCCACTACCCTTCGGGGCTGCTCCCGCTCCGAGCGGTCTGCGGGCGCAGACCATCAGAGTGGATATCAACCACCGACAGGACACTGTACCCGCTGGGTCCCACGACACCCAAACCGGGCTGCCTCCGCACGCAGAGGTGTGCTCTGCGACACTGGGCTGATGCGAGACCTCGCGACCCTGCCGAAGGCGCACCTCCACCTGCACTTCACCGGGTCCATGCGGCCCAGCACCCTCGTCGACCTTGCACAGCAGCACGGCATGCGCCTCCCCGCCGCCCTCCTGAGCGGCACCCCGCTCCAGGTCACCGCGACAGAGCGTGGCTGGTTCCGGTTCCAGCGCCTGTACGACGCCGCACGAGCATGCGTGCGTACCGAGGCCGACATGCGCCGGATCGTCCGCGAAGCAGCGGAAGACGACGCCGCCGAAGGGTCGGGACGGCTCGAGATCCAGGTGGACCCGACATCGTACGCGCCGCACGTGGGCGGCATCACGCCCGCCCTCGAGATCGTCCTCGACGAGGCGCGCGCCGCCTCCGCCGCGACAGGGACCGAGGTCGCCGTGATCGTCGCCGCCTCGCGGATGCGGCACCCGCTCGAGGCGCGGACCCTGGCGCGGCTCGCGGTGCGCTACGCCGGGACGGGCGCGGGCGACGTCGTCGGGTTCGGGCTCTCCAACGACGAGCGACGCGGCCGCACCGACGAGTTCGCGCACGCCTTCCGCATCGCCGCGCACGGCGACCTCGCAGCCGTGCCCCACGGCGGCGAGCTGCTGGGTCCCGACCACATCGAGGTCGTGCTCGCCGAGCTCGGGCCCCGCCGGCTCGGGCACGGCGTCCGCGCCGCCGAAGACCCGCGCCTGCTCGACACGATCGTCCGTCAGGGGGTCGCCCTCGAGGTGTGCCCGTCCTCGAACGTCTCGCTCGGCGTCTACGACAAGGCCGCGGAGGTGCCGCTCACGACCCTGCTCGACGCCGGGACGCAGGTCGCCCTCGGCGCCGACGACCCGCTGCTCTTCGGCAGCCGGCTGACCGCCCAGTACGAGCTCGCCCGGCACGAGCACCGCCTCTCTGACGAGGCGCTCGCCGACCTCGCCCGGTCGTCCGTGCGCGCGTCGCGCGCGAGCAGCGCGACGGTCGCGCGGCTCCTCGCCGGCATCGACGCCTGGCTGGCCGCTCCCCCGCCGTCGGACGCGTTGCGGCCATGACCGCCGGTGGCGCCACAGGCGCTGCGCGCGTCGGACGGTGGGCGCGCCTGCGCACCGCGGTCGACCGTACGTCGGTACGCACGCGCATCCTCCTCACCGTGCTCACCCTCAGCGCTGTCGGCATGCTCCTCGCCGCCTCGACCGCCCTCGCCCTGCAGACCCGCGCAGCGGACGACCGCATGGACAGCGACCTCCTCCTGCGCCTCGAGACGTTCACGACGCTCGCCGAGTCAGGCACCGACCCCGGCACCGGTCGCCCGTTCGGGTCGGCGCGCGACCTCGTCTATGCCTCGATGCGGCTCACCATCCCCGGCCCCAACGAGGGCATGGTCGGACTCGTCGGCGACAAGGTCGCGCTGACCGCCCCCTCGTCCGTCGCGCTGCGGCTCGAGGACGACCCCGAGCTCGTCGCCGCCCTCTCCGGCGCGACGACCGCGCCGTCCGCCTCGCTGCGCACGACCCGCACGTCCGAGCGCACCTACCGGTACGTCGTCGTCCCCGTGCACGTGACCCCGCCCGACGGCGTTCCCGCCGACAGCGTCGACACGACGCACGGCGCGCTCGTGGTCGCGTACGACCGCGACGTCGAGCGCGCACGCTCGACCCAGGTGTTCTCGACGCTCGCGATCATGAGCGTCGTCGCGCTCGCCGCCGTCGGCGCTGTCGGGTGGTTCGTCGCCGGCCGCCTCCTCGCGCCGATCCGACGGCTCGACGAGACGGCGCGCCGGATCTCCGAGTCCGACCTGTCCCTGCGCATCCCTGTCACCGGCGCGGACGACCTCGCCCGCCTCACCGCGACCGTCAACGCGATGCTCGACCGGCTCCAGAACGTGTTCCGATCGCAGCGCACGCTGCTCGACGACGTCGGGCACGAGCTGCGCACACCCCTGACGATCGTCCGCGGGCACCTCGAGCTCATGGACGCCGACGACCCGCGCGACGTGATCGCGGCGCGCGACGTCGCGCTCTTCGAGCTCGCACGCATGAGCCGCCTCGTGGACGACCTCATGACGCTCGCCCGTGTCGACCGACCTGACTTCGTCCGGCCCGCGCCGACGGACGTCGGGCGCCTCACCGACGACCTCCTCGACACGCTGCGCCCACTCGCCGAGCGCCGCTGGGTCGTCGACGCCCGGGCCGACGGCGTCGCCCAGCTCGACGCGCAGCGCATCGCTCAGGCGGTCGTCCAGCTCGCCGCCAACGCCGCGAGGCACTCCCCCGACGGCTCCACGATCGCGATCGGCTCCGAGACGGACGCCGACGGCACGTGCCGCATCTGGGTCCGTGACGAGGGCGAGGGCATCGCGCTCGACGAGCAGCCGAGGATCTTCGACCGGTTCCACCGCGGAACCTCCCTGGACGACTCCGAAGGCTCCGGCATCGGCCTGTCGATCGTCTCGGCGATCGCGGCCGCGCACGGCGGCACCGTGACGGTGCGCTCACGACCCGGGCACGGCGCGACGTTCACCATGACGTTCCCGGACCGCGCCAGACACCTGGACGCGGACAGCGGGCGCGAGCAGGCCCGCACGCGGGACAATGGGACGCAGGACGCCCAGCACACGGCGGAGGGGGAGGTCGATGGCATCGATCCTCATCATTGAGGACGAGGCGCGCATCGCGTCGTTCGTCGTCCGAGGGCTCACGGCAGCAGGCTTCAGCTGCACCGCTGTCGCGACCGCCGCCGAGGGCTTCGACCACGCCCAGTCCGGCCACTTCGACCTCGTCGTCCTCGACCTCGGCCTCCCGGACGAGGAAGGCTTCGCGCTGCTCGACCGCATCCGCGGCACGGGCAACACCGTCCCCGTCATCATCCTCACGGCACGCGGCTCGGCCGCGGACACCGTCGCAGGTCTCGAGGGCGGCGCCGACGACTACATGACCAAGCCGTTCGGGTTCGACGAGCTGCTCGCGCGCATCCGGCTGCGGCTGCGCACCGACGTCGGCACCGCGGAGCCCACGGTGCTGCGGCACGGGAGGCTCTCGCTCGACCTGCGCTCACGACGCGCGTCGCTCGACGACGTCACGGTCGACCTGTCGGCGCGCGAGTTCACCCTCCTCGAGACGTTCCTGCGCAACCCCGAGCAGGTGCTCAGCCGCGAGCAGCTCCTGTCCCGCGTGTGGGGCTACGACTTCGACCCCGGGTCGAACGTCGTCGACGTCTATGTGCGGTACCTGCGGCAGAAGCTCGGAGCGTCCGTCATCACGACCGTCCGAGGGATGGGCTACCGGCTCGGAGCCTGAGGGCGCCGACGGGGCGCTCCCGGGCATCGATCCGGGCGGTCAGCCCGCCGAGCGCGGGCTCGGGGCCGACGGCGCAGAGACAGGGCTCTTCGCCGACACGGGCGACTTCGTCGAGACGGGGCTCGGCGCGGTCTGCACCGACACCGGCGACGCCGTCGAGACGGGTGAGGGAGTCTCGACCGGCGAGGCCGTCGTGGTCGGGCTCGGGGTCGACTGCGTCGAGACGACGGTCTGCGGCGACGGGGCGGAGACGACGGACACGGGCGACACGACCGTCCCCGGAGTGATCACCGTGACCGTCGTCGTGGTGCTCGCCGGGCCGACGAGCGTCGCACGGTCGGCGACGTCGGTCGCCGCGCGGGTGACCGACGCGACCTCCTGAGCAGCTGTGCTCGCGCCAGCGACCTGGACGGCCGGGGCGACGTCGCGAGCAGGGGCATCCTGGGTGGCCGCTGCTGCTGCCGACGCGCCACCGCCGAGCACGCCGATGACTCCGGTGACGATCCACACGCGGGGCTGGCTCATGACTGGCTCCGTTCTCCGGCCGAGGCCGGCTTCGCGTCCCCTCACGGGGCTTCCTGAGTCGATCATGAACGTCTTGTGTGAGGAGACGGGGAGCCCCGGATGAGACACCTCTCATCCGAGGCAGGCGACCGGTGCCGCGACCGTCCGCAGACATGAGGAGGGCCCGTCGTCCGGGGGAAACGACGGGCCCTCAGAGCCCAGCCGGCCAGGGGAAACCGGGGGCTACTTCATCCACCGGCCCGAAGGCCGAGGTGACCGTTCGACCGAGGCGCGACAGGGAACGCAGCCACCGATCTCTTCGGACATTTCTATTGTTACGGCACCTGCCAGGTTCTGCGAGCCGAGACGCCATGAGATTGCTCTCATGATGCCCAGGGCGAACACGTGCCGCCTAGTCACGCACCTCAGCGAGGAGCTGTTCAGCGACAGCGAGCCGCCCGAGCGCGTCGGTCCGAGCCGCCTCGCTCGTGTCGTTCGCCGGCATGCTCGCCAGGAGCGAGAGCACGACCCCGGCCGCACGCACCCGCAGCGCACCCGGGTGGACAGCGCTGTCGAAGACCGACATCCACCGCCGCAGCGTCGTCGGGACGAGCGGATACGTCTCCGGGGCGAGGCACGGGAGGACCGCCATGTGCCCCAGCAGGCACGCGAGGTCGTCGACGCGCTGCCCCGGTCCGATCGTGTCGACGTCGAGCAGCGCCGTCACGGCCGCGCCCGTCATGAGGATGTTCGCCGCGTGGAAGTCTCCGTGCGTCGGCACCACAGGGCCGCGCGGGAAGCGCTCGATGAGCGACGCGATCCGCGACTCGAGATGCCGGATGCGGTCCGCCTGGTCCGGCAGGACGTTGCACGCCGCGTCGGCATAGTGCGCCGAGCGCTCGGCCCACGGCCGACGCAGCGGGAGCGTCACGGCGTCCGGGTGGATCGAGTCGAGGCACGTGAGGAGGTCACGCGGGTCGACGCTCGCCGCGCCGTCGCGCGCCAGCAGCTCAGGAAGGGGCTCGCCCTGCGCCTGCGGGAACACGAGCACCGACTCGTCCCACACGTCGAGCACCGGGGGCGCACCCGCCGGCTCGGCGTAACGGTTGCGCGCGAGCAGACCGTCGAGCTGGTCCGGACGCACGACCTTGAGGAAGACGCGGCGACGCTGCGACGTGAGGCTCAGCACGGCCCGGCGCATGGGCCGGTAGCCGATCAGCTCGAGCACCGCGGTCCCCGGGTCCTCGTCGAGGCGGGTGCGCGCAGCAGCGCGCGTCACGTCCGACGCGATCGGCAGGCCCGGCAGCGCCGGGTCTGCCGGGTGCTTCCACGCGTGCAGGACGCGCTCACCGTTCTGGAGACGCACGATGCCGCTCGCAGGACTGGCAGGCACCTCCACCTGGCCCGTGGTCAGGAGGATGTACTCCGCGCGCTCGAGCGGGTCGGCTGCCGTCGCGACGCGCGCGTCGAAGCCCACGGTCACCCCTGCGCCCGGCCGGTGGTGCACCTCGTGCACGACAGCCGACACGAGGGTCGCGCCAGCCGAACGCACGACCGCCTCGAGCGCAGCAAGTCCTTCGGTACCCGTGAGCCAGCCGATGTCGGCTGCCTCCTGCTCCGCCCGCTGCGCGCGCGTGAGCCGCGGCGCAGAGGTCGCGATCGTCGTCATGTCTCCAGTAGACAACGAGTCCCCGGTACCGCGCTCGTCAACAACCCACGCACTCACCCCGATACCGCCTGATGACACCCTCGCCGCGCGACACCGCTCGTACCTCTCGTCACAGCGTGACGCCCACCATGACCGGCTCGGGGACCAGCTCGATCCCGAACGCGTCACGCACGCCGTCGCGCACCGCACGCGCGAGCTCGACGACGTCGGCTGCGGTCGCCTGGCCGCGGTTCGTGAGCGCGAGCGTGTGCTTCGTCGACAGGCGGGCACGGCTCTCCTCGCCGTGCACACCGAACCCCTTGCCGAAGCCCGCACGCTCGATGAGCCACGCCGCGCTCGTCTTGACGAGCGACGCGTCGACCGCCCCGAGGGCTGGCCCCGTCGTGACCTCAGGAAGCGAGCTGCGCACCTCGAAGCGGGGCGCGCCCTCCGGGAGCGACGCAGCGTCCGCCGCGCGCACGACCGGGTTCATGAAGAACGAGCCGGCGCTCCACGTGTCGTGGTCGCTCGCAGGGCCCGCGAGCATCCCCTTGCCCGCACGCAGCTCGAGCACCGCCGCGCGCACCTGCGCGATCTCGGCACGGGTACCGACCTCGACGTCGAGGCGGCGCGCCAGCTCCGGGTACGCGACCTCCGGCGAGAGCGTGCCGAGGCGCGTCTGGAAGGCGACCTCCAGCACGACGTAGCGCGGCGACGGCGTCCAGACCCGACCGTCGTCGTCGGGCTGGTGCATCGAGCGCTTGAGGAGCGACGTCCGGTAGCCGAGGCCGAGCTCGCCCACAGCGAGGAGGCGCGCTCGTCCGAGCACGCGGTCGTAGACGCGCACGGTCGAGATCACCCCGGCGACCTCCTGCCCGTACGCCCCGATGTTCTGCACGGGCGCCGCACCCACCGTGCCCGGGATGCCCGAGAGCGCCTCGAGCCCGACGAAACGCTCCGCGACCGCCTGCTCGACCAGCGCGTCCCACGAGTGCCCCGCCGGCACGTGGAAGCTGCCGCCGCCGCACGAGTCGACCATGTCGACCGTCACGCCCGAGCGGACGTCCTGGACGACGACACCGTCGAAGCCCTCGTCCGCGACGAGAAGGTTCGAGCCGCCGCCGAGCACGAGGACCGGGACACCGTCAGCGTCCGCGGCACGCACCGCGTCGATCAGCTCGCCCTCCGTCGTCGCCCTGACGAGCGAGCGAGCCGGACCTCCGACGCGGAGCGTCGTGAGGTCGGCGAGGCGCACAGACGCGCCCACGGCAGGGGGCGTCGCAGCGGCAGGGGTCGAGGCGTCGAGCGGAGCGGTCATCCGTCCACGGTATCGCGCGGCTGCCGCGCGAGCGGCGTGGCGGCACCCGCGATGACGAGCCCGAGCGCGACCGGGACGAGGATCGTCGCGAGCGCGTGCCGGTACCCCAGGTGCTCCGCGAGCAGGCCGATCAGCGGCGGGCCCATGAAGAACGCCGTGTAACCGATCGTCGAGACGACGCTCACGCGCGCGGCCGCGCGCCGCGGGTCGTCAGCCGCGGCGCTCATGCCCACCGGGAAGCCCAGCGCGGCACCGAAGCCCCACAGCACGACGCCGACGAGCGCGAGCCACATCCACGGCGCGAACGCGAACAGCGCGAGCCCCGAGAACGCGAGACCGCCGAGGAGGCGCAGAACCGTGACACGGCCGAGCCGGTCGAGCAGGTTCGTGCCCAGCAGACGCATGCCGGTCATCGCGACGAGGAACACCGTGAGCGCCATCGCGCCCGTGGCCTCGTCCTTGCCGAAGCCGTCGGCGACCGCCAGCCCGACCCAGTCGTTCGCCGATCCTTCTGTGAGCGCGGCAGCCAGGACGATGAGCCCCACCAGGATCGTGCGCGGCTCGAGCCACGCCCCGAAGACCGAGCCTCGCTCCTCCGCGGCGGCGGCCTCGCCGTCGGCCGCAGGAACGTGCTCGTCGAGCTCGCGGCCAGCGGCCGGCAGCAGCGCACGCACCGCGACCATGACGAGCACGAGGCTCAGCACGACGGCGCCGGGAAGGTGCCACGACACCGGGACGCCGAGGCGCGCCATGAGCGCGCCGAGCGCCGAACCGACGATCGTGCCGAGGGAGAACCCGGCGTGCAGCCGCGGCATGATCGTGCGGCCGACCGCCTGCTCGACGATCGCGCCCTCGAGGTTCATCGCGGCGTCCCACACCGCGGTGCCGATGCCGACGACGACGAGCGCGACGCGCAGGACGGCGACGTCGCCCTGCGCGATCGCCCACGCCGCGATGCTGTAACCGACGACGTTGATGGCCGCGAAGACGACGATCGTGCGGCGCGCACCGAGACGCTCCATGATCCAGCCCGAGAGCGGGAGCGCGATGATCGAGCCGAACGCGACGAACAGCAGGAGCATGCCCATCTCGGTCTCCTTGAGACCGAGCGAGTTGCGCACGCCGACGAGACGCGAGGCCCACGACGCGAAGTTGAACCCGTTGAGGACGAAGATCGCGAAGACGGCCCACGCGGCGACGGTCGCCTTGCGCGCGAGCGCGGCCTCGGACGAGGCAGGTGAGGTCACGGGGTCGTGCACAGGAGCGCCTCTTCCTTGTCGTGGGCCGTGTCGGCGTGCGGGTCCGCGAGCTGGGCGGTCTCCCCCTCGGCAGCAGGACCGTCGGTCGCAGGTTCGCGGGCTGCGGTCGCGTCACCGGGCAGCGGTGCGAGCGGGGTCCGCACCTCCTGGCGGCGTGCCTGCGCGGAGAGCAGCACGGACACGACGAGCCCGACGACGATGAGCGTGAGCGCGTAGCGCGTCGTCAGGTGCTCGGCAGCGAAGCCGAGCAGCGGGGGCGCGGCGATCGACGCGGTCGACGAGAAGGCGGACACGACCGAGACCCGCGACGGCGCCTTGAGCGGGTCGTCCGAGGCAGCGGCGATGCCGATCGGGTACGCGAGCGCAGCGCCCGCGCCCCACAGAGCCACACCGACGACGGCGAGCACGAAGGACGGCGCCGCACCGAACAGGGCGAGACCGACGATCGACGCGACCCCCGAGACGCGCAGCACGGGCACGCGCCCGTAGCGGTCGATGAGACCCGTCCCGCCCAGCCGCACGACCGTCATCGAGCCGACGAAGACGCCGAACACGATCGCGCCCGTCGCCTCGGTGCGACCGAAGTCGTCGACGACGGAGATCGAGAGCCAGTCGTTCGCGGCTCCCTCGGAGAGCGAGGCCGCCATGATGACGAGCCCGAGGAGGAGGGTGCGCTTCTCGCGCCACCCTGCGAGCGACGCTCCGAGACGCCGACGGGGGCGGAGGAACTCGACGTCGCCGTCGGTGGGCTCGGGGCGGGCTGTGACGTGCTCGACGAGGGTGACGTGCGGGATCGCGAGGAGGCGCCAGACGAGCAGCACGCCCGCGGAGATGCCGAACTGGACCGGCACGGACACGCCGCCCCACGACGCGGCGGCACCGAGGAGCGTGCCGAGCAGGGCGCCGATCGAGAAGCAGGCGTGGAACTGCGGGATGATCGTGCGGCCGACGGCGCGCTCGATCTGCGCGGACTCGACGTTGAACGGCACGTTGTTGAGGGCGAAGGACATGCCGTTGAGGAAGATGCCCGCGCACACGAGCGGGAGCGACGAGATGCCGACGCCGATCGCGAGCAGGGTCATGGCCGTGACGAACCCGACGGTCGCAGCCGACATCGTGCGGCGCGAGCCGAAGCGCTGCAGGATCGGCCCCGCGGCGGTGACCATGAGCAGCGACCCGACCGCCCCGACGAGCAGCACGACGCCGAGCTCGGACTCCGCGATGCCGAGGCTCTTGCGGATCGACGGCAGGCGCGACAGCCAGCTCGACATCATGATGCCGAGGAGCGCGAAGAGGCTCATCAGGTACCAGCGCGCGGCGGTGACGGTGCGTGCGGGGAGGGCGGCAGCAGGCGCTGCGGGCGGGGACGTGCTCATGGTCTGCTCTCAGGTCGGGGGGTGCACCCCGAAGTTGATCGAAACGTTTCGAGGACGGGTCAAGTCTCCTCGCGGGGAGGGAACCTCGTCAATGCAGATCGGCGTAAATTCTTGGCCACGAGGAGGTAACCCGGGCGACCTTCGTCACAGCGCCGGCGGCGGACCCGTCGTCGTCCCCACACGCAGCTCGACCGGCAGGACGACCTCCGTCACGCCACGCCCCTGGAGCAGCGCGTCGACCGCGTGCCCGAGCGCCTCCCCCTTCGCCTCGAGCGGCTGCGTGACCGTCGTCAACAAGTCCGTCCCGAGCCACGGCAGGTCCACGCCGTCGAAACCAGCGACCGACACGTCCTCCGGGACGCGCAGACCCATCTCGCGCGCAGCGAGCACCACACCTGCCGCCAGGAGGTCCGACTGCGCGACGATCGCCGTCGGACGCTTCGCCGGGTCGGGCCACCGCGCCGGGTCGAGGATCAGCCGCGCCGCGTCGGCGCCGCTCTCCACGAGCGACGCGGGCGTCTCGTACGTCGCGACGACCTCGAGCCGGGACTCCTCGAGCGCCTCGAGACGGTTGCGCGTCGGCGTCCAGTCGATCTCCTCGTCACGCGGGTTCTCGATCCAGCCCGCCTTGCGGCCCATCCGGAACGGGAGGGTCACGTTCGCGACCCGCCGGTGCCCGAGCCCGTAGAGGTGCTCGGCGAGCTCCGCGAAGCCGCCGCGGTCGTCGATCGCCACGAGCGAGCAGCCAGGCGCGGCGTTGCCCTCGCCGATGACGACAGGGATGGAGCGGCGGCGCAGCACCTCGAGCCGCGGGTCGTCCACGTGGGCACCCCAGATGAGGACGGCGACATCCATGCCGCTCGTCTCGAGCAGCGGGTCGACCTTCATCGCCCCCATCTCGTCCGACTCCATGCCCGGGATGAGCATCACACCGAGACGCAGCTCGCTCAGCGTCGAGACGAGTCCGTCGAGCATCTGGATCGACACCGGGTCACGAAAGCTGCGCTTGACCTTGTCCCCGATCACGACACCGACGATGCCGTGGCGGCCCGAGCGGAGCTGGCGGCCGAGCGCGTTGGGCCCGGCATACCCGAGCGTGGCGGCGGCAGCGTGGACGCGCTCGCGCGTCTGCTCGGCGATGGGGCCGGCTCCGGAGAACGCGAGCGACGCGGTCGACACCGAGACGCCGGCCTCACGGGCGACGTCCGACAGCGTGGGGCGTCGAGACATCCGGGAACTCCTTCATGGCACGCGCGTCACGGGATGACCGCAGGTGCCTGCACCATATCGTCCCGGCTCAGGCCAGGCGGACGACCGCCTGGCTCTTGGCGAGGACGCGCGCGCCCTCGAAGGTCACCGTCAGGTCGATGCGGGCGGTGCCCGCCTCAGCGTCGAGGGCCCCGACGACGCCGGTGACCTCGACCGTGCTCGCTCCCGGGTTGGGCACGGTGACAGGGCGGGAGAACCGCGTCTGGTAGTCGACGACGGCGCCCGGGTCCTGGGCCCAGTCCGTCACGAGCGCGACGACGGACCCCATCGTGAGCATGCCGTGCGCGATCACGCCGGGCAGGCCGACCGACTGCGCGACGACGTCGTTCCAGTGGATCGGGTTGAAGTCCCCGCTCGCACCGGCGTAGCGGACCAGGCTGGCACGGTCGAGCACGACCGTGCGCGTGCCGATCTCCTGGCCGACCACGAGATCGGCGAGCTGCGGCCGGGCGCTCATGCGTCTCCTCCCCGCACGGCGAGGGTCGACCGGACGGTCGCGACATGGTCGGTCAGCGCGGCGTCGCCGAAGAGCTCGCAGCGGGTGGTGACCATCGCGAGACCCGCGCGCTCGACGACGCCGTCGACGTGCAGGACCGTGGTGATCTCGTCACCGGCGACGATCGGCCGGTGGTGGGTGAACCGCTCGTCCGCGTGGACCACGCGGGAGAAGTCGATGCCCGCGTCCGGGTCCTCGATGAGCTGCGCCTCCGCGCGCTGCGCGATGACCACCGCGAACGTGACCGGCGCGACGATGTCCGGATAGCCCAAACCCCGCGCTGCCTCGAGGTCGAGGTGCGCGGGGTGGGTGTTGCCTGTTGCTGCAGCGAACTCGCGGATCTTCTCGCGCGCTACCTGGTAGGGCGCGTTCGGAGCGTACTCACGGCCGGCGTACGACGCGTTGATCGACACGAGGGCTGGCAGCGGCGAGCTGACGAAGGTCAGCGAGTCTCGCGGTGCGAGGTCTTCTTGCCGCAGCGCGGGCAGAACTTCGCGAGCTCGAGACGGTCGGGGTCGTTCCGACGGTTCTTCTTGGTGATGTAGTTGCGCTCCTTGCAGTCCACGCACGCGAGCGTGATCTTGGGGCGAACGTCAGTGCTCTTGCTAGCCACGGTCTTGCCACCTCTCGCACCCGCAGGGGGTGCAATTGCTCCTGTGTCCGCGCGCCGCCGGCCGGCGTGCGGTGTCGTTCTTGGTAGCGGAGGCGGGGCTCGAACCCGCGACCTCACGATTATGAGTCGTGCGCTCTGACCAGCTGAGCTACCCCGCCTCGAACGATGTCGTGTGACACCACGCTGATGCTCACCGAACCAGGTCCGAGCATCGATCGCGCGGACAATGATCCCACGATCGACGACAAAGCACCAACAGAGCCCCCGATGGGAATCGGACCCATGACCTCAGTCTTACCAAGACTGCGCTCTACCACTGAGCTACGGGGGCAGCGCGGAAAACACTACCTGCTCTGCGGCAGGAAGCGAAATCGGCTCGATACCGCGGTTCCGCGACCGCGGACAGGCGTCAGTCCACGAGGGCGAGCTCGACGAGGCGCAGCGCGCCCTCACGGCTCTGCGCCGCGCAGATGAAGGCCGCCTTGTGGCAGAAGACCGCGTCCTGCACGCCCGTCACCTCGGCGAGCGCCTCGCCGTCGAGCCCGCGCCACGCGTCCGGGAACGGCTTCCGCGAGCCGAACTCCGAGCCCGCAGGCCGCACCGTCTGCACGGTCCAGGCGCCCGTCGCGCCCGGGAACACGGTGTAGAGCAGCTCGGGCTGCGCCGTCGCGATGCCGCCGTGCGGCATGAAGCGGTCGAGCACGACGACACGCTTGTCCGACGACGCGCGGTAGGCAGCGAGGAACTCCTCCTCCGCCGCGAAGCCTGCCTCGTAGGAGCGCTTGAGCCGGGTGAGGATCTGCGTGGCGAGACCCACAGCGACCTCGAACTGCGCGTCGAAGCTCTCCTCCTCGCCGATCGGGTTGAACAGCCCCAGCACGGTCGACACGTCCACCGGCGGCGTGCCGAGGTCGGAGACCGTGTAGAGGTCCTGGCCGTTGTCGACCGCGTCGATCGCCGTCACGAGACGACGGTCGATCTTGCCCCAGACGCGCTCGTCACCACCGCAGAACTCGAGGCCGTAGTGCTGCCACAGCAGCCCGAACGCCGAGTAGAGGATGCCCGACGGCCGTGCACCCGACGTGAGCTGGTGGTGGTCGAAACGGCGCGCAGCGGCGTCGTACGTGCCGCCCACGTCCAGCACGACGTCCGCGCCGTCGAGCACCTCCTTGTCGCGCGAGCGCACGACCTGTGCGTCGGGGAACAGCTGCGTCAGGAGGGCGACGCCGAACACGTCGTCGGCATGGAACTTCCCGTTGTGGGTGGCGATGATCACCGAGCCACCCTATGCCGCGCACCCGGCACCCCACGCACGGGCGCCCGGCCCGTCAGCCGAACCGGCCCTCCACGTAGTCCCGCGTCCGCGGGTCCTGCGGAGCGCCGAACATCGCCGCCGTCGGCCCGTGCTCGACGATCCCGCCCGGGGTCCCCGCCTCGGCGAGGAAGAACGCGCACCGGTCCGAGACGCGCGCCGCCTGCTGCATGTTGTGGGTCACGATGACGATCGTCACCTCACCGGCGAGGTCCGCGATCGTCTCCTCGACCCGCCGCGTCGACGTCGGGTCGAGCGCCGAGCAGGGCTCGTCCATGAGCAGCACCCGGGGACGGACGGCGAGCGAGCGCGCGATGCAGAGCCGCTGCTGCTGCCCGCCCGAGAGCCCCCCACCGGGAGCCCGCAGCCGGTCCTTGACCTCGGTCCACAGGCCCGCCTTGGTGAGGCACTCCTCGACGAGCTCAGCCCGCTGCGACGCCGAGGAACGCACGCCCGTCAGGGCGAGCCCCGCCACCACGTTGTCCTGGATCGACATCGCCGGGAACGGGTTGGGCTTCTGGAACACCATGCCGATGTCACGGCGAGCCTCCGTCACCCGCCGCCGCGCGTCATAGACGTCCTGACCGTCGAGCAGCACCTCACCCGCGAGCGCCGCAGAAGGAACCAGCTCGTGCATGCGGTTGAGGATCCGCAAGAACGTCGACTTGCCGCAGCCGGACGGGCCGATGAGCGCCGTCACCCCGCCCGCAGGCATCGTCAGCGACACGCGCTCGAGCACCTTGTGGCTGCCGAACCACGCGGAGACGTCACGCGCCTCCAGCTCGGCAGGCCCGGCGCGCAGCGCCTCGGCAGGGGACGCCGCAGCCGGGGGTGCGAGCGTCGCGCCATCGGGGCTCGGCTCGAGGCCGGCCAGCGCGGGGCGGGGGATCGTCTGCGTCGCTTCCATGGTCACCGGACCAGGGTGCCGGGCCAGCATGACGAGCAGAGGGACGGCGGATGAACACGTGGCCCTGATCGTCGCAGCGGTCAGATCAGGTTGGGCAGCATCGCGAGGAGCTGCTCGGAGGCGAGCACGGCAGCAAGGAGCACGAGCGGCGCCCCGACCACCCACGCCGGCCCCACCGTCCACCATCGGCGCAGCAGGACGAGCACCGAGATCGCCAGACCCAGCCCGAGCAGCGCGAGCACCGCCGTCGGCCAGCCCGAGACGTCCGCGCTGAACGCGGCCTCCTGCCCGCCGAGCGCCGCGAGCTGCACCGCCGCGACCGGCGTGGGCTGCGCCGGGGTGACGAGCCGCGCGTCGACCCGCAGGACGTCCGTCGGCAGGTACGCCGTGCCCGACGCCGACACGAGCGTCAGCCGCCCGGCCCCGCTCGCGAGCGGCGCCGGCACCGGGTCCCCGGACCGCCGGACGCCGACGACCTCGTAGACCGCCTCCCCCTGCCCCGTCGTCGTACGGACCTCGTCGCCCGGGACGAGCTCGTCCAGCCGACCGAACGGGCCCCCGGCGACCGCCTGACGCCCCATCACGACGCTGGCCCCCGCCTGCCCCGGCAGGACCGTGTCGCGGCGGTGGCCCGGACCCGACAGGAGGATCGACGAGGTCGTGCCCTCGAGCACGACCTCGTCGATCCCGAGGCGCGGCACCTCGACCGTCGCGACCGCGGTGCCCGGCTCGAGGAGCCGGTCCGCGGCCGTGAGCTGGCCGACCGGCGCGGTGCCGTCGGCCAGCTCGAGGCGGAAGGAGCCGTACGCGACGTGCTGGTCACGCGCGTACCGCAGGGGCGACACGACGGTCGCCTGCAGCACGACGCTCAGCAGGATCAGTGCCACCACGCCGAGCGCGGTGCCGATCCACCGCGCCTGCTGCGCCGGCCCGGCTGACGGCCAGGCGCCCTCCACGTCGGGCAGCAGGGTGTGGTCGATCGTCGTCACGACGGCTCCTTCCGGATGGTCAGCGAGCGGAACGGAGCGTGACCGTCTTGGCCTTCGCCGCGTTGACGGTCTTGCTGCCCGTGTAGGACACCGTGAGCTTGTGCTTCCCCGCAGCGAGACGCGGCAGGGTGACCTTCACCGAGGACTTGCCCCGGGGCAGCGTCTTCGTCGCGAGCGTCCGCTTGCCAGACTTCACGACGATCTTCCCCGCAGGCTTGACGCCCTTCGCGGACACCGACACGGTCACCTGGGCGCGAGCGCCGACCTTGACCTTCTTCGGCGCCTTGACCTTGACCGTGGCCTTGGCCTTGGCCGCCTTGAGCGTCACCGTCGCCGAGGAGGACGCACGGACGACCGAGGCGTCAGCCGGCGAGAACGTCGCACGCAGCGCCGTCGACGTCGCACCCGGGGTGACCGTGAACGTGGCGGAGGAACCCGCGAGCTTGGCCGTGCCGAGCGGCTTGGTCCCCGCGAACAGCGTCACGGTGCCCGCCGTAGCAGCACGGGAGACGACCGAGACGCGCACCGAGGCCTTCGTACCGACCGTCGCCTTCGCCGGCACGAGCACCGACGTGGACGACGTCGCGGCAGGCGCCGTCGGCACGGCGGTCACGGCGACCGTCGAGGAGGCAGAGCGCGAGGCGCCCACTCCCGGGAGCGTCGGGACGAAGACGGCCGAGACGGCACGCGTGCCGTTCGCCGTCGGGGTCCAGGCGAGCGTCGCGCTCGACGCACCACGGGCGACCTTCGCCGACGCCAGGACCGTCGCGCCGTCGACCAGGCGGACGGTGCCGCCGGCGTTGCCGAACGACGTCACGTCGACCTTCGCCGAGACGGCCGTCCCCACCGTCGCGGTCGCGGGGACCGAGAGCGTCGTCGTCGACGTCGAGGGCTTGTAGGCACGGACCGACGTGTCACCGCACTTCGTGGATCCCGTCAGCAGGCCGAAGCCGTACGCCGCGATCGTCGCCGCGTCCTTGCAGACCAGGGAGCCCTCTCCCACGAACGTCTTCGCGATCTGCGACGTCGGGTCGTCAGCGAGCGCGGACGGCACGATGTTGTAGACCTGGCGCGTGTACGCGTTGTACGCGGGGTTGAGGGCGTAGGAGCCAGCAGCCCCGGTCGTCGCGGCCTGACCTGCGACGCCGCCCAGGAGCGCGCCCGCACGGTGGTCGGTCGACTTGCCGTTGCCCTGCGCGACCCACTGCGCGATCGAGAACGGGACGATCGCGCCACGGTCCTGCTCGTCGGTGCCCGAGACGAGCGCGGCACCCTTGTGCTCCTGCACGCCCGCACCGGCGTAGTCCGCCGCGCGCAGGTTCGCGTACGTGCCGGCCGCGATGTCGCTCTCGGTGATGCCCATCTGACCGAGCCAGTACGACCGCGTGCCCGACCCGGCCTGCGGGATGAACGTCGTGATGTTGACGACCGTCTCGCCCGCCGCGGGCGCCTCCGCGCCGACGAGCAGACGCGAGACGCCGCCAGCCGTGACCGCGACCTTCGTGATCTCCCCCTTGAAGATCGACGTCAGCTCGGCCTTCGTCAGGTTCGCCGGGATCGCGCTGCCCGGTGCGACCGCGTACGTGACCGCGTCGACCCCGAACGGGATGTACGTCAGCACGCCCTCGGCGTCGGCTGCGGAGCCCGCTCCGCTCGAGGAGCGCGCGAACTGGACGAGGTTCGCGACGTCCGCCGTCGTCACGGTGGGCGACGGCGCACCCGAGACCGGGATCGCCGCCGACTCGACCTGCCCGATCGCGACGCGCAGCAGGTCGCGGCCAGCGCTCGAGCCGTTGGCGCGCGGCAGCGCGGCGCTGCCCGACTTCGTGACGACCGTGGTCGTCGCGCCGCTGGCGTCGTACGACGCGAGCACGTTGCCGCCGACAGAAGCAGCAAGGCCGTTCATGACGTCCTGCGTGGTGTCGGAGCCGAGCCCGGCGAGGGTGCCGAACGTGCCCGGTGCGGGATCTGCGTGGGCAGGGACGATCGAGGCGGACAGCACGAGCGCGGCAAGGCCGAGCCCGAGGCCGGTCCTGCTGACGTGGGTCACCTTCATGAGGAGTCCTCTCTGGGACGAGTCAGGGCAGCCAGGTCCCTGTGACCTGGCCTTCGGTGTGACGTTCGGCACGCTAACCGCGGCGGATGGCCGACCGACGGCCGGGCGACGTCCAGAGAGTGAATGCCAGCCGCCGGTGCGGGTCCCAGCCCCCGACCTCACGAGAGCTCGCCGTCGAGGGCGTCCAGGCGGCCCGCCCGCCGGACCAGCAGCGGACCCGCGAGCGCGCTCGCGGCACCCACCCCGAGCGAGCCGACGAGACCGAGCCGCGCAGCCCCGACATCGGCCGTGGCCGTGACCTGCACGGGCGCACCCGTGTCCGGGTCCGCCGCGGTCGGCGGGGTCGTCGGCTCCGGCTCCGGCACCGGTTCAGGAGCAGGCGGCACAGGCGTCGGGGCGGTCACGGGAGGTGGCGTCGGCTCGGTGGGCTCGGACGGCTTCTCCGTCGGTGCCGGCTCCGGGTCCGGGGTCGCTGGGGGCTCGTCCGCACGGCACCGGCTCGCGACCGACCCGGTATCCCGCAGCGTCGCTGCGAGCGCGTTCGTCCGCGCACGCTCAGCGTCAGACAACGGCGCGTACCCCGCCGGCAGCAGCCCCTTGGCCTGACCGACGACCTGCCCCGCGCCCGCCGCGTGCTCGAGGAGCTGCGCGTACTGGACGCGTGCCGTGTCGTCGGCGCGGCACACCGCGACCGCCGCCGAGCTCACGAGCGTCAACGGGTACGCACCGAGCGTGCGCCGTGACGGGTCCGTCGCGACGACACCCTCCACGCCGCCCGCCGCGTCGACGGTCATCGCGTCGACCGCCTTGCCGATCGACGCGACGTTCGCCGCGACGGGCTGCCCCGCAGCGTTGACCAGCCGGGCGGTGCGCAGCCCGAACCGCTCCGCCGAGGTGAGGTCCGTGATGGCGAGCGCGAAACGCTGTCCCGGCAGCTGCCCGCCGGAGGACGTGAAGCCTGCTGGCACCTTCTCGATGTCCCAGACGATCTTCGCGCCCGAGCTCGCCCGCTGCACGCGCGCCGCGGCGTCCGACATGTCCGTCGTGTAGGGCCGCAGGTCGAGCGTGCCGTAGCCCGGCTCAGGGACGAGGTCCGACTGCCGGTACGTCGACAGGTCCGTCTTGGGGAAGGAGTCCGTCGTGGGGTCGGTCGCCAGGCCGAGATCGGCATACGCGGGGTTGACGACCATCCCGTGCTCGTCCGGCTCCCCCGCGAGGAACGCCGCCGCGTACGGGTCCGACCGCAGCCACGCCCACACCGCAGCGTTCGCGTCCGACGACCCGAGCGCCACCATGAGCCCTTCCGGGGCGGCGGTCCGCACGAAGCTCGCGAGCTCCGGGTTGAGCTCGACGAGCTCCGGGTCGTTCGTGACCGACTGCGGGTTCCCCGCGATCGCCTTGCCGCCACCACCGGGGACGTCGGCGCGGTACGACTGCGTGAGCAGCTTGGCGACGAGCCTCGCGTTGAGAGTCAACGAGTCGAGCGGCGTCCCGGCGCGGCTCTGGTCCGCCCCCGCCGCGGGCTGGCGGTCGATCTGGAACGCCACGACGAGCGCCGAACGCGTCACCGGCGCGTACAGGACCGTGTCCTTCGACCAGCGCGGCGCGTCACCCGCGTCAGGAGCCTCTCCCGACTGTGCGGGGTCCGCGCTCGCGTCCGCGCCGGGCGCGTCGAGGACGGGCCGGTTGAGGACCGCGAAGCTCGGGGCGCTCGGCGACTCGGAACGCAGCTGCTGGCGTGCCTCGGCGTCGCCCACCTGCGAGTAGCCGTACGTCGTCCCCGTGCGGCACAGTGCGCTCTGCCACGACGTCATCGCGTGGCTGAACAGCTCGTTGCCGACCAGCCTCCGCTCGGCGGCGCCGATCGCGCACTGGGAGCCGATCGGCAGCATGTCGAGCGGGAAGACGAGCCGGTCGTCCCAGACGGACGCCGTCAGGGGCGAACCGCTCACGGACCCCGACGTGACGCTCTCGGCGTCCTCCCCCGCGGGAGTGACACCCGACCGCGGGACGACGACCAGCCAGCAGCGGTTCCCCGCGCCGTCGCGCGTCGGCACGCCGCACCCGAGGTGCGGCGCCTCGAGCGCCGTCTGCACCTCGAGGACCGCGTCACCGGTGCCGTCCGCGCCGGTCCGCGCGGCCGTGATCTCGTTGGTGCTCGCCGGGGTGAAGTACTCGGACACGTCGAACACCCGCGTGCCGTCGACCGTGCGCAGGGGCACCGCGTACGCCTTGAGGTTGGGGTTCGTCAGCGGCGGGGGGAGGCGCACATCGTCCCCGTAGTCCTGCGCCGGGTCCTCGTTGGCGCGGAGGGCGCGGGTGCCGACACGGTCGCCGAGCATCGCCGCGATCGACGAGCTCGGGGCGCCCCACTGGCACTGGTCGGGGGCTGGGCCGGTCTCGGCGTCGCCCCAGCACTGCATGATCTGGACGAAGTCCGTCGCGAACCGTCCCGGCGAGGTCGGTCGCCCTCCCGACCAGCTCACCCGGACGCCCTGGTGCGCGACGTCGGCGGTCTGGGACACGGTGACCTCGAGGCCGCGGAGCGCGGCGCGGGCCGGGTCGCCGGGAGCGCGCTCGACGCCGAAGCCCGGCTCCTCCCACGCCTGCGTCATCGCGCTGGCCGTCGCCCCGATCGTGCCGGGGGTCACCGGCACGACGACGCTCGGCGCCCTCGCCGCGAGCGCCTGGGCGCTCACGGCCGTGCCGATCACGGACGAGGTCAGGCCGAGGACCAGGACGAGCGACCCGGCCCGGCGCAACGCTGCCGCGCGCCTCACCGTGCACCCGCCGAGCGCTCGCGCCGCGCGCCGACGACGCGCCCGACGGCTGGCGGCAGCACGACCGCGGCGAGGACCGACGCCACGACGGCTGCGAGCCCCCAGCCGCCGACCGGCTTGCGCTCCGTCTCGACAGGCAGGGCGATGACGTTCGTGCACACGCCCGTGTCCGGTTCGCACACGACCGGACCTCCCCCGCTCGTCGCGCCGACCTGCGAGACGTCCGGGCCGCCCGGCACGGTGCCCCCGCCATCGGGGGAGCCTCCGTCGGGAGCGCTCCCGGGCCCGCCGGTGTCGCCTCCCGGTGCGCCTCCCGGGTCGCTGCCGCCGTCGTCGCCGGGGTTGGCAGGTGTGCCGTCGGGCTGCCCGCCGGGTCCGCTGCCGTCGTCCTTGCCGGGGCCGTCAGGTGTGCCTGTGGGCGCTCCTGGCCCACCGCACGTCGCGCCCTTGCGGTCGCACTCCGCAGGCATCGGCGCGTTCTTCGCGAGGGTGTTGGTGCCGTCCTTGGAGAACGTCGGGTTGTTGCACTTCGTGATGTCGACCTCCTGGGCGTCGACACCAGGGATCTTGCGCACCTGCTCGAGCCCGGCCTCGACCAGGTTCATCGGGAGCGGGGAGTAGCCGAGGACGTCGGCCTGCTGCTGGCCCTCGCACAGGAAGTAGTAGGAGAACGCCCCGAGCGTGCGGCCCTTCGCCTCGGTGAAGCCCGACTGGACCGACGTCGGCACGACCATGTAGCTGTACGAGGACAGGGGGTAGGTGCGGCGGTCCTTCGACCCGTACACACCTGTGAGGTCCTGCGTGAGGTATGCCGCTGACTTCTCGTCGCTGTTGATCTTGGCCTCGAGCAGGCCGACGGCGACGTTCTGCGCCGTCGGGCCGACGTAGTACCCGGCCGAGTTGAGGACCTTCGCGACCGGGTACCCGGTCTTGAGGGCGTACGAGTACTCGACGTAGGTGATCGTCCCCTGGTTCGCGTTCTGGGCGACATAGCCGGACACGCCCTGCGAGTTGGGCTGTGCGACGAACCCCTTTCCCGGGAGCGTCGGGAAGTTCGACGTCATGCCGCAGGGGGTCGCCCGTCCAGCCTTCGCGCAGTAGGCGTCCCACAGCGGCCTGTGCTGGTCGGCCATCCACGCGGTGAACTGAGCCGTCGATCCCGAGCCGTCCGACCGCACGACCGGGACCACCTTGCGGGCGGGGAGCGCGACGCCCGGGTTGTCGGCAGCGATCGCGGGGTCGTTCCACATCGTGATGACACCCGTGAAGATCTTGCTGACCACGTCACCCGAGAGCCGCAGGCCGGTCAGGCGCTTGCCGCCGACCTGGAGGTTGTACATGAAGGCGGTGCCGCCCGCGACGATCGGCATGTAGGCGAACGAGCGGCTCGGCAGGGTGTCGAGGACACCGTTGTCGGTGAGTCCGTAGGGCGTCTCGGTGACCGCGAAGTCGACCGTTCCCGCCTTGAACTGGTTGCGGCCGTCCACCGAGCCGGTCGACGCGTAGTTGACGCGCATCCCGTACTGCTCGACGTTGCGGCGCCACTGGTCGACGGCGTTCGAGCTCCACGACGAACCGCCGCCGTTGACCGGGACGTACGTGGCGGCCTGAGCGGTCGCTGGCACGAGCAGCGCGAGGACCATGCTGAGGACGAGCACCGCACGCGTGCGGTGGTGGTGCGAGTTCATGACTCCTCCGGGGCGGGGACGACGAGCTCGGTGGCGGGGGTGCCTGACGAGGGACTGCTGTGCGCGGGGACGGGAGCCGGTGCACCCCTGCCACGTCGACGCAGGGCGCGTGGAACGGCACGGCGGCGCAGCGCACCGGCACGACGGCGCAGGACGCCCGCCCTGCGGCGCACGCGCGCGGGCAACGACCGCAGACGCGCTCGCCGCGCCGCGCGGGCGAGCCGGCGCGACTCGCGCCGCGCGGGCGTCTGCGCGCCGATGACCCGGGCGACGACGAACAGCAGGACGACGAGCAGCATGAGGACGGCGGCCGTGCCGAAGCCGCGCGCGATCATCGTCGGCTCGGGCGACTTGACGAACTGGAAGATCGCGAGCGGCAACGAGACCATCGGGCCGGTCGTCGGGTCCGTGTTGAGCGACGCCGTGAAGCCTGAGGTGAGCAGCACGGGCGACGTCTCGCCGATGCCGCGCGCCGTCGCGAGGATGACCGCCGTCGTGAGCCCGGAACGGCTCGTCGGCAGGACGACGCGCACGACCGTGCGCCACTGGCTCGCACCGAGCGCGTACGACGCCTCGGTGAGCGTCGCCGGCACGAGCCGCAGCACGACGTCGGCGGAGCGCACCATGATCGGCAGCATCATGATGCTGATCGCGACCGACGCGGCGAGCCCCGACTTGTCCACGCCGAGCGCGAGGATCACCGTCGCGTAGACGAACAGGCCCGCGACGATCGACGGCAGCGCCGTCATCGCCTCGACGACCGTCCGCACGAACCGTGCGAACCGTCCCGGGAGCTGCGTGAGCAGCAGCGCCGTCGCGAGGCCGAGCGGCACCGTGATGACCAGCGCGATCGAGATCTGGACGAGCGTCCCGACGATCGCGTGCACCACGCCACCGTCCGAGAGCGGGTCGAGCGGCCCGGCCAGCGACATGTCCTCGGTGAACAGGTTGAGGTGCGCGAGCGCGGGTGCGCCGCGCACGATCGTGAAACCCACGATGAACACGAGGGTCCCGACGACGGCCGCGGCGAGCAGGTGCACGACGACGGTCACGAGACGGTCGCCGACCGCGATGCGGTCCTCCGCGTAGGACGCGAGCAGCGCGTAGAGCCCGTGGAACAGCACGAGGCAGATCGCTGTCGCGCCCAGCGGGCTCGTCACCGGGAGGATCCGCGTCGTCAGGAGGACGGTGAGCGCGAGCGACGCGAGCGCCGCGCCGCCGAGCGCGAGCACGTCCGTGACCCGCACACCGTGCAGCTCGCGGCGCGGCTGCCGCGGCGTCCTGCCTGCCGACGGGCTGCGCGGCGGGGGCACGGTCGTCGCGGGCTCGGCGGGCGGCGTCTGGACGTCGCGCGGGGGCCTCGTGCGGAGCACGGGACGGCGCTCAGGGGCGATGGTCATGTCGGGGCCCCTAGCTCGACGCGCCCGAGCGCGACCGTGCCGCGATCGTCGACGCCGCGAAGTTCACGACGAGCGTCATGAGGAACAGTGCGAGGCCGGCCGCCATGAGCGCCGCCATGCCGAACGGGGTCGCCTCGCCGTAACGCAAGGCGATCAGCGACGACACGGAGCTCGCGCCGTTCTGCAGGATGTGCGGCTGGATCACGAAGACGGGCGAGATGATCATGTAGACGGCGATCGTCTCTCCGAGCGCGCGGCCCAGGCCGAGCATCGTCCCGCCGACGATGCCGCCCGTGCCGTACGGCAGCACGACGGAGCGGATCATCCCCCACCGCGTCGAGCCGAGCGCGAGCGCCCCCTCCCGCTCGCCGACCGGCGCCTGGGAGAACACCTCCCGCATGATCGACGTCATGATCGGAGTGATCATCATCGCGACGACGATCCCCGCGACGAACGTCGACGACGTGAACACGGTGACGGTCTGCAGCGGGTCGCCCGGCGTGAAGCCGTCGACGCGCAGGAACGGGAGCACCGGGCCGAACGTCTCCGAGAGCCACCGCGCCAGCCCGGTGACCGCGCCCTGCAGGAAGAAGAAGCCCCACAGCCCGTACACGACCGAGGGGATCGCGCTCATGAGGTCGACGAGGCTGACGAGCGTGGGTCGCAGGCGGGCCGGCACGTACTCGCTGATGCACAGTGCCGTGCCGAGCGCGAGGGGCAGCGCGAGCCCCACGGCGACCGCCGCGATGAGCATCGTACCCACGATGATCGCGGCGATCCCGAACCGACCTGCGTCCGGCTCCCACGCCTGCGTCGTCACGAACGACCAGCCGGCCTGCCGCAGCGCGGGCCACGCCCGCACGCACAAGAACACCCCGACGAACAGCATGATCGCCAGGACGGACGCTCCGCCCACCCGCAGCACGCCCCGGAAGACGCGGTCTGCGGGAGCGCGTCGGGTGCCGAGGCGGCGCGGCCGGTCGGTCGACGGGAGCGTCGCCGCCGGCACGGAGCCCGGCAGGAACGTCAGGGGTGGTGCAGTCGTCACGGGGTGACCTGTCTCGTCGGCGCGCGCAGCGGTTCGCGGACCGGCCCCGCACGGTGAAGCCGAGCGCGGTCCGGCGTGCCCACGCACGCCAGAGCCAGGGTGGGGCGCGTCACAGGCGCAGCGGCGTCGTCGGCCGTAACGGGCGGTGACGCGTGCATGAACCTTTGCCGCTGCTCCCGGGGATCCCCCTCGCGCCTGCCTGCCCGGGCGCAGAACAGGGACAATGGGCTGCGTGACCGACATCCTGCAGGGCTTCACGATCATCGCCGTCGTGATCCTCGTGGGCTTCGTCATCGGTCGCATCGGGCTGCTCGGGCCTGCGGCCCGTCCGGTGATCGCGCGCCTGACGTTCTTCGTGCTGACGCCGTCCCTGCTGTTCACGGTCATGCTCGACGCCGACCCGGACGAGCTGCTCACACCGCTCGTCCTCGCGTCCGTGATCGCGGCAGCCGTCGTCTTCGTCGTGTTCGCGCTCGTGGCGCGGCTCGTGTGGCGCCGCTCGGTCGGGGACACGGTCGTCGGTGCGCTGAGCTCCGGGTACGTCAACGCGAACAACATCGGACTGCCCGTCGCCGCCTACGTGCTGGGTGACGCGACGCTCATCGCGCCGGTCATCCTCGTCCAGCTCCTCGTGATCTCCCCGGTCGCGCTCACGCTCCTCGACTCGTCGACGTCGGGGGTCGTCACGCTGCGCAGCGTCGTCGCCCAGCCTGTGCGCAACCCGATCATCATCGCGTCGGCGCTAGGCCTGGGCGTGTCGCTCCTCGGCATCGACCTGCCCGACGCGGCGGTCGAGCCGTTCCGGATCATCGGGGGCGGCGCGGTGCCGCTCATGCTCATCGCGTTCGGCATCTCCCTCGCCGGCGGCCGCATCCTCGAGCCGGGGCCGCAGCGCCGTGACGCGTTCCTCGCGTCCGCGCTCAAGCTCCTGCTCATGCCCGCTGTCGCGCTCCTCGCAGGGCTCGCGCTCGGGCTGCACGGCGACGACCTCTTCGTCGTCGTGACGCTCGCAGCGCTGCCCACCGCGCAGAACGTCTTCAACTATGCGCAGCGCTACGAGGCGGCCGAGGTGCTCGCCCGCGACACGATCGCCGTCACGACGCTCGGCGCGCTGCCCGTGCTCATGCTCGTCGCGGCGACGCTGCACTGAGGCCAGCACCCGCGCGCGCGGCGCGCGCAGCGGCTACTGTCCGAGCATGGCTGACAACGACGTCATCATCATCGGTGCGGGCCTGTCCGGGCTCGTCGCCGCCGCGACACTCACGGCGCGCGGCACGCGCGTCACGCTCCTCGACGCAGAGCCACGCGCCTCGCTCGGTGGGCAGGCCTTCTGGTCGTTCGGCGGGCTCTTCCTCGTCGACTCGCCCGAGCAGCGCCGCCTCGGTGTGAAGGACTCCCCCGAGCTCGCGTTCGACGACTGGCTCGGCTCTGCGCAGTTCGCCCCCGGTGCCGAGCGTGGGGAAGGTCCCGACCGGTACGGCTACGCATGGGCGCGACGTTTCGTCGACTTCGCCGCGGGCGACATGCGGCCGTGGCTGCACGGCCTGGGCGTGCGCTGGTTCCCGCTCGTGCAGTGGGCCGAGCGCGGCGGTCACCTCGCCGGCGGGCACGGCAACTCCGTGCCGCGGTTCCACGTCACGTGGGGCACGGGGCCGGGCATCCTCGAGCCGTTCGTGCGGGCGGCCGTCGACGCGCACCGCGCGGGGCTGCTCGAGCTGCGCACGCGCCACCGCGTGACGTCGCTCGTGACGACGGACGGTCGCGTCACCGGTGTGCGTGCGGACGTCCTCGCAGTCGACGGCGCGGGTCGCGGCGAGCCGTCGAACCGGCAGGTCCTGCGCCAGGTCGAGCTGGGTGCGGGCGCCGTCGTCGTCGCGACCGGCGGCATCGGCGCGAACCACGACCTCGTGCGGGCGTCGTGGCCCGCGAGCGCGGGCCGTCTGCCGGACGACATGCTCTCGGGTGTCCCCGACTCGACCGACGGCGAGATGCTGGCACGCGCGACCGAGGCTGGCGCGGCGCTCGTGCACACGGACCGGATGTGGCACTACCCCGAGGGCATCGCGATGCACACGCCGGTCTGGTCGCGGCACGGTATCCGCATCCTGCCCGGGCCGTCGTCGCTGTGGCTCGACGCCGACGGCGGCCGCCTGCCCGCCCCGCTCTTCCCCGGGTTCGACGCGCTCGGTGCGCTGCGGCACATCACCGGGCGCGGCGACTCCTACTCGTGGTTCGTGCTCAACCGGCAGATCATGGAGACCGAGTTCGCGCTCTCGGGCTCGGACCAGAACCCCGACCTGACGGGGAAGGACCTGCGCCTCCTCGCGGAGCGCGTGCTGCCGGGCGCCGTCGGGCCCGTCGCGCGGTTCGCCCAGGAGTCGGAGGACTTCGTGTGGGCGCCGACCGTCCGCGAGCTCGCGGCCGGGATGAACGCGCTCACGGGTGAGGACCGCATCGACGCCAGCGCGCTCGAGCGCATCGTCGCGCTCCGCGACGCGCAGGTCGCGTCGGGCCTCGGCAAGGACCCGCAGGTCGTCGCGACGGCGCGGGCCCGCGAGTTCGTCGTCGACCGCCTGATCCGGGTGTCCCCGCCGCGTCCGTTCATCACGCCCGACGACGGTCCCCTCCTCGCCGTGCGCCTGCGCGTCCTCACGCGCAAGACCCTCGGCGGCCTGCACACCGACGTCGACGGGCGTGTGCTGCGTCCCGACGGCGAGGTGCTGCCAGGGCTGTGGGCGGTCGGTGAGGCCGCTGGCTTCGGTGGTGGCGGCGTGCACGGCGAGCGCGCGCTCGAGGGCACGTTCCTCGGCGGGTGCCTGTTCTCCGGGCGGACCGTCGGCGAGGCGATCGGCTGACGGCAGCACACCCTGGGAAAGAGTGCGCGGCCCCGGTCGATGGGGACCGGAGCCGCGCTGACGGGCGGCGCGCGCTCGGAGTCTCGGGGGATGACTCCGAACGTCAGCAGCGAGGGTGGCAGCACATCTTCTTGGCAGTCGTCGTGGCCACCCGCACCCGTTCATCCCACCTATCGGACGCGCCGCGGGAAGTTGAGGGGTCCGCCAGGTGTGTTCTGACGCACCTCGCGAGCCCCGTCCCCGCACGCCGACGCGCGGTCAGGACAGCAGCTCGCGCACGTCCTGCGCACTGAGGCCCGAACCGCCCGCCGCACCGCCGTCGAGCACCGACGTGAACAGCGCGGACTTGCCCGCCTTGAGCGCCATGACCTTCTCCTCGATCGTGTCCTGCGCGACGAGGCGGTACACCATCACCTGCTTGGTCTGCCCGATGCGGTGCGCACGGTCGACCGCCTGCGCCTCCGCCGCCGGGTTCCACCACGGGTCGAGCAGGATGCAGTAGTCGGCCGCCGTGAGGTTCAGACCGAACCCTCCCGCCTTGAGCGAGATCAGGAACACCTTCGTCCCGCCCGACGTGAACCGCTCGATCGTCTCCTGACGGTTGCGCGTGCGGCCGTCGAGGTACGAGTGCTCGACGCCGCGTGCGACCAGCCCGTCACGCACCTTGCCGAGGAACTGCGTGAACTGACTGAAGATCAGCACCGAGTGCTCCTCGGCCAGGATGTCGTCGAGCATCTCGAACAGCACCTCGAGCTTGGACGACGGCGCATGATGCTGACCCGCCGCCCCGCCCGCACGGTCCGTGCCGAGTCCGTCGACGGCGTCGTCCCCCGGCTCCGCCGGCGCGATGTGCGGGTCCGCGTCCGCGACGAGCGACACGTCGAGCGCCGCCTGCCGCAGGATCGTCAGAGAGCGCAGCACCTCGAAACGGTGCCCGTCGAGGTCGTCGACGAGCCCGAGGACGCGGGCGCGCTCGCGGGCGAGCAGCCGGTCGTACACCTTGCGGTGCCGCGGGTTGAGGTCGACCTCCGTGACCGCCTCGATCTTCGGCGGGAGGTCCGCTGCGACGGCCTCCTTCGTGCGGCGCACCATGAACGGCCCGACCCGACGCCGCAGCTGCGCGAGCCGCACGTCGTCGCCCTTGCGCTCGATCGGCCGGGCGAAGTGCTCGGCGAAGCGGGTGGGGCTCGGGAACAGGCCGGGGCAGACGATCGACATGATCGACCACAGCTCCATGAGGTTGTTCTCGAGCGGCGTGCCCGTCAGCGCGATCTTCGTCGGCGTGCGCAGCTTGCGCGCGCACTGGTAGCCGACGGACTGGTGGTTCTTGACGAACTGCGCCTCGTCGAGCACCAGCGTCGACCACTCGAGCGAGTCGTACGACTCGAAGTCGAGGCGGAACAGCGCGTACGACGTCACGACGATGTCCGCGTCGCCGAACTCGTCCGCGAGCGTACGACCGCGCCGCTTCGCCGCAGTCGTCGAGACGGACACGGTCGTGAGGTCCGGGACGAAACGCCGTGCCTCGGCGACCCAGTTGCCGACGACGCTCGTCGGCGCGACCACGAGCACGGGCGGGCGCCGCGTGCCCGGGGCTGCGCCGTCGGGCAGGTCCTCACCGAGGAGGTGCGCGACGAACGCGAGCGTCTGGATGGTCTTGCCGAGCCCCATGTCGTCCGCGAGCACACCACCGAGGTGGTGCTCGGCGAGGAACGCGAGCCAGTCGAGGCCGTCACGCTGGTACGGGCGCAGCTCGGCGTGCATCGTCGCCGGGACGTCGATGCGCGTGGGCGCGCCGCCCTGCGCGAGGGCGCCGAGCGCGTCGCGCCACTGCGCGGCCTGGTCGCCGACGACGCCGATCGCCTCGAGCTCCTCGAACAGCGTGGCCTGGAAGCGGGAGACGCGCAGCGGGCCGCCCGTGCCCTCTTGCATCGCGCGGGCCTCCGCGATGATGTCGCGCAGCCGCTCGAACCGCGGGTCGTCGAGCGCGAAGTAGGAGCCGTCCGCCAGGAGGAGGTGGCTCGAGCCGGCCGCGATCGCCCGGAACAGCACCTCGTACGGGACCTCCTGGTCACCCACCGAGACGCGCACCTGCAGGTCGAACCAGTCGCGGTCGTTCTCGCGCTCGGTCGTGTCGACCGTGACGTCGACGTGCTCGACGAGGCGATAGTCCACGCCCTCGCCGTGGACGTCGATCTCGAAGCCCGGGATGCTCGCGGCCGCGGCGTGCAGCTCAGGGAGCTCCTCCGCGAAGAACGTGACCGTGTCGAGACCGCTCAGCTCCTCCGTGCCGACGCCCTGCTCGAAGCCCCGCTCGACGTGCTGCAGCAGGCGCGGCACGACGTCGAGCACACGGTCGAGGATCGCGTTCTCCGCGGCTTCGTCACGCATCGCGCCGAGCGCGGGCGTGCCGAGGTCCGCGGTGAGCAGTGCAGGCCCGAGGGTCTGCGGCGCGGCGTCGTCGGCGCCGGTCGGCGCGTACCGCCACTCCCAGCGCAGACGCGTGTCGTGCGACGGGCTGCGGTCGACGTCGAGCCACAGCGTCGGCTCGGGCGCGGCAGGCATCGCGACGCCGTCAGCGACGACCACCTGGTCGACGAGGCCGCGCAGGCGCGGCAGGACCTGCGCGAAGAACCGCTCCACGTCGTCCTCGGGCACGAGCAGCGGCGACGGACGATCGAGCAGGCTGACGACCGACGGGTCGAGCGGACGCGTCGCGGCGAGGCGCAGCGTCGTCGACCGACCCGGCTCAGCCGTGCCACCCCAGCCGAGGATGCCCGCGGCAGGCTCGCCGAGACGCACGATGTTCGGCGTCTCGCGCCACTTGCGCGGCAGGTCGAAGCCCGCCGAGACGCGCAGGCCGCCCTCCTTGCGGCGGCTGTGCGAGATCTTCAGCACGACCGGCACGGGGCGCGGCTCGAAGACGAGCTCGCTGCGGTCCGGGTGCAGGAACGGCACGCCCGTGCGGTGCGCCTCCGTCAGCGCTGCCCACAGCGCCGGGCCAGGGAGCCGCTCGATGTGGATGCCGAGGACGGACGAGTTGAGGTAGTCGACGTCGCCGAGAGCCGCGAGCGCACGCAAGGCGGTGAACTGCTCGGGCGGCAGCGAGATCGACGCGTCCGGGTAGCGGAAGTCCTGCCACGACACGCCCTGGCGCACCCACGTGCCCGTGCGGCCCTTCGCGAGAGGGCGGACCGTGACGTTGACGCCGGAGACACCAGCCCCGCGCGACGTGCGGGTCACCGGCGTGACCTCGACCATCAGCGCGACCTCGGTCGTCACGCGCGTCCCCCACGGGGTGAGCGCGGGCGGCGCGGCGCGAGGAGGAGGCGGTGCGTCGTCGAGCAGGCCCTCGAACGTGCGCTGCCACTCCGGCTTGGACGCGTAGTCGCGCGCGGTGCGCTCGCCCTCGCGACCCGTGGCCGCGTTCGAGCTCGTCGCCCGCGCATCCGGAAGGGCGTCGAGCGAGCGTTCGCGCGCCATGAGAGTCAGGAGTGTCGCGGCGACGTGCTTGCAGTTGAGGCGCACCGGGCAGCTGCACGTGCCGTGCCGCGGCCGCGCCGCGTCGCCCGTCCCGCTGAAGTTCACGACGGCGACGTACTGCTCGTCTTTCGACCCCGTCACGTGCCCGACGACGGTGCTCCCGTTGCGCGCGACAGACACGACACGGCCGTTCGCCCGCACCTCTTCGCCCCGGGCGAGCACGGTGCGGCCGACGAGCGCTGCGATCTGGGCGTCGGTGAGCATCTGACCAATTCTTCCACCAGTTGGGGCGAGATGCGGCACCGTCCGCCTCCCGGCCCGGGCACCGGTCGTGTCCGGGACGTAGATTCCTCCCGTGGCCACCGTCCCGATCGACCCCGAGACCCTCGGCCGGCTCCTCGCCGGACCGGGTGTGGTGCTCCTCGACTTCTGGGCGCCGTGGTGCCGGCCGTGCCACTACTTCAGGCCCGTGTTCGAGGCCGCGTCGCAGCGCCACCCCGACCTGGTGTTCGGCAGCGTCGACACGGACGAGCAGCAGGGCCTCGCCGCGCGCTTCCACGTCGCGTCGCTGCCGACGCTCGTCATCCTGCGCGACGGCGAGATCGTGTACTCCCGCGCGGGCGTCGCGCGGCTCACCGAGCTCGAGGCGCTCATCGACGCGGTGACAGCAGGCCGCTGAGCCTGGTCGTGCATGCGGGCGGCGTCGCGGACGACTGTCGGACACGCCTGACAGACTGCCCGCATGCGCATCCTCGACGGGCGTCCCCTCATCAGCGCGAGCGACATCACCGTCGCCGCGACGTGCGAGCTTGCGCTGCTGCGAACCCTCGATGCCCGTCTCGGACGCATCCCCTCCCTGCCCGTCGACCCGGACGCGATGCTCGAACGCACCGCCGAGCTCGGCGCCGCCCACGAGGCTCACCTCCGCGAGACCTACCTCGGCCGCTTCGGCGCATACGACCCCACGACGGGCCGCGGCCTCCTCGAGCTCCCCAGCGACCCGCCGCGAAGCACCCAGGACCTGCTCGACCGCCGCGACCTCACGCTCGACGCGCTGCGCGAGGGGGTCGACGCGGTCTACCAGGCCGAGCTCTTCGACGGCACGCTCTCCGGACGCGCCGACTTCCTCGTCCGCACCGACGACGGCTACGCCGTCTACGACACCAAGCTCGCCCGGCACGCCAAGGTCACCGCCGTCCTCCAGCTCGCCGCCTACGCCGACCAGCTCGAGCGCGCAGGCATACCCGTCGCCCCCGAGGCTCACCTCGTCCTCGGGGACCGCACCACGTCGTCCCACCGCGTCGCCGACGTCGTGCCGCTCCTGCGGTTCCGCCGCGCCCGCGTCGAAGCCCTCGTCGAGCAGCACATGCGCGCGCCAGGACCCGTCGCCTGGGGCGCACCAGGCATCACCGCCTGCGGACGGTGCGACACCTGCCAGAAGGAGGTCGCCGCCCACCGCGACGTCCTCCTCGTCGCCAACCTCAGCGCCGTCCAGCGCGCCCGCCTCGACGCGGCCGGCATCCAGACGATCGACGACCTCGCCGCGAGCGACGGCCCCGTCCCCGGCATCGCGGGCGGGACGCTCGCGACGCTGCGCGCCCAGGCCAGGCTCCAGGTCGTCCAGTCCCCGCCCGACGGGAACGGCCCGCTCCACCCGGACGGCCGCCCGGTCGTGACGTTCGACGTGTTCGCACCCGAAGCCCTGCGCCGACTGCCCGCACCCGACCCCGGGGACGTGTTCTTCGACTTCGAGGGCGACCCGCTCTGGGCGCAGGACGGCTCGACCGACTGGGGCCTCGAGTACCTGTTCGGCCTCGTCACCGAACCGACCGCAGAGGGCGACGATCCGCCGTTCGTCCCCCTCTGGGCGCACGACCGCGCCGAGGAGAAGAAGGCCCTCGAAGCGTTCCTCGCGCTCATCGTGGACCGGCGCGCCCAGCACCCCGGCATGCACGTCTACCACTACGCCCCCTACGAGACGACCGCGCTCAAGCGCCTCGTCGGCAGGCACGGCGTCGGCGAGGACGTGCTCGACGACCTGCTCCGGTCCGGCGTCTTCGTCGACCTCTACGCGATCGTGCGCGCGTCCCTGCGGACGTCGCAGCCGTCCTACTCGATCAAGTACCTCGAGCCGCTCTACGCACCAGCCGCCCGTGCAGGCGTCACCAACGCCCAGGACTCCATCACCGAGTACGCCGAGGCGTGCCGGCTCCGCGACGCCGGCGACGTTGACGGTTTCGCGACGAAGCTCGACCAGATCGGCGCGTACAACCGCGACGACTGCATCTCCACCCGTGACCTGCGCGCCTGGCTCCTCGACCGCGCGAGCGAGCACGGCGTCCGCCCTCCGCTCTCCGGGTCGCCCGCGCCCTCGGCCGACGACGCCACGACCATCGCCCAGACCTCCCCGAACGAGCTCACCCTGCGCATCGAGGCCGCCCAGGCGGCCCTGCACGCGCACGTGCACGACGACGTCGCGCGCGCCGACCGCACGCCGGCCGAGCAGGCGCTCGCGATGCTCGCCGCCGCGATGGACTACCACCGGCGCGAGGAGCGCCCTGCATGGTGGGAGCACTTCGACCGGCTCGCCACGCCGGTCGACGAGTGGACCTCACGGTCCGCCTTCCGCCCGACCGAGACGGCGCCAGGCACCCTCGACGTCCACGCGTCTGACTGGGCCGCACCGGTCAAGCCGAAGCGCACGTGGTCACGCACGCTCACCGTCGTCGGTCAGCTCGAACCCGGTACGGACCTCACCGAGGGCTCGACCGTCTGGCCCGTCTACCGCGGACCCGCGTGCGACGGGATGAAGGACTCCGCGACAGGCGACCTCGTCTGGAACCCCTCTGGCGCGACGGTCGTCGAGATCAGGTCCGACGGCGAGCAGACCGCGCTCGTCCTCACGGAGACCTGCCCGAGCGGAAGGAGCGGCTGGTCCGCGGCCCCCGTCGCGCTCGCACCCTCGATCGCTTCCCTCGGCAAGCCGCTGTCCACGGCCATCACCGCGCTCGCCGAGCACGTCGTCGAGACCCTCGGCGCGCGCCAGGACGGCGAGCCTGAGCTGCCGGCGTCGGCCGTGCTCGACCTGCTCCGCCGCCTCCGTCCGCGGCTGCGCGACGGCGCGGCCTGGCCGTCCCAGGACGAGCGCGAGAAGAACCTCCTCGGCGCGATCACCCGCACCGTCCGCGCGCTCGACGGTTCCTACCTGGCGGTCCAGGGCCCGCCCGGGACGGGCAAGACGTATACGGGCTCGCACGTGATCGCGGACCTCGTCGCCAGCGGCTGGAAGGTCGGCGTCGTCGCGCAGTCGCACGCCGTCGTCGAGAACATGCTCCGCGCCGTGGAGAAGGCTGGCGTCGCGCCCGACCAGATCGGGAAGAAGCCTGCCAACGACGCGCCCGCCGTCGAGGACGACCCCCACCGGCCGTGGGTACCGCTCAAGGACGAGAGGACCTTCACCAGCTTCTTCGCCCGGCACGCGGCGGCCGGCGACGGATACGTCGTCGGCGGGACCACATGGGACTTCGCCTCGGCGCGCAAGATCCCCGAAGGCGGCTACGACCTGCTCGTCGTCGACGAGGCCGGGCAGTTCGCACTCGCCAACACGCTCGCGGTCGCAAGGGCCGCACGCAACGTCATGCTGCTGGGCGACCCGCAGCAGCTCCCGCAGGTGTCGCAGGGCATCCACCCCGAACCCGTCGAGACGTCAGCGCTCGGCTGGCTCATGGGCGACCACACGACGCTCCCCGACGGCCTCGGATTCTTCCTCGCCCAGTCGTGGCGCATGCACCCCGCCGTGTGCTCCGCCGTGTCGCGGCTCTCGTACGACGACCGCCTCACGTCACGCCCCGGTAGGGCAGAGCTGCGTTCGCTCGACGGAGTCGAGCCAGGCGTGCGCACCGTGCTCGTCGAGCACCACGGTGACGCGACCGTCTCGGACGCTGAGGCCGACGAGGTCGTCACCCAGGTCGCGGCGCTCGTCGGGCGCCTCTGGCACGACCCGGCTGCCACGCCCCCGGAGGACCGTCCGCTCACCGCCGGCGACATCCTCGTCGTCGCGGCCTACAACGCCCAGGTCGACGCGATCCGGCGCCGCCTCGACCGCGCCGGGTTCCATGAGACCCGCGTGGGAACGGTCGACAAGTTCCAGGGCCAGGAAGCACCCGTCGCGATCGTGTCGTTCGCTGCCTCGAGCGCCGCCGAGGTGCCCCGCGGCATCGGGTTCCTGCTCAACCGCAACCGCGTCAACGTCGCCGTGTCCCGCGCCAAGCATCACGCCGTGATAGTCCGCTCCCCCAGGCTCGTCGACCACCTGCCCAGCACTCCCGACGGCGTCGCCGAGCTGGGCGCGTTCCTCGGCCTCAGCCCGCAGACCTAGCGGCCGTCCCACGGGCGCACGGCGAGATGGTGACGGCACCGCGCCGCATACGACTCCGCACCACCGACAAGCTCGGGCCGGGCCTCGCGGACCCCAGCACCCGAGCCCCCGGCGACGACGCCGGTAGTGACAGCGTCGGCAGCGACGACCCGCTCGTGGAACGCGGCGTCCGCGCCGCACACCGAGCACACCGCCGTCAGCCGCGTCACCGACTCCGCGAGCGCCGCGAGCGACGGCATCGGCTCGAACGGTCGAGCCTCGAACGTCACGTCCAGCCCCGCGACGATCACGATCAGGCCCAGCCCCGCGAAACGCTGCACCGCATCGACCAACGCTGAGCCGAAGAACTGCGCCTCGTCGATCGCCAGCAGGTCCAGCCCTCCCGCGCGCACCGTCGCGACGTGCTCCTCGAGCGCCGCCACGTCCGCGATCGGCACCGCCGGGACCGCGAGCCCGCTGTGCGACGACACCGCGCCCGCACCGCGCCGCGTGTCCACCGCATGGTGCACCACCTCGACCGACCGGCCCGCGAACCCCGCCCTCCGGACGCGCCGTAGAAGCTCCTCGGACTTGCCCGCGAACATCGGTCCGCTGATCACCTCGACCCTGCCCGCCGGAGCGAGCCGCCCGCGCACCACGTCGTCGACCATGACCCCAGTCAAGCACCCGCAGCCGCGACGCCGCAGGTCACGGTCAGATCGCTAAACCCCCCGATCACCTGGCGTGAAGCGACGTCCTGTGTGATCATCGTGCAACGCAATATTGCCGACGTATTTCCTGAAAGACACGATGTGGTGTCTTTCGGTCATCAGGGGTTATCAGGGCGCCCAGGCGCAGGCATGCTTCCGGTGTCCGACCGGACGCCGGGCAGCCGGAGCCCCTTTCGCCCAGGCCCCGCGTACGCCGCCGAACCCACCGGAGGAAACATGAATCGCAGGCTCTCCACGGCCGTCGCACTGACCGCCGCAGCCGTCCTCGCACTGACCGGCTGCTCCGACAAGTCAGCAGAGCCGAGCTCCAGCTCGACAACCACCGGCGGGGGGTCCACAGCCCCGGCAGACCTGTCGATCGTGCCGCTCCTCCAGATCGACAAGGACGGTGCCGAGGTGCCCGCCTCCTCCGGCGGAGACGTCGCCGACCCGGCCGGTGACGGCTCAGCCAAGTGCGACCCCGTGACGATCGCGATCGCCGGCGCCTTCACCGGAGCGAACGCGGCCCTCGGACTCAACATCCAGTACGGCGCCAAGGTCGCCGTCGACGCGCACAACGAGGCCAACCCCGACTGCCAGGTCACGCTCAAGCCCTTCGACACCGAGGGCGACCCGCAGAAGGCGACCCAGGTCGCACCGTCGATCGTCTCCGACGAGAACGTCATCGGCCTCCTCGGCCCGGCCTTCTCCGGCGAGACCAACGCCACCGGCTCGGTCTTCAACCAGGCAGGCCTGCTCTCCCTCACCGCCTCGGCCACCAACCCCGACCTGACGGGCAACGGCTGGAACAACTTCTTCCGCGGGCTCGCCAACGACGCCGTCCAGGGCCCCGCCGTCGCGAAGTACCTCGTCGACACGGCCGGCTTCACCAAGGTCTGCGTCATCCAGGACGACTCCGACTACGGCATCGGCCTCGCCGAGGAGATCACCGCAGGTCTCGGCGACGCCGCCACCTGCACCGGCTCCGTCAAGACCGGCGACAAGGACTTCTCCGCAACGGTCGAGGCCGTCAAGTCCGCCGCCCCCGACGCGGTCTTCTACGCCGGCTACTACGCCGAGGCAGCCCCGCTCGCCTCACAGCTCAAGGACGGCGGTGTGACCGCGAAGTTCGTCTCCGCCGACGGCACGAACGACCCGCAGTTCGTCACCCAGGCAGGCGCCGCGTCCGAGGGTGCGCTGCTCTCCTGCCCGTGCGGCCCCGCACCCGCAGAGTTCGAGACGAAGTACACCGAGGTCAACGGGCAGGCTCCCGGCGTCTACTCGACCGAGGGCTACGACCTCGCGACGATCATCCTCAAGGGCATCGACTCGGGAGCCAAGGACCGCAAGGCGCTCGTCGACTTCGTCGCGAGCTACTCGGGCCAGGGCCTCGCCCGCAGCTACGAGTGGGACGACAAGGGTGAGCTCGCCAACGCGCTCATCTGGATCTACGAGGTGAAGTCCAGCTGACGACCCGAGCGGCCGGCCCTGCATACAGGGCCGGCCGCTCTCGTCCGTGCAGCTGACCGGCGCGGCAGCGCCCCACCTCCCCCGAGGACCCGCCCATGAACTTCTCCCCGTCTCTCGACGTGGCCCACGCAAGCAGCGCGGTCGCCGATCTCGCCGGCGCCGCCCCCACCGCACTCATCGACTTCAACGTCGACGGCCTGCTCAGCAGCTTTTGGGCACTGACCGTCTCCGGGCTGACCTACGGCGCGATCTACGCGCTCGTCGCGGTCGGCTACACGCTCGTCTACGGCGTCCTGCGACTGATCAACTTCGCCCACTCCGAGGTCTTCATGGTGGGCATGCTCGGGCAGTACGCGATGCTGATGCTGCTGGGCTTCGGCCCGAGCGGGAACGCCTACGACATGGGCATCGCGATGACCGTCGTCTACCTCGGCCTCGCCCTCGTCGGTGGCATGGCCGTCTCCGGAGGCGTCGCCGTCGGCCTCGAGCGCGTCGCCTACCGTCCGCTGCGCAAGCGCGGCGCGACGCCGCTCGTCTTCCTCATCACGGCGATCGGCGCGTCGTTCGTGCTGCAGGAGTTCGTGCACTTCGTCCTGCCGAAGCTCACCGGCGGCTCGCTCGGCGGTGTCAATGCCCAGCAGCCGATCCGCCTCGTGACCCCTGAGACCCAGTTCTCGTTCCTCGGCGCGGACGTCACCAACGTCACGATCATCATCATCGTCGCCGCCCTGCTCCTCGCACTGTCGGCGGACCTGTTCATCAACCGGACGAAGTTCGGGCGCGGCATCCGCGCCGTCGCGCAGGACCCGGTGACCGCGACGCTCATGGGCGTGTCCCGCGAGCGGGTCATCATGCTGACCTTCCTCATCGGCGGCATCCTCGCCGGCGCCGCAGCGCTCCTCTACACGCTGCGCGTGCCCAACGGGATCATCTACTCCGGCGGCTTCATCCTGGGTATCAAGGCGTTCTGCGCCGCCGTCCTCGGCGGGATCGGCAACCTGCGCGGCGCCCTCCTGGGCGGCCTGCTCCTCGGCGTCATGGAGCTCTACGGGCAGACGCTGTTCGGCACGGAGTGGCGCGACGTCGTCGCGTTCGTGCTGCTCATCGTCGTCCTGATGGTCCGGCCGACAGGAATCCTGGGCGAGAAGATGGGGAGGGCCCGCGCATGAACGACACGACGATCAACCTCGGCGTGGGCGACCGCTTCCGCATGTGGTGGGACGCCCTCGCACGGCCCACGCAGTGGGCCATCGGCGCACCAGCCTTCATCCTCGTGGCGCTCCTGCCCGTGCTCCGCCCGCCGGGCATCGCCACGGTCGGCACCGACTTCGGTGGGGTCATGGCGCAGTTCGGCATGTACGCGCTCATCGCGATCGGCCTCAACGTCGTCGTCGGGCAGGCAGGCCTGCTCGACCTCGGCTACATCGGGTTCTACGCGATCGGCGCCTACACCGTCGGTCTCATCACGAGCCCCGCGAGCCCGTGGAACCAGACGGACGACTGGCTGTCGCGCGACTGGGCGTGGCTCGCCGCGCTACCCGTCGCGGTCGCCGTCACGGCGATATCAGGTCTCATCCTCGGATCACCGACGCTGCGCCTGCGCGGCGACTACCTCGCGATCGTCACCCTCGGGTTCGGCGAGATCGTCCGCCTCATGGCAGACAACCTCGGCGAGATCACCAACGGCGGCCGCGGCCTCAACCAGATCGCCTACCCGCTCGTCGGCGTCACTGAGGACCGGCCCACCGGCGTCTTCTCCGCGGGCAACGTCTCCACGCCGCTCAACTCCGGCACCTGGTGGTTCTGGGTCAGCCTCGTGCTGATCGTCCTGGTGCTCCTCATGGTCGGCAACCTCGAGCGTTCGCGCGTCGGCCGCGCCTGGATCGCGATCCGAGAGGACGAGGACGCCGCCGAGATCATGGGCGTCCCGACGTTCAAGTTCAAGCTCTACGCCTTCATGATCGGCGCAGGCATCGGCGGGCTCTCCGGGGCGCTGTACGCGGGCCAGGTGCAGTTCGTCGTCCCGACGAACTTCAACGTCATCAACTCCGTGCTGTTCCTCTGCGCGGTCGTCCTCGGCGGTCAGGGCAACAAGCTCGGCGTGATCCTCGGGGCGTTCATCATCGTCTACCTGCCGAACTTCTTCCTCGGCCGGGAGAGCCTGTTCGGCATCCCGATCGACGGCAACGAGATCGCGAACTACAAGTACCTGTTCTTCGGGATCGCGCTCATGACGCTGATGATCTTCCGGCCGCAAGGGCTCATCCCGGCCCGGCAGAAGCTCCTCGCGTTCTCGCGTGAGCTCTATGTCGCCGCTCGCAGGTTCGCCCTCGGGCACGACGCCGACGCACGCACCGAGGGAGGGAGGACGCGATGAGGCTGCCACGCTGGCTGCGCTACTTCTCTCCCCGCCGCGGCAGGCTCGTCCCCGGCCCTGAGCTCGGCGCCCGCTCCGGCATCAAGGCAGGCGAGGCCCAGCTCGAGCAGGTCCGCGGGGTCGCCGGCTACCACCAGAGCCAGGCCGACATCCGCGAGGAAGACCTGCCCGACGGCGAGGTCGCCGAGCGCGTCGAGATCGACATCGAGGAGATCGTCCCCGCGCTCGCGGACCCGCACGTCGTCGCGGAGATGATCGCGCCCGAGCGTGCCGTCCGCGCCGAGATCGGGGAGGCGCTGCTCTCGCTGAGCAACGTCACCGTGAAGTTCGGCGGCCTCACCGCGCTCGACGACGTCACGTTCGACATCAAGCGCGGCGAGATCCTCGGGCTGATCGGCCCGAACGGCGCCGGCAAGACGACCGCCTTCAACGCGATGACCGGCGTCTACCGGCCGACGTCGGGCGACGTCGTCCTCGACGGGCGTTCCGTCGTCGGGGCGAAGCGCAACGAGATCACCCGGCGCGGCATCGCGCGGACGTTCCAGAACATCCGCTTGTTCTCCGACATGACGGCGCTCGAGAACGTCGCCGTCGGCACGGACGCGCGGCACAAGACGTCCGTCCCGGGAGCCCTGTTCCGCACGAAGCGGCACCGCGCCGAGGAGCGCGACGCGATCGACCGCGGCATGGCGCTGCTCGAGTTCGTGGGGATCGGGGCGCGCGCGACGCACCAGGCGCGCAACCTCCCCTACGGCGACCAGCGCCGTCTGGAGATCGCGCGGGCGCTCGCGACAGAGCCCAAGCTGCTCTGCCTCGACGAGCCCGCCGCGGGCTTCAACCCGGCGGAGAAGGCCGAGCTCATGGGCCTCATCCGCAAGATCCGCGACGACGGCTACACGGTCCTGCTCATCGAGCACGACATGCGCCTGGTGATGGGCGTGTGCGACCGGATCGTCGTGCTCGAGTTCGGCCGCAAGATCGCCGAGGGCACGCCCGCCGAGGTCGCAGCCGACCCGGCGGTCGTGGCCGCCTACCTGGGGGTGCCTGACGATGCCACTTCTTGAGCTGGAGAACGTCTCTGTCGCATACGGCCGCATCGACGCCGTCCGGAACGTGTCGCTGACCGTCGAGGAGGGCGAGCTCGTCACCCTGATCGGCGCCAACGGCGCCGGGAAGACGACGACGATGCGCGCCATCTCCGGGATCCGTCCGCTCGCCGGCGGTGCGGTCCGGTTCAACGGCCAGGACATCACCCGGATGAAGGCGCACGAGCGGGTCAAGGCCGGGATCATCCAGGCTCCCGAGGGTCGTGGCGTGTTCCCGGGGATGACGGTCGAGGAGAACCTCGAGATGGGCGCGTTCGCCCGCACGTTTGAGTCGAAGGCGGAGCGTGCGAGCGCGCTCGATCGCGTGTTCACGCTCTTCCCACGGCTTGCGGAGCGGCGCAAGCAGCTCGGCGGCACGATGAGCGGCGGCGAGCAGCAGATGGTCGCGATCGGGCGAGCGCTCATGGCCCGGCCGGTGCTGCTGCTGCTCGACGAGCCGTCGATGGGCCTCGCGCCGATGATGATCCAGCAGATCTTCTCGACCGTGTCGCAGATCAACAAGGAGGGCACGACCGTCCTCCTCGTCGAGCAGAACGCCCGCCAGGCCCTCTCCCGCTCCGACCGCGCCTACGTCCTCGAGACGGGCGAGGTCACGCGTGCGGGCGGCGGCCGGGAGCTGTTGAACGACCCGGCGGTGATCGAGGCGTACCTCGGCGTCGCCTGACGCGCCACGTCGGCACGGGAGGCCTCGGACCGTCTGGTCCGGGGCCTCCTGTCATCTGCGGCCGCGCGCTACGCCGCCGGGTCCCCCCGCGACGACGGCATGCACGCCCGCGCCGCGCATGCCGCACCAGGCGTCACAGAACCCACCTCTTCCGCGCCGATGGCCGATAGGGCAAACTGTCGAGCGCTACCGCGAGAGCACCACCCCGACCAGGGAGAACGCATGATTGCTGCGCCCAGCCGCATCCGCCGAGCGGGAGCAGCGCTGATGACTGCTCTCGTCGCCGTCGCACTGACCACGACAGGCATCCTGCCCGCATCGGCGGCGAACATCTCGGTCGAGATCAAGGGCACGGTCACAGACGGCATCGACCCACCCTGGACCGCCACGCTGTACGCGCACGAGCGCGTCGGAGACTCCTGGCAACTCGGCACTTACGTCGTCGGCCGCCGTGGTGTGTTCCCGCCAATCCAGCTCGACCCGGACCGCGACTGGGCGTTCACTATCGATGCCGACGGCTTCATCGAGGTCAGCGTCGCCGGGACCGACTGGGAGACGGGCCGTACGATCAGAGTCACCTCCGGTTCCATCAACATCGGCACTGTCGTGCTTGCCCCCGACCCGAGCATCACGGGGAAGGTCCTCAACGCCGACGGCAGCCCCGCCGCAGGTCAACTCGTGGAGCTGTACGACGCGGACGACGAGAGCTCCATCCCCGGCGGGCCCTGGTTGCGCGACGTCACCAATGCCGACGGGTCGTACGAGTTCCCTTATGCCCACCCGAAGGGCATCTACCGCATCGCGGTGCAGGGCGACGCCACCCATGCCACGAGCTACTACGGCGGCGGCGCCAACATCGGCCAGGCCAAGACGTTCAAGGTCAAACCCGGCGTGAACGTCCTTCCCACCGTCACCCGGACCCGCGCCGCTGCCTTGACCGCCAGGTTCTTCCACAAGGGAAAGTCCGCCGGAGCACGTTGGACCCTACAAGCCGATACCTACAACCCGATCACCAAGGAATGGCAGTTGGCCAGCCGCGCCGACAGCCAGAAGGATGGCACCGTCCGCGTCGGCGGACTGCAGCTCGGCTCCGCATTCCGGCTCACGATCACGCCCCCGATCCTCTCAGATGACACCATCCCTGAGTGGCCCCTCACGCTCTACGGCGGCGTGCCCCAGAATCTGAAGACGACCATCACGGACCTCGGGCCCCTGCACCTCGACAAGCTCAATCCGCCGATCAAGCGCCCGATCCCCAAGCCCAGACTGAGCAAGTCGAAGCAGACGTACGGCCACAAGAAGACCGCCAAGCTCACGATCATCTGGCCCGAGGGCAAGAACCGTATCGTCGACGTCTTCGACGGCAAGACGTACCTCGGCTCTACGGTCCTCACCAACGGGAGAGGCACGTTCCGCCTCCCGACGGGGCTCTCGACCGGCCCACACAAGATCACTGTCCAGACCAAGGTTGCCGCGTCAAAGCCTGTGACGTACACCGTCACCAAAGCCAAGCTGGCGAAGACGCCTACCGTCAGCGGACTCCGGAATGCGCGGTCCAAGCGCTTGAAGGTCACCGTCCGCCTCGGGCGCCTGGACAATGGCGCCTACCCCTCGGGAAGGGTCCGGATCTACGTCGGATCCAAGAGGCTCAGGACCGTGAGCATCCGCGAATGGCACAAGGGCACGATCACCGAGTCCTTTCAAGGTCCGTACCGCAAGTCCGTCAAGGTCCGGGCGAAGTACCTCGGCGACGCCAACACGAGACCCGCCAGCACGAAGACTCGCACCGCCAAGACGAGGTAGCACCCCGCAGCAGGCACACCACGCCAACACGAGAGGCCTCGGACCGTCTAGTCCGGGGCCTCCCGTCGTCTGCGGCCGCGCACTACGCCGTCAGGTCCTCGCCCGCGACGACGGCGAGCACGCCCTCGCCGAACTTCTCGAGCTTGCTCGCGCCGACGCCGCTGATCTGGCCGAGGTCCGCGAGCGCGACTGGCCGCGCGACGGCGATCTCGCGAAGCGTCGCGTCGTGGAAGACGACGTACGCGGGTACGCCGGCGTCCTTGGCGGTCGCGGCGCGCCAGGTTCGCAGGCGCTCGAACAGCTCGGCGGCGTCCGCGTCGAGGCCTTCGACGACCCGCGAGCCCCGACCGCCGCCCGTGCTCCCAGCACTGCGCCGCGAGCGCGCCGGACGGGGCGCCTCGCGGCGCATCGGCACCTCGCGGGCGCCCGACAGGATCTCCGCGGACCCGGCGGTGAGCTCGAGGGTCGAGTAGCCGCGTGCGTCGACGGAGAGCAGCCCTTGGGCGAGGAGCTGGCGCACGACGCCGCGCCACTCGCCGTCGGACAGGTCGTCGCCGATGCCGAACGTGCTCAGGGCCGTGTGCCCGAGCTGGGTGACGCGCGGCGTCTCCTTGCCGCGCAGGATGTCGATGACGTGCCCGGCACCGAAGTGCTGGCCGTGCTCGCGCTCGAGCCGCACGACGGTCGACAGGAGCTTCTGCGCGGGCACCGTCCCGTCCCACGACTCGGGCGGCTGGAGGCACGTGTCGCAGTTGCCGCACGGCGCGGACTCCTGCCCGAAGTAGGCGAGGAGCCGCTGGCGGCGGCAGCCGACCGTCTCGCAGAGGGCGAGCATCGCGTCGAGGTGCGCGGAGAGCTGACGCTTGTGCGCGGCGTCGCCCTCGGACGTGTCGATCATGCGGCGCTGCTGGACGACGTCGGCCAGGCCGTACGCGAGCCAGGCGGTCGACGGCTGCCCGTCGCGGCCAGCGCGGCCGGTCTCCTGGTAGTACCCCTCGACCGACTTGGGCAGGTCGAGGTGCGCGACGAACCGCACGTCGGGCTTGTCGATCCCCATGCCGAACGCGATCGTCGCGACCATGACGAGGCCGTCCTCACGCAGGAACCGCGACTGGTTCTGCGCGCGCACGGACGCGTCGAGGCCCGCGTGGTACGGGAGCGCGGGGATGCCTTGCGCGCTCAGGTGCTGCGCCGTCTGCTCGACGCTCGCACGCGACAGGCAGTAGACGATGCCTGCGTCACCGGCGTGCTCGCTCCGCAGGAGGTCGAGGAGCTGGGCGCGCGGGTTGTCCTTGGGGACGATCCGGTACTGGATGTTGGGCCGGTCGAAGCTCGCGACGAAGTGCCGGGCGGCCGTGAGCTCGAGGCGCTCGGCGATCTCGGTTCGGGTGGCCGACGTCGCGGTCGCGGTGAGCGCGACGCGCGGCACGGCGGGCCAACGCTCGTGCAGCACGGACAGTCCGAGGTAGTCGGGGCGGAAGTCGTGCCCCCACTGGGCGACGCAGTGGGCCTCGTCGATCGCGAACAGCGAGATGCCGGGGCCGTCGTGCGCGGCGGCGAGCAGGTCGAGCATCGACGGGACGCGGAGCCGCTCGGGCGCGAGGTAGAGCAGGTCCAGCTCGCCGGTCAGGACGGCCTGCTCGACGGCGCGACGCTCGTGCGGCGCCTGCGTCGAGTTGAGGAAGCCGGCGCGCACACCGAGCGCGGAGAGCGCGTCGACCTGGTCCTGCATGAGGGCGATGAGCGGCGAGATCACGACACCGACGCCCCGCCGGACGAGTGCCGGCACCTGGTAGCAGAGGGACTTGCCGCCGCCGGTGGGCATGAGCACGAGCGCGTCGTCACCGCGCACGAGCGTGTCGACGACGTCCGCCTGGTCGCCGCGGAACGCGTCGTAGCCGAACACGCGGCGCAAGACGTCGACCGGGGCGGCGCCCTCGGTCTGGTGCGCGGCTGCGCGGCTCGGGTCGTGGGTCGGGAGACCTGCGGGATGGGCGTCGCTCGTCGCTGCGGTCACCACCTCACTGTAGGTGGGCGGGCTGACGTCGAGGGGTCGACCGGCCTGCGCTGTGGACCTAGGGTCGAAGGATGGGGCACCACGGGGCACGTCGCACGATCCTCGTCACCGGCGCGGCCGGGCCGGCCGGCCGCGCGCTCGGCGTCCAGCTCGGCCGCCGCACAGAGAGCGTCCGCGCCGTCGGCGTCGACCTCGTCCCCACCCCGGTCCCCGGCATGGACGAGGTCCACGCTGCGCCGCCAGCCCGTTCCGCCGAGTACGAGCCACGGACGGTCGCGCTCCTCCGGTCTCTCGAGCCGAGCCTCGTCATCCCCACCGTGTCGGACGAGCTGCCGCGCATGGCGGTCCTCGCCCGGGCTGCGGGCCTCGGCGACCGCGTGGTGATCTCCGCACCAGGGCCGACCGCCGTCGCCGACGACAAGCTCCTGACCATGTGGGCGCTCGACCACGCCGGGGTGACGGTCCCGCGCCACGCCCCGGCAGCCGAGCTCGGCACAGCAGCCGACGCCCTGCGGTGGGCGGGTGGACCGGTCGTCCTCAAGCCGCGCGTGTCGCGCGGCGGGCGGGGCGTGCACGTGGTCACCGACCCGGCCGACGCCGCGTGGCAGCACGCGGACGCGAGCTGGATCGTGCAGGAGCTCGCTCCCGGTGACGAGTACAGCCCGCAGGTGTTCCGGTCGCCCGCGACCGGTACGTGTGACGTCGTCGTGCTGCGCAAAACTGCCCTCGAGCACGGCATCGTCGGGAACGCCGCCGACGTCGAGCGGCTCCCCGCGGGGGCCGCCGCCGACGTCGAGGAGCTTGCCGCGCGCACCGTGGAGGTGCTCGGGCTCGTCGGACCGGTCGACATGGACGTCCGTCGTCTCGCAGACGGCACCCCGGTCGTGCTCGAGGTCAACGCGCGCTTCGGCGCGCTCTCGGCCTCCGCGCCCGAGCTGCTCGACGCCGTCCTCGAGTCCTGGCCGAGGTGACGCCGTGTCACCCGTGGTCGCGGTCCTCATGTCGCTCCTCGTGGTGCTCGGTGCGTCGATCCTGCTCATCGGGGTGGTCCGGCTCGCCATGGTCCCTGCCGCGCTCGTGTTCGAGGCGCGCGCTCGCCGAGCGTCCCGCAGGTCCACGGACGACCCGCCGGGCGGTCGACCGCTACCGTCCGTGACGGTCGTCGTCCCCGCCTACAACGAGGGGGTGGTCATCGACGCCTGCTTGCGTTCCATCCTCGCGAGCGACTGCCGCGACATGGAGGTCGTCTGCGTCGACGACGGCTCGACGGACGACACCTATGACCGGATGCGCGCGTTCGCGGCGGCGCACGAGAAGGTCCGCGCGATCCGGCAGGAGAACGCCGGCAAGGGCGCGGCGCTCAACACCGGGATCGCGGCCGCGCGCGGCGACGTTCTCGTGCTCGTCGACGCCGACGGGCTGTTCCGTCCCGACACCGTGAGCGAGCTGCTGCGGGGCTTCCGCGACGCCCGGGTCGGGGCTGTGTGCGGCAACGACCGGCCGGTGAACCTCGACAGCGTCCTGACCCGCCTCCTCGCGCTCGTGAGCCACGTCGGCACGGGACTCATGCGGCGCGCCCTGGACGTCCTCGGCTGCCTGCCGGTCGTGTCCGGCAACGTGGGCGCCTACCGGCGCGACGTCCTCGACCGTGTCGGTCCGTTGCGCACCGACACCCTCGGCGAGGACCTCGAGCTGACGTGGCGCGTGCACCGGGCCGGCTACCAGGTGGCGTTCGCGCCCGACGCGCTCGTGTACGCCGAGTCGCCGTCCACCCTCCGCGGGTTGTGGCGCCAACGTGTCCGCTGGGCCAGGGGCCTGCTCCAGTCGACGGAGATCCACCGCGACATGATCGGCAACCCGCGCTACGGACGCTTCGGCATCTACCTGCTCTACAACACGCTCGCCCAGGTGGTGGGCCCCGTGCTCCAGGTCATGGGGACCGTCGCGCTCGTCGTGGCCGTCCTCGTCGCGGGCCCCGACGTCCTGCCCACCGACGTCGCGGCGTGGCTGTTCTTCCTCGGGCTGCCGCTCTCCCTGCTGCTGCTCCTCCTGTCCCTCTTCCTCGACCGGTCCCTGCGGGACCTGCGACACCTGTGGACGGTCGGGCTCTGGCCGCCCTACTCGGCGCTCATGACCGTCGTGGTCCTGCACGCCTCTCGTCTCGAGCTCACTCACGCGGAGAACCGATGGAACAAGCTGGACCGCTCCGGGACGGTGTCCCTCCCCGGGCTCGGCGACGACCTGTCTGGCTCCTGATGACCGTGGCGGCCGTCGTCGTCACGATCGTGGCAGCCGTGCTCCTCGCGAAACCCTGGGACGACGGTCGCACCGTGCTGCGCTCCCCCGGGCGCCCGGAGCAGGTGCGCTCCGTGAGCGTCGACCTCTCCGTCGTCACCGACCCAGCGACGGACTGGAGCGCGTTGAGCCACCGGCTCGACGTCGCGGGTGCGAACGCCGTCTTTCTCAACGCGGGCCGGGTCGAGTTCACCGCGTTCGACTGGGCCGCCCACCCCGACGCGGCGGCGTCGCCCGGCACCGACCATCTCGCGCGCGCGGCGCGAGCACTGCGTGACGGGGACGGCTGGGAGCCCCGCGAGATCGGGCTCATCGTCGACGCGTTCGTGCCCGAGTGGATCAAGGCTGATCCGACGATCGCCGGCGTGGCTCCTGACGGCAGGCTCGCCCGCTACCGGGCGTCCGCCTCTCAGCTCGCGCACGGCGAGGTGGGGGAACGGATCATCGATCTGGTCGCGGACCTCGGCGCGCGGTACGAGCCGGACCAGATCGCGATCACCGAGCTGTTCCTCGACCTCTACTCCTTCGGGGACGACGACCTCGCGCTCTTCCGGCAGATGACCGGCCGCACGGACTGGCCGCGTGACGCCGACGGGCTGCCGGACGACAGGTCGCCGATCGTCGGGGCGTGGCGCGCGGAGGTCATCGCCGACCTGCTTCGCCGGGCCCGCGCCGCTCTCGACGAGGTCAACGACGGCCGCGGCGCCGATATCGACCTCGTGATGGAGGCTCGGGTCGACTGGAAGGCGCCGACGGTCGGGCCTCTCGTCGCGGGTCACGACTACGAGACCCTGCTCGACGCGGCCGACCGCCTCGTCCTGTGGACCTATCTCTCCGGTGGTCGGCCGGGCACGGAGGCAGGCGAGCTCGCTCGGGCGCTCGCGGCAGCGGGCTACGACATGTCGCGCTTCACGTTCTCGCTGGGGCTCTGGGACCGCACCGCCGAGGCACCGTCGGGGCGGATCACGACCGAGGTGCTCGAGCAGGCTCTCGACGAGGCTCAGCGCGCGGGCGTGCGGGACCTCGACGTCACGCCCCTGACGCTCATGACGGACGCGGACTGGGCCGCGCTCGCGCGCGTGTGGCGCCCGACGACGCAGTAGCGTTCACGAGGTCGACCGTGGAAGGTCGTGCACGACCACCTCGACCCGGGTTCCCTCACCCGGAGCGCTGTCGATCGTGAGCGTCCCGTCGTGCTCGTCGACGATCGTCTGGACCAGGGACAGGCCGAGCCCCGCGCCCCGCACCCGTCGGCGTCGTGTCGCACGGCTGCGGTAGAAGCGTTCCGTCAGCCGCGCGAGCTCGTCCTTCTCGATGCCCGTGCCCGCGTCGACGACGCGGAGACGCACCGCGCGCCGCCCGTCCTCGGCGTCTGCTCGACGCACCTCGACGGTCACCGTGCCGTCGGCGAAGCTGTACTTGATCGCGTTGCTGACGAGGTTGTCCACGACCTGCGCCATGAGCTGAGGGTCCGACGTCAGGACCGCCGACGACTCCCCCGACATCTCGAGGCGCACGCCCGAGGCTCGCGCGATCGGGCCTTGGCTCAGGAGCGAGCTGCGCACGATCTCGACGACGTCGACCTCCTGGACCGAGAGCGTGGACGAGGCGGCGAGCTGGGCGCTCGTCAGGAGGTCGTCGACGAGGGAACGCAGCCGTGCCGCGTTGCGGCTCATGACGTCGAGGTAGCGGGCCTGCTCCTCGTCGAGCCTCTCCGGATCCATCTGCAGGATGTCCAGGTATCCGATGATCGAGGCGAGCGGTGTGCGGAGCTCGTGGCTGATGAGCCCGATGAACTCGTCCTGGCGCCGTTGCTCGTCGCGCCGTGCAGAGACGTCCGTGGCGACGACGAGGTACCCCGCCGCCCCCGCGCCCCCGGACCCCGACGAGGGACGAGCCGTGACGACGAGCTCAAGATAGGTCGTCGTTCCGTCGGGGAGGTTCGCACGCCACTCCTCGACGTGCGTGCCCCCGTGCGCTGCCCGGCCGACGAGCCGGGCGACGCCGTCCGGACCGGCCGCCGCGCCTGCGTCGGCATCGTCGCCGACGAGCGCGGTGATGCTGCTGCCGACCAGCGTGTCGGCCGGACGCGCGAGGATCCGTTCGGCCCCGCTGCTCGCCGCGACGACGACACCTGCCGCGTCCGTCGCGACGATGGCCTGCTCGGTCGCAGCCTCGAGGATGCTGCGGAGGTCGTCCCGCGACCGGCGCAGCGCACGCGCCTGCTCGGCGATCTCGTCACGAGCGTGCGCGAGGTCGTCCGCCTGCTTCCGGGCGGCTCGCACCACGACGTGCGCCCCCAGGACCATGGGCGCGATGACGAGGAAGGTGACGATCGCATGGAGCCCGGGCCGGTACCGGCCGATGTCCACGAAGACGGGGGTGAGGAGGACGACGGCGCACGCTACGAGCGCGACGACGGCGCCGAGGTGCTCGGCTCGCAGGGCGAGCATGCTGAGCGGCAGGACGAGCAGGATGTCGAACTGGGCGTACGTCTGGCTCGCGGCTGCGTCGAGGACCGTGATCGCGGCGACCTGGGCGAGCGGCAGCATCACGCGCCAGCGGTACGGCCACCTGTGCCACGGGCACAGGTTCGCGGCGAGCTGGGCTGCCGCGACGAGCGCAGCCGACACGAGGAGGAGCGCCCGGTCGGCACGGACGACCGTGGACCAGACGATCACCAGCACGACAGCCAGGACGACGGTCGACGGCATCTGCCGGAGCGCGACGGCGTCACGTGCGAGCCAGCGCGCGGCGCGGTCGTCGGGCCGCACGGTCGTCGAGGACGTCGCACTCCCCGGCGCCGGGGCCGTGCCGGTCATCAGCGGTCCGAGCCGTGCGCCGGTCCGATCCGCTGGCTCTCGTCTGCGGCGCTCTCGTGGACGGTCGTCCTGCTGGCGACGGTCTCGCTCGCGCGGACCGTCTCGAGCGGCTCGACCTCGCGTGCGGGGCTGAAGCGGGACCAGTAGCGTGCGGTCGCCCGCACCATGTCGGGCTCCATGTAGTCGCGGTGCGACTGCGAACGGAACGCGGCGAGCATCGTCAGCTTGGTCTCGACGAAGCCGCTGACGTCGACGAACCGGTTGGGGGCGAACAGCACGGTCGACGACGGGCTCTGGAAGCACCACACGTTCGGGACCTGCCGTGCGGCGATCTGGACCGCTTCGTGGGTGGCGCGGTGGTCCTGGTGGCGGTCGTGCGCGCCGTGCGTGTAGACGCGGTCGGGCTCGACCTCGGCGATGACCTGCTCGATCGCGGTGATGATCCCGTCGGCGGGGACGAGCTGCGTGTCGGGGAAGTCGAGGTGGACGAGGCGGGCGCCGACGACGTCGGCGGCGGCCTGGGCCTCGGCGTGACGCTGGTCGGTCGCTCCGCCGACGGCTCCTCCGGAGAGCGTGAGGATCGTCAGCTCGTCACCGGCTGCGGCGTGTGCTGCGAGCGTCGCGCCGACCCCGATCTCGACGTCGTCAGGGTGGGCGCCGACTGCGAGGACGCGCTTGCGGGGCGCGTCCCTGCGCTTCCGGGTCCGTTGCACGAGGGCGACGGCGCGGCTGACGAGATCGGCTGCGGTGACCGGCTTGACGAGAAAGTCGTCGACGTCCTGGCGGAGGGCGCCCACGGCGTTGTCGAACGTCGGGTAGGCGGTGACGACCAGGACCGCGAGCGACGGGTCGATGCGACGGACCTCGGGGAGGATGTCGAGGCCCGAGCGGCCGGGTAGCTGGATGTCGGTCACGAGGATGTCGTAGGGCGCGTCGTCCGCCAGGCGCGCGAGCGCCTCGTCGGCGGTGGAGGCGACGTCGACAGTCATCGACCCGAGCCGTTCGAGGGCGATGCGAATGAACGTCGCGGTGTCGGGGTCGTCTTCCAGGACAAGAGTGCGGATCGGCTGGTCCGTCATGGCAGCTCCATCGATGGTCTGGACTTCCATCGTAAGGAGGTCGGGCATTCGCGACCTTTCGAACCCTGGGCTGCTCGCACGGATCCTCGCCGAGCGACGCGACACTTGCCCCGGCTCCGGGTGCGGCACCAGGATGTGCGCAGGCGAGCTCAGGGGGACGGGTGCACGACCGCGACACCGACGAGGGTGACCGCGCGCGACGGGACGACGGCGGAAGGGTCCCGCTCGACCTGTGGGCCGGCGTCGCTCGACGCCCGCTGCCGCGGACGGCCCCACCACCGCCACCGCCTCCCCCGTCGGTGGCCGCCGCACCGCCACCCGCCCACCGCCCAGCGCCGCCCGCACCCGGGACGGGACCGGTCCTCGACACCGCACGCGAGGCCTCTCCCGCTCCGGCTGCCCCGCACGGAGGGCGGCGACGCCGGCTCCTGCTGAGGGCGGGTGTCCCGGTCGTCGTGCTCGGGCTCGCTGCGTCGATCGTGGCACCCGACCTTCTGGACGATCCTGGCGACGCCCGCCTCGCGCGCCCGACGACCCCGTCCAAGGTCGACCCGACCGCGCTGCTCCCCGACCTCGTCTTCGGCGAGGACCGTGCCGCCGACCTTCCCCTGCCCGAGCCGCTCAGCACTGCCCCCCGGGCGCCCACAGGGATCAACGAGCGTTGGCGCCTGACCGCCGAGGACATCGCCGACATCTGGGCGCAGGCCGCCCCCGACGAGGAGGGCGCGGAGGCACCGCTGCTCGTCACGGCCAGCCACGCGACGGCGGGAGCCGCACACGAACCGAACGTCTCCGGCGTCGTGCCCGTGGTGCTCACGGGCAACCACCCGTCGGAGACGTGGCAGCCGCGCCGCCTCCTCGCGGCGCTCGACGCCGAGGACGGTGCGGTCCTGTGGACATGGGCGTTCGACACGTCGTCGTTCAACCCGTGCCACGTCGTCGGGCGAGGAGCGAGCATCGTGTGCACAGGGATGTCGAGCGACGCGGCCTCGGCGTCCACCGAGGTCACGGTCCTCGCCGCGCGCACAGGTGCGCAGGTCGCCGCGTTCACGACGGTGGGATGCAGTCCCGAGGCGTTCGTCCAGCACGGCACCGAGCTGTACTGGGCGGGTCTGGGCTCTGACAGCGCTGACATCTGCGTCGGTGGCGGCCAGGAGAGCTTCGCCACGCTGACCGGCGGCGGGATGCCTGACACCTTCACCGAGATGCTCACCCTGACTGCGACGGGGCCGGTCGTGCGGTCGCCCGGCGCGTCCCTCATGCTCACCGAGGCCGGGTGGCGCGGCTATCGCGGATGGGTCGAGCCAGGACCCGACGGGCTGATCCTGCGCCAGATCACGGTCGACGACGGCACCGGGGAGTACGACGAGGGCCGACCGCCGGCCCTGACGACCATCGCGTGCGACCTCGACGGCACCACCGTCGTGAGAGCGTCCGGCCCCGCCTGGCGGCGCCTCGACCTCCTGCCCGGGGGCACGGCCGATCCCCGGCTGGCCGCGCTCGTCGGGATCGGTGGCGACGCGTACGACACGTCGGGGGAGCGGCGTCTCACGCTGCAGACCAGTGACTCGACGCCGTACACGGTCAACGGCTACGCACCCGCGCCGACCGTCACGGCGTCGGGAGTTCTCGGGTATCTCACCCTCGACGATCTCCTGGGCAGGGACACGACCGAGCGGTGGACGTCCGACCAGGTGGTCGCTGGTGAGCCGGGCGAGCGGCACGAGACGGCCCGCATGCTCGTCGCGGAGGTCGACGGCGTGATCGTCTCCCTCGACGGTGACAGCGAGCGGATCGAGGAGACCTCGTTCGCCCAGCTCGACTACTCGCAGCGGGACGTCGTCCTCGAGATGGACGGGCGCAGCTCGCGTCACAGCATCTCGGTGCTGTACGGCATGCGGCCGTCGGACGCCGAGCCGAGCATGGACGGGGCGGGCATGTACACGATGTTCAGCTGGGGCTCGTCGCCCGTCGCGCTGGTGGGGCAGGTCGTCGTGGCGTCGGACGACGGCGGGTTCGTCGCCCTCGGCTGACCCGTGCTCGGCGGGCGGCGCTCGTGAGGCGTCCACGGCTCTTGTCGTCAGGCCTGCGAACGGGAAGGATGGCGCGGGACGCGAAGGGGTGCGACGTGACTGACGGCGACGAGGACGCACGACCGCGCGACCTGTGGGCAGACATCCCGCGACGCGGGCTGCCCCGTCCTCGAGCAGTCTCCGAGGGCGACGAGCCGTCCATCCCCAGCAGCGACGTCGCCGCGCCGCCGGTCAGCGCGGACGACCCGGCGCCCCTCACGCCGCGCCGCTCGGCCTCGCTGCGGCCCGCCCGCCGCCGCCTCCTGCGCGTCGGCGTGCCGGCGGCCGCGCTCGCACTCGTCGCGGCACTCGTCCTGCCGGACATCCTGGACGGCGACGAGGAGCCCCGCCTCGGACGGCCGACCGCACCGTCCGGCGTCGACGCCTCCGCGCTGCTGCCCGACCTCGTGTTCGGGGAGGACCGGGCCGCAGACCTGCCCGTGCCGCCGGCGCTCACCGGGCCGGCAGAAGCACCGAGCGGCACAGGAGAGCGTTGGCGCCTCACCTCGGACGACCTGTCGGAGATCTGGCAGGACGCCGCACCCGACGGTGCCGACGCGGACCCGCCCGTGCTCGTCGTCGCGAACCCGGTCACGGCGGGTGCCGCTCACGAGGCGAACGTGTCCGGTATCGCGCCGGTCGTCCTGGACGCGTACGGGCCCCAGGGCAAGACGTCGCAGACGAGCCTGCTCGTCACGCTCGACACGGACGACGGCTCGGTCCTGTGGACGCGGCCGTTGGAGGCTGTCATGCCCAGCTCGTGCCAGAGCATCGGGCGGGGCGCGAGCATCGCCTGCATCTCGTCGGGTGACGCCGAGGGGGACCGTGCGACCTTCCAGGTCACCGTCCTCGAGGCCGCCACCGGTCGGGACGCAGCCTCGTTCGCGACCGACGCCTGCATCCCGACGTCCTTCGTCCAGCAGGGCACCCGCCTCTACTGGGCGGGCGTCCTGCCCGACGAGATGGCGATGTGCCTGGGGGGTGGCACGGAGCACTTCGCGACGCTGACCGGCAGCGGGTTCGTCGACACCTCCACCGACTGGCTCACCATGACTGCGACCGGCCCGCTCCTGCGCACGCCTGGATCCTCCGTCATGCTCACGCAGGACGGGTGGCGCGGGTACCGCGGCCGTGTCGAGCCCGCTCCGGGCGGGCTGATCGTCCGCGAGGTCACGGAGGACGACTCGGAGACCGTCCGCCTCGACCAGGACCGTCCTCCCGCGGTCAGGAGCGTCGTGTCGACGCCCGAGGGCGCGACGGTCATGTGGGCGGCCGGCAGCCCGTGGCGGCGGCTCGACCTCACCCCCGAGGTGTCCGGCTCGAGCGACTTCACCGGGACGATCGGGATCGGGGGCAGCGCGTACGACGTGACGGAAGGCGGGACGGTGCTCTCCAGCAGCCCCGTCCTCACGATCCCCGGCGTCGAGAACACCTCCCTCGACTACGGGGGCCGCATGCCGCCCGCCGTCACGCCGGCTGCCGTCATCGCGCTCGTCCCCGTCGACGGGGGCGTCGCCACCTACACGACCGAACGGTGGACGGCGGCGTCGATGCGTGCGGGCGCGCCGGTCGAGACGCACGAGGAGCCGCGGTCGCTCGCGGCGGTCGTCGGTCGTACGACGATCTCCTACGAGGGCGGCCGCGACTCGCTCGGCGAAGGTCCGCTCGGCGCGACGCACTTCGCGGAGCGCACCCTCGTCGTCGAGCAGGAGGACGGCTCGACCGACCGGGTGCCGTTCCGGCACCTCTACTCGCTGAGCCTCGCGGACGGGGCCGGCGAGATCGACCTGGCCACGAGCGTGTCGCCGATCGCCGTCGTCGGCCCGATGGTCGTCATCGCGGACGACGGCGGGCTCGTCGCCGTGTCCTGAGCGCGGCGCCCTGAGCGCCGGCACCCGAGGTGGCGGAGCACCGTTGCCGTCCGCAGCGCGCAGCGGGACGATGGGCGCGAGCACCTTGCGAGGACGACGATGACCGAGCACGAGCCAGACGAACCACCTCCCGACGGACCCGCCGACGCCGACCGCACGAGCGACCGCACCGGCGACAGCTCCGGCGCGGACGCCGCTGTCCCGGACAGGCCGCACAGCCTGTGGGACGACGTCGACGTCCACGCCGTGCACCCGGGGCTCTCGGCAGGACGTGGCGCAGCCGAGACGCTCGGCGCGGCGCGCGACGCCCGTTCGCCGCACGACGACCGCTTCCTCGTTCGCGGGGCGCCGTCGCCCGTGGACCTGTCGTCCCTCGACATCGGCCCCCCGACCCGTCGCGCGGCAGCCGGAGGTCCGCGCCGCCCGAGCCGGGCGGCGCTCGTCGCGGCGGCAGCGGCGGTCGCGCTCGTTGCCGTGACCGTCCCGCGCCTCGTCAGCAGCGACGACGTCGTCCCGGCTGAACCGACGCCGCCGGTCGTGACAGCGCCCGTGCGGGGCACCGCGGTGGGCGGGCAGCGCCCGGGTCTGGTCGTCGGACCCGACCTGTCGTCGCCGTCCGACCTGCCGCAGCAGCCGACGCACGTCCTCAAGCCGTTCGCCGACAACCCCGTGCGCTCGTGGCGGCTGACCCTCGCGGACGCGGTCGGCCTCACGCTCCGGGAGTCGCTCGCGCTGCCCGAGGCGGAGCGTCCCGACGCAGGGACGGCGTCGTTCGCCCTGCCCCTGCCCGCCGCGGCGGGGACGGCGAGCACGGCGGACACCCTCGTCGTCGCGGTGAACCCCGGCACGGAGCCCGTGTGGGAGTCCGTGTTCCACGGTCTCCCTACCGTCGGTGGCGGCAGGTCGACGTACCCGTCGACGACCCTCCTCATCGGCGTCGACGCCGAGTCGGGCGAGCGGCGCTGGACGCGCAGCATCGCGGCCACGCGCGCCCAGCCGTGCCAGGTGCTCGCGCGCGGGCAGCTCGTCGCGTGTCTGACGCGCAGCGGCGAGAGCGCCTCCGTCGTCGTCCTCGAGGCCGACACGGGCCGTCCGACCTCGTCCTTCGCGACCAGCACGTGCGTCCCGGACCTGTTCCTGCAGGACGGCGGACGGCTCTACTGGGCGGGCCGCGACGCGGGTGGCGTGTGTCTCGGCGGCGGGCTGTCGGGCGCGCTCGTCGCGAGGATCCCGGGGGTGCGCGACCTCGCGTGGGACGACCTGACGATGGGCCCGACGGGCCCGCTGCTGCGGACCGCGGGCGGCTCGGTGCTGCGCGACGCCGAACGGGTGTGGCGCGGCTACGACGGCCGGGTCGAGCCCGGACCGGACGGGCTCGTGATCCAGGAGGTGCCGGGGACCGAGCACGTCTACTCGGACGCGTCGGGCGAGCGGACGACGGCACGGTCGCACCCCTCGACGGTCGTGCTGCGCGCGGAGGACAACGTGGTCCTCGCGACGCTGGCAGGGGCCGCGTGGCGGCGGCCGGACCTGGGGCAGGACGCGACGCCCGTCGACGAGCTCTACGGCCTGGTCGGTGCTGGGGTGAGCGTCTACGTGCCGTTCGGTGCCGCGACGATGACGTTGCGCGACGGGGACGGCGGGCTGCTGCCCGCGCCGGTCGCGGGGACGCCGGAGCGGATCGTCGCGTCGCGCATCGGGATCATGGGGACCACGACGATCGACGGCGTGACGACGCAGGCCGAGTGGAACCTCGACGGGAGGCTGCTGAGCGAGAGCGACATGTTGTCGACGGTGGTCGGCGTGCGCGGGGAGACGACGTTCGTGCTGTCGGGCATCCCGGGCCGGGACGACTCGACGTGGTTGCGCGTGCTCGCTGAGCCGGACGCGAACCTGTGGGTCGCCCAGGTCGCTGTGGACCCGGCGGCGACGCTCCTGCCGTTCACGGCGTCGAGCGCGGGAGCGCCGACGGTGCACGCGGCGCTCGGTCGGATGATCGTCGTGAGAGAGCCGGACGGCCTGGTCGGCTACCGGTGAGTAGTCGGCCAGGCCGTCCGGGTGGTGTCCCTAGGGGCGGAGGGTCACCGCTTCTTGCCGCGCATGCTCAGGTAGATCGAGATGAACACGACGGACAGGATGATCGAGACGATCCAGCGGATCCAGTCGATGCCCTTGGTGTCGTCGACTCCCACGAGGCCCGTGATCCAGTAGCCAGCAAGGGCGCCGAGGACTCCGAGGATGATGGTCCAGAGGACGCCGATGGGCTGTTCGCCCTTCATGAAGAGGCGCGCGAGCGCGCCGATGATCGCGCCGAAGATGATCAGACCGATGAGCTCACCCATGATGAACCTCCTGATGGTGCCGGTGTCGCAGTGTGCGTCGGGCCGCTGGTGGCGGCGCGACGCGCTGACCTGACGATCGTCACCCCGCGAGCGTGACCTCGCATCCTGGGAGCGCTCTGGGTGTTGTCAGGGTGCGACCCGCTGGCGGAGCTCTTCGACGGTGGTGGGCTCGCCGGTCCAGCCGCGAGCGCCGGGGAACGTGACGGACGCGGTCGCGACGTCGGATGCGGCGGCAAGTGCGTCGAGGAGAGACTCCCGCCCCAGCACACCTCGGTGCGCGACGGCGGCGAGGAGCGCGCCGTGCAGCACGTCCCCGGCGCCGAGCGTGTCGACGACGGCGGCCGGGTCGAGCTGCCGGACGTCGACCGTCCCACGGGCAGGTTCCGCACCCTCACGGCCGTCGCGGTCCCAGAACGCCACCTCGATGGGCGCTGAGCCGTGCGACTGCGCGACGGTCGTCGGGCCGAGCTGGTGGACGGCCGAGAGCGTCGCAGCGTCGTCCGCGGCGCCGGGTGCGCGGAAGTCGGCGGACAGGACGGCAACGTCCACGTGCTCGAGGAGGGCGTCGAGCCCGGGCTTCCAGGAGCCGCCGTCGAGCAGCACGACGATCCCCGCCGCGCGGGCCACGGCGGCGAGCGGGACTGCGAGGTCGAGGTGGTGCCCGTCGACGAGGACGGCGACGACGCCGTCGAGCACACCGGCGGGGAGGCTCGCGGGAGCGCCGAGCGTCGTCGCGTTCGTCGAGACGACCGCGCGCTGCCCCGTGCGCGCAGTGACGAGCACGGTCGACAGGGCGAGGTTCCAGCCCTCCCCCGCGGCGTCGACCAGCTCGACGTGCTCCGCGGCGAGCTCGGACGCGACCGCGGCGGCGGGTGCGCCCGCCCCGACGCGGGACACGAGGCGGGCGGTGCAGCCGAGGCGGGCGGCCGTGATCGCGGCGTTGAGCGCGGGCCCGCCCGCGTGCACGTCGAGCGAGCGGGCGACGATCTTCTCGTCCGGGCCGGGCAGCGCGTCGACGACCTGCGTGACGTCGAGCGTCGCGAGCCCGCACGCGAGGACGACGGGCGCGGTGCCGCGCTCGTGGGAGGCGGCGGGCGGCGTAGGCATGCCACTGTTGTATCGCGCACGATGGGGGCATGGTCCCCGACCCGCCGGGCCCCGTCCCCGACCCTCCAGGCCTCGTGCCTGCGCCCCCGCACACCGAGCCGCGCCTCGCCGCGAGCGCGGCGACGCTCCGCGACGTCGACGCGCTCGTCGCCGGCTGCTTCGCGTGCCCGCGGCTCGTCGCGTGGCGGGAGGACGTCGCGGCTGTGCGCCGCTCGTCGTTCCGTCACGAGACGTACTGGGGGCGCGGCGTCCCGAGCTTCGGCGACGAGGCAGCGCACACGCTGCTCGTGGGCCTCGCGCCTGCAGCGCACGGCGGCAACCGCACGGGACGCATGTTCACGGGCGACCCGTCGGGCGACTTCCTGTTCGCCGCACTGCACAGGGCTGGGTACGCGAACCAGCCGACGTCCGTGTCCGCCGACGACGGGCTGGTCATGTCGGGCATGCGCATCTGCGCGCCCGTGCACTGCGCGCCGCCGGACAACAAGCCGACCCCGGACGAACGTCGCCGCTGCGCGCCCTACCTCGCGCGCGAGCTCGCGCTGCTCGCGCCGACGCTGCGCTGCGCCGTCGTGCTCGGGGCGTTCGGCTGGCAGGCGCTCCTCGCGACGCTGACCGACAGCGGGTGGCTGGTGCCGCGGCCACGGCCGCGGTTCGCGCACGGCGCGGAGGTCGACGTCGTCGGTCCGGACGGGCGCGCCCTCACCCTGCTCGGGACGTACCACGTGAGCGCCCGCAACACGTACACGCGCCTGCTCACCCCGGACATGCTCGACGCCGTGCTCGTGCGCGCCCGCCAGATCGCCGCCGGGTGAACCGCTACGCTCGCGGCATGATCCTCGTCACAGAGACCGACGTGTACCTGCCCGGCGAGCTGGGCTACGAGACCGGCGGCGAGTCGATCTTCCGGAGCATGCCCGGCCTGATGACGGCAGCCTTCATCATCTTCGGGATCTTGTTCGTCGGCGTGATCATCACGATGGTCGCCCTGTCGGTGCACCGGTTCCGGAAGGCGAAGAGCCAGGGCATCGACCTGCTCACGGTCGACCAGGACCTCGCGGCACGGCTCATGCAGTCCGAGATGCTGCGCCCCGCCGACGGCACGGCCGGGGCTGCGGCAGGCGGTGCGGCGAAGTCGGTCGAGGAGCGCCTGCGCGAGCTCGACGACCTGCACGAGCGCGGCGTCATCAGCGCGGAGGAACGTACGGAGGCCCGCGCCAAGATCCTGGGCGGCTGAGCCGGCCTCCCCTGCCGGCTCTGAGAACGACGAAGGCCCCGTCCACCGGACGGGGCCTTCGTGCTGTGGCAGCTGAGGGATTCGAACCCCCGAAGCATGACGCGGCTGATTTACAGTCAGCTCCCTTTGGCCGCTCGGGCAAGCTGCCTCTGCTCCGTGGCTCCCGGCACAGGCCGGTCACTTCCAGAGCGCTGTCACCATACTAGGTGATGTGCCTCAGGTGGAAATCGGGAGCCTGCCTGAGGTCCGCGGTGCGATCCTGATCGTCTCGTCCGCCCGCTCTCGACCTGAGGAGCCCGTCACGTCCACGACCTCCGCCCCGTCGCCGCTCGACCGCACGGGCCTGGCCCTCGGCCTGGGCTGCTACCTGCTGTGGGGCTTCCTGCCTCTCTACTTCAACGTCCTGGACCAGACGGGTTCGGTCGAGATGATCGCGCAGCGCGCGGTGTGGGGGCTCGTGTTCTGCCTCCTCGTGCTGCCAGCGGTGGGTCAGTGGCGTCAGTTTGCCGCGGTGCTCCGGTCGCCGCGCACGCTCGCGGTCCTGGGGACGGCGGCCGCGCTCGTCGGCGTGAACTGGTACCTGTTCGTGTGGGGCGTGACGCACGGGCACGTGGTCGACGCGTCGCTCGGCTACTACGTCAACCCGCTCGTCACGGTGCTGCTCGCGGTGCTCGTGCTGCGTGAGCGCCTGCGGCGCGCGCAGGTGTGGGCGCTCGGCTTCGGCGCTCTGGCGGTCGTCGTGATCGCGACGGGGTCCGACGGCGCGCTGTGGCTCTCCCTCGGCCTCGCGCTGACGTTCGGCGGGTACGGGCTCGTGAAGAACCGGGTGGGTCGCACGGTCGGGGCGCTGCCCGGCCTCGCCGTCGAGACGGCGTTCCTCACGCCGTTCGCGCTCGCCTACCTCGTGTGGCTCGGACCGCGGGAGTCGCTCGTCGGCAACGGGATCGGCTACGGGCTGCTCGTCGCGTCGCTCGGCGTGGTCACGGTCGTGCCGCTGCTGCTGTTCTCGGGCGCGGCGCGGCGCCTGCCGCTGTCCGTCGTCGGGCTGCTGCAGTACCTGACGCCGTCGATGCAGCTCGCGATCGGCGTGCTCGTCCTCGACGAGCCGATGACCCCGACGCGGTGGGTCGGCTTCTCCCTGGTGTGGGTCGCGCTCGTCATCCTCGGCGTCGACGGTGTGCGCGCCGTGCGCGCGACGACCCCGCTCGACGGCGGGACCGCCACGACGCCGGACCCGTCCCGATAGGCTGGTCCGAGCCCCGCCCACCTGTGCGACAAGGAGAAGCAGCCGTGGCAGATTCCTCGATGGACATCGTCAGCAAGGTCGACCGCCAGGAAGTAGACAACGCCCTCAACCAGGCGGTCAAGGAGATCAACCAGCGCTACGACTTCAAGAACGTCGGTGCGTCGATCGCGTGGTCCGGCGAGAAGATCGTCATGATCGCCAACTCGGAGGAGCGCGTCCTCGCGATCCTCGACGTCTTCCAGACGAAGCTGATCAAGCGCAACATCTCGCTCAAGGCGTTCGACACGGGCGACAAGGGCCCGCAGCTCTCCGGCAAGGAGTACCGCCTCGAGGGCGTCCTCAAGGAGGGCCTCGCAGGTGAGAACGCGAAGAAGGTCACCAAGCTGATCCGCGAAGAGGGCCCCAAGGGCGTCAAGACGCAGATCACCGGTGACGAGGTCCGCGCGACGTCGAAGTCCCGCGACGACCTGCAGGAGGTCCAGGCGCTGCTCAAGGGCGCCGACCTGGACTTCGCGGTGCAGTTCACCAACTACCGCTGAACCATGAGCACCACGGGGACGGCCCGCCCGGCGGCGGTCGCGATGGCGACCGCCCTCGGCGGTCTCCTGACGGTCGAGCGCCAGGCCGCCACCCGGTCGTGAGCATGCACCGCCCCGATCTACCGAAGGTCGTCGCGACGGACCTGGACGGCACGCTGCTGCGCCCAGACGGGTCGGTCTCCGACCGCACCCGGCGCGTGCTGCAGCGTCTCGACGACGCCGGGGTGCGCGTCGTCTTCGTCACGGCGCGGCCCCCGCGGTGGCTCGCTGAGCTCGCGGACCTGGCGGGCTCGCACGGCACGGCGATCTGCATGAACGGCGCCGCCGTCTACGACTTCGAGACGGCGACGATGACGGACGTGTGCGGCTTCGAGCTGGGAGCGCTCGGGTCGCTCGTCGCCGACCTGCGAGCCTCGATCCCGGGGGTCGCGCTCGCGGTCGAACGGCTCGACGGGCCGGTGTACGACCCGGCGTTCGCGACCGAGCACCCCGTCCCCGCCGACCTGATGCGCCGCCGCATCGAGGACACGCTGAGCGCCGACCCGGCGCACACGGTCGGGAAGCTCCTCGCCGTGCTCGACGGTGCCCCTCCCCTGGACTTCTTCGGGCGCGTCGAGGCGACCGTCGGGTCGCGCGCGGTGCTCGCCTACTCGGGAGCCGTCGGCCTTGCCGAGATGACGGCCCCATCCGTGACGAAGGCGGCGGCGCTCGCGCGCTGGTGCGCGTCGCACGGAGTTGCGCCGCACGACGTGTGGGCGTTCGGCGACATGCCGAACGACCTGCCGATGCTCGGCTGGGCCGGGCGCGGTGTCGCGGTCGCGAACGCCCACCCGGACGTGCTCGCCGCGGCTGACGCGGTCACGGCGTCGAACGTCGACGACGGCGTAGCTGCGCACCTCGAGCACCTCCTCTGACGGAGGCGCGCGCAGGACGTGACTAGAGCAGCGTGAGGATGCGCGGGCCGTCGTCCGTGATGGCGATCGTGTGCTCGACGTGCGCGGCACGCTGGCGCGAGCGCGAGTAGAGCGTCCAGCCGTCCTCGCCGTGGCGGTAGCGACCGGAGCCGCCGTGGATGAACATCGGCTCGAGCGCGATCACGAGGCCAGCCTTGAGCTCGAGGCCCTTCCCAGCACGGCCCTCGTTCGGGATGAACGGCTCACCGTGCATCTCCCGGCCGATGCCGTGGCCGCCGTGGTCCTCGAGGTTGCCGACCTTCGCCTTGCGGGCGACCCGCCCGATCGCGGCGGAGATGTCACCGAGACGGTTGCCGACCTGGGCGGCAGCGATGCCGGCCTCGAGCGCGGCGGTCGTCGTCGCGATGAGGTCGAGGTCCTCCTGGCGGGGCGTCCCGACGACGAAGGAGATCGCCGAGTCGGAGGCCCAGCCCTTGAGGACGGCCCCGCAGTCGATCGAGACGAGGTCGCCGTCCTCGATGACCTGGTCCGTCGGGATGCCGTGCACGACGGCGTCGTTGACGCTCGCGCAGATCACGCCGGGGAACGGCGTGGGCGCCCAGTCCGGGTGGTAGTTGAGGAACGGCGACGTGGCGCCCGCACCGAAGATCACGTCGCGCGCCACCTGGTCGAGCTCGAGCAGGGTCGAACCCACCTTCGCGGCGTCCTTGACGGCGGCGAGCGCCTGGGCGACCACCCGTCCGGACTCTCGCATCTCGTCGATCTCGGAGGGGGTGCGCAGCTCGATCATGAGAACCATCCTAGATCCGCCGCGCGGCGCCGCGGGCGGACGACCGTCCCTACCCGCCGTACGCCATCTTCTCGAGCCGGGCGACGCGCTCGTCCATCGGCGGGTGCGTCGAGAACAACCGTCCGACGTCCTTGGCGCGGAACGGGCTCGCGATCATCAGGTGCGAGACGTTCTCGAGCGGCTGGGAGACCGGCAACGGTGCCGCCTGGGTGCCCTGCTCGAGCTTGCGCAGCGCGGAGGCGAGCGCGAGCGGGTCGCGCGTGAGGGCGGCCCCGTCCTCGTCGGCGTCGAACTCGCGCGTGCGGGAGATGCTCATCTGGATGAGCGACGCCGCGAGCGGCGCGAGGATCGCCATCGCGATCGCGGCGGCCGGGTTGGCGTTGCGCCGGTCCCCGCCTCCGAAGAACAGCAGGAACTGCCCGAGCGACGTCACGACCCCGGCGATCGCCGCGGCGACGGACGACGTGAGGATGTCACGGTTGTAGACGTGCATGAGCTCGTGGCCGAGGACGCCGCGCAGCTCGCGCTCGTCGAGCAGCGTGAGGATGCCCTCGGTGCAGCAGACGGCGGCGTTCGCGGGGTTGCGGCCCGTCGCGAAGGCGTTGGGGGCGGCCGTCGGCGACACGTAGAGGCGGGGCATCGGCTGGCGTGCCTCGGTCGAGAGCTCGCGCACGATCCGGTACATGGCCGGCTGCTCGAGCTCCGTGACGGGGTAGGCGTGCATCGCGCGGATCGCGATCTTGTCGGAGTTCCAGTACGAGTAGAACGTCGACACGAGACCAAGACCCACGAAGATCATCAGCATGCCGGAGCTGTCCCGGAAGAACAGCGCCCACAGCCCGAGCAGGACCGCCCACAGGACGCCGAACAGCGCCGCGGTCTTGAGCCCGTTGTTGTGCCTGTGCATCTCTCTCCCCTCGGACGACACCGCCGGGCAATAGTGCCCCGGGACGATCGGCGTCGGCCTCATGGGTTTCAACGCGTGGGTGCGGCGCCGCGTTCCCGAGGCCGCCCCGGTGCGCCGTGACCCTGGCCACGTCCTCCCCTGCGCCCAGGCCCGCAGGTAGTGCCCCGGACGCGACGAGGGCGCCCCGCCGGTCGGCGGGGCGCCCTCGTGGAGGTGCGTCAGGCGGTGGGCGCGGTGACGCCCTTCGCGATCGCGATCATCTCCTCGCGCGGCACGACCTTGATGCGCTCACGGCCGGCGGCGACGCCGAGCGCGATCTCGTGCGCCTCGAGGTTGACGAAGTCGTTCCACTCGATGACGTCGACACCCTTGTCCGCCAGGAACGTCGTGATGTCCTCGGGGGCGCCGTGCGGGGCGCGGGGCAGCGAGTCGACGTCCTCGACGAGGTGACGGATCGTCTCCGACGCGTCGGACTTCGTGTGGCCGATGAGGCCGACGGGGCCGCGCTTGATCCAGCCGGTGGCGTACACGCCGGGGACCTGCTCGCCCGCCGCGTCGACGACGCGCCCTTCGCGGTTGGGGATGACCCCCTTGATCGGGTCGAACGGGATGCCGGGCAGCTCGGAGCCGAAGTACCCGACGGCCCGGTAGACGGCCTCGACGGGCCAGTCGTGGAACTCGCCGGTGCCGGTGACGGTGCCGTCGCCCGTGAGGCGGGTGCGCTCGGTGCGCAGCCCGACGACCTTGCCGTTCTCGCCGAGGATCTCGGCCGGGGCGTGCAGGAAGTGCAGGTGCAGACGGCGCGACGCCGAGAAGCCGGACGGGTCCGCGAGGGCCCAGTCGGTGAGCGTCTTGACGACCTGCTTCGTCTGGTTGGAGGACTCGATCGCGGCCATCGAGCCTTCGTCGAACTCGTAGTCCTCCGGGTACACGATCACGTCGACGTCCGGCACGTGGCCGAGCTCGCGGAGCTCGAGCGGCGAGAACTTCGCCTGCGCGGGGCCGCGGCGGGCGAAGACGTGCACGTCGGTGACCGGCGACGTCTTGAGGATCTCGTAGACGTTGTCCGGGATCTCGGTCGGCAGCAGGTCGTCCGCGTGCTTGGACAGGATGCGCGCGACGTCGAGCGCGACGTTGCCCGCACCGAGGACCGCGACGTGCTGCGCCTCGAGGGGCCACGTGCGGGGCACGTCGGGGTGGCCGTCATACCAGGAGACGAAGTCTGCGGCACCGTAGGACCCGTCGAGCTCGGCGCCGGGGATGGCGAGCGGCGCGTCCTTGATGCAGCCGGTGGAGAAGATGACCGCGTCATAGTGGTCGTGCAGCTCGTCGAGCGTGACGTCGGTGCCGAAGTCGATGTTGGCGAGGAGGCGGACGTCGCCGCGCTCGAGCACCTTGTGCAGCGCCTGGATGATCATCTTGATGCGGGGGTGGTCGGGTGCGACGCCGTAGCGCACGAGCCCGAACGGCGCGGGGAGGCGCTCGATGAGGTCGATCGAGACGTCGACGTCCGCCTTCGAGAGGATGTCCGAGGCGTAGATGCCGGCGGGGCCGGCGCCGACGACCGCGACGCGCAGGGGGCGGTTGTTGCTCACGAGTTGGTGCCTTCCGATCAAGGTGGTGTCCCGGGCGGTGCTGCGAGTGTCGGCCACCGACGCCCGCGTGTCACGGTCCGGGACGCGATGCTCACATCGCGGACGTCCGGGCGTGCCGCCCAGCCCCCAGCCTAGTCCGCCACCTCCCGGTAGTCCCGAGAGGGTGACCACACGCACACACGATCCGCCACACCCGCGCACCGCGACGGCGCGCGCCCGGACCGGCCGTCCGGTCAGTCGCCTGCCCTGGCGCGCCGCGCCCGCCGCTCCGCTCGACGCGACCTCCGCGGCTGCACGACGGTCCCGCCCTGCCGCAGCAGCTCGGCACGCACGAGCGCCTCACGCTCGCGACGTTCCGCCCGCCGCTGCAGCGCCCGAGCCCGCAGGGACGCGACCGAGATCTTGCCGCGCAGCCGCTGCTGCCACGTGCCGTGCGCGGTGATCCCCGCGACGACCTCGTCGGCCTGCGCCCAGAGCGCCTCGGCGTCAGCCTCCGACGGCTCTCCCGGGCCGAACACGGCCGTGTCAGCGGCCCGTGCGAGCGGCTGCACGCGCACGCCCGCGAACGACGCCTCGAGCGTCCGCGCGCTCTCCGCACGCGTCGCGAACCGAGACACGAGCTCACGGCGGTCGTGCGCGGCGTCGAGCACCTCGTCCCACGCGCCCGTCACCCGGTCGAGCGGCTCTGCCGCCGTGCGACGCCGGCGCTGGCGCCGCGTCTTGGCCGCGATGACGAGCAGCGGCGGCAGCACGACGAGCAGGATCGGCACCGCGATCGACACGGTGACGACCGCGATACGGCGCCAGTCGATCGGCTCCTCGACGACCTTGTCGTCGGACTCGACGTCGGGGTTCTCGATGTCGTCCTTCGGCGGGGTCACCGGGTCCTCGGGCGGCGGCGGCGGCTGCACGACCTCGGGCTGCGGCTCCGACTCCTGCGGCTCCGTGTCCTCGCTCGGCGTACGCGACTCGTCCGGGGTCGGGAAGTAGGGCACCCAGCCGTAGCGCTCGTAGTTGATCTCGACCCACGCCTGGATCTCGGTGCCGGTGATCTCGACGTCGCCCGTCGCGCCGTCGGGTGCACGGAAGCCCATGACGACGCGGGCGGGCAGGCCGAGGTGCCGGGCCATGAGCGCCATCGCCGACGCGTACTGCTCGCCGTCACCGACCATGAGGTCGCCGGTGAGGAGCTCGTCGATGCGCGCCGCACCGTGACCCGACAGGGACGGGTACTCGCCCGCCGCCTCGATGCCGTGGCTGAACCAGCCCTGCTGCAGCGTCGCCTCGACGGCCCGCGCGACGAGCGCCGGGCTCGCCGCCTCGGAAGCGATCGTCGACGCGCGCTGCGCGACCGAGTCGGGCACGCGCTCGAGCTCGGGCTGGACCACGTCGGCGGCGACTGCGGACGCGAGCTCCTCGTCGGACGGGACGGTCGGCACGATCGTCGTCGCACGGTACGAGTCGCCGCTGCGCAGCCCCTCGGGCAGCACGGCGCCACCCGTCGCGTCGTTGAAGCGGAACGCGCGCTGCTGCTCGCGGCTGCGCCGCCCCTCGAAGCTCAGGCTCGTCGTCTGCCCGACCATCGGCATCCAGACGCCGTCGAGCCCTTCGATCGTGAACGCGACCTCGGCGGGGGTGCCGGTCACGTTCGTCGGGATCTCCTCGCCCACGCGGCGGAACGCGCCGGTCGAGCTGCTCGCGGACTCGTCCGCGACGTTCCAGACGACGCCGTCGAACGCGTCCATCGTCGCGAGCCGGACGAGCGCTCCCTCAGGAAGGCCCTCGACCCGGAACAAGGGCGTCTCGGGGAAGTCCTTGACGTACCGGCGCCACGCGGCGAGCGGGCTCGCGTGGTCGTTCGGGTCGAACGGCGGCACGACCTCGTTGCGCAGGACAGTGCGTGGCGCGTCGCCCGCGACGTGCGGCGTCACGAAGAGGCCTGAGCCGACGCTGACCGCCGCCATGACGACGAGCGTGACGACGCGCCGAGGGTGCCAGGAGCGCAGCCGCCACGCGATCCAGGGCGTCAGGAGGACAGCCATCCCGAGCCCGACGACGGTCGCGAGCGGCGCCTCGACCGTGCCGAACAGGATCGCGACGACGAGCACCACTCCGGGCACGAGGCTCGCAGCGAGGACGGAGACCGCCGCCGCGCGCCGCGTCGCACCGTCGCTGCCGGCGGGCGCGCGCCTGCTGCGCGCGGCGCCCTCAGCAGCCCAGCCCGTCCACGACGACGCCGCGACGGTCCCGAGCATGCCCGCGAGGACCGTCCCACCGAGGGCGAGGACGAACGGCGCGACCATGAGGTTGTCGACCGGCCCGATGGGCGGCTCGAGGGTGAGCATCTCCTTCCACACCGCGACGAGCCCGCCGACGAGCGACACGAGCGTCTCGAGGGACGGCACGACACGCGCGACCGTCGTCGACGGCGCGGCGAGCACCCCGCCGAAGAGGAGGTAGACGCCGAGCGTGAGGCCGACGACGACGAACGAGGACCAGCCGCGCTCGCGTGCGACGAGCACGACGAGCGCGCCGAGGAGCACGCCGCCGACGATCGGCAGGAACACCGCTGACGTGCCGTAGACGGGCAGCAGCACGAGCAGCGCGAGGAGCACGGCGAGGCCGAGGACGGTGACGTCGACGACGCGCCGCACGCCGGGCGGTGTCGTGTGGACGCCCGACAGGGAGACGTCGCGGACCTTCTTCTCGGCGGTCCTCACGGCGACACCAGCCTCGAGATGAGTCGCGGCAGGTCGGTGAGGTCCCCGAGGTGGGCGACCGAGAGGCGTCCGAGCGTCTGCATGCGCAGCTCGTGGCCGAGCGAGACGACGATGATCGCGGTCCGCACGCCCGCGGGCACGTGCAGGGCGGAGCGGCGCAGCTCGGCGGCCTTGGGGATGGAGCCGGTGACGACGATGACCATCGACGCGTGCGGCACGGTCTGCGCGACCGTGCGGGTCACGCCGGGGCCGGGCGGCCCGGGCCGCGAGACGAGCCCTGCACAGTCGTCGAGGAAGCGCGGCGGCGTGCCGGTGCGCAGCACCTCGTCCCCGGAGAGCGCGGTGATCTCGAGCCCTTCGCGGACGGCCTGCGCGCCCACCGACGCGAACACCTCGACGGCGGCCTCGTACTCGTCCTCGTCGAGGTACGCGGCGCGCGCGTCCTCGAGCGCGAGCGCGGTGTGCGTGCGCCTCGTGTCCTCGTACTGGCGGACCATGAGCTTGTTGAGGCGGGCGCTCGTGCGCCAGTGGATGTTGCGACGGTCGTCGCCCGCGACGTACTCCCGCAGGGCGTGGAAGGACATGTCGTTCTCGGAGACGACGCGCGTCGCCTGCCCTTCGAGGTCGCGCATGACGCCGGTGCGGGCGGAGGCGAGCGAGACGATGCGCGGGTGGATGTAGAGCTGATCGGGCTCGGTCCAGCGCACCTGGCGGCGCACGAGGCCGAGCGCGTCGCCGCGCACGGAGCGGACGGGGCCGACGACGACGACGGCGCGGCGCGCCGTCGGCACGGCGAAGACCTCTTCGTGGACGGCGCCGGCGGCCATCGACGGCATCTCGAAGCTCGCGGCGCCAGCGCCGACGGGCAGCTCGATCTCCGCGGGCAGCATGCGGGCGCGTCCGACGTTCGTCACGGCGATGCGGCCGAGGGCTCGCTGCCCGACGGTGACGCGACGGTCGGCGAGGTCGAGCTCGACCGCGTACGTGGAGCGGCCGAGCGTGAGGATGACGCTGACGAGCAGCAGCCCCGCGAGCGCGACGCCGCCCGTGACGAGCTCGTCCCAGCCGAAGCGGCGCCCGGCGCCGATGCCGACGACCGCGAGGGCGAGGACCACCCAGCCGAGCGGCGTGACGTGCGCGAGGGCGTGCGCGAGCGGGCGCCGGACGGCGGCGAGCCCGCGGACCACGGGTGCCGCCGCGCGCCTCAGCGCCGCAGGGGCGACCGGGACGGAGGGCATCGTCAGACGACCCGCTCCACGGGTGGCGCGGTCGTGGCGACGACGTCCTGGAGGACCTCGTCGCTCGTGACGCCCGCGAACTCCGCCTCGACGTCGAGCACGAGGCGGTGCGCGAGCACCGGCTCGGCGAGGTCCTTGATGTCGTCGGGGATGACGAACGGGCGGCCGAGCGAGGCTGCCCACACCTTGGCGCTGCGCACGAGGGAGAGGCAGCCGCGCACGCTCACGCCGAGGCGCGTGCGTGCGTCCTCGCGGGTGGCCTCGGCGAGGCGCGAGACGTAGTCGAGGACTGCCTCGTCGACGTGCACCGTCGCGGCCATGTCGGCCATCTCGGCGAGGGCGTCGGTCGTGATCTTGGGCGCGAGGCGCGACGCACGGTCACGGTCGGCGGAGCCGGCGAGGATCCGCACCGTCGAGGCGTGGTCCGGGTAGCCGAGCGACGTCTTGATGAGGAAGCGGTCGAGCTGCGCCTCGGGGAGCTTGTACGTCCCGGCCTGCTCGATCGGGTTCTGCGTCGCGATGACCATGAAGGGCCGCCCCACCTCGTACGGCTCGCCGTCGACCGTGACACGCGACTCCTCCATGACCTCGAGGAGCGCGGACTGCGTCTTGGGCGACGCACGGTTGATCTCGTCGGCGAGCAGGATCGACGTGAAGACCGGGCCGCGGTGGAACGTGAAGGTCCCGTTCGACTGGTCGTAGACGGAGACGCCCGTGACGTCGGACGGCAGCAGGTCCGGGGTGAACTGGATGCGGTGGTGCGTCCCCTGGACGGTCGCCGCCATGGCGCGCGCGAGCGACGTCTTGCCGGTGCCGGGGGCGTCCTCGAGAAGCAGGTGCCCCTCCGCGAGCATCGCGGTCATGGCGAGGCGGATCGTGTGCTCCTTGCCGAGGACGGCCTTGCTGACGTTGGCGGTCAACGCCTCGAAGGTCTCGGCGAACCAGCCGGCCTGCTCGGGTGTCATCACGGTGCGGTGCCTCCGTGGTCAGGACCCTGAGTCGGGTCGGGCTGTCGGTGCTGTCGTTCTCTGCTGCGGCGGGGTCACTCTATCGACCGTCAGCCACCGGGGCGCACTACGGGCCTCCGCCAGCAGGCGGGGGCGCCGGTTCAGGCGTGATCGTGACCGTGGCGGTCGACGACCATTCGCCCTCACCGGCGGAGTTGACGGCGCGGACACGGACCTCGTACTCCGAGCCGCCGTCCGCCGCTGGCACCGAGAAGGTGGCGGTGCGCTCCGACCCGGACACGGTGCCGCTGTTCGACCAGATCAGCGAGCCGTTCTTGCGGGCCTCCCACCTGTAGCCCGAGATGTCAGCGCCACCCGTGTCACCCGGCGCAGCCCAGGTCAGGGTCACGCCGAGCGGCACCGGGGAGGTCGCCGTCAAGCTCCCAGGGGCCTGGGGCGGGTCCGGCGTGGTCGTGGTGCTCGCGGAGCTCACCTTGCTCGTGCCGATGTCGCTCCTCGCGGAAGCCGTCACGGTGACGTTGCCCTTGTAAGAGTCGCTGCCCTTGGCGGGCTTGCCGCACTCGGGCGCGGAGTCACCCTTCTTGACGCAGACGGTCAGGGTGGCGGGCGCGCCGCCGTCGCTCCCTGCCTTGACGGTCCACTCGAAACCGCGCCCGCCCGTGGCGACGAGGTCGACGGTCGGCGCCTGGGGCACGGTCACGACGCGGATGCCGTCGAGGCGCAGCGCGGCGTCCGCCTCGGCGCACACGTTGCCGCCGCCCTCGACGATGCACGGCCGCACGCTCACCGCGGGCGAGACGGCCTCGCTCGACTGGCCGCCCACCGTGATCGACGTGCCGTCGACGCGCTGCCGCTCGCCGTCGCCCACGCGGACCCAGTAGAAGTCGATGCCCTTGCCGGCACGGCCGGTGTTCGACGGCGGGTTCCAGGAGTAGCGCACCTCGCCACCGCCGAACTCGGCGCCGGTCGGGTTCGTCTGCACGACGTCTCCGCGTGTCGCCGACCCGGGGACGGCCCAGGTGCGGGCCTTGATCGTCGCAGGCTCCGAGTTGCCGGCGCGGTTCGTGGCGACGATCGTGAAGGTGTAGTCCTCACCGTTCTTGACCGCGAAGGTCTCGCTCGTCCGCGAGCTGTCCCGCGTTCGGGACTCCCCTCCGGAGACCGAGATCGTGTAGCTGCTGATCTTCGCGCCGTTCGGGTCAGCCCCCGACCACTCCACGGTGATCGTTCCGTCGCCCTGCTGCGTCTTGAGGGTGGGCGCACCCGGGCGCCCGGCGGGGGTCTCGGTCGTCGCAGGGCTCCACGGGCTCGAGTTGCCCATCGAGTTGGTGGCACGCACCTGGACGGCGTACGACGTGCCGTTGCGCAGGCCGGTGACCTCGCGGCTGGTCGTCGAGGACGCGACGACCAGGTTCGCGCCGGTCCCGCCGACGACCTGGACCTCGTAGCCGGTGATCGGCAGGCCCTCCGAGCGTGGCTCGCTCCAGCTCACCGCGAGCGCCTGGTCCTTGAACTGGACGGTGGGCGCGTTCGGTGCCTCGGGCGTGACCTCGAGCCGCACCGCGTTCGAGACGGGTGACCACTCGGACCAGCCGACGAGGTTGCGGGCGCGGACGGAGAACGTGTACTCGCGGTCGTACTGCAGGTCGCGGACCGTCAGGCGGGTCCCGACGGAGCGCACGACCGTACCGTCGTTGAGCTTGACCTCGTACTCGGTCACGGGCGGCGCGGACACGGGAGCGTCCCATGAGAGGTCGACGGTCGGGCCGCTGCCTGCCTTCGCGACCGGAGCGGTCGGCGTGGCGGGCACCTCGGCGATCGTCACGGTGACGATGCCCTCGGCCTCGCGCGTCGGCACGTTCGTCACGTCGCGGACGCGGAACCGCACCTTCATCGTCCCGGTCGCGGTCACCGCCGGCGTGATCGCGAGCGAGCTCCCCGAGACGGAGACGGTCCCCTGCCCCGCGACGACGTCAGCGCTCACGACACGGAGCGGCTCAGGCGCGAACGGGTTGAACGCGCCGGCCAGCACGTTGACGGTGCTCGCGACGCCGGGGAGCGCGTCGACAGCGAAGTCCTGGACGCGCGGCGCCTGGCGGTCGCTCTGCGTGACGCGCACGTTCACGGCCTCGTCGAGGACTCCGCGCGCGCCGTACGAGATCCGGATGCCGACCTTGCCGACCGTCTCCGGCTGCACGCCCGTGCTGGCCTGGAGCGTGAGGACGGTCCCGTTGATCGTCGCCGTCACGCCTGCGGGCGGGGGTGTCGTGATCGCGAACGCGTAGAGGGCCTGACCGGGCGTCTCACCCTCGGGACCGCGCGTCACCGCGTTGAGGTCGAGCGAGATCGGGGCGCCACCTTGCGCGACGTCGAGCGTCGGGACGAGGAACTGCGGCGGGTAGTCCTCGGTCGCGTACACGGTGATCGGCAGGGTGAGCACCTTGAAGCGTGCGTCGAGCGCACCTGGCGCTGCGTCCGTGACCTCGAACGTGATCGACGCGGGGCCCGCGTAGGCCGGGTCGGAGACGTACCGCAGCGTGCTCTCGTCAACCGTCAGCGCGGAGCCGTCGGAGCGGGTCGCGGAGACGCCCTCCAGGTTCGAGATGCGTGCCGTGCGGCCAGGGCCAACCTGGACGAACTCGTCGAGGTCGATGAGCAGCTCCGCACCTGCGGCGACGCGCAGCTCGCGCGCCTTCGGGCGCAGGACCGGCGGGAAGTCGCCGAGCGCGGGCACGGTGATGAACGCGTACGACCCGACGTTGTTCGCCTCGGGCCGCGTGTTGGTGAGCAGGTACGGGATGGTCCGGGCCGTGTCGCCGAGCCTCACGACGACCTTCCTCGCGGCGTTGACCTGCGCGACCGCCGCGTGGCTGCTCGGGACGGACACCGCGAGGTCGGTCAGGGGGCCCGACGGGTTCTCGGCGACCGCGAGCACGTCGACCTCGACGGTCGTCTTGTCGATCGTGTCGATCGCAGGCACGACGACGTCGCGCGCGACCGGAGGCTCGATCGCCGCATCCTTGACGGAGCGCACGGTCAGGACCGCGCTCGCGCGTCCGCCGACAGCGTTGCCGACGGTGTACGGGACGGCCCAGACGCCCTCGTCGACGGGGGTCTGCACGACGATGCGGCGCCCCTCGACGCGCGCGTCGATCCCTTCGGGGGCCGTGAACGGCTCGATGATCGACAGCGCGCTGCCGGACGGGTCGACGTCGTTCGCGAGGACGCGCACCTCGATGCGCTCGCCGGGGCGCACCTGGACGGTCTCGTCGCGGGCGACGATCGGCGGACGCTCGGCCGATCGGAGCGCGATGCCCACACGGATCGTCGCGACGGAGCGCTGGCCGACCCAGTCCTCGACCGCATAGGTGAACGTGTCGGTGCCGGACTCGCCCGGCAGCGCCTCGTACTCGAGGTAGTCCGCGCCGACCGAGAGGATTCGGCCCTTCGTCGGTGCCGACGCCTGGCCGAGCAGCGTGACGCCGTCGCCGTCGCGGTCGATGCCGACGAGCGGCACGGAGATGCGGACGGTCTCACCCTCGAAGACGCGCGCCATCAGGTCGAGCGGGCGCGCCGGTTCCTTGCTGGCACGGTCGGACGCGTGGACGTTGACAGTCAGCCGCGCGCTCGTCACGTTGCCGTTCGAGTCAGCCACCTGGAACAACGCTTGCGACCGGCCCGGGTTGGGACCGGCCTGATATCTCAGGACGTCGCCCGAGACGAACAGCAGCCCGTCCGCCGGGGCCTCCGCGATCTGGCGGACGAGCGTCATCTCGTCGCCGTCCGGGTCGAAAGCGTCCTCGAGCACGGGCACGGTCACGACCCCGCCGGTGCGCACCGTCACCTCGACGTCCGGGACGACCGGCGGGCGCTGGGCCGTGCTCGGGTCCGTCGGGATGACGAGGATCTCGCCGCGCGCCGTCTCCGGCCCGTTCGACACGACGTACTCGACCGTCTCCGGCCCGCCGAGCGACCGCTCTGACGAGATGCGCAGCTGACGGTGGTTGATGACGCCGAGGCGCAGGTCCGAGCCCGGGCGCGCGGTCGCGGACACGAGGACGAGGACGGAGCCGCTCGGGTCCGTGTCGTTCGCGAGCGGGTCGATCGTCACCTCGCCACCCAGCGGCAGGAGCGCGGTGTCCCGCACTGCGACCGGCGGCAAGATCGTCTCCGGCACCGCGACGACGTCGATGCGGGCGAGCCGCGCCGCCTGCTGCGTGCCCGCCGTCACGACGACCGGCACGTAGTACGTCCCGGTGACTGACGAGCGGAAGGTGAACGTCCCTGCAGCCGTGTCGGCCGCGACCTCGGTCCCCTCGACCGCGTCGACCGCGGCGAGACGCGGCGGCTCGTTCGACACGCTGCGCACCGACGCGAGGACGTCGACCGTGATGAGCTCGCCCTGACGGGCGGTCGCGTGGATCGGGTCGATCACCGGGGGCACCGTGCCCGGGGCGCGGATGTCGACGTTGACCTCGCCCTTGACCTGCTCCTCACCGTCGCTCACGGTGACACGGACCACCCGACGCCCGAGCTCCGCACCCGTCGCGTCGAACTGCAGGATCCCGTCGAGACGCGCCCGTACCTGCCCCGACCCCGAGACGACCGACGCACCGACGAGCTGGAGGTCGTCCCCGTCCGGGTCGCTGAACGACGCGAGCACGTCCGCCCGCAACGACGCGCCCGCCTCGACCGTGAACGTCGGGCGACGGTCCTGGACCGGCGCCGAGTTCGCGCCGCTCGGCACGACCGTCAGGCGGACGCTCGTCGTCTGCGGGATGTTGCCAGCGCGACCGTCCGACACCGAGTACGTGAAGTCGACCGACCCGGTCGCCCCGGGCTGGACGGCGAGCTGCAACGCCCGCCCGCCGTACACGGGCGAGATCGTGCCGAACGCCGCGGGAATCTCATCGAGCTCGGTGATCGTCAGGACGCCGCACTCGACCGACACGTCGTTGTTGAGGACCTGCAGGATCCTCGTGCGGCCCGCCCGGACGCCGTAGTCGTCAGGCCGCGGCTGCGGCGTCGACGTCTGCTCCTTGCACTCCTCGAGGGTGTCCGTCGTGGACTCGACCTCGTCGGTCGCCGTCTCCTCGTCGCGGGACTCCTCCTCGCGGTCGATCGTGTCCCAGTCGGGCCGGTGCATCGTCGGGACGTCGGCCGGCAACCAGACCATGCCCTCGCGCACGTCGTTGAGCGCGATCACGTTCCGGTTCGTGCGGAACCGCAGCTCCGACGCGCCGTCGACGCCCGTGAGCGCCTCGATCTGCGGCTCGTCGCCGCCACAGCTGCGCAGGTAGCTGCCCGCCGTCGACGACCATGCGCCGTACTCGCAGCCCGCGAGGTACACGGGCGCCGCGGGCGTGCCCGACGCCCCCGTCGGCACCTCCGCGACCTCGCCGTCGTCGAGCGAGACCCGCACGAGGCCGCTCGGCGAGCCGAGCAGCACGTGCTCGTGCGACGGCCCCGTCTGCTGCAGCACGACCCCGCCCAGGCTCGACAGGTCCGCGACCCAGCCGTCAGCGTGCAGGCGCCCGGCTGCGAGCACGACCAGCGTGTCCCCCACCGCCGCGACCGCCTCCGGCACGATCCCCTTCGCCCCGTCGAGCTCGGGGCTCGTCGTCACGACCTTCTCGCCGTCGACCACCTCGACACGCGTAACCTTGCCCGTCGTCGGGTCGAACGCGAGCGCCGCACCACCCTTCGTCACGACCGTGACCGCCCCGGCGCCGAGGGTCGCGTCGGCGGCGCCCGGGTCGAGCGAGATTCCCGCGAGCGCGGAGAACGCCGAGACCCACAGCCCGCCCTCGGGCGAAGTGACCGCGACCGTCCCCGCGTCCATCGCGACCGCCGCACCTGCCGGCAGCGCGACCGGCGTGCTGAGAGACACCGCCGCCGGGTCCACGACCGTCGCCGCACCCGCCTCGACGAGCAGCACGTCCGGACCGGACTGCAGCACGTCGAACTGGTCACGGTTCGCGACGACGCCGCCGTTGAGCTCCTTGATCTGAGCGTTGAAGCGTCCGAGCTTCTGCGCGCTCCGCGCGGTGATCCACACCGAGCCGTCGTGCAGGTCGACCTGAGCGACCTTGACCCCCGGGTTGACGAAAGCGAGCACGACGAGGAGCGCTGGCACGACGGCAGCAGCCACCGTCGTCATCCAACGTCGCCCTGTGCGGTCAGGACCGCCAGCAGCCTTCTGGAGGAGGGATGCGCGCGTGCGAGTCATAGGTCTTCGCTCATGGGTAGCACGCGCGCGCAGGAGAAGTCGACACCCGGCCGTCGGTCCTCACGACCGACACCTCGATGCACACGCTGTCTTCACCCTCGGGGAGCTCGACGGTCGCCGACGGTGACACCGTCACCTGCCGTGCGTCAGTCTCGTCGTCCACGCCCCACAGGTAGCGGTCACCCTCCTGCGGGTCCGGGTTCACCCACGAGAACAGCACCGAGCGCTCGCCGCTCAGCGCCCCGACGAGGTCCGTCGGTACAGGCACGACGGTCGTGCCGACCGTCGTCGCCGACGGGGTGGGCGCCGACGTCGTCGGCCCCGTGCGCGGGTCACCGGTCGAGAGCACCGCCGCAGTGACGAGCACGCCGACGACGACGAGCGCCGACGCACCCACGCCGAGGCGACGCCACGTGCGACGCCGCGCCTCCGCCGAGCCGGGACCGACGTCGTTCGGGGTGTCCGGGACGCTCGCCCCCATCGCGTGCCGCCCGACGGACGCCTGGCGGGCTCCCTCGGGCAGCGGCGGCGGCGCCAGGTACGTCGGCACGGGCGCCGCGGCCGCAGGCGGCGCCGTGTCCACCTCGACCGTCGACGCGGCCGTCGGCGCGCTCGTCGTGCTCGACACGGTCGGCGGCTGGACCGGGTCGATGCTCGTGATCGGACGCAGCCGCGTCACCTCGCCCTCGGCGAGCCCCGGGACCGGCGCGCGCACGACCGTGCGCTCGAGGTCCTCGGGGACGTCAATCTGCGTGACCGTCAGCCCCATCGACCGCTCGACCTGCTGCAGCGCCTGCGCGACGGCGTACGCGGTCGGGTACCGGCGCACCGGGTCCTTGCTCATCGTCCGAGCGAGCAGCGCCTGCAGCCCGGCCGGGACGTCGTCCCGGTCGATGTTCGGCAGCGGGCTGCGCTCGATGCGGTTGATGAGGTCCGCGGGCCCGTTCGGCTGGCCCGGCACCTCGAACGGGGAGCGGCCAGCGAGCATCGAGTAGATCGTCGCGCCGAGCGAGTACACGTCGCCACGCACGTCCCCCTGCGGGTCCTCGGCGAGGAGCTCGGGCGGCGACCACGGGATCGACATGCCCGTGCCGGCAGCGCTGTCGCCACCCATCGTCGCGGCGATGCCGAAGTCGGTGAGCGCGGGGTACCCGTAGTCGGTCGTCAGGATGTTCGCCGGCTTGATGTCACGGTGCAAGATGCCCAGGCGGTGCGCGGCCTCGACGGCGGACGCGAGGCGCACGCCCGTGCGCAGCGCCTCCGTGACCGTGATCCGCTCCGCGCGGTAACGCGACCCGAGACCGGGGCGCGAGCAGTACTCCATGACGAGGAACGGCCGGCCGTCCGCCGCGATGTCGGCGTGGTGGATCGTCACGATCGACGGGTGGTGCGAGAGCTGCGCCATGAGGTTCGCCTCGACGAAGAACCGCTCGCGCGTCGCCTCGTCGATCGAGCTCGCGAGGAGCACCTTGACCGCGACCGACCGCTGCGGCAGGTCCTGCCGGTACTCGAAGACGTCGGCGAAGCCGCCGAGCCCCAGCAGCCGCACGTACTCGAAGCCGGGGATCGCGGGCGGGGTCGACGCCTCTCGACGCGCCCTCATCAGGAGCGCACCACCCGGAACGTCACGCCGTCGCCGATGTCCACCGTCGCGTCAGGGCTGATCTCGACCGGGACGCCGGGACGCACGCGCTGCGGCGCCTGGCCGCGCGCGTGCAGCACCACACCGTTGGTCGAGTCGAGGTCCGTGACGAAGACGCGCTGACCTTCCTGGACCACTTGCGCGTGCGTGCGCGAGATGTCGTGGTGCGGGCTCGGCACCGTCACCAGCCGCGGCAGGTCGCGGTTCGCGACGCGGCTGACGACGGGCGCGCGCCCGATGAGGACAGCACGGTCGAGCGTCACGACGAGACCGCTCGACATGACGAGCTTCGCGGGCGCGATCTCCGTCGGCACCGCAAACGGGCCGGGCACCTGCGGGTGCGCCCAGCTCGACAGCGAGCGCCGGATCTCGACGAGGTCCGAGCTGAGGATCGTCTCGCCGTCGTGGTCCTCGACGGCACGGACGCGAGCACCCGCCTGGTGCGCGGGTGGCGGCGTCGGAGCCGGCGGCGACGGGACGGACGGGCTGGGGGCCGTCGGCACGGAGAACGGCTGCGCGTCGACGCGCACCCTGGTCGCCTCGACGTCCTCACGGAGACCGGCCGGCATCGAGAGGATCGTGTCGCCGTACAGCTCTTCCTCGAGCTCCGCGTCGCCCACCGCAGCAGCGCCACCGATCGAGCTCGCGGGCAGGGAGACGGACAGGCGCAGGTGCACGGTCACGCACGCCGCGGGGACCACCCCGGCGAGCACGGTGTACCCGGTACCGCGGCGGGCCGACGCACCCGTCGGCGCCTCCTCGACGGCGCGGACGGTGAACTCGTCGACGTCCGCCCACTCGACCCCCACCCACGGCACGTCGGCCGTACCGGCCGCGCGCAGCCGCGAGTCGTCGCCGAGCACGGTCGACGCGTCGAGCGCCCGACCGCCGACAGCCTCGAGCTCGACCTCGCCCCTCAGGTACGCGCGCACCGTCGGCCCCGACATCTCGACGAGTCCGAACGCGCCGTGTGCGCGGCTGCCCGTGAGCACCGGCAGGAGCGCGTCCATGCCCTCGCCGGCACGCAGCATGTCCCACACCGCGTCGAGGACGGAGGGCAGCGTGCCCTCCGGGAGGAGCGCGACGCAGCCCTCGGCGACGACGGCGACCCAGCGGCCAGGAAGGTACCGGGGGACGATCATCGTGCCCCTCCCTCATCACCGCGCGGCACGGTGCTGCCGTGCAGCTCCTCGTTCCACGCAGCGCCGTCGGGCCCGTGCAGCGGCACCCGGTCTGCGTCCTCGATCCGGCCGCGCGTGATCGTCGCGTCCTCGGCGGGCAGCCCGCCCGGGAGCGCGACGACGTCGACGACGACGACGGTCACGTTGTCGCGGCCACCGCTCTCGACGGCTGCGCCGACGAGCCAGTCCGCGGCGACCTGCGGGTCGTCGAACGACCGCAGACCGTGCTCGATCGTCGCGTCCGTCAGCTCCGTCGTCAGGCCGTCCGAGCACAGCAGGAAGCGGTCCGCCGTGGAGACGGGCAGCAGCCAGTAGTCCGGCTCCGGGAGCGAGCCGGTGCCGACCGCACGCGTGATGACGTGACGCTCCGGATGGTTGCGCGCCGTCGCCGCGTCGATCTCGCCCGAGTCGAGGAGCTCCTGGACGACCGAGTGGTCGACCGAGATCTGCTCGAGCCCCGCCTCGCCGAGCCGGTACACGCGCGAGTCTCCGACGTTGAACACGAGCCAGTACTCGCCGTCGTCGATCACCGTGAGCGCGGCGCCCGCGACGGTCGTCCCGCCCGTGCGGTCCCCGAGCGCCTCCCGCATGCGGGACGCCGCGCGGATGATCGCGTCGTGCACCTGCTCGGTCGTCGCGTGGTCACGCCCGATGAGCGACGTGAACTCGTCGACGACGACCCGGCTGGCGACGTTCCCCGCGTCGTGACCGCCCATGCCGTCAGCCACCAGGAACACCGGCGGGTAGGCCAGCAGCGAGTCCTCGTTGATCGACCGGACCAGTCCCTGGTCGGTCGCGGAGCCCCAGAGTGTGCGCACGTCTCTCCTGGCTCAGTCGTTGCGGTGGACGAAGGACGCGGAGTAGTCGCCGAAGGTCACGGTCGCCCCCTCGGGGAGACGCACGACCTGGTGCTCCGCGCAGATGATCTGCTGACCGTCGGTGAGCGTCACGACGGTGCCGTTCGTGGACCCGCGGTCGACGACCCACACGCCGTCGGCGTCGACACCGACGAGCAGGTGGGTCTTGGAGACCGACCGGCCCGGGTCCTGGACTCGGACGAGCTGCCCGATGCTCTCCTCGGGTGCCGGGGACGGGTTCCGGCCGACGAGCACGGTGTCCGTGATGGTCATCTCGGTGCCGTCAGAGATGCGCAGGAGCGCCGACGGCGGGATGTACGCGGTAGCAGCGCGGTCCCGCGGCGGGTCCGTGCGCAGGCGCGTCATCTCGGTCTCGTCGTCGAGCTCGACGTACGGCTCGGACGGTGCGAGGCGCGCAGGAGCCGCAGCGGCGACCGGCGGTGCCGCGGGCGGGGCGGCCGCGGCACGGCCGGCCGGTGCGTGCGGTGCCGCATACCCGAAGTGCGGGACGGCGGTGATGACACCTGTGTCTGGCGCGGGCACGGCCGCCGTCGGGGCGGTCGACGCGCTCGCACCGGATCCCGGGGCGTCCGGAGACATCTGGGGCGCCGGGGCTGGCACGGGGGCAGACGCGGGCTGGACGTGCGCGGCCGCGGCGGGTACGGCAGGCAGGGGCTGGGCGGCCACGTGCTGCGCGAGATGTGCAGGCTGCTCGACGGGTCCGGGGGGCGGTGGCACCGGGGACGGCGCGGCCGGGACGGGCGGCGGCGGGAGGGGCACAGGCCGAGACGCGGCCTGAGGGAGGGGCGCAGGCTGCGGGACAGGCACCGGCTGCGGGACTGGCACCGACGCGTGCGTCGGAGCCGTGGTCTGCGGCTCGCCGAGGTAGGCGGGCAGGGTCGGCACCCCGCTGCGGGTCGCAGGGGGCGGCGGGACCGGGGCGTGGGCCGACGTCGAGGCAGGCACGGGAGCCGGGACAGGAGCAGACGCGCCCGGGGCGGGGGGCACCGCGAACGGGACCGAGGCCACCGTGGGCTGGGCGCCACCGGGTGGGGGCGGCACCATCTCGTCGTTGCCGCGGGCGACGCGCTCCGCGCGGCGACCCGCATCGTCCGCGGGCGCCTCCGTGACGGCCGTGCTCGCGGCGCGGTCGTGCCAGCCGCGCAGCCTGCCTGAGCTGTCGAACAGCGGTGACAGCAGACCCACGAGGATCCCACCGGTCGCCCCCAGGACGAGCTGACGCAGCAGGAACCGGCCCATGCCGACGGGCTGGCCCGTGAGCTCGTCGAGCACCCGGATCTTCACGAGGCGCTTGCCGATCGTGTAGCCGCGCGTGCCGCCGAGCCACCACTGCACGATCCCGAGCACGAAGGTGAGCAGCATGCCCAGACCGACGGTCACCGGGGGCGCAGGCGCGACCACGCCGATGTCCCCCGCCGCGGTACGCCGGGCAGCGTCGAGCACGTCGAGGTACCAGGGCGCCACGAACGGCACGAGCAGGACCCACGACAGGAACCCGTCGATGAGGAACGCAGCCACGCGCCTGCCGTACGACGCTGTCGTCAGGCTCGGCGCCGAGGGGCCCCGGGATGAGTACCGTGCATTCACCTGTGGAAGTCCTGTCCCTGTTCACCGTCGATGCGACTGACTGCCGGCTGTCGCGAGAGCACCGCTCGAGAACCGGCGCACCGCGGAATCAGGTTACACGGCAGCCCGGCGAGCGCCTCTTGGCGGCCACAGGTCAGGAAGCCCGGTCGACCAGGGCGTTCGCGAACGACTCGAGGGCTGCCCGGACTGGTCCCTCGGGAAGCCCCGCGACCTGGTCGACAGCGTCGCGCGCCCAGCGCGTCGCGACCTGGCGGGTCTCCTCGACCACGTCGTGCCGGCGCAGGCGCTCGACGACGCCCGCGAGGACCTCGTCCGAGCTCAGGTCACCGTCGAGCAGGGCGACGAGCTCAGCGTCCTCGGCCGACCCCTCCCCCGACGCGACGCGGGCCCGCAGCAGCAGTGTCGGCATCGTCGGCACGCCCTCACGCAGGTCCGTGCCGGGCGTCTTGCCCGTCACCTCCGCAGGCGAGGTGAGGTCGATGACGTCGTCGGCGAGCTGGAACGCCACACCCACCCGCTCGCCGTACTCCGCGACCATGTCCGCGTACGCCTCGTCGGCACCCGCGAACCACGCACCGAAGCGCGCGGAGGTCGCGAGGAGCGACGCCGTCTTGTCCGCGAGGACCTGGATGTAGTGCGCGACCGGGTCGTCACCCTCACCCGGGCCGACAGACTCGCGCAGCTGGCCGAGGCACAGCCGCTCGAACGTGCGCGCCTGCAGCTCGACCGCCTGCGGGCCGAGGCCCGCGACCGTGAGCGACGCGCGTGCGAAAAGCAGGTCGCCCGTGAGGATCGCGACGTTGTTGCCCCACAGCTCGTGCGCCGCGGGAGCACCGCGACGCAAGGGTGCGGAGTCCATGACGTCGTCGTGGTAGAGCGACGCGAGGTGCGTCAGCTCGACCACGACCGCAGCGTCGAGCACCTCGGTCGCGTCCGCCTCGCCCAGCTCGGCGCACAGGAGCGTCAGCAGCGGCCGCAGCCTCTTGCCGCCCGCGCTCATCAGGTGCCGCGACGTGGCGTCGGCGAGCGAGTCGGCGTGGCGGGCTGCGTCGTGCAGGCGCTCCTCGACCGAGGCGAGACGGGTAGCGAGGCGCTGCGCGAGGGCGTCGTCAGGAACGGGGAAGCCGACTGCGCCGCGGGCGTCGTGGGAACGGGTCACGGTATGAACTTAGCCGCCTCAGCGACCAGATCGAGAACCGGCCCCGGGAAGACACCGAGGACGATCGTCGCGATCGCGCACACGGCGATCGACACCCGGCTGCCGACGGAACCCTTGAGCACCGTGACGCCGCCGCTGGTCCTCAAGGGCGCCGTCGCGAGCTGCAGCCCCACGCCCGCCTCGCGCGGCTCGCCGACCTCCGACGTGACGGCCTCGGCCGCGACGACCTCGGCCGCAGCGCCGTCCGCCTCCGTGTCGTCCGCCGGGGCGGGGTCCACGAAGAACATCAGCACGATGATGCGGACGTAGAAGAACACCGCGATCGCGGAGCACAGGACACCGACGAGCGCGAGCCACCACAGGCCCGCGTCGACCGCGACCGAGAACGCCGAGAACTTCCCGATGAAGCCTGCCGTGAGCGGGATGCCCGCGAACGACAGCAGGAACAGCAGGAACGCGCCCGCGAGCCACGGGCTGCGCTTGCCGAGCCCCGTCCACTGGGACAGGTGCGTCGCCTCGCCGAGGACGACGACCTCGCCTGCGGCACCAGAGGCCGGCGCGGTTTCCCGGACGAGGTGCACGACGGCGAACGCGCCGACCGTCGCGAGACCGTAGGCCAGCAGGTAGAAGAGGATCGCCGGGAGCGGAGCCATGTCGAGCACCGCAGTCGGGTCCAGAGCCTGGACCGAGCCCACCGCGACCAGGACGAAGCCCGCGTGCGCGATCGACGAGTAGGCGAGGACGCGCTTGACGTCGTGCTGGACCACCGCGACGACGGACCCGACCAGCATCGTGAGGATCGCGACGGTCCACAGGCCCACGAGGAGGGCGTCCTGCGGCTCGGGCAGCATGAGCGGGATCGTCCAGTACGCGACGCGCACGGCGACACCGAACGCCGCGAGCTTGGTGCAGGCCGCCATGAAGCCCGTGATCGGGGTGGGCGCACCCTGGTAGACGTCGGGCGTCCACTGGTGGAACGGCGCCGCGCCGACCTTGAACAGCGCACCGACGAGCATCATCAGGACACCGGTGACGAGCAGGCCCGTGAGCCTCGTGCCGTCGTCAGCGCCAGTCATCGACGCCTGCATCGTGTTGAGGCCCGCGCCGAGGATGTCGGTGAGGCGGAGCTTGCCCGCCCAGCCGTACACGAGGGCCGCACCCATGAGGAAGATCGCCGACGCGAACGAGCCGAGCAGGAAGTACTTGAGCGACGCCTCCTGGCTGAGCAGGCGGCGGTGCCGCGCCATGCCGACGAGGACGTACAGCGGCAGCGAGAGCACCTCGAGCCCGATGAACATCGTGATGAGGTCGCCTGCCGCGGGCAGGACCATCATGCCGCCGACGGCGAACAGGAACAGCGGGTAGATCTCGGTCTGCTCGAGGCCCTTGCGACGCGCGAGCTCCTCGTAGTCGCTCCCCGGGACCGCCGCGGCCGTCGGGGCGAAGGCCCCGCCGCCCGGCGTGCGGTCGGCGACGACCAGCAGCGCGAGCGCCGCGATCACCAGGATGATGACCTGCAGGATCAGCGAGAAGTACGTCAGGACGACAGAGCCACCGAGCACGAGGAGCACCGGCGTATCGCTCGAGAGCCGCGACCACTGGGCACCCATCATGGCGGCAGCCGCGAGGAGCACCACGAGGCTCAGCGTGAGCTGGACGGGCCTGCGCAGGCGGGCCGGGAGGAGCGCCTCGAGGAGGACCCCGAGCACACCCCCGCCGAGCACCAGGATGTACGGGGCCAGAAGGAACCAGTCGACCGTCGGTTCGACGAAGACGGGGCTCATGAGGCGCTCCCCTCGGAGGCGTGCTGGGTGGACACGGTCACGTCAGCGGGCTGCTCGACGAGGTCGAGCGCCGGACGCGGGTAGAAGCCGAGCACGAGCATCAGGACGATGAGCGGGGCCACGACCCAGCGCTCGCGCCCGACGGCGTCGGGAAGCTCGGTCAGGCCGTCACGCGGCGGCCCGGTGAAGATGCGCTGATAGGTCAGCAGGATGTAGAGCGCCGCGAGGATGACGGCGGTCGCGGCCACGATCACTGCGGCGGGCGCCGCGCTGTACGAACCGATGAGCACCATGATCTCGGAGACGAACGGCGACAGGCCTGGGAGCGAGAGCGCCGAGAGGCCGGCCACGAGGAACACGCCCGCGATCACGGGGACGACGCGCTGCAGGCCGCCGTAGTCGGAGATCCGCTGCGAGCGGCTCGGGTGCCGCGCGACGATCATGCCCGCGATGAGGAACAGCAGCCCCGTCGACAGACCGTGGTTGACCATGTAGAACGACGCGCCCGCGACCGAGGTCTGCGTCGTCGCGAAGATGCCGAGCACGATGAACCCGAAGTGCGATACCGACGTGTACGCGATCAGGCGCATGAGGTCGGTCTGGCCGAGCGCGAGGAGCGCGCCGTAGATGATCGACACGACCGCGAGGACGATGACGACCGGTGCGGCCCACGCGGACGCGGCCGGGAAGAGCGGGAGGCACAGGGTGAGCATCCCGAACGTACCGACCTTGTCGAGCACGCCGACGAGGAGAGCCGACGTGCCGGCGGGAGCCTGCTGCGCGGCGTCCGGCAGCCACGTGTGGACGGGGAACATCGGGGCCTTGATCGCGAACGCGAGGAAGAAGCCCACGAACATGAGGCGCTCCGCCGTCTGCGACAGCTCGAGGCCCGTGAGGCTCTCCACGAGGAAGCCCTCAGCACCGCCGGGGCCGTGGATGTAGAGCGCGATGACCGCGACCAGCATCACGAGACCGCCCGCGAGCGAGAACAGCAGGAACTTCACCGCGGCGCCGCGGCGCTGAGCGCCGCCGAACGCACCGATCATGAAGTAGATCGGGATGAGCATCGCCTCGAACACGACGTAGAACAGGAAGACGTCGCGCGCCGCGAAGATGAGCGTCATGAACGCCGCCGTCACGAGCGTGAGCGCGAGGTAGTGCCGCAGCTTCTCGACGTCGTCGCCCTGCTCCCGCCATGCAGCGAGGATCACGAGCGGCACGAGCACGACGCCGAGGGCGACGAGCAGCAGCCCGACCCCGTCGACGCCGACCGCGTAGCTCGTGCCGATCTGCGGGATCCACGAGTGCTGCTCGTAGAGCTGGTGCGAGCCCGCCGCCGACGTGTCGAACGCGAGGAACGCGCCGACGAGGAGACCCACGTTCACCAGCGAGAAGCCGAGCGCGGTGGTCCGCACGTGCTGGCGCGCACCGCGGGGCAGCGCCCACACGACGACGGCACCCACGACGGACACGAGCACGAGGGCCGTGAGCCAGGGGAAGGAGGCGGTGACGTTCTCGGTCACGAGGTTGTCCATTTCTCTCGTCGTCCCTCTCAGCCCTGCACGGCCAGGACGACGACGGCGATCACGAGGACCCCGGCGAGCATCTCGGCAGCGTAGGAGCGGACATATCCGTTCTGCAGGGCGCGCAGCGCCCGACCCAGCCCCGAGGAGCCGCGGCCCAGCCCTGTGAAGGTCGAGTCGACGAGCGTGCGGTCGCCGTAGACGAGCGACCTTGTCAGGTACTGGCCGGGGCGCATCACGAGCGACTCGTTGACCGTGTCCTGGTAGAGGTCCTTGCGGGCCGCCCGCGTGAGCAGGGATCCGCGCGGAGCCTCGACCGGGACGGTCGCCGCCGCGTACTGGCGCCACGCGAGGAACGCACCGGCGAGCACGAGGATGAGCGTCGCGACCATGATCACGGGGACCGGGAGCACCGGCTCGTGGTGCTCGACGTGCCCGGTGACCGGCTCGAGCCAGCCGACGAAGGCGTTGCCGATCGTGAGCAGGCCACCGAGGGCGACGGAACCGACCGCGAGCAGGATCATCGGCGCGGTCATGAGCGCAGGCGACTCGTGCGGGTGCTGGTCCGGGCCCGTGCCCTCCTTCTCGCTCGTCCACCGCTTCTTGCCGTGGAACGTCATGAAGAACAGGCGCGACATGTAGAACGCCGTGATGCCCGCGCCGAGCAGGGCGACCGTGCCGAAGACCCACGGCTGCCAGCCGTCACCGACGAACGCCGACTCGATGATCTTGTCCTTGGACCAGAAGCCCGAGAACGGCGGGACGCCGAGGATCGCCAGCCAGCCGAGACCGAACGTGATCCACGTGATCTTCATGTACGCGGACAGCCCGCCGAAGCGACGCATGTCGACCTGGTCGTTCATGCCGTGCATGACCGAGCCGGCACCGAGGAACATGCCGGCCTTGAAGAACCCGTGCGTCAGCAGGTGGAAGATCGCGAACGCGTAGCCGATCGGGCCGAGGCCCGCGGCGAGCATCATGTAGCCGATCTGCGACATGGTCGACGCGGCGAGCGTCTTCTTGATGTCGTCCTTCGCGCAACCGACGATCGCCCCGAACAGGAGCGTCACGGCACCGACGATCGCGACGACGAGCAGAGCCGTCGGCGCGAGGTTGAACACGGGCGCGGAGCGCACGATCAGGTAGACGCCGGCCGTGACCATGGTTGCGGCGTGGATGAGCGCGGAGACCGGCGTCGGGCCGGCCATCGCGTCGCCGAGCCAGGCCTGCAGCGGGAACTGCGCCGACTTGCCGCACGCGGCGAGGAGGAGCATCAGCCCGATCGCGGTGAGCTGTCCCTCGGACGCGCTCGGCGCGCCGTCGAACACCGTCACGAAGTCGACGCCACCGAACGTCGCGAACATGAGCATGAGCGCGACGATCATGCCGACGTCCGCCACGCGGTTCATGATGAACGCCTTCTTGGCGGCCGTCGCGTAGCTCGGGACGTGGTTCCAGAAGCCGATGAGCAGGTACGACGCGAGGCCCACGCCCTCCCAGCCGACGAACAGCAGGAGGTACGAGTCTGCGAGGACGAGCAGGAGCATCGCCGCGACGAACAGGTTCAGGTAGGCGAAGAACCGCCGCCGGTTCTCGTCGTGCTCCATGTACGCCACCGAGTACAGGTGGATCAGGGAGCCGACGAACGTCACGAGCAGGACGAACGTGAGCGACAGCGGGTCGATCCGCAGGCCTGCCGCGAGCGACAGGTCGGACGTCGAGATCCAGTCGAAGAGCTCGAGGTCGCGGACGCGGTCCGCAGCCGGGTACCCGAGGAGGCTCACGAGGAGCGAGGCCCCCAGCACGAACGTCGCGACCGAGGCGAGCAGCCCGAGCCAGTGACCCCAGCGGTCGGAGCGACGGCCGAGCACGAGCAGGATGCCGGCGCTCAGCAGCGGGATCGCCACGAGCAACCAGGCGCTGGTCTGCACCGCGCCGCTGGCCGCCTGGGCGGAACCCTCGACGAACGCGGTGGACTGCGCCGGGAACGGGAGCAAGGTCAGCATCGTCGCCTCAGCCCTTCAGCAGGTTCACGTCGTCGACCGAGGACGACTTTCGGGTGCGGAAGATCGCCACGATGATCGCGAGGCCGACGACGACCTCTGCGGCCGCGACGACCATCACGAAGAAGGCGACGACCTGGCCGGTGAGGTCCCCGTGCATGCGCGCGAACGTCACGAACGTCAGGTTGGCGGCGTTGAGCATGAGCTCGACACCCATGAACGCGATGATCGCGCTGCGCCGCGTGAGCACGGTGATCGCGCCGATCGCGAAGAGCACCGCCGCGAGGTACAGGTAGTTGGTGAGCTCCATCAGGCGTCCCCGTCCCGCTCTGCGCCAGGCCTGGCGCTCTCGTTCCCGCCCTCGGCACCCGCCGCGATCGCCGCGGGCAGGTCGCCCGACCCGATGAGCGTCGTGACCTGGCTCGAGAGCCCCTGCTCCTGGCCGCGGATGCGCAGGACGCGCGAGACCGACGCCTCGATCGGGTTCCCGTACGGGTCGAGCGCAGGGACGTCCATCGCGTTGTGCCGTGCGTACACGCCGGGAGCCGGCAGGTTGACCAGGTGCTGGCCCGCCGCGACGCGCGCGTCGGCGCGCTCGGCCTGACCGACCTTGCGTGTCAGGCGACGGCGGTGCGTGAGCACGAGCGCGGCGAGCGCGGCCGTGACGAGCAGCGCCGCGACGACCTCGATCGCGAACACGAAGTCGCTCATGAGGACGCGGGCGATCCCGACCGGGTTCGTCTCGCTGTTGGCCCCTTGGAGGCCCGCTGCGGGAGCGAACGTCGCGCGGGAGATCACGGAGATCAGCAGCGCGCCGAGCCCGATGCCGAGGAGGCCGCCGATCCAGCGCTGGCCGCGGATCGTCTCGACGGCCGACGTCGACGCGTCGACACCGACGAGCATGAGCACGAAGACGAAGAGCATCATGACCGCGCCCGTGTAGACGACGATCTGCACGATGCCCAGGAACTCCGCCTCGTTCGCGAGGTAGAGCACCGCGAGCCCGATCATCACGAAGATCATCGACAGGGCCGCGTACACCGCCTTGCGGGCGAACACGAGGCCGAGGGCCGCGATCACCATGAGGGGGCCGAGCACCCAGAAGAGCACTGCCTCCCCGGTCGACGTGGTCATCGTGCCCCTCCGTCCGTGGCGACGTCGGCCGGCTTCGCGGTCTCGAGCGTCGGCTCGTCGGGACGGTGCTCGCGGACCCACGCGACCTGCGCCGCGGTGGGCGCCGTGACCTCGCCCCGGTAGTAGTTCGTGTCCTCGGTGCCCTCGACCATCGGGTGCGGACCGTTCAGCATGCCCTCGCGCAGCGGGGCGAGCAGGTCCTCCTTCTCGAAGATCATCCCGGCGCGGGTCGGGCCTGCGAGCTCGTACTCGTTCGTCATCGTGAGCGCACGCGTCGGGCACGCCTCGATGCACAGACCGCAGAAGATGCAGCGCAGATAGTTGATCTGGTAAACGCGGCCGTACCGCTCGCCGGGCGACACGTGCGCGCCGTCGGGCAGGTCGGCGTTGTCGGCGCCCTCGACGTAGATCGCGTCCGCGGGGCACGCCCACGCGCACAGCTCGCAGCCGATGCACTTCTCGAGGCCGTCGGCATACCGGTTGAGCTGGTGGCGGCCGTGGAAGCGCGGCTTCGTGGGGACCTTCTCGAACGGGTACTGCTCGGTCACGGTGGGCCGGAACAGGTTCGAGAACGTCACGCCGAAGCCCGCGACCGGGGCGAGCAGCTCGCCCAGCGGACCCTTGGGCTTGGGGCTGAGGTCACTCACCGGGGTCTCCCTCCGTCGTCGTGCTGGTATCGGCAGCGGGCGCCGCCTCGATCACCGTCGTCGCAGCCGCCGTGGCGGCCGCAGCGCGCCGAGCGGCACGCGGCGACGGCGGCAGCTTCTGGCCGGGTAGCGGCGGGACCGGGTAGCCGGCGGCGAACGCGTCGAACGGCTCCGTCTCCTCGGCTGCTGCAGGCGCGGGCTTCTTCTCGGGGATGACGAACCCGAGCAGGAGCGCGACGACCGCGATGCCGAGGAAGAAGTAGATGAACGTACGGTTCGAGATCGTCGAGAACTGCGAGAAGCCCTGGTAGATCGCGACGAGGGTCGTCCAGCCGAGCGCGACCGGGATGAGCACCTTCCAGCCGAGCTTCATGAACTGGTCGTAGCGGAAGCGCAGCAACGTGCCGCGCACCCACACGAAGACGAACATGAAGATCCAGACCTTGATGATGAACCACAGGACGGGCCACCAGCCGGTGTTGAACATGCCGTCGTTGATCTCGGTGAGCGGCCACGGCGCCTGCCAACCGCCGAAGAACAGCGTCGTGGCGACCGCAGACACGTTGAGCATGTTGATGTACTCCGCGAGGAAGAACCACGCGAACTTCATCGACGAGTACTCGGTCATGTACCCCGACACGAGCTCGCCCTCGGCCTCGGGGAGGTCGAACGGGAGTCGGTTCGTCTCACCGATCATCGAGATGATGTAGAGGACGAACGACGGCAGCAGCGGCAGCGCGTACCAGATGCGTTCCTGGTTGGTGACGATCTGCGACGTCGACATCGAGCCGGCGAGCAGGAACACCGACGCGAGCGAGAGACCCATCGCGAGCTCGTAGGAGATCACCTGCGCCGTCGAGCGGACACCACCGAGCAGCGGGTACGTCGAGCCGGACGACCAGCCACCGAGGACGATCCCGTACACGCCGATCGCGGCGACCGCGAGGATGTACAGCACGGCGACCGGGAAGTCGGTGAGCTGGGCGGGCGTCCAGAAGTCCGTGAAGGGGATGCGCACCTCAGGCCCGAACGGGATGACCGCGTAGACCATGAGCGAGCAGAACACCGAGATCATCGGCGCGATGAGGTAAACGATCTTGTCCGCGGCGCGGACCGTGATGTCCTCCTTCATGAGGAGCTTCATCGCGTCGGCGAGCGCCTGGAACAGACCGAACGGGCCGTGCACGTTCGGTCCCGGGCGCACCTGCATGCGGCCCACGAGGCGCCGCTCGAACCACAGCGCCATGAGGACGCTGAGCAGCAGGAAGACGATGATCAGCACCGCCTTGACGAGGTACACCCAGGGGTTGTCGTTGCTGAAGTCCGCGGCGATCCCCGGGACAGCGGGGGTGGCCGTCGGCAGCAGGAGCGCGCTCATCGTGCCTCCACGTCGTCGTGCTGAGGTTCGTCCACGCCGGTCGCCGCGGGGACCGCGGCGATCGCGACGAGGCTGCCTGAGTCGGCGCCGAGCGCGTCGCGCACGGCGCTCGTGCCGGACCGGGTGGGCAACCAGACCACGTGGTCCGGCATGTCCGTGCGCACGACCGGCAGCTCGATCGCGCCGCGGTCGGTCGAGACGCGCACGAGCGCGCCCTCGGCGATGCCTGCGGCCTCCGCGGTCGCCGCGGACAGGCGCGCGACGGCGCGGCGCGCGGTGCCGGCGAGGTAAGGCTCGCCGTCCTGGCCGCGCCCTGAGTCGAGCTGCAGGCGCCACGTCGAGAGGACCGCGGTGCCGGGCGCGACCGCGGGCGGCTCGGCCGTCTCGACGGCCGGGGCCTCGACGCGGGTGCCGTCCCAGAGGCCGAGCGTGTCGATCTCCTTGCGGACCTGCTCGCCCGTCGCGAGCCCGAGGTCGACGCCCATCTCACGGGCGAGCGAGTCGAGCACGCGGTGGTCGGGCATGAAGTGGGAGTCGAGCGCCTGGCGGAAGACGCGGACGCGGCCCTCCCAGTTCCAGAAGGCGCCCGCCTTCTCCTGCGGCGGAGCCACCGGCAGGACGACGTCCGCGAGCTCGGTGACCTCGCTGCGACGGACCTCGAGGGACACGACGACGTCTGCTGCGGCGAGCGCGTCGCGCGCCGCCTGCGGGTCGGGCAGGTCAGCGAGCTCGACGCCACCGACGATCGCACCCCGCAGAGTGCCGTCGGCGAGCGCCGTGAGGATCTGCTCGGCGTTACGGCCCGCCGTCTCCGGGAGCTGCGCGACGCCCCAGTGGGCTGCCATGTCGACGCGTGCCGCGGCGTCGGCCACCGGGCGGCCGCCCGGCAGGAGGCTCGGCAGGGTGCCAAGCTCGACACCCGCACGCTCGCCGATACGGCGCGGGACCCACGCGAGACGCGCTCCCGTCGCCGTGCTCAGCCGGACTGCCGCGGACAGCGCACCGGGGACACCGGCGAGGCGCTCGCCCACGAGGACGATCGCGCCCTCGGTGCGCACGGCTTGCGACGCGGCCAGGATCGCTGCGTCCGCGTCGGACGGGACGCCGTCGGCGAGCGCTGCGAGGATCTCGCCCTCGGTGCCCGGCGCAGCCTTGACGAGGCTGCCGTCGAGACGCTCGATGCCGCGCGTCGCGAACGGCGCGACAGCGTGCACGGTCGTGCGACCCGCCTGCGTGCCCTTGCGCAGCCGCAGGAAGACGATGCCGCCCTCCTCCTCGGGCTCGAGCCCGACGAGCAGGACCGCGGGCGCCTTCTCGAGGTCGCCGAGCGTCACGTCGATGCCACGGCCGGCGACGGCGTGGGCGAGGAAGCCCTCCTCCTCGTCGGAGGCGGGACGGGCACGGTGGTCGACGTCGTTCGTGCCGAGGGCGACGCGCGCGAGCTTGCCGTACGCGTACGCGTCCTCGATCGTCAGACGGCCACCGGGCAGCACGCCGACGCCGCCGGCGTCGCGTGCGGCGGCCAGCGCGTTGCCCGCTACCTCGAACGCCTCGACCCACGACGCGGGGCGCAGCTCGCCGCGCGAGCCGTCCGCGGCGCGGTCGCGCACGAGCGGGGTGGTCAGGCGGTCCGGAGCGGTCTGCCAGCGGAACGCGAAACGGTCCTTGTCGCTGATCCACTCCTCGTTGACGACCGGGTCGTCCGCCGCGAGGCGACGCATGACGGCGCCGCGGCGGTGGTCGATGCGGATGGCGGAGCCGTTCGCGTCGTGCTCGGCGACGGACTCGGTCGAGACCAGGTCGAACGGGCGCGAACGGAAGCGGTAGGCCGCGCTCGTGAGCGCGCCGACCGGGCAGATCTGCACCGTGTTGCCCGACCAGTACGACGCGAACGGGCGACCGGACTCGTCCTCGTGGGCCGCGCCGACCGTCGGGCCGCCGTCGGCCGTCTCGGTCGGCTCGAAGCCGAGGATGCCCTCGTCGAACGTGCCGATCTGCTGGCGCGCGCCGCGCTTCTGCAGGTCGATGAACGCGTCACCCGCGATCTCGCGGGTGAAGCGCGTGCAGCGCTGGCACAGGATGCAGCGCTCCCGGTCGAGAAGGATCTGCGTCGAGATCTTGATCGGCTTCGGGAACGTGCGCTTGATGTCGATGAAGCGGCTCGTCGGACGGCCGTTGCTCATCGCCTGGTTCTGCAGCGGGCACTCGCCGCCCTTGTCGCACGTCGGGCAGTCGAGCGGGTGGTTGATGAGCAGGAGCTCCATCACGCCGTGCTGCGCCTTGTCCGCGACGGGCGAGGAGTGCTGCGTCCCGACGACCATGCCGGGGGCGACCTCCATCGCGCACGACGGCTGCGGCTTCGGCATCGGGCGGACGTTGCCCTCGCGGTCCGGCATCGCCACGTCGACGAGGCACTGGCGGCACGCGCCGACCGGCTTGAGCAGCGGGTGGTCGCAGAAGCGCGGGATCGCGATCCCGATCTCCTCCGCCGCGCGGATGATGAGCGTGCCCTTCGGCACGGACGTCTCGACGCCGTCGATCGTCAGGGTGACGAGGTTCGGGTCGACCGGCACGGCGTCGGCGCCTGCGGTCTTGTCCGTCGTGGTGGTCATGCGTGCACCGCCCCTGCTGCGGCGCCGGAACGGCGCGGGGTGTAGTCGAACAGCGCGGAGCGCTGCGGCGGGAACAGCTCGCTCGCGGGCGACGTCATGCCTGCCTCGAACTCCTCACGGAAGTACTGGATCGCGGAGGTGACGCACGACGTCGCGCCGTCACCGAGCGCGCAGAACGCGCGGCCGAGGATGTTGTCGCACAGGTCGAGCAGCGTCTCGATGTCGCCCTGCTGGCCCTTGCCGTCGACGAGCCGCTGCAGGATCTGCTTGAGCCAGTACGTGCCCTCGCGGCACGGCGTGCACTTGCCGCAGGACTCGTGCGCGTAGAAGTCGGTCCAGCGGGACACGGCCCGCACGACCGACGTCGTCTCGTCGAAGATCTGCAGGGCGCGCGTGCCGAGCATCGAGCCGGCCGCACCGACCGACTCGTAGTCGAGCGGGACGTCGAGGTGCTCGGCTGTGAAGATCGGTGTGGACGAGCCGCCCGGGGTCCAGAACTTCAGCTCGTGGCCCTTGCGGATGCCGCCCGCCATCTCGAGGAGCTCGCGCAGCGTGATGCCGAGCGGTGCCTCGTACTGGCCGGGCCGCTCGACGTGGCCCGAGAGCGAGAAGATGCCGTGGCCGGTCGAACGCTCCGTGCCCATCGCCCGGAACCAGTCGGAGCCGCCCTGGACGATCGCGGGGACGGACGCCACGGACTCGACGTTGTTAACGACCGTCGGGCGGGCGTACAGGCCCGCCACGGCGGGGAACGGCGGCTTGAGGCGCGGTTGGCCGCGGCGACCCTCGAGCGAGTCGAGGAGCGCGGTCTCCTCGCCGCAGATGTAGGCGCCCGCGCCCGCGTGCACGGTGACGTCGAGGTCGTAGCCGGTGCCGTGGATGTTCTTGCCGAGGTGGCCCGCGGCGTACGCGTCCGCGACCGCCTTGAGGAGACGGCGGTAGACGTGCACGACCTCGCCGCGCACGTAGATGAACGCGTGGTGGCAGCCGATCGCGTAGCTCGTGATCGCGACACCTTCGACGAGGACGTGCGGGTTCGCGAGCATCAGCGGGATGTCCTTGCAGGTGCCCGGCTCGGACTCGTCGGCGTTGACGACGAGGTAGCGGGGGCCTCCGTCAGGAGCGGGCAGGAAGCCCCACTTCATGCCGGTCGGGAACCCTGCGCCGCCTCGGCCGCGCAGGCCGGAGTCCTTGACGAGCTGCACGAGCTCGGCGGGGTCCGTGGCCAGCGCCTTGCGGAGCGCCTCGTACCCGCCGGAGCGGGTGTACGAGTCGATCTGCCAGGGCTTCTCGTCGCCCCAGCTCGCCGTGAGGACGGGGGTGAGCGTGGTCATCGCTTCTCCTCGGGCTCGGACTCGGGACCACCAGGGGTGACGTCCGCCTCCGTGGTGGGCTTGCGCTCGGCGGACGACTGCTCGCCCCCGGTCTGCGGCGCGGACTCCGCGGCTGCGGCGTCCGGCGTCGTCGTGGCGTCCTCGGCGGCGGCGCGCTCGGCCGCGTCGAAGGACGGCGCGGACCAGCCCTGCTCGCGCGCGACCTCGAGGCCGGCGAGGCTCGCGGGCCCTGCGGCCGGGCCCTCGTCGGCGTGCTCGTCGAGGAAGCCCGCGAGGGTGCGGGACACGTCCTTGAACGGCTGGACGACGTCGGGGCCGCGCGACGGCCGGACGTCCTCACCGGCGAGGATCGCGTCGACGACCGCGGCAGCCGACTCGGGCGTCTGGTTGTCGAAGAACTCCCAGTTGATCATCATCACGGGCGCGTAGTCGCACGCCGCGTTGCACTCGACGCGCTCGAGCGTGATCTTGCCGTCCGTCGTCGTCTCGTCGTGCCCGACGCCGAGGCGCTCGCTCAGGCGCTCGAAGATCTCGTCGCCGCCCATGATCGCGCACAGGGTGTTGGTGCAGACCCCGACCGTGAACTCACCGTTCGGCCGGCGCTTGTACTGCGTGTAGAACGTCGCGACCGCCGACACGGACGCCGTCGTCAGGCCGAGCGTCTCGGCGCAGAACTCGATGCCGTGCCGCGACACGTAACCGTCCTGGGACTGCACGAGGTGCAGCAGCGGCAGGAGCGCCGAGCGCGCCTGCGGGTAGCGGGCGACGATCTGCGCCGCGTCCTCGTCGAGGCGCGTGCGCACGTCTGGTGCGTATCCGGTCTGGGTCATCGGTCCACTCCTCCGAGCACCGGGTCGATCGAGGCGACGGCGACGACGACGTCGGCGAGCTGGCCGCCCTCGCACATCATCGAGACGGCCTGCAGGTTGTTGAAGGACGGGTCACGGAAGTGCGCGCGGTACGGGCGCGTCCCGCCGTCGGACACGAGGTGGACGCCGAGCTCGCCGCGCGGCGCCTCGACGGACTGCCACACCTGGCCCGCCGGGACCCGGAAGCCCTCCGTGACGATCTTGAAGTGGTGGATCAGGGACTCCATCGAGGTGCCCATGATCTCCTTGATGTGGTCGAGCGAGTTGCCCTGACCGTCCCCGAGGACCGCGAGCTGGCCTGGCCAGGCGATCTTCTTGTCGGCGACCATGACCGGGCCGGGCCCGAGGTTCTCGAGGCGCACGAGCGCCTGCTCGACGATCTTGAGCGACTCGTAGCACTCCTGGAAGCGCAGCGCGACGCGGTCGTACGCGTCGGCGCCGGTGCTCGTCGGCACGTCGAAGTCGTACGTCTCGTAGCCGCAGTACGGCTTCGCCTTGCGCACGTCGTACGGCAGGCCGGTCGAGCGGAGCACGGGGCCGGTCATGCCGAGTCCCATGCACGCCGCGAGGTTGAGGTGCCCGACGCCGACGAGGCGGCCCTTGAAGATGGGGTTCGCCATCATCAGGTCGCTCAGCTGGCCGAGGTACTTCGCGACCGTCTTGTTCGCCGCGCGGATCTCGGGGATGACGCCCGGAGGGAGGTCGAGCGGGACACCACCGGGACGCACGAACCCGTGGTTCATGCGCAGGCCCGTGATCGCCTCGAAGATCCGCAGGATCTCCTCGCGCGCCGTGAAGGCGGTCGTCATGATCGTCGTCGCACCCATCTCGTTGCCGCCGGTGCCGAGGCAGATGAGGTGGGACGAGATGCGGTTGAGCTCCATGAGGAGCACGCGGATGACGCTCGCACGCTCGGGGATGTCGTCGGTGATGCCGAGGAGCTTCTCGACGCCGAGGCAGAACGCGACCTCCTGGAAGAACGGCGCGAGGTAGTCCATACGCGTGCAGTAGGTCACGCCCTGGGTCCAGGTGCGGAACTCCATGTTCTTCTCGATGCCCGTGTGCAGGTAGCCGATCCCCGCGCGGGCCTCGGTGACCGTCTCACCGTCGATCTCGAGCATGAGGCGCAGCACGCCGTGCGTCGACGGGTGCTGGGGCCCCATGTTGACGACGATGCGCTCCTCGCCGAGCCGGAGCGCCTCCTCGGCGATGTCGGACCAGTCGCCGTCGCCGTACGCCTCGAAGGTGGGGATGTCGCCGTCGGTCCCGGGCGCACCTGCGTCGCGGGTCGCGTGCGGTGCCGCAGAGGGTGCGGTGCTCATGAGTAGGACCTCCTCGTGTCCGGCGACGGGATGGTGGCGCCCTTGTACTCGACCTCGATGCCACCGAGCGGGTAGTCCTTGCGCTGCGGGTGACCGGGCCAGTCGTCGGGCATCTCGATGCGGGCGAGCGACGGGTGGCCGTCGAAGATGATCCCGAAGAAGTCCCAGGTCTCGCGCTCGTGCCAGTCGTTCGTCGGGTAGACCGAGACGGTCGAGGGGATGTGCGGGTCGGCGTCGGGCGCCGCGACCTCGACGCGCAAGGAGCGCGAGTGCGTCACCGACGTCAGGTGGTACACGGCGCGCAGCTCGCGGCCCGTCGCCTCCGGGTAGTGCACGCCCGAGACGCCGAGGCTGAGCTCGAAGCGCAGGTCCTGGTCGTCACGGAGCGCCTGGAACACAGTCACGAGCTGTTCGCGGTTGATCTCGAGCGTGAGCTCGTCGCGGTCGACGACGACGGCGGCGAGCGCCTTCGCCGCGAGACCCGGCTCCTTCTCCTCGAGGACCTCGACGAGCACGTCGACGACCTCGTCGAACCAGCCGCCGTAGGGGCGGGCGCTCGACCCCGGCATCGCGACCGGGCGGACGAGGCCGCCGAAGCCCGACGTGTCGCCGGAGCCGTGGATCCCGAACAGGCCGCGACGCTCCTCGACCACGTCGGCGCCGCGCAGGGTGCCCGGCTGGAGCGGGACCTTCACGTCGCCGCCCGGGGTCACGTCCCCGGGCGTCAGGTCGGAGCGCGTCACGTCGTCGCTCATGCCCTTGTCGGAGCGCGTCTCGTCGCTCATCGCAGCAGGCCCTTCATCTGGTGCGTGGGGGTCGCCTCGAGCGCGGCCGCCTCGACGGCCTTGACGATGTCGCGGCGGTGCTTCAGCAGCGGCTCGCCCTGGATCTGCTTGTGCAGCTCGAGGATCGCGTTGATCAGCATCTCCGGCCGCGGGGGGCAGCCGGGGAGGTAGATGTCGACCGGGACGACGTGGTCGACGCCCTGGACGATCGCGTAGTTGTTGAACATGCCGCCCGACGACGCGCACACGCCCATCGACAGGACCCACTTGGGCTCGGGCATCTGGTCGTAGACCTGACGCACGACCGGGGCCATCTTCTGGGAGACGCGGCCGGCGACGATCATGAGGTCGGCCTGGCGCGGCGAGGCGCGGAACACCTCCATGCCGAACCGCGACAGGTCGAAGCGCGAGGTGCCGGCAGCCATCATCTCGATCGCGCAGCAGGCGAGGCCGAACGTCACCGGCCACAGCGACGCCTTGCGCGACCAGCCGGCGAACTCCTCGACGGTCGTCAGCAGGAACCCTGAGGGCGCTGTCTCCTTGCTCATCGTTCTCTCCTCACACGTCCACGTGCGCCGTCCAGGCGGCCTGTCCTGCGTCGTCCTGCCACGTCCGTCAGTCCCACTCGAACCCGCCCCGACGCCACTCGTAGACGAACGGCACGGTGATCATCACGAGGAACGAGAGGATCGCCACGAGCCCGAACACCGCGAGCGTCGAGAAGTCGACGGCCCACGGGTAGAGGAAGACGACCTCGATGTCGAAGATGATGAACGTCATCGCGACCAGGTAGTACTTGATCGGGAACCGGCCGCCGCCGACCGCGTGCGGGGTCGGCTCGATGCCGCACTCGTACGCGTCGAGCTTCGCGCGGTTGTAGCGCTTGGGGCCGATGAGCGCCGACGCGGCGACACCGCCGATGGTCAGCACGAGAGCGATCCCCATGAGGAAGAGCAGGGGAACGTACGGGTTGGTCATCGCGTGCCTCCGTAGGGAGCGGACGTCGTTGTCGGGGTGGCGGTCATGCTGCCGGGACGATCTTCGTGAGGCCGGAGATGACCCGGTCGACGAGGTCTCCTCCGCGCGGCTCGTAGCAGTCGGAGAGGAGCTTGACCGTGAACTTCATGAGCAGCGGCCGCGGCAGCCCGTACCGGGTGCACAGGCGCATGACCTGCGGGTGCTCGATGAGCTTCACGAAGTACTTGCCGAGCGTGTAGTAGCCGCCGAGGTCCTGACGCATGATCTCGGGATACCGGCGCAGGGCGGCCTCGCGCGACGACGCCGTCGTGCGGGCGCGGGACTGGGCGATCGTGTCGGCGGCGACGCGCGCTGCCTGCATCGCGTACGCGATGCCCTCGCCGTTGAACGGGGACACCATGCCGCCGGCGTCGCCGACGAGCATGAGGCCACGGTCGTAGATCGGCTTGCGGTTGAAGGCCATCGGGAGGGCAGCGCCGCGGACCTTGCCGCGCTGGTTCTCCTCGGTGAAGCCCCACTCCTCGGGGACGTTGCGCATCCACGTGGCGAAGAGCTGCTTGTAGTCGATCTTGGTCGCTGCGGCGCTCGAGGACACCGAGCCGAGACCGACGTTCACCGTGCCGTCGCCGAGCGCGAAGATCCAGCCGTAGCCGGGCAGCAGCGCGGACTCGTTCGGCTTGCCCTCCCACAGCTCGAGGTGCGACTCCATCCAGGCGTCGTCGTGGCGCGGAGACTCGAAGTATGTGCGGACGGCGACGCCCATGGGGCGGTCGTTACGCTTCTCGATGCCGAGCGCCGTCGCGAGGCGGGCGGAGACGCCGTCGGCAGCGACGACGACGGGCGCGCGGAACGTCTGCTCCTCGCCTGCGCGGCGCCCCTGCTCGTCGACCGGGCGGGCGGTGACGCCGACGACACGGCCCGTGCGCTCGTCGAGCACAGGACCGGTGACGTTCATGCCCTCGAGGATCTTGGCGCCCGTGCTGCGGGCGTGCTCGGCGAGGAGCTGGTCGAAGGACATGCGGGCACGTGCCATGCCGTAGGACGGGTAGGACGCGAGCTCGGGCCACGGGAGCTCGAGGCGGTGGCCGCCGCCGATGACGCGCAGGCCCCGGTTGCGGATCCATCCGTCCTGCTCACGGATGGGCACGCCCATCGTGACGAGCTCGGAGACGGCACGCGGCGTCAGGCCGTCGCCGCAGATCTTGTCGCGGGGGAAGCGTGCCTTCTCGAGGACGATGACGGAGAGCCCGGCCTGGGCGCAGTAGTGGGCGGCGGTGGCCCCAGCGGGACCCGCACCGACGACGATCACGTCCGCGTCGTCGTCACGCCTGTTCACCATGCCTGCGCACCCTCGTCTTCGTGGGACCTAGAACCTTGTGAATGCTCTCACAAGGCGCCTGCTTCACTGTATCCCGGCCCCAAGGCCATGTCTGCCAAGGTAAACCTCAGCGCGTCAGCAAACGCTGGGACCAAGGGCCCGCGACACACGGCCAGTACCGGGTATAACCCTCCTGCCCCAGCCTGCCCCGCTCACGGTCGGAACGCACGGTGCAGCGCGGCGATCCCCCCCGTGAGATTCCGGTAGGACACGGAGCGCCAGCCGGCCTCCTGCATGAGCTCCGCCAGGCCGCGCTGGTCGGGCCACTCACGGATCGACTCCGCGAGGTACTCGTACGAGCCGCCGTCCTTCGTCACGGCCGCCGCGATCTTCGGCAGCGCCCGCATCAGATACTCCTCGTAGACCGTCCGGAACGGCTTCCACGTCGGCGACGAGAACTCGCACACCACGATCCGGCCGCCCGGGCGCACGACCCGGAGCATCTCGCGCAGCGCACCGACCGTGTCGACGACGTTGCGCAGCCCGAAAGAGATCGTCACCGCGTCAAAGCTCTCGTCTGCGAACGGCAGCCTCGTGGCGTCGCCAGCCGTGAACGAGAGGTCCGGCCGACGCTTCTTGCCGACCTGCAGCATCCCGAACGAGAAGTCGCACGGGACGACGCGCACCCCCTCGTCGGCGAACGGCTCGCTCGACGTGCCGGTCCCCGCCGCGAGGTCCAGGACGCGCTCGCCCGGGAATGCCCCCACGGCCTCGGTCGTGGCACGCCGCCAGGCGCGGTCCTGCCCGAGCGACAGGATGTCGTTCGTCAGGTCGTAACGACGGGCGATCCCGTCGAACATCGAGGCGACCTCGTGGGGCTTCTTCTCCAGGCTTGCGCGCGACATGCTCCCACCCTAGGCGTTCGTGACAGCGACCACGTCGCGCCCGGCACTGCGGCGGCCTCGCGCCGCATAGGCTGGACGGACCATGATCCAGGCACCACAGCGTCTCGTCGCGCGGACCACCCCGCTCGCCCTGCCGGACGCCACCTCCGACCCCGCCACGCTCCTCGACCTCCTGCCGCGGCACGCACCCCTGAGCTGGGTCCGGCGCGGCGACGGGCTCGTCGGCTGGGGCGAGGCCGCCCGCATCGAGGTCGACGGCGCCGCACAGCTCGACGACGCGCACGCCGCATGGGCGGAGCTGCTGGACCGCACGGAGATCGACGACGCCGTCCGCACGCCCGGGACGGGCCCCGTCGCGTTCGGCTCGTTCGCGTTCGACCCCGCCTCCCCGGCGGGCGGCGCGCTCGTCGTCCCTGCCGTCGTCGTCGGTCGCCGCGGCGACGCCGCCTGGGTCACCACGATCACTCCCGACGACGAGGTCCCCGCAGCGCCACCGCGCCTCGCCGACCTGCTCGCGGGCGCCGCGGAACCGGTCACCGGGCCTGGCGCCGTCACGCTCTCCGACGGCTCGCTCACGCGCGAGGCGTGGTGCGACGTCGTCGCCCGGGCGGTCAAGGAGATCCACGCCGGGACCGTCGACAAGGTCGTCCTCGCGCGCGACGTCCACGCCCGCGCCACCGCTCCCGTCGACCCGCGCTGGCTGCTCGGACGCCTCGCGGACGAGTACTCGACGTGCTGGACCTTCTCCGTCGACGGCCTCGTCGGCGCGACGCCCGAGCTGCTCGTCCGCTCCGAGCGCGGCCTCGTCATCTCCCGCGTCCTCGCAGGCACCGTGCGGCGCACGGGGCACGACGCCGACGACCTCGCCCGCGCCGCCCAGCTCTCCCACTCGTCGAAGGACCTCGAGGAGCACGAGTACGCGGTCACGTCGGTCGCACGCTCCCTCGAGCCGTTCTGCGCGTCGACGAACGTGCCCGAGACCCCGTTCGTCCTGCACCTGCCCAACGTTCTCCACCTCGCGACCGACGTCACGGGCGTCCTCGCCGACGGCGTCTCGTCCCTGACGCTCGCGGGCGCCCTGCACCCGACCGCCGCCGTGTGCGGCACCCCGACCGACGACGCGCGCGAGCTCATCCGTCACATCGAGCAGCTCGACCGCGCCCGCTATGCGGGTCCGGTCGGCTGGGTCGGTGCCGACGGCGACGGCGAGTGGGGCATCGCGCTGCGCTCCGCAGAGATCGCGCCCGCGCAGGACGACGCCGGGTCGCACGACCTGCGCCTGTTCGCCGGGTGCGGGATCGTCGCTGCGTCCGTCCCCGCGGACGAGCTCGCGGAGACCGAGGCCAAGCTCGAGCCGATGCGTTACGCGCTCGGCGGCTGACGCGTCCCACGCCCCGCAGCACCACCTGGCCCCGGACAGCACGAAGGGCCGGGAACACCCGGAGGTGTGCCGGCCCTTCGTCGAGGCGCCGAAGCGCCTCCCAGGCGAGCGCGCGGCCAGGGGTAACCGCTGCTCGGCCTACCTCGTTCGCGTCGACAGGGAACGACACGAACGAGGAGATCTTCTCGTAATGCGGCCTAACGCTCGTTGCCGTAGAAGTATTCCCAGAGCTGCTCGGGGGTCATCCCCTCGGGCGGCGTCTGCTGGCCCTCTCGACCGGGCGTGCTCGGCTGCTGATCGTTCGACGTCTGCTCTGCCGGACGGGCCGCGAGCGTCACCGTCACGTCCATCGACGTGCCGCCGCGCACGATCGTCAGCGTCGCCTCGTCGCCCTCGACACGCTCGCGCACCGCAGCGGTGAGGAACTCGTAGCCCGTGACAGCCTCGCCGTCGATCGCGACGACGACGTCGTCCTTCTGGATGCCCGCCTTCGCCGCCGCGGAGCCGTCCGTGACCTCGACGACGAGCGCGCCACGGCGCGTCACGCCGTCGGCCGTCGCCGTCGCGTCGGAGAGGGTCACGCCCAGGAAGGCGTGCTCCGCGACACCGTTCGCGATGAGCTGGTCACCGACGGACTTCGCCAGGTTCGAGGGGATCGCGAAGCCGAGGCCGATCGACCCCGACTGCGACGCGCCCGACGAGAGCGTCGCGATCGACGACGTGATGCCGATGACGCGGCCCTGCGCGTCGAACAGCGGACCGCCCGAGTTGCCGGGGTTGACGGCGGCGTCGATCTGGAGCGCGTTCGTCACGACGGGTGACTCGGTGTTCCCTTCGCCTGCGGTCGTCACGGGCCGCGCGACAGCGGACACGATGCCCGTCGTCACGGTGTTCGCAAGGCCGAGCGGGTTGCCGACGGCCATGACGGCGTTGCCCACGACGACCCCTTCAGAGTCGGCGAACGTCGCGGCGGCCAGGTCGCTCGGCGGGTCGACGATCTTGACGACCGCGAGGTCCGTCGACGAGTCGAGGCCGACGATAGTGGCGTCGTAGAGCCTGCCGTCCGAGAGCGTGACGGTGACCTTGTCGTCGCGTGCACCGGCGACGACGTGGTTGTTCGTGAGGATGTGCCCGCTCGTGTCGTAGATGACTCCCGAGCCCTGCCCCTCGCCCGACGCCGTGGTGACGTCGATCGCCACGACCGTGGGCGCGACCGCGGCAGCGACCGACTCCCATGCGGCAGGCGTGACCGAGTCGACGGAGACGGGGCTCGTCTGGCCGAGCCGTCCGACCCCCGAGCCCTGGCTCGTCCCGGTCGCGTTGTCGTCGAGGAGCGACGTCGTCAGGGCGGCGGTGCCACCTCCGACGAGGAGCGCGGTCACGGCGGCGGTCGACACGACCGCGGGCCACAGACGCTTCTTGCGGGCCGGCTGCTGCGGGGCGAACGCGGAGCCGGGCGCCGTCGGGCCGCCGGGCGTGGTCGGGCCGCCGGGCGCGCCGGCGCCTGGGCGCCCGCCGCCGTAGGGCTGCTGGACCTGGGGGTAGCCGTGGCCCGTGCCGGGAGCGTGGGCCGACGGCGCGTGCGGGGCGGACTGCGCGTAGGGCGCGGACGTCGTGTACGGGCCGGGCGCGGGGGCCGGCGCCGGCTGGCCTGCTGCCGCGCCGCTCGGGGACGCGAACGCCGCGTTGGCTGACGGCGGCGCGGGCACAGGGCCAGGGCCGGCGGGCTGCGACGCCGCAGGGAGCGGTGCCGTGGCGGGGGCCGACGCGTCAGGGTGCTCACCAGGGGTGCGGCGCTGCTGAGGGCCGGGCTGGGGCGCTGCGGGGACGGGCTCGGTGATGTTGTCGTTCATGGTGACCTCCTCGGGTAGACCCATCTCAACAGAGGTGCCTGGAGCGTTCCTCGAACCTCCCTGAAAGTCTGCTGTGACTATCAGCGGGTTGCGAGCGCAGCCCTCACCGCCGCAGCGGCCGCCGCCGCTGCGTCCCGTCGCCCGGCCCGGTCGACGACGACCTCGAGCACGCTCGTACCCTCCGGGGGCGCAGCGAGCGCCGCACGCACCTCCCCCGGCGTCGTCGCACGCACGTGACGCACACCGTAGGCGGCGCACAGCGCGCCCAGGTCGACCGAGTGCGGGGTCGAGAACACGCGCTCGAACACCTCGGCCCGACGCGCCGACACCCGCGCGAGCTCACCGTGCTCGAGCCCCGCGAAGATCGAGCCGCCGCCATCGTTGACGACGACGACCTGAAGCTCCGGGCGAGGCTCACCGGGCGCCCCGAGGAGCCCTCCGACGTCGTGCAGGAACGTCACGTCACCGAGGACCGCACGCACGGGACGGCGCTGGCCTACGGACGCGCGTGCGAGCGCGACGCCCGTGGCGGTCGCGACGAGACCGTCGATCCCCGCGAGGCCCCGGTTCGCGACGACCGCCGGGGGCTCGGCCCACCGGTGCACGAGATCGAGGTCCCGCACAGGGTTCGACGAGCCCACGACGAGGACGTCGTCGGGCGTGAGCACGTCCGCGAGGAGACGCACGGCCTGCGGGGCCGACACGCGCGCGGCGGCGTCCGGCCTGTCGAGCGACGCGACGGCGTCGACCGCGGTCGCGGCAGCACGACCAGCGCGCGTCCAGAGGTCCAGCCACGCGTCGTCCCGTCGCCCTGGCTCGAGCCAGGCCGCGGGGACCGCGGGCAGCACGACCGACGCGTTGCGCGCCGCGTCGGGCCACGGGCCGCCGTCGGTCGCCACGACGACCACCTCGACACCGTCGCGCGCGAGCAACCGCTGCACCGGACGGGCGAGGGTCGCACGACCGATCACGACGACGTGCTCCACCTCGTCGACGAGGCCGCCGTGCGCGAGCACCTGCGTCGGCACGTGCACGAGGGCAGGCCCGCCGGCCGCGCCCGAGACGGGCTCGGCGAGCAGCGGCCAGCCACGCGCCTCCGCGAGAGCACGCGCGACCCGCCCCGCGCCGTCTCCCGCGACGACGACCGTGCGCCCCGCGGGCAGCGCGACGTCGAGCGCCGGGTCGACGTCGCACCGCGTCGCAGGTCGCACGTCCGGGACGGTCGGCGCCGGGTGCGCGAGCGCCGGCGAGGCGGCGAGCGTGTCCACGTCGGCCGGCTCGGGCAGCTCGCCCAGGTCCGCTGCCGGCGCGAGCGGGTCGCGGTAGGCGACGTTGAGGTGCGCGGGCCCCGGGCGGCCGGACCGGCCGCCGCGGGCCGCATCGACAGCGCGCGCCGCCGCGTGCACGACGTCGCGCTCCTCCCCCGGCCGGCCGTCCGGCGCGGGCACGTCGACCGTCAGGCGCGCCGCGCCCTCGAGGATCGCCCGCTGGTCCGTCGTCTGGTTCGCGCCCGTGCCGCGCAGCTCGTGCGGCCTGTCGGCCGTCACGAGGAGGAGGGGGACACCCGCATGGTCCGCCTCGAGGACCGCAGGGTGGAGGTTCGCGACCGCGGTGCCGGACGTCGTCACGACCGCGACGGGCGCGGGCGCGACGCGCGGCTCGCGCGGGTCCACAGGCGCGTCGAGGGCCCGTCCCCGCGCGATCCCGAGCGCGAGGAAAGCAGCGTCACGCTCGTCGATCCGCACGTGCAGCGTCAGCTCGCCGCGTGCGCTCGCGTCCGCGACCGCGTACGCGAGCGGCGCCGAGCGCGAGCCAGGGGCGAGGACGACGTCACGCACCCCGAGGCGCACGAGAGCAGCGACGAGCGCGCGGGCCGACACGAGCGCCGGGGGCACGGCGGAGGCCCCGCTCGCGGCCCCGCTCACCAGGCCGCCCGCTCGTCGGCGGGGACGTCGAGGACGCCGGCGAGCCGGTCGAGCCGTGCCCGCCAGCGCTGTGCGACGTCGTCGGGCGCCTGCGTGCGCTCGAGCGCCGCGGGGCTCACGACCGGGCGCCGCACCGCGATGCTCCCGTCGACCGGCAGGAGCGGTCGCACGACCGTGTCGTCCGTGAGGAGGTGCGCCGTCGCGAGGCCGCACGCGTACGGCAGCTCCGGGAGGGCGGCCGCGAGCGCGATCCCTTGCGCGAGGCCGACCGACGACTCGAGCGCGGAGGACACGACGACCGGCAGACCGATGTCGGCAGCGAGGTCGAGGCACGCCCGCACGCCGCCGAGCGGCTGCACCTTGAGCACGACGACGTCTGCCGCGTCCTGGCGCTTCACCTCGTAGGGGTCCTCGGCGCGCCGGATCGACTCGTCGGCAGCGACCGGGACCGAGGTGCGGCGGCGCACCGCCGCGAGGTCCGCGACGGTCGGGGACGGCTGCTCGACGTACTCGAGGCCGCCCGCCGCGCGGTCGAGCACGCCGAGGCGCGCGACCGCGGTGTCGACGTCCCAGCCGCCGTTCGCGTCGATGCGGATGCGCCCGCCCGGACCGAGCGCGTCACGCACGGCCTCGAGGCGCTCGATCTCGTCGTCGACGCTCTGGCCGGGCTCGGCGACCTTGACCTTCGCCGTCGTGCAGCCGCCGGACGCGAGGACGATCGCCCGGGCCTGCTCGCCGTCGACCGCGGGGACGGTGACGTTGACCGGGATGCGGTCGCGGACGTGCGGCGGGTTGAGCACTGTCGCGGCCTCGCGGGCCGCGCGCAGCCACGCCGCCGACTCGACGTCGTCGTAGTCCCAGAACGGGGACACCTCCGCCCACCCGGCAGGACCGTGGATGAGGACGCCGTCGCGCGCGTCGATGCGGCGGAAGCGCGTGCGCAGGGGGATCGAGTAGACGTGCACCTGCCCAGCGTAGAGGCCCGCGCGAGGCGTCGCCCCGCCTCCTCGTCGGGGCGGAGGCCCGTGCCCTGATCGCGCTCCCGGTCGCCGAGGTAGGGCGTCGCACGCCAGGTAGGGGGCTGCGCGCGAGGTAGGGCCCTCCACGCCCCTACCTCGCAAGGGCGGGCCTACCTCGCGGGGACGCCCCTACCTCGACGACGAGCTCGGCACCGGCCGCATCCCGTCGTCAGGGGCGGCTGCGGCTAGCGCGCGAGGAGGCGGACCAGGAGCGCCGCGACGTACGGGCGCACCGGGCGGCCCTCGGACAGGGCGGCGACGGCGCCGCCGTCGACGGCCGCGAGGACGAGCGCGGGCGGCTGGTCGACGCCGAGGGTGCGGAGCATGTCGGCGATCGCGGCGTCGAAGCGGTGCCGGCCGGACGCGTAGCTGCGCGCGAGCGCGGGCGTGCGGCCTGCGCTGACGAGGTGCTCGTAGTGGTGGCGGACGACGGCGTCGTCCCCCTCGGGCAGGAGCGCGCGCGTGATGAGCTCGGCGCGACGCAGGCCCGTGGTCGCGGCGGCGACCGCGTCGGCGTCGTCGAGGACCTGGCGGATGTTCGTCGCCCAGGACTCGGCGAGGACGGAGCCGCCGACCTCGAGGATCTCCTCGAGGGACGAGAAGTAGTACGTCGTCGACGCGAGCGGCAGGCCGGCGCGCGCGGCGAGGCTCCGGTGCGTGAGCGCGGCAGGACCTTCCTCGCGGATGATCGCCGCCGCCGCAGCGACGAGCGCCTCGTGGCGTGCCTCGCCCCGGGCGCGGCGGCGCGGGGCGTCCGAGGTGTCGGTCGGCGTCTTTGTCGGCACGGGGCGTCCTCAGGGCTCGGGCGGGCGTCGTGGCTGCGTCGTCGGGGCTACGACTCGGAGAGGTTCAGCCCGACGATACCGGCCACGATGAGCACGAGGGAGACGATCTTGAGGACGCTCATCGGCTCGTCGAACAGGGCGACCGCGACGATCGCGGTGAGCGAGGCGCCCACACCGGTCCAGACGGCGTACGCGACGCCGACGGGGAGGGTGCGCAGGGCGATCGCGAGGCCGCCCATGCTCAGCGCGAGCAGGACGACGAAGGTGACGCTCGGCCAGAGGCGGGAGAACCCCTCGGAGGCCTTGAGGCTCAGCGCCCAGCCGGCCTCGAGCATGCCGGAGATGATCAGGATGACCCATGCCATGGTGATGGTCCTCGGGATCGGGTAGCGGGCCTTCCCGCCTAGTTAGTGGTACGAGCGTACCACTTTGGCCGTGCGTCCCGACGCGTCCCGCCGCCGGCGCTCCGACCGATAGCCTGGCCGCATGGTCACGCCCCTCCCCGCCCAGGTCTCCGAGACGTTCGACCCCACCCGCTGGCGCACGATCGTCGGCTTCGAGGGCCTCACCGACATCACGTACCACCGCGGCGTCGAGCGGACCTTCGGCGACGACGGCGCGGTCACGGACGAGCGCGACCTGCCCGTCGTGCGCGTCGCGTTCGACCGGCCCGAGGTCCGCAACGCCTTCCGCCCGCACTCCGTCGACGAGCTCTACCGCGTCCTCGACCACGCGCGCATGAGCTCCGACGTCGCCGCCGTGATCCTCACCGGCAACGGCCCCTCCCCCAAGGACGGCGGCTGGGCCTTCTGCTCCGGCGGCGACCAGCGCATCCGCGGCCGCGACGGCTACCGCTACGTCACGGACAACGACGCCGTCACCGCCGACGCGATCGACCCCGCCCAGGCGGGGCGCCTGCACATCCTCGAGGTGCAGCGCCTCATGCGGACGATGCCCAAGCCCGTCATCGCCGTCGTCAACGGATGGGCCGCGGGCGGCGGGCACTCGCTGCACGTCGTCGCCGACCTGAGCATCGCGAGCCGCGAGCACGCGCGCTTCAAGCAGACCGACGCGAACGTCGGCTCGTTCGACGCCGGCTACGGGTCCGCGCTCTTCGCGCGGCAGGTCGGTCAGAAGCGCGCCCGCGAGGTGTTCTTCCTCGCCCGTGAGTACTCCGCGCAGGACGCGTACGACTGGGGCGCGGTCAACGAGGTCGCCGACCACGCGGAGGTCGAGAACCTCGCGCTCGAGTACGCGCGCATCATCGCGACCAAGTCGCCCCAGGCGATCCGCATGCTCAAGTTCGCCTTCAACCTCGCCGACGACGGCCTGGCCGGGCAGCAGGTCTTCGCGGGCGAGGCGACGCGCCTCGCCTACATGACCGACGAGGCCGTCGAGGGACGCGACGCGTTCCTCGAGCGCCGCGACCCGGACTGGTCGGGGTTCCCGTACTACTACTGACACGGGCACCGACACGCGGCGAGATCACACCTCGTATCGATTCGACCAGTGAACGAGGCAGGCGCATCATAGGAAGATGACCACTCCTCAGATCCCCGCGACCACCCTGAACGACGGCGTCCAGATCCCCCAGCTCGGCCTCGGTGTCTTCGAGGTCCCCGAGGACGACACGCAGCGCATCGTCGAGGATGCGCTCGCCGCCGGCTACCGCCACATCGACACGGCGGCCGGCTACTACAACGAGGAGGGCGTCGGCGCCGCGCTGCGCGCGACCGACATCCCCCGCGACGAGCTCTTCGTCACCACCAAGCTCCGCAACGGCGACCAGGGCTACGACACGACGCTCGCCGCGTTCGAGGCGAGCCGCGCAGCGCTCGACCTCGAGTACGTCGACCTGTTCCTCGTCCACTGGCCCGTCCCCTCGCTCGACCTCTACGTCGAGACGTGGCGAGCCTTCGAGAAGCTCCAGGCCGACGGCCTCGTCCGCTCGATCGGCGTGTCCAACTTCCTGCCCGAGCACCTCGACCGCCTCGTTGCCGAGACGCAGGTCGTCCCCTCGGTCAACCAGATCGAGGTGCACCCCACGTTCCAGCAGGCCGACCTCCAGGCCGCCACCCGCGCCCACGGCATCGCCGTGCAGGCCTACTCACCGCTCGGGCGCGGCACCGACCTCGAGGCTCCCGCCGTCGTCGACGCCGCTCAGCGTCTCGGCGTCTCCCCCGCGCAGGTCGTGCTCCGCTGGCACCTGCAGGCCGGCCGCATCATCATCCCCAAGTCCGTGACGGCCGAGCGCATCCGCTCCAACATCGACCTCCTCGGCTTCGAGCTCTCGGCCGCCGACGTCGCCGCGATCGACGCGCTCGAGGCCGGCAACCGCCTCGGCGCCGACCCGGCGACCGCAGCGTTCACGCAGTACCGCGACTGACCAGGAGCGCGGGCCGCGCGAGCGGCAGCCCAGACAGCGACCTCCCCGTCACACCCGTGACGCGGGAGGTCGCGTCACGCTCCGAGGATCGCACCAGCCAAGGAGACGACCTCGCGCAGCCCGACCGCGAGCGCGGTCGCGAGCGCGGTGAGCATCGCGACCGCGAACGCGGTCGGCGCGGTCGACGTCTTCCAGCCGTCCGCGTCGTCGTCGAGATCTGCGGGAGGGAACGACGGCGGGACGTCGTGGGTGCTGCGCTCGTCGCGCGAGCGGGAGAAGGTCGGGATGCCGGGGTGCGGGTGCGTGGTAGCCATGGCTCTACCCTCGTTCGCCGGGCCACCCCACCGCGTCGGCCCCCAGGCTCGAGAGACGACGACGCCGTACCCCGGGCGGGGTACGGCGTCGTCATACCGCAGGCGTACGGCGCGTGCGCGCCTCCGCGTCAGCTCAGCTTGTAGGAGCCCGTGCCCTTCGGCATCAGCTCGACCCAGGTGTTGCCCGGAGCAAGGTTGATCGGCTGACCGTCCTTCTCGAGCGTCAGAGGCGTCTCCTTGTCCTTCTTGACCCACTCCACCTCGAGAGTCTTGCCGCCGGTCGCCACGAGCGCCTTGCCGCGACCCTCGAGGACGTTGTCGGGGACCATCGTGCCGCCCTGCGCGTTGAGGCCTGAGTCGATCTGCTTGACCTCGATCACGACGACGTTGACAGCCTGGAGCTGGTCACCCTTGGCGTTCATCGCCTTGGCGCTGCCCTCCGAGCGCTTCCACGCGTCCTTCGACCACGCCCACGACGGCTTGGCCGCGGCGGACATGTTGAGGGAGATCGTCTTCGTGTCCGTCCCGGTCGCCGCAGCGCTGGCCGTGGCAGCGTCGGCCGCGTACGTGAACTGCTGCGCGGGAGCGGCCGAGTGCTCGGCGTCCGCTGCCTTGATGATCGTCTTGAGGTTCGCGTAGACGTTGTGCGGGGCACGGCGAGCGCTCGAGCGGGACAGGCCCGCAGCACCGGCGTCGTGCGAGATCGCCTGGACGTCCGACTTCGCGATGCGCTGGACCATCTTCTTCTGCGCGCCCGAGAAGACGAACAGCGGGTTGGCCGGCGTCACGACGCGCAGGTCGACAGGACGCGCCGAACGGACCGGCCCGACCTCCTTCGGGAAGCTGGAGTTGAACACCGCGATGAACCGCGACACCTCGTACTCGACGATCGTCTCCCAGACGATGTCGGCGTCCTCGAGGCCGCTCTGCGGACGCGCCGCAGCGGTGTTCTCGACCTTGACCGCGATCGCAGGACGTGCCGGGACCTCCTCGACCGCGACACCCGTGAGCGGCCAGACGATCGGCACGACAGGCTCGGGAGCGGCGTTCTTGTCGGCGTCGACGTTCGGGTCGACCGTCACGGTCGGCGTGGGGACCGGGTCCTCCGAGCCCGAGCAGGCCGTGAGCCCGAGGGCCAGGGCTGCGACGGTGACGAACGCCAGCGAGCCACGCACGCTGGCGCGCGCGGCGGAGTGAGCGGTGAGTTGCACGGTCTTGATCTCCCGGGAGGTTCGGTGCCCGACCGCCACAGGCCGGGTTCTGCTGCGCCCACCAGCCTACGACCCCGTCTACCGTGAGGGGGTGAACCGACCGTTGATCCACGTCCCCTCCGCTCGTGCTCTGCGCACGTCCTCCACGACCGGGGCGGTCGCCGCCGCGCCGCACGACGACGTCGCCGAGCTCGTGCGGCTGCTGCGCGGCGCCCTCGACGGCTCCGGGCCAGCGGTCCTCGCTGAACCTGCGGAGCCCGGGACCGAGCAGCTGCCGGACGTCCCGGACGACGTCGCCGTCGTCGTCGGCACGTCCGGCTCGACCGGCCGCCCGCGCCGCGTCATGCTCACGGCCGACGCCCTGCGCGCGTCAGCCGAGGCGACCGCCGAGCGGCTCGGCGGTCACGGCCGCTGGCTGCTCGCCCTCCCGACGACGCACGTCGCGGGCCTGCAGGTCGTGCTGCGCGCGGTCGTCGCAGGTTCGGACGTGACCACGGTCGCACCAGGTCCGTTCCGTCCCGACGCGTTCGTCGAGGCGGTTCGCCGCATGGACGACGCCGCCCCGATCGGGGGGCAAGCCCTGCTGCGCCTCACGTCGCTCGTCCCCACCCAGCTGCACCGGCTGCTCGACGACAGCACGCCCGAGGGCGACGCGGCGGTCGCGGCGCTCCGCTCGTTCGACGCAGTCCTCGTCGGAGGGGCGGCGCTGCACCCCGACCTCAGGGCGCGCGCCGAGGCCGCAGGCGTGCGCGTCGTCATGACGTACGGCATGTCGGAGACGTGCGGCGGCTGCGTGTACGACGGCGTGCCGTTGCGCGGGGTGCGCGTGCGCACCGACCCGACGGGTCGCGTCCTGCTGTCGGGCCGCGTGCTCGCGCGCGGCTACCTGGGCGAGGACGACGCGGACGGACCGTTCATCGACATCCACGGCGGCCGCTGGCTGCGCACGGAGGACCTGGGCGAGCTCGAGCTGTCCGAGGACACGATGCAGATCACGCTCACGGTCCTGGGCCGCGCCGACGACGTCGTCGTGACCGGCGGCGAGAAAGTCTCCACGGGCGCGGTCGAGGCCGCGCTGACCGGCTGGGGCGGCCTCGGTGAGGTCGCCGTCGTCGGGACGCCCGACGACCAGTGGGGGCAGGCGGTCGTCGCGATCGCGACCGCGCCCGGCGAGGCGCCGACGCTCGACGACGTGCGCGCCCACGTCCGCGAGGTTCTCGGCGCCGCGGCGGCGCCGCGCACGCTGCGCGTCGTCGACGCGCTCCCGCTGCGCGGCCCCGGCAAGCCCGACCGCGCCGAGCTCGCACGCCTCGCCGCCGAGGCGTGGGCCGCGCCGCAGGGCCCGACGCCCCCGTGAGGAACTAGGCTCGTACGGTCGTCCCGCCGACCTGAGGAGAACGATGGCCACCCCCCGCCAGTGGATCGCCGGTGCCCGCCCGCGCACGCTGCCCGCCGCTGCCGCGCCGGTCTTCGTCGGCACGGGTGCCGCCGCCCAGCTCGACTCGTTCCACGCGGGTGCCGCCGCGCTCGCGCTCCTCGTCGCTCTCGCGATGCAGGTCGGCGTCAACTACGCGAACGACTACTCCGACGGGATCCGTGGCACAGACGCGGACCGGGTCGGGCCGATGCGGCTGACAGGGTCGCTCGCGGCGCGCCCCTCCCAGGTGCAGGCGGCAGCGTTCGCCTCGCTCGGCGTCGGCGCGCTCGCGGGGCTCGGCCTCGTGGCGCTGTCCGGACAGTGGTGGCTGCTCGCGGTGGGCGCCGCAGCGATCGTCGCCGCGTGGTTCTACACGGGCGGCAAGCGTCCGTACGGGTACATGGGACTCGGCGAGGTGTTCGTCTTCGTGTTCTTCGGCCTCGTCGCCGTGCTCGGCACGACCTACACGCAGGCCGGCCGCATCTCGTGGGCCTCAGGCCTCGGGGCTGTCGCGATCGGCCTCATCGCGTGCGCGATCCTCATGGTCAACAACATCCGCGACATCCCGACCGACCACGTCGCGGGCAAGCGGACGCTCGCCGTCCGCCTCGGCGACCACCGCGCGCGCCGCGCCTACTGCGCGATGATCTGGGGCGCGATGCTCCTCGGCGTGCTGTGCGCGCTGACGACGCCGTGGGCGCTGTCGGTCGTGCTCCTCGCGTTCCCTGCGACGCTCCTCACGCTGCCCGTGCTCGCAGGCGCTCGCGGGCGCCTGCTCGTCCCTGTGCTCGGCGGCACGGGCCTGTTCGAGCTCGCGTTCGGGATGCTCCTCGGGTTCTCGCTCGCCCTCTGAGAACGGGCGGCGCCTGCCTCAGCCCTCGGCCTCGGCGTCCTCGTCGGCCTCGTCGCGCGACGGCTTCCCTGCTGCCGCGCGGCGGGCCTCGGCGCGCTCGGCGAGGTAGATCGCAGCGAGGTCCCGCGGCTGTCGCAGCAGCACGGGCGACGCGAGCAGCGCGATGATGACCGCCACCAGCAGGAGCAGCCAGCCGCGGAATCCCGCGACGGAGAGCAGGCCGACGCACGCCGCGAGGAGCAGGAGCCGGTAGAGGGAGTACAGGACGACGGGCATGCCTCCCAGCCTAGGCGTCTACCCTGGGAGGCATGCCCCGAGTACTTCTGACGCTCGCCGTGATCGCCCTCACCGTGTACGCGGCGACGGACGCGTGGAACGCGGAGGACGAGGACCGTCGCGGTCTTCCGCGCGGCCTGTGGCTCATCCTGATCCTCCTGCTCCCCGGCTTCGGCGCGATCGCGTGGTTCGCCCTGTCGAGCCAGACGCGGCGCGCGCGGGCCGGCGCGTCAGGTCCGCGGCGCCAGCCCGGCGTTCGCCCGACGGCCGCCCCGGGCGCTGCGCCGCGGTCCGGCGGGCCCGTGGCCCCGGACGACGACCCCGAGTTCTTGTGGCGGCTCGAGCAGGAGCGGCGTCGTGCGGCGCGCGAACGTCGGCGCGAGCACGGTCACGGACGTGGCGACCGGCACGGTCGCCCGTCGCACGAGACCGGCGGGGACGCGTCGTCGGCCGACGACGAAGACCCCGCAAGCCCGCAGGGCTCCTGACGCACCGCCGGCGAGGCTCCTGACGCACGGCCCGACGACGAAGCGCCCGGCTGGACCGTGAGGTCCTGCCGGGCGCTTCGTGTTCTGGCCGCCGCTCAGATCTGCGAGTAGCTGTGCATCCCGTTGAACAGGATGTTGACGCCGGTGAAGTTGAACAGCACGCACGCGAAGCCGACGACGACGAACCAGGCGGCGCGCCGCCCCGACCAGCCGCGCGTCGTGCGCGCGTGCAGGTACGCCGCGTAGACCACCCAGATGACGAAGCTCCAGACCTCCTTGGGGTCCCAGCCCCAGTACCGCCCCCACGCATCCTCGGCCCAGACGGAGCCGCCGATGATCGTGAAGGTCCACATCACGAAGCCGACCGCGTTGATCCGGAAGCTCAGCACCTCGAGCTGCGCAGGCCGGGGCACCGAGTCGAGCCAGTGCCACGACGCGAGCACCCCGGAGCCGTTCGCGCGCGAGTCCTGCAGGAGCTGCAGGACCGAGGTGGCGAACGCGACCCCGAAGACGCCGGTCGCGAGGATCGCGATGCCCACGTGGATGACGAGCCAGTAGGACTGCAGCGCCGGCTGCACGCCCGCTGCCGCGACGTGGAAGGCGTTGAGCGCGACCATGAGCGCCGAGACCGACAGGATCGTCACGAAGATGCCGAGGAAGCGCACCTCGAGACGCTGCTGGATCACGAGGAAGACGAGGACCGTGCAGAAGGCACCGACGAGCGTGAACTCGTACATGTTCGCCCACGGCGCGCGTCCGGCGGCGACGCCGCGGGTGACGATCGCTGCGAGGTTGAACAGGAAGCCGAGCCACAGCGTCGACATCGCGATGCCGAGCGGCTTCGAGCTGCGCCATGCGCCCCAGGGTGTGCCCTTGCCGCGGCCAGCGTTCGCGGACGCGCTCGTGCCGACCGTGGAGTCTGGTCGCGCGGACCACCCGGGGGTCGTGATCGACGTGGGCGTGGTCGCGGTGGATGCGACGCTCATCGCGGTGGCGAGCGCCGGCTGCGGGGCTGCTTCCTCGACGGGCGCGCCCGCGCGGCGCGCCATGTCGATCGCGAACGCGACCATGGCGATCGTGTAGGCGGTCGCTGCACCCCACACGAGGATGTCGCTGATCTCACCGATGGTCATCGGTCGGCTCCTTCGGAGTCGTTCGTCGTAGCCCCGGGGGGCGGGATCGCGGCCGACGCCGCGTCGAGCATCGCGTCGACCTCGCCAGGGAGCCCGGCATCGTCGGTACGGGCGAGGCCTGCTGCGCTCACCACTGTACGTGGCGCGCCGTCGACCGTCTCGGTCCAGGCGCGCAGCCACACGCGCCTGCGCGGCGTGAAGAGCGACAGCATGAGGCCGGCGAGGGAGGCGACGGCGAACGTCGCGATCCAGGTGAGCGCCGGGTCGTGCCGCAGGTCGAGCGCGACGAAACGGGGGACGCCCGTCGCGGTCTGCGTCGGGTCGTCGGGCAGGCCGCCCCGGAACGTGAGGCGGCCGAGGCCGTCAGGCAGGTCGACGCTCTGGCCCGGCGAGAGCAGGATCGTGGCCGGCTCGTCGCCGTCGTCCACCTGGATCATCGCGTCGGTGTCGAGCTCGTAGACGTTCTGCGGGATCCCGGAGTCGAGGCCCAGGTCGCCGCGCCACACGGTGAGCACGAGCACGGGGTTGCGCAGGTCCGGGTGGATCGAGCGAAGGCCGCCCTCGGTCATCTGCGCGGTCGGCAGGAGGTAGCCGACGAGGCCGATCTGGTCGCCCGACGTGACGTCGGGCACCTTGATGACCCCGCGCGACGTGTAGACGGCGTCCTCCGGGATGAACGGGACGGGCCCCGAGAACGCGACGTTGCCGTCGGCGTCGACGACCTCGACGTCAGGTGCGAAGCCGTTGCCCTGGAGGTAGACCTTGGCGCCGCCGATCTCGAGCGGGTGGTTGACCTTGATCGTCTCGGGGCGAGGCGCCTGCTCGTCGTCGCGGACGGTGACGTGCGCCGTGAAGTCCTTCGCGGCGAGGCTCGCGTCCTCGGTGAACTCCGCGTCGAAGTCGTCGAGCGTGATCGAGAACGGGTGCAGCGACTCCGGGTCGAAAGCCGTGCCGGACGAGAACGTGTCGTAGGCGCTGACCGAGTTGGCGAAGCCGCGGCCCTGCACGACGATCGCCTGCCCGCGGTACTCGAGCGCCTGGCCCACGCCGACCGAGACGAGCAGCCCGAGCAGCGCGAGGTGGAAGAGCAGGTTGCCCGTCTCGCGCAGGTACCCGCGCTCGGCGGAGACGGTGTGCGCGACGCCGCCGAGCGCGCCCGCAGGGGCGGGCTCGGTGCTCTGCTCGACGCGGAACCGCGGGAGCCAACGGGGCCCGCGCAGGTGCGCCGCCGCGGCGTCGGCCACGTCGGCGGGCGACGCGGCGACGACCCGCTCGGCGCGTGCCGGGAAGCGCTCGAAGCGTCGCGGCGTGCGCGGAGGCTTCGCGCGCAGGGCGCGCCAGTGGGCGCGCACGCGCGGCGTGATGCACCCGACGAGCGAGACGAACAGCAGTATGTAGATCGCGGAGAACCACACCGACGCGTAGACGTCGAACATGCCCATCCGGTCGAGCCAGGGGCCTGCGGTCGCGTGGTCCGCGAGGTACTGCTCGACTGCTGCGGGGTTCTGCGGGCGCTGCGGCAGCGCAGAGCCCGGGACGGCTGCGACCGCGAGCAGCATGAGCAGGAGGAGCGCGACGCGCATGCTCGTGAGCTGGCGCCACGTCCAGCGGATCCAGCCGACGACGCCGAGCGCCGGGAGGGGCGCGGACCCGTTCTCGACGAACGCGTCCTCGATGCCCTCGGGGCGGTAGCCGCTCACAGCGCCGTCTCGAATCCGCCGACGAGCCCAGCGAGCGACTGCGTGAGGGAACCCCACAGCCCGGTGACGAGCGCGATGCCGACGAGGACGAGGAGGCCGCCTCCGACGCGCATCACGGCGAGACGGTGGCGGCGCAGGAACGCGGTGAGCCGCACGGACGACTCGAGACCCAGCGCGACGGCGAGGAACGGCAGGCCGAGCCCGAGGCAGTAGGCGACCGCGAGGACGGCGCCGCGGCCTGCGGTGCCCTGGTCGAGGGCGAGCGCATTGATCGCGACGAGCGTCGGCCCCATGCAGGGCGTCCAGCCGAGGCCGAAGACGAAACCGAGGAGCGGCGCTCCCCACAGCCCCGCGCGGGGGGCGAGGTGGAAGCGGCGGTCGGTCTGCAGCGGTGCGAGGAGACCGACGAACGCGAGCCCCATGAGGATCACGACGACGCCGAGGACGCGGGTGAGCGTCTCTTGGTGCTCCCGCAGGAGCCCGCCGACGGAGCCGAAGAGGATGCCGTACGCGACGAAGACGACCGTGAAGCCGGCGACGAAGAGCCCGACGCCGGCGAGGACGCGGCCGCGGCCGGAGGTGCGCTCCTCGGTCTGCGCGGGGGCGGTCTGGTCGTCGGTCTGCGCGGTGCCGGTCGGTGCGGCGGCTGCCGCCCCGCGCACGCGCCGCGCGTCGGCGGCACCAGCCATGCCGCCCAGGTACCCGAGGTAGCCGGGCACGAGCGGCAGGACGCACGGCGACGCGAAGGACAGCAGCCCCGCGAGGACGGCGATGGGGAGCGCGAGGAGGAGGGAGCCGCTGAAGACCGTCGTCCCGGCGTCCGCGAGGACGATCACGTCTCGGCCAGGACGTCGTCGATGATCGCGGCGATCGTCGTCGCGTCGAGCAGCCCGAGGACGCGTGCGGCGACGCGACCCTGCCGGTCGAGCACGACCGTCGTCGGGGTCGCGGCGACGGGGACCACGCCCTCGAGGGCCGACGTCGCGGCGCCCGACCGGTCGTCGACCGACGGGAACGGGATCTCGTATGTGCGCTCGAAGGCCTGCGCCGCCCCGGCGTCGTCGGTGCGGTTGATGCCCAGGACGTGCACCCCCTGCTCGGCTCGCGACGTCGCGAGCTCGGCGAGGACGGGCGCCTCGACACGGCAGGGCGGGCACGCGGCGAACCACGTGTTGAGGACGACGACGTCGCCGCGCCACGCGGAGACGTCGACCGCCTCGCCCGTGTAGTCGGTCCCCGTGAGCTCGAGCGCGGGGCCGCGCTCGGCGGCGGCCCACGTGCGCACCGAGCCGTCGCCCGACTGGTAGCCCTGGTCGGCGATCTGGGTCGGCCCGTCGTCCGGTGCGGAGGAGCAGCCGGCGAGCAGCACGAGAGCGGCGACGGCGGCGGCGACCGCGCGTCGTGCGGCTCGGGCGGGGTGGGGGCGGGCGTTCACGGCCGGCTCAGGCTCCTGCGACCTTGGACGCGCCCGGCAGCAGGTCGGCGACGGGCTCGGAGTAGTCGAGGCCGACGAAGCGGTCGCCGTCGAAGCGCAGGGAGGTCACCGACGCGAGCGAGCACTCGCGCTTGCGCGGGTCGTGGAAGTACGGGCGGCCCTCGTACGAGGAGCGCGTGATCCACACGGGGAGCTGGTGGGAGACGAGGACGACCTCGTGACCTTCCGCGAGCCTCCGGGCGTCCTCGATCGCGGCGCGCATGCGGGCGACCTGCTGCTTGTAGGGCTCGCCCCAGGAGGGGCGCCACGGGTTGATGAGGCGGGGCCAGTGCCGCGGGTGGCGCAGCGAGCCGTCGCCGACGCCGAACGTCTTGCCCTCGAAGTAGTTGCCCGCCTCGATGAGCCGCTCGTCGGTGCCGAGCTCGAGGCCGAACGCGGCTGCGATCGGGGTCGCGGTCTCCTGGGCGCGCTGGAGCGGCGACGCGATGACGTGCGTGATGTCTCGCCGCACGGGGGTGGTGCCTGCCGGGGTCGACTCGCTCGTCTCGCCGGCGAAGTGCTTGGCCACGCGGGCGGCCATCTCGTAGCCGCGCTCGGAGAGGTGGTACCCGGGCAGGCGCCCGTAGAGGATCCCCTCGGGGTTGTGGACTTCGCCGTGGCGCATCAGGTGGACCGTGGTCTGAGGCATGGGCCTAGTGTCGCAAACTTCCCGCTCGCGCCGGGTGTGGCGCTCGTCTCTGAGCCGTGTGGTGGAGACCACTTGCGTTCCGCGCGGATGTGGTTGAAGATTAACTTGAAACGGCAATCAATGCAGCCGCATGAACCTCGTCGCACACCCCAGGAGACTCACCATGACCGCTCTGCCCACCGGCCTCGCCCCCGCCACCTACACGATCGACGGCTCGCACACGCAGGCCGGGTTCACCGTCCGCCACGCCGGCATCTCCAAGGTCCGCGGCACCGTCCCCGTCACCGAGGGCACCATCGTCATCGGCGAGGACGTCGAGAGCTCCTCCGTCACCGCCGTGCTCGACGCGACCGCCCTGAGCACCGGCGACACGAACCGCGACGCCCACCTCCAGAGCGCCGACTTCTTCTCCACCGACGTCAACCCGACCTGGTCCTTCACCTCGACCTCCGTCAAGGCCGACGGCAGCGACTTCCTCGTCACGGGCGACCTCACGATCGCCGGCGTCACGAAGCCCGTCGAGCTCGCGCTCGAGTACACCGGCTCCGCCGTCGACGCGTTCGGCGCCGCCCGCGCCGGGTTCGAGGCCTCCGTCACCATCTCCCGCAAGGAGTGGGGCATCACCTGGAACGCCGCCCTCGAGGCCGGCGGCGTGCTCGTGAGCGACAAGGTCGCCATCCTCCTCGAGGTCTCCGCCGTCAAGGCCTGATCCTCGTCACAGACCGAAGGCCCGGCGACCCCCTGCGCCGGGCCTTCGTCATGCCCACCCTCAGACAGGCGGCAGGTAGTACGACAGGATCTGCAGCTCGGCCGCGACGTCCACGCTCCGCAGCGCGACGCCGTCAGGCACCGAGAGCGCCCGCGGCGCGAAGCTCAGCACCGACCGCACACCGCTCGCCGCGACCGCGTCGAGCGCGTCCTGCGCGGCCCCGCCCGGCACCGTCAGCACCGCGAGCGACACGTCCCGCGCCACCACGAGCCGAGGCAGCTCCGCAAGGTCCGCGACCTCGACCCCGGCGACGGTCGTCCCGACCACCTCCGGGTCGACGTCGACGAGCGCGACCACCTCGAAGCCACGCGGCACCAGCCCGGCATGGCTCGCGACCGCCCGGCCCAGGTTGCCGACACCGACCACCACGACGCCGCGACGCCGCCCCACGCCCAGCGCGCCACGCACGTGCGCGCGCAGCTCTGCGACGTCGTACCCCACACCACGCTTGCCGTACGACCCCAGGTGCGACAGGTCCCGACGCAGCTGCGCAGGCTCGACCCCGGCCGCCGCCGCCAGCTCGACCGACGACGCCGTCACGACACCACGCCGCACGAGATCGTCGAGGACCCGGGCGTACACGGGGAGCCGCGTCAGCGTCGGCGGCGGCACCGCCGTCGACGTCATCGCGCCACCCCCGACGGCCCCCCGAGCGCACGGCGCAGCCGCCGCTCGTCGACCCGCCAGAACGCCTGCTGCACGCCGTCCACCAGGACGACCGGCACGTAGTCGGAGAACTGAGCGACGAGCTCCGCGTCGCCATCGACGTCCACCTCGACCCACCGCTCCCCCGCCTCGGCGCACACGGCCGCGACGACCACACGGGCGTCGTCGCACAGGTGGCAGGACGCACGAACGAGCAGCTGGACCCGCGGCGCTGCGCCGGCGGACGAGGTGGTCACCGGTTCCATACGGCAACAGTACGGACTGTCTCGCTAGAGTGGACGACATGTCGACCGCCCGCGAGCCCTCCGCAGACGAGTCGGTCGAGCCGGTTCCCGAGCAGTCGGCCGAGGCCGCCGCCGACGCGGCCCTCGACCTGGCCAGCCCCGTCGAGAGCACGACCGTCGACCCGACACGCATCGCCGCGTTCTTCGACGTCGACAACACGATCATCCGCGGCGCAAGCGCCTTCCACCTCGCGATCGGCCTGTACCGCCGTGACTTCTTCAAGATCCGCGACCTCGTCTTCGCAGCGCTGCAGCAGTGGCGCTTCATCGCGCTCGGCGAGAGCAAGGAGCAGATCAGCTCCGTGCGCGACCGCGCTCTCGGCATCATCAAGGGGCACACGGTCGCCGAGGTCACCGCGATCGGCGAGGAGGTCTGGGACCAGGTCCTGTCGCTGCGGATCTTCCCCGGCACGCGCAAGATCCTCGACGCGCACCTCGCGGCGGGCCATCAGGTGTGGCTCATCACCGCGACGCCCATCGAGATCGGCGAGCTCATCGCCCGGCACCTCGGCGCGACCGGGGCGCTCGCGACGATCGCGGAGCACAAGGACGGCGTCTACACGGGGCGTCTCGTCGGCGAGATGATGCACGGCGAGAGCAAGGAGGCCGGAGCGCGCGAGCTCGCGGACCGGCTCGGCCTCGACCTCGCCCACTGCTACGCGTACGGCGACTCGGCGAACGACATCCCGATCCTCAGCTCGGTGGGCCACCCGTGCGCGATCAACCCGGAGCCGCGGCTGCGGCGCCACGCGAAGGACGTCGGCTGGCCCGTGCGGGAGTTCCGCGGCAAGCGCCGCCTCGCGAAGCGCGGTGTGAAGACTGCGAGCGCCGCGGGTCTCGTGTGGTTCCTGACCCAGGTCGCACGGTCGGTCCGCCGCTCGATCGCCAAGCGGTGACGCAGCGCTGACGCCCGGCCGACGCGCGAGGCCACCACCAGGTACGGCAAGAGCCCCCGTCCCGAGGGACGAGGGCTCTTCGCAGAGAACGCCTGCGGCGTCCTTACTTCTTGTTGCGACGCTGGTGGCGCGTCTTGCGAAGCAGCTTGCGGTGCTTCTTCTTCGCCATACGCTTGCGACGCTTCTTGATAACGGAGCCCACGGGTCCTCGCAATGTCGATCGGTAGCTTGCACGGCACACCGGGAGGCACCGCGCTCGGAAAGTCCGTCCGCCAGTCTAACCCCTGCCGCACCCTGCCCGCGACACAGGTGTCAGGAGGACTTCAGGTCCCGCAGGTCCTGAGCCCCACCGAGGTACTGCTGCAGCGCCTCGACGGGCACGCGGAACGACTTGCCGACCCGGACCGCCGGGATCTCGCCCGAGTGGACGAGGCGATAGACGGTCATGCGGGACACACGCATCTCGTCGGCCACCTCGGCGACGGTGAGGAAGCGAGGCCTCGCGGCGGCGTCAGACATGCAAGCGCTCCTCGTGTCGAACCTGGTCAGGTGGGTGTGCGGACGCACAGCCTGGGCCGCGCGTGCAGCACACTCTAGGCCCTGCGCGACTCACGAGGGAAGATGCTTCACCCTCCCAGGAAGGACACCCCACCTGCCCGTCAGTACGGCTCGGGGTGCAGCCCGAGCAGCGGGAAGACCGCGGACCGCGTCGCCATGACGGCGCGGTCGACACCGTCGGCCGGGTCGTACCGGCCGGACCAGGACGGGTCCGCGTGCTGCTCGTCCCCGTCCTCGTCGATGACCGCGGGCGGCTCGGCGCCGACCTCCCGGCGCACGAGCTCACGCCACTCCTCGGGGAGCGGGGTGTGCGCGGGCACGGGCACGTGCGCGGCCTCGGCGAGGAGGCTCGCCCACACGCGCGGCACGACGTCGACGACCGCGTAGCCCCCACCTCCCAGCGCGACCCACCGGCCGTCGCACAGCTGGTGCGCGAGGGCGTGCATGCGCCGCACGGCGGCGCGCTGCGCAGCCGTGCTGACGCGCAGCGACGAGAGAGGGTCGTGCGCGTGGGCGTCGCAGCCGTGCTGCGTCACGAGGACCTGCGGCCGGAAGTCCATGAGGACCTCAGGCACGACGCCGTCGATCGCGCGCAGCCAGCCTGCGGGTCCCGTGCGCGCCGGGAGCGCGACGTTGACCGCGCTCCCGGGCGCGCCCGGCCCGCCGGTCTCGGTCGGGTAGCCCGTGTGCGGGAAGAGCGTCGCAGGGCTCTCGTGGACCGACACGGTCAGCACCCGCGGGTCGTCCCAGAACACCTTCTGCACGCCGTCACCGTGGTGCGCGTCGAGGTCCACGTACGCGACGCGCTCCACGCCGTCGTCGAGGAGCGCGCGGATCGCGACAGCGGCGTCGTTGTAGACGCAGAACCCCGACGCCGCGTCCGGCATCGCATGGTGCATGCCGCCCGCGACGCTCACCCCGTGCAGGGCGTCGCCGCGCCAGACGGCGCGGGCTGCCGCGCACGTGCCCGCGACGATGCGCGCGGCGGCGTCGTGCATGCCCGCGAACAGCGGGTCGTCCTGCGTGCCCAGCCCGCGGTGCAGGTCGCGCACGCCGCCCGACGCCGCGTGGACCGCTGCGACGTACTCGGGGGTGTGGACCGTCTCGAGGAGGGAGTCCGGCGCGATGCCGGCGTCCGCGACGACGACCCCGTCGGCGTCGAGCACCCCGAGGGCGCGCGCGAGCTCGATCGTCAGGTGCAGGCGCAAGGGCGCCATCGGGTGCCCCGGACCGAAGTCGTAGCCGAGCAGGTCCGCAGCCCACGCCACGTGCACCGTCGCCGCCATGAGCGTCACGCTAGCGCGCGCGGTGCTCGACGGCGCGGCACGTCCAGGTCCCCCACCGCGCAGCCGCAGAGGTGGCACCATAGGCCAGTACGCCGTACGGAGAGGGAGGTGACCGATGGCGCCGAAGCTGTCGGCACCGTTGTGGGCCGGACGGGAGCTCGTCGACCGTATCGCCCGCCGCTCCCCTGCACGCCTCGCGCTCGTGACGTTCGCCGGCGTCATCGCCGTCTTCACGGCCCTCCTCAACCTTCCCGCCGCAACCTCGACCGGCGTACGCGCCCCGTTCGTCGACGCGTTCTTCACCGCGACGTCCGCCGTGTGCGTGACCGGTCTCGTGACAGTCCCCACCGGCACCTACTGGTCGGTGTTCGGCCAGGCCGTCATCCTCGCCGGGATCCAGGTGGGCGGTCTCGGCGTCATGACCCTCGCGTCGATCCTCGGTGCGGCGGTCTCCCGGCGCATCGGCCTCACGCAGCGGCTCCTGACCGCGTCGGAGACGAAGACGACACGGCTCGGCGAGGTCGGCTCGCTCATCCGCGTCGTCGTCATCACGTCGCTCACCCTTGAGTCGGTCATCGCGGCCCTCCTCCTGCCGCGCTTCATGGCGCTCCACGAGACGTTCCGCGAGGCGCTCTGGCACTCCGTGTTCTACGCCGTGTCCGCGTTCAACAACGCCGGGTTCATCCCCACCGCCGAGGGGCTCGTCCCCCACGCGGGCGACTGGCTGCTGCTCCTGCCGATCATCCTGGGCGTGTTCATCGGTTCCCTCGGCTTCCCCGTCATCCTCAACATCGCGCGCGTCGGCCGTCGCGCGAGCCGGTGGAACCTGCACACGAAGCTCACGCTCACCGTGTCGGGCGCGCTCGTCGCGCTCGGCGCGGTCCTGTTCGCAGCGTTCGAGTGGCGCAACGACGAGACGATCGGCCCCCTCGGGTGGCCGGCCAAGCTGCTCACCTCCCTGTTCGCGGGCGTCATGCCACGCTCAGGCGGGTTCTCGGTCGTCGACACGGGCTCGATGAAGGAGTCGAGCTGGCTCATCACGGACGCGCTCATGTTCGTCGGCGGCGGCTCGGCGTCGACCGCAGGCGGCATCAAGGTCACGACGCTCGCCGTGCTCATGCTCGCGATCATCGCGGAGGCCCGCGGTGACCGCGACATCGAGGCGTACGGCCGGCGCATCCCGCGCGACACCCTGCGACTGTCGATCGCGGTCGCGTTCATCGGCGCGACGGCCGTCCTGATCTCGACGCTCGTGCTCCTCGAGATCACCGGCTGGTCCCTCGACGTGCTGCTGTTCGAGACGATCTCCGCGTTCGCGACGTGCGGCTTGTCGACAGGTGTCACCCATCTGCTCCCCGAAGAGGGCAAGTACGTCCTCATCGTGTTGATGTTCGTGGGCCGCACCGGCACCATGACTCTTGCTGCAGCCCTCGCCCTGCGCGACCGCCGTCGCGTCATCCGGCTGCCCGAGGAGAGGCCCATCATTGGCTGACAGGAACACACCGGCGAGCACCCAGGACGCGGGTGTCCTCGTCATCGGTCTCGGGCGCTTCGGCGCCTCTATCGCGACGACCCTCGACCGTCTGGGTCAGGACGTCCTCGCGGTCGAGCGCTCGGCCGCGCAGGTCCAGCACTGGACGGGGCGGCTGCCGCTCGTCGAGGCCGACGCGACCAACCCCGAGGCGCTCGAGCAGCTCGGGGCACGGGACTTCCCGGTCGCGGTCGTGGGCGTGGGCTCGTCGCTCGAGGCGTCCGTCCTCATCACGGGCAACCTCGTCGACATCGGCACGCCGCAGATCTGGGCGAAGGCCGTCTCCGCGGAGCACGGCCGCATCCTCCAGCGGATCGGCGCGCACCACATCGTGTTCCCGGAGGCCGACGCAGGCAACCGCGTCGCGCACCTCGTCTCGGGCAAGCTCATGGACTACATCGAGGTCGAGGACGGCTTCACGATCGTGAAGATGCGCCCGCCGAAGGAGACGCAGGGCTTCACCATCGAGCAGTCGAAGGTGCGCGCACGCTACGGCGTGACCGTGATCGGTGTGAAGCCGCCGGGGCAGGACTTCATCTACGCCACGCCCCAGACCCGCATCTCGGCGAACGACATGCTCGTCGTCTCCGGGCACGCCGAGCTGCTCGAGCGGTTCGCGGCACGCCCCTGAGGGCGCGAGCGAGGGTCAGGTCCGACCTTCGCCATGGTCGGACCTGACCCTCCCGGGGCCGCCGGTTCTCCACTCCGTCGACCCCGGTGCGGCGGGGTGGCACCCATGCGGCCACCCCGCCGCACCGGCGACCTCCGAGGAGGCCGCCGGTGCTTCTAGCGGCGGACGGTGAGGTTGGTGGTCGTCGCGGCCTTGTTCGCTGACGACGAGCCACCGAACGTGACCGTCACCTTGTAGGTGCCCTTGCCCAGCTTCGGCAGCCGCACCGACGCCTTGCCGTTCGCACCCACGCTCACGTTGCGCGTCACCACCGTGCGGTTCTTGCCCTTGACCTTCGAGGTGACCTTCACGCCCACCTTCCCGGCCCGCGAACCCACGCTCGTCACGCTCACCGCGAGCGTCGCCTTCGACCGCGCCGTCACCTTCTTCGGCGCCACCTTCACCGACACCTTCGAGCTCGCCTTGACGACCTCGAGCACCACCACGTCCGACGACCCCGCAAACCTCGCGTCACCGCCGTACGAGACCGTCAACGACCGACGACCCACCGCGACGTCCTTGACCAGACGCACCGTGGCACCACCCTGCTTCAACGTCGCCGACCCGACCACACGCGCACCATCGAGCACACGCACCTGACCCGACGGAACCCCGCCAGCACCAGAGACCCGCACCCGCACGCTCGCAGCCTTGCCGAACGACACCCGCTCCGGAGCAACCACCGCCACCGTCGCCGACGACGCCAGCACCACACCCGCACGAGGCACCACCACCGAGCTCGCCACCTCGACGTTGCCCGCACGATCCACGCCACGGAACTCCACCGTGACCTCACCCGAACCCACCACCACCGGACCCGAGTACGTCGTCCACGCGGTCGGGGTCGAGCCGGTGACGAGGCGGTACTCGATCCGGGCGACGCCCGAGCCGCCGTCCGCGCTGCGCAGCGTGACCGTGCGCGCCACCGCGTCGACGGTCGCGCTCGTCACGGGCGCGGTCGTGTCAGCCGGCGCCGGCACGACGAGCATCCCGGACGTCGAGCTGGCCCCGACCACGTCGTAGCCGAGGTACGCGGCGACGACGTCGACCGACCCGGCACGCAGGGTGTCGGGGAGCGTGACGCGCGCCTTGCCGTCGACGAGGCGGACCGTCGTCGACCACGTGTCGCCGACCGAGAGGCGCACGGAGCCCACGACCTGCCCCTTGTCGCTCGCGACGACCGTGACGTCGGCGCGAGACGCGGTGCCTGCCGGGGCCGGGGTGAGCGTGAGCTGCGTCGTCGACGTGACCGCTGTGGCGGGGTTGCCACGGACGGCGTCGAGCTCAGCCTTCGTCACAGGCGCGACCGTGCCGTGCCGCGGGCTCGTCGGCAGCGTGTACGGCGACGGGATGACCCAGGTCGGGTCGTCGAGGCTCGCCGAGTGCATCGGGATGAAGCCGCGGCCGCCGTACTCGTCGACGAACAGGTAGTAGCCGCCGCCGTTGACGTCACCCTCGTTGGCCTTGAAGATCGTCGGCCCCTCGAGCGCGCGGGTGCTGGCCTTCTGCCCGATGCAGTCGGTCACGTGCTCCCACTCGGACAGCGGAGCGGTGAGCGTGCGCGAACGCTCCTGGATGATGTCCGTGCAGCCGCTCGCCGAGCCCTCGTCCTTCGTGAACCGGTGGTACCAGCCGTCCTCCTTGAGGACGGTCGAGTCGATGAGCGACTTGCCCGAGTCCTGCCAGACCTTCGCCTCGCTGAACGTCACGAAGTCACGCGTCGTCGCATACATCATGCGGTTGTACTGGCTGCCCGTGTGGTCCGGGTCGTCAGCGGCGAACAGCTTGGACGCCCAGAACACGACGTACGCGCCGAGCTCGTCGTCCCAGTACGCCTCGGGTGCCCACGTGTTGCCTGCGTTGTCCGGGGACACCTTGACGTGGCGCTGCTCGGACCAGGTCTGCAGGTCGGTCGACTCCCAGACCTCGATGTACTGGCTGCCGTGGCGCTGCGCGACGTCCCAGTCGCCGTTGCGACCGATCGAGAGGTCGGTCGCGATGAGGTACCAGCGGTCGCCCTGCGGTGAGCGGATGAGGAACGGGTCGCGCAGTCCCTTCGTGCCCTGGGTGGACTCGAGGACGGGGGTGCCGGCGTTGAGCTCGTCCCACCGGAGGGCGTCGTTGCCGCGGCTCGCCGCGAGGTAGATCTTCTCGCCGGCGATCGAGTTGCCGGTGAAGTAGGAGAACACGTAGCCCTCGGTCGGCACCGCACGCGGCGCAGCCTTGACGGTGAGCCGGCGGGTGGACGTCGCGGTCGCGGCGCCGTTCACGACGTGCGCCGTGACGGTGACGACGACGTCGTCCTCGCCGTAGGCGGGGCGTGTCACCTCTCCCGTGGTGGTGACGACGTCGGGAGCGGAGCTGGTCCACGTGATGGCAGAGCCGAGCGGGCCGGTCGTCGGGAGCGTGATGTGGCCGCGGACGTCGTCCGGGGCGACGAGCTCGACGTGCTCGGCGTCCCAGGCGGCCTTCTCGGCCGGGGTGACGTCGGGCAGGACCGTCGCGGCGAAGGTGCGTGCCGTGGACGCGGTTCCCTTCGTGAGGGTCGCGGTCAGCACGACGTCGGACGGGTCGCCGCCGGAGGCGGGACGCGTGACGCGGCCTGTCGCCGAGATGACGTCAGGCTTGTCCGAGGACCACGAGACGGCGACGCCGCCGGCGAGCGCGGGGAGCGTCAGGTCCCCGCTGACGGCGGTCAGGTCGCCGAGGTCGAGGCTCGCAGCCGCGTCCGCGAGGACGTCGTCGATCACACGGTCGGCGAGGTCGGCGACGTCGCCCGCGGGGAGCGCGTGGTCGTAGACGCGGAAGTCGCGCAGGACTCCCTTGAAGGAGCCGTCGGCTGCGTAGGCCGAGCGCCCGAGGACGTTGCGCGTCGTGACGCCACCGCCGATCGAGCCGGGCGTCACGGAGACACCCTCGGTACGCCTCACCTCGACGCCGTCCTCGTAGAGGATGCCGGTCGTCCCGGTCTGCGTGTAGGCGATGTGCTTCCAGACGCCCTGCGTGAGGTTGCGACCCGCGGACGTGACGTTGCCGCCCTCGCCGCCCCACGCGCCCTGGCTGAGCGCGACCCGGTACGGGAACGCGGTCGTGAAGAGGTACCCGTTGCCGCTCTGCGGGCTCCCGACGGCGAGGTTGCCGAAGTTGTAGATGAAGTGGTTCCCCTGGAGCGCTGGGTCCACCCAGACGTCGGTCGCGACAGTGATCGAGTCGAGGCCGGCGAGGATGTTGTCCGGCATCCTGATGGCGTTTCCGCTGCTCGCGGAGCCGCCGGAGAACGTGAAGCCGTCGCGGTCGTTCCAGGTCGTGGGGCCGTCGACGGTCCCGTCGTTGCCGTTGCCGGACGAGTCGACGGCGACGGTGCCGGCGGTCTCGTCGAGCTTGTACCAGGCGACCATGCCCGCGGGTGCGGGGTCGGCAGCCTGCGCGGGCGCTGCCGCGAGGCCGGTGAGCGTGAGGGCGGCGATCGCCGACCAGGCGATCGCCCGGCCGGTCCGGGATGCCGCCCGGGTGGGTAGTGCAGTCATGTCACTCCTTCGTGGGGGTTGGGGTGGGCCCTGGGCAGGGCCCACCCCGGGGACGGCGCGCGGCGCCCGTGGGGGTGGGCGTCGCGCGCCGAGTCCTTCGGGGACCAGGCCTAGCGGCGGACGGTGAGGTTGGTGGTCGTCGCGGCCTTGTTCGCTGACGACGAGCCACCGAACGTGACCGTCACCTTGTAGGTGCCCTTGCCCAGCTTCGGCAGCCGCACCGACGCCTTGCCGTTCGCACCCACGCTCACGTTGCGCGTCACCACCGTGCGGTTCTTGCCCTTGACCTTCGAGGTGACCTTCACGCCCACCTTCCCGGCCCGCGAACCCACGCTCGTCACGCTCACCGCGAGCGTCGCCTTCGACCGCGCCGTCACCTTCTTCGGCGCCACCTTCACCGACACCTTCGAGCTCGCCTTGACGACCTCGAGCACCACCACGTCCGACGACCCCGCAAACCTCGCGTCACCGCCGTACGAGACCGTCAACGACCGACGACCCACCGCGACGTCCTTGACCAGACGCACCGTGGCACCACCCTGCTTCAACGTCGCCGACCCGACCACACGCGCACCATCGAGCACACGCACCTGACCCGACGGAACCCCGCCAGCACCAGAGACCCGCACCCGCACGCTCGCAGCCTTGCCGAACGACACCCGCTCCGGAGCAACCACCGCCACCGTCGCCGACGACGCCAGCACCACACCCGCACGAGGCACCACCACCGAGCTCGCCACCTCGACGTTGCCCGCCTTGTCCACCGCGCGGTACGCGAGCGTGGTCGCGTCAGAACCGACCGCGACCGGCGCTGTGTACGGCTGCCAGGCGCCTGACCCGACCCGCGTCTCGACGCGGGCCACGCCCGACCACTCGTCGGCCGCCACGACTGTCACCGTCCGAGCCTTCGTGTCCACGGTCGCGCGCGTCACGGGTGCGGTCGCATCGATGTCGACGTCGGCGACCGCGACCGCCGACACGTTGTCGGTCGTGTCGATCGCCCGTGCACGCACCTGGTGGCGGCCGTCGGCCGTCAGGGTGACCGTCGCGGTGGCGCCAGCAGTCGTCTGCCAGGCTCCACCGTCGACCGAGACCTCGACCGACGCGATGGCCGAGTCGTCCGTGCCGGACGCCACGACCGTGACCGGCGCGCCGGTCCACCAGCCTGCTGCGCCCGTGGGCGTGGACGGGTTCGTCGTGAGCGTGACCGTCGGGTCGACGGCGTCACGCACGACGACGGTGACGCTCGCCTCGACGTCCGACCCGGCGACCGGCGCCGCCGCGACGGTGAACGAACCGCGCGCAGCGTACTGAGCGGGGTCGATCGTCGGCCAGGTCACGGGCACCGCGCGGGTCGAGCCGTCTCGGTAGGTGACGGTCGCCGTCGTCGGCAGGGTGGGCGCGATGCCCTCCCTGGTCACGACGGTCTGCGCCGCGATCGAGTCGACGAGCAGATCAGGCTGGTATGCCGCGAGCAGGTTCTCGTACTCCGTCTGCGTGATCGGCAGGACGGTTCCGTGCCGGGGGCTCAGCGGGAGGTCCGCCTGCTCGGCGACGCTCGTCCACGTGCCCGACTCGAGGTCCGTCGAGGAGAACGGCACGTAGCCGCGACCGCCGTGGTAGCTCGGCTGGTCCTGGAACAGGTACCAGGTGTCCACGCCGCCCGTGTTGACATCGCCGTCGTTCGCCTTGAAGACGGTCGGGCCTTCACCGTTGGTGAACGCACCGCCCCAGCCGTTCGGCTGGCCGACGCCGACCGCTTCCTTGATGAGCTGCCAACCCGGCGTGCTCGTGGTGGTCGGCAGCGTGCCGTTGATCCGCGCGTGCAGGTCCGTCGACTTCTCCTGGCGGACCGTCATGGACGCCTCGTCCTTCGTGAGGCGGTAGTAGACGCCCTCGTGCTCGACGACGGTCGAGTCGATCATGCCCTTGCCGTTGGCCCGCTTGACGTCGATCCAGGTCTGCGGCTCCGTGAACGTCACGAAGTCCCGCGTGCTGACGACCATCATGCGGTTGTAGTTCGTCAGCGCGTTCCGACCCGTCGGGCTCGTGGAGTCGTAGATGTTGGACGCCCAGTACACGAGGTAGCTGCCCGTCGACTCGTCCCAGTGCGCCTCAGGTGCCCACGTGTTGCCGGCGTAGTCCGAGGAGACCTTGACGTGCCGCTGGTCGGACCAGTTCACCAGGTCGGTCGACTCCCAGATCTCGAGGAAGAGGCTGCCGGTCTGCTGCGCAGTCGTGAAGTTGCCGCCTGCAGCGATCTGCAGGTCGGTCGCGAGGAGGAAGAACTTGTCGCCCTCGGGCGAGCGGATGATGAACGGGTCGCGCAGGCCCTTCTCACCGTAGGCGGAGGTCAGGACGGCCTTGCCGTCGTTGAGCTCGTCCCAGTGCAGCGCGTCGTTGCCCTTGCTGGCCCCGAAGAAGATCTTCTCGCCGCCCGCCTGCTCACCCGTGAAGTACGGGAAGAAGTAGGCGGTGGGCTCCTCGGCGGCGCGTGCCGGGAGGACCCGCGTCTGGAAGGTGCGGGTCCCCGCGGCCGAGCCAGCCGCGACCGACGCCGTGAGCGTGACGTCGACCGGGTCGCCGTCGACGGCGGGGCGGGTCACCTCACCCGTGGGGGTGATGACGCCCGGCGCGCTCGACTCCCAGGTGACGGGTACGCCGCCGACCTGCGCGGGCAACGTGATGTTGCCACGCACCTCGTCGGCGTTCGGGATGCTCAGGCCTGCGAGCACCTCGTCGACCTGCTGCTGCAGCGAGCGGACCGTCACGACGAAGTCACGGCTGACGGACGCTCCTGCGAGCGTGACGGTCGCGGTGAGCGTGACGTCGACGACGTCGTCCACCGGGACGACCGCGCCCGACGCCGACACGACCGCGGGGTTGCTCGACTCCCAGGTGATCGCGGAACCGCCCCCTCCGCGGGCCGGCAGCGTCAGGTCGGTCCCGACCGAGCTGAGATCACCGAGGTCGATCGCCGCAGCGTCCGCGGCGCGCACGGCAGGCGCGTCGAGGAGGCCGTCGTAGACCTTGAAGTCACGGATCCGGCCCTTGAACGAGTTGTCCGGGTAGGCCGAGTGCCCGAGGACGTTGCGCGTCGTCGTGCCGTCGGGTTCGCCCAGGTCCTTCGGGGAGATCGTGAGCCCGCTCGTCGAGGCGACGAGCTGGCCGTCCTCGTAGAGGCGCGCGGCGCCCGGCGCCGCCGCGGACCCGCCGTCGACGACGTACGTGACGTGCTTCCACGTGCCCGTCGCCAGCCCGCCGGCCCGGGCTACCGACTGCTCGGTGCCGTGCCCGCCGGACGCGATGGTCGCGCGGAAACGTGAGCCGTCGTCCTTGCCGGTGACGAACAGGTACCCGGTTCCGGCGGGGTAGACGGCGGGGTTGCCGAAGTTGAAGATGAAGTAGTTGCCGCTGAGCGAGGCGTCGACCCAGACGTCGAAGTCGATCGTCACGTCATCGACGCCCGCGAGCATGTCGTTCGGCAACGTCACGGCGTTGCCGCTGTTGTTCGCGCCGCCCGAGAAGATGAACCCGTCGCCAGCGTTCCAGGTCGCCGCTCCGGTGACCGTGCCGTCGAGGCCGTTGCCGGACGAGTCCGCGGCGACCGTGCCCTCGGTCTCGTCGAGCTTGTACCAGGCGATGAGGTCCGGATCCGCGTCCGCCGCCTGGGCAGGCACTGCTGCGAGCCCTGTCAGGGCGACCGCAGTCGCTGCCGTCCATGCTGTTCCGAGCGCGAGCCACCGGCTGAGCGCTGTCCTGCGTGTTCTCATGTCACTCCTTCGTGAGGGGGTGGGGTGGGCCCTAGGGGGCGAGAGCCCACCCCGGGAGGGGACGCCGGGCGCGGCAGTGCGCCCTGCGCCAGGTCCTTACCTGCGGACGGTGAGCTTGACGGTCTTCGTGGCCTTCTCCGCCGACGACGACCCCGAATAGGTGACCTTGACCGTGTAGGTCCCCTTCTTCAGCTTCGGGAGACGCACCGTCGCCTTCCCATCCGCTGACACGCTCGCCTCGCGCGTGGTCACCGTGCGCGACCTGCCCTTGACCTTCGAGGTGACCTTCGCGCTCACCGTCGACGCCTTCGCGCCCGCACTCGTGACCGTCACCGCGAGCGTCGCCTTCGACCGCGCCGTCACCTTCTTCGGCGATACCTTCACCGACACCTTCGAGCTCGCCTTGACGACGTCGAGCACGACCACGTCCGACGACCCCGCGAACCTCGCGTCACCGCCGTACGAGACCGTCAACGACCGACGACCCACGGCCAGGTCCCGCGGCAGCACGACCGACGCACCACCCTTCGACAACGTCGCCGACGCCACCAGCCGCGAACCGTCAAGCACACGCACCATGCCCGACGGCACACCGCCAGAACCCGACACACGCACCCGCACGCTCACCTTCGACCCGAACGCCACCGAAGCAGACGAGACCACCGCCACCGTCGCCGACGGCGCCAGCACACCACCCGCCCGCGGCACCACCACCGAGCTCGTCACCTCGACGTTGCCGAGAGCGTCCACGCCGCGGAAGGCGACGGTCGTCTCGGCCGGGCCGACAGCCACGGGGGCCGAGTAGGTCATCCACGACCCCGATCCCACGCGGTGCTCGATGCGCGCGAGCCCTGCGCCGTCGTCGGCGCCGCGCAGGGTCACGGTGCGGGCCTCCATGTCGACGTGAGCCGACGTCGTCGGCGCGGTCTCGTCGATCAGGACGACCGCCGAGCGGGCCTGCGAGACGTTGCCGGCGTCGTCGACGGCCCGGATCTCCACCTCGTGCGCCCCGGGGGCGGAGACCGCCACCGTCGCGGTGGCGCCCGCAGCCGGGACCCATGCGCCGCCGTCGACCCGGGTCTGGACGACGACGCCCGGACGGTTGTCCGACGCCTTCGCCGTGACCGTCACCGGCGCGCGGCGCCAGCCGCGGACCGCCTCACCCGAGACGTCGACCGAGTCGACCGCCGGCGCGACGCCGTCCGCGGTGCGCAACCGCAGGAACGTCACCGACATCGGCGCGAAGTCGTGGACGAACTCGTTCGACACCCCCGTCAGCTCGCGGGTGGTCGGGACGATCGTGGTCGGGTCCGCCTTCGTGTTGCGGTCGCTCGCAGCGCCTGCAAGCTCCGTGAGGGTCGCCGTCGGCAGGACCGTCACGTCGCTCACGCGCACCGTCGTGCGCTGCGTCGACTCCGAGGTGTTGACGACCTTCGCGACGAGGTCGCCCGTGTCGGCGTCCCGCGTGACGACCTGGAAGACCTCCTCCGTCGCGACGACGTCCTCGTACTCGATCTGCAGCTCACCGTCGAGGAACAGCTTGATCGTGCGTCCCTCGACGACGACCTTGACCTGGTAGTCGCGGCCCGTCGTGATCGAGTGTCCCTCCACCGCCTTCACCTCGTTGGCCGTGGACCCGTCCGCCTTCTGCAGCACGGAGCGGGTGTTGTTCCAGCCGCCCAGGTTCCACCAGAAGAAGTTGTTCGCACCACCCGCGGCGAAGCCCACGAGGAAGCCCTCCGAGCCGGAGGTCTTCCGGGCGGTCAGCTCGAGCGTGTAGTCCTCCCAGTCCTTGGCGTACGCGTCCGCGACGATCGAGCGTGCGTCGGTGACCGTCGTCGACGACTGCGTGTACCGGCCGTCGACGACGGACCAGCTGCCCGTCTTCGGCTCCCAGCCCGACGCGTCCGTGAAGTCGTCCTCGAACAGGACTGCGCCGTCGGCGTTGCTCGTCACCCGGACGTCGTCGTACGACGCCGCGGTCGACCACGTCGAGAGGAAGACGCCGCCGTGGAGCGGCCGGGGCACGACCGGCGCACCAGCGAACGTGCTCGGCACGACCTCGTCGCCGTGGTTCTGCGCGAACATCTTCTGGACGTAGTAGTTCGGCGTGCCCCACGACTCGTCGTTGTCGAACCAGATCGCGTCCGGCGACCACTGGACGTACGACTCGTTCGACAGCAGCGGTGCGTAGGACGCGAGCCGCACGATGTCGGAGTTCCGCTCGAGCGCCGTCATGTAGGACGCCTCGGCGACGGCGTTCCACAACGTGTTGCCCCGGGAGGCGTACTCGCCGAGGAACACGGCGGGGCCGTTGCGGTCGTAGGAGTCATAACGGTGGTGGTTTGCGATGAACCAGGACGGGTCGCGGTAGTAGTGCTCGTCCACCATGTCGACGTCCTGCGCCCGGTTGAACGCCCACAGCGTGTCGAAGCGTGAGCCCGACGAGTCCGGGCCCGAGTTCGAGATGATCTCGATCTGCGGGTAGCGCGCGGCGATCGCGTCGCGGAACGCAGGGAAGTTCGCCTCGAACGTCGTCGTGTTCTCCTCGTTGCCGAGGCCGATGTACCGCAGGTCGAACGGCTCGGGGTGACCGAGCCCGGCGCGGATCGCGCCCCACTCGGTCGAGGTGTCACCGATCGCGAACTCGATCAGGTCCACCGTGTCGTCGACCCACCGGGCGATCGTCTCGGGGTCCTTCATCTCCGGGATCGTCGACCCGCAGCCGTTCGCACCGACCGAGACGACCGGGAGCGGGACCGCGCCGAGGTCTTCCGCGAGCTTGAAGTACTCGAGGTAGCCGATCCCGTACGACTGGTTGTAGCCCCAGAAGTTCCAGTTGGTCGGGCGCTCCTCGACCGGCCCGATGGTCTCCTTCCACTGGTACGTCCGCTGGCGGTCCGTGAAGCCCGACTCCTCGTAGGTCTTGAACGTCCCGACGTTCGTCACGCAGCCACCGGGGAACCGCAGGAACTTCGGCGCCATGTCGGCGATCTTCTCCGCAAGGTCCTTGCGCAGCGGGCTCTTGCCGTTGACCGGCCCGACCCAGGTGTCCTGCGGGAACAGGGAGATCATGTCGAGGCGCAGCGTGCCCGCGGCACCGGCGAGGACCGCGAGACGGCCAGCGTCTGTCGTCGCGGTCGCCGTGAGCGTCACCGCGTACTTCTTCCAGACGTCCGACCCGTCGATCGCGACCGCCCCGGCCGCGTACGTCTGCGTCGCTCCCACGTTCTCGACGACCACGTCGAGGGTCTGCGCGACCGCCGACCGCGCCCAGACGGTGAAGTCGTACTTCTCGCCCGCCTTGACCGGGACGCCCACGTTGTAGCTCGTGTTGCGCACGCCCGCGCCGGCCCCTGCCGCCTCGATCTTGAGGTAGTTCCGGTTCATCGCGTTGAGCCGCGCCGCGTCGTTGACGACGCTCGACGTCGAGCCCGCGCCGGGCCCTCGTGCGAGCTTCTCCCAGGACGTCAGGCCGTTGAACGAGCCGTTGTCCGAGCTGTTGAACTCGAAGGACCGGTTCCGGACGAGCTCGGCGTACAGGCCGCCGTCGGCCGCGTAGTTGATGTCCTCGTAGAAGATGCCGTACAGCTCGTCGGACGTCTCGATGCTCGTCGCGTCACCGTCGATGTCGAGGCTCGCACCGTCGACGAGCGAGACCGTCGTCAGGACCAGCCGCACCGCGTCCTCCTGTGCGCCCAGCACGAACGCGCCCGAGGGATCGAGTCCCACGTACCCCGCCGACGACGTCGCCGTCGCCGTGCGCAGCACGTGCGTCCCGCCGCCCGCGTCCGTCAGCCGCAGCCGCGCCGCCTCGGCGCCGACCTCTCCCATCGCCAGGCCCGCTCCCTGCAGCACGACCGGGTACCCGCCCGAGCCGAGCGTGATGACGCCCGGCTGGCCCGCGACCGCGGCAGCGGTCAGGGCGAGCGTCGACGTCGGTCGCTCCGCCGCCAGTCCGAGCACGCCGCCCGGGGCGGCCAGGTACTGCGCGTCGCCCGTGCCTCGCAGCGTGAACGTCCCCTCGGGAACCACGTCGTCGCCGTCGGCCACCGTCAGCGCGAAGTAGTCGAACGCAGCCGTGTGGCTAGTCCCGTCCTGAGCCGCGAGCGCGTACAGGCCCACCTGCGTGACCGGGAACTGCAGCTCGGTCGAGGCGGTCTGCTGCCACGCACCGTCAGCCCAGTAGCTCGTCGTGAGCGTGTCGCCCGTGCGTTGCAGCCGGATGATCTCCGACGTGGAGCCTGGTCGGCTCGCGAACGTCGAGCTGTACGCGGCTGCGACCTCGACGCCTGTCTCGAGGACCTCGGGGCTCGGGAACTCGTGCGGTGCGCTCGTCGTGAAGCCCACGTGGGCGAGCCCTGCGCGCACGTAGTTGTCGATGTCCTGCCAGGCCATCAGGCCGGCGCCCTGGTAGTCGAGGGTCGCCGGGGCGTCGAGCGCGGTCACCGCCGTGAAGTCGGCGTCCGGGACGTCGACCATCAGCAGGTTCGTCGCCGTGTTGGACGTCTGCCACGTGTCCCCGCCCTGCGAGGCGATCCGGGCCGCGCCCCCGGTCACCGTCACTGCGGAACCTGACGGGTTGACCGTCCGCCATCGCGCATCGAGTGCTGAGCCCTCGAACTCGTCGACCCAGGCGTCCACCGGGATCACGCCGTCTGGTGCGTTCGTCGGGGCGAGCGGAGCGGCCTGCACCGGTGGCGGCGGTGCGACCGCCAGCGTCGTGGCGAGCGCCGAGACCACCACGAAGGCGGTCGCGAGCGTGCGCGCGGAACTGAGTGTCACGATCTTTCTCCTCGTCGTTGAGCAGCAGTCGGACCCGGTTCTGGGCGCGCGCGGGCGCGCTCAGGCCAGGTCTGACCCGATCGGCGAATCCCGTCCCTCCCCGGGGGGAGCCGCTCGTCATGGACGGGTGAGCGGCAGTCACGGCTCGAGGCCGGGCTGGGCTTCCGCAGCACCGGGAGAGCAGGTCTCACGGTGCTGCGGAGCCGGTGAGCGGGGTGGAGTCCCGCGGGCGACTGTCAGGGGTGGGCGGGTGGACTGTTCGGGGGCGCGAGCGCGCCCGGGGACATGCCTATCTCTGGCGTCGCGTGACGATCACGCGCTGCAGGATGACGAAGCCGAGGAGGACGACGCCGATGAACACCTTCGTCCACCAGGAGTCGAGGCCTTCACGTGCGATGAGCACCTGGATGAGGCCGTAGACGAGCACGCCGACCCCGGTGCCGAGGACGTAGCCGCCACCGCCCGCGAGGAGCGTGCCGCCGATGACGACCGCGGCGATCGCGTCGAGCTCCATGCCGATGCCCGTGAGGTTGAAGCCGGACTTCGTGTAGAACGCGAACAGGATCCCGGCGATGCCGGCGCACGTCCCGGAGATCACGTACACCCATAGCTTGGTGCGTCCTGCCTTGAGGCCCATGAGCTGGATCGCGTTGCCGTCGTCGCCCATGCCGACGCCGTAGACCGTGCGTCCGAAGCGCGTGTAGTGCAGCACGTAGAACGCGAAGGCGAGCACGGCGAGCGCGACGATCATCGACAGGTTGATCTTCCAGATGTCGCGTCCCTCGCCGAACTTGATCGACCACGACGCGAGGGAGGCGAAGCCCTCGTCCTTGATCGCGACGGACTGGACGCTCACGACGTTGCACAGGCCGCGTGCGAGGAACATCGCGGCGAGCGACGCGATGAACGGTTGGATGTTGAAGTACTGGACCAGCACCCCGATGAGCAGGCCGAACGTCGAGCCGATGAGCACGCCGATCACGAGCACGACCGGGAGGGGGACGCCCATCGGCAGGAGGGTCGCGATGACGAGGCCGACGAGGGCGACGACGGCGCCGACCGACAGGTCGATCCCGCCGGTGAGGATGACGAACGTCATGCCGATCGCGAGGACGAGCAGGTAGGCGTTGTCCTGCAGGAGGTTGGAGAACAGCTTCATCGAGATGAAGCTGCGTTCCCCGCCGTACCGCGCTTGCCCGACGCCGAGCATGATCACGAACGTGAGGATCGTGCCGGCGATCGGCAGGAACTCCGGGGCCAGGAACCGGCCGAGCCTGCGGCGGACCATGGGCTTCTTCTCCGAGGGGCTGGGGGTGGACGTGCGCGGGGCGGGGGCGGTCGTCGTCATCACCGGGCCTCCTCCTTGGTCGGGGCCGGTACCGCGACGGCGGCCGCCACGAGCGACCTGCGGCGTCTCGGCGCGAGGTACTCGCGGAGCTTCGGCGACTGGGCGACGCAGACGAGGATGATGACGAGCGCCTTGAACAGGGGCGTGATCTGCGACGGGATGTGGAAGATGATGACCGCGCGCTCGATCGTCGAGAGGATGAGCGCGCCGACGACGGTGCCGGAGAGGTAGAACTTGCCTCCCGAGAGCGCCGTACCGCCGAGGACGACGCACATGATGGCGTCCATCTCCTTCATGAGGCCGATGTTGTTGGCGTCGGCCGCCATGGTCGGGGCGCCGTACACGATCCCGGCGAGGCCGGCGAGGACGCCCGCGAGGATGTAGACGAACCACGTGATGTTGCGGGACTGGACGCCCGCGAGGCGGCTGGCCTCGCGGTTGATGCCGATCGACTCGAGGAGCATGCCGAGTGCCGTGCGCCGGACGAGCACCGCGACGCCGACGAGGGCGAGCAGCGCGATGACGACGGGGGTCGGGACGCCGAGGACGAAGCCTGACCCGAGGTACTTGAACGGCGGGCTCGTCACGGTCGTGATCTGCCCCTTGGTGATGAGCATCGCGACGCCGCGACCGGCGACCATGAGGATCATCGTCGCGATGAAGGGTTGGATCCCGAGGACGGAGACCATGAAGCCGTTGAACGTCCCTGCGACGAGTGCGACGAGGATGCCGAGCCCGACCGCGACGACCACCGTGCCGACGCTCCCGGCGCCAGGGTTGCCGTCGAGGTAGGAGAGCGAGACGGCGAGCGAGATGGCCATGACCGCGCCGACCGAGAGGTCGATGCCGCCGGTCGCGATGACGAGGGCCATGCCGAGGGCGAGCAGGAGCGGCGTCGCCGCGTAGCGCGAGATGTCGACGAGCTGGCCGAACAGGTGCCCGTCGCGGATCTCGACGTCGAGGAAGACCGGGTTCTTGATGCCGCACGCGATCACGAGGAGGACGAGCGCGACGACCGGCCAGAAGAGCTGGTGGTGGACGATGCGGCTGACCACGGAGACCGGCGCGGTGCGGTAGGAGCCCGAGGGGGCAGCGGGTCCGGTCGGGTCGGCGGTGAGGGTCACGGTCGGGCCGCTCATCACGCCACCTCCTTCTTGGCGATGGCCTCGAGGATCGTGTCCTGGTCGACGTCGGGGCTGTTGGTGATCGAGTCGACGAACTTGCGGTCGCGCAGCACGTCGATGCGGTGGCTGACGCGGAGCACCTCCTCGAACTCCGAGGAGATGAAGACGACGGACATGCCGTCGGCGGCGAGCTCGGCGACGAGCTTCTGGATGTCCGCCTTGGCGCCGACGTCGATGCCGCGCGTGGGTTCGTCGAGGATGAGGATGGTGGGCGCGGTGGCGAGCCACCGCGCGAGGAGCACCTTCTGCTGGTTGCCGCCCGAGAGGTTCTTGACGAGCATGTTGGGGTTGGCGGGGTGGATGTTGAGGGCCTTGACGTACTTGTCGACGAGCTCGTCGAGCTCGCGCTTGGGCACCTGCTTCCACACGCCGCGGACGGTCTGGACGGCGAGGGCGATGTTCTCGCGGACGGTGAGGTCCCCGATGATGCCCTCCTTCTTGCGGTCCTCGGACGAGAACGCGATGCCGTGCTTGAGGGCCTGGAGCGGGTCGCTCAGCTTGACGTGCTTGCCGTCGAGCTGGAGCTCGCCCTCGCCGGGCTTGTCGGCGCCGCACAGCAGGCGCACGGCCTCGGTGCGACCGGAGCCGAGCAGCCCGGCCAGCCCGACGATCTCACCGGGGAAGACGTCGAGGTCGTACGGCTCGATCGAGCCGTCACGCCCGAGGCCGACGGCGTGCAGGGCGGGCGTGCCGTGCTCCTGCTTGGCGTCGAACGCCGCCTGGGCGCCTCGTTCGATCGCGTCGAGGGCTGCTCCTTCGCGGCCGATCATCTTGCCGATGAGCTCGCGGCGCGGCAGGTCGGCGACGAGGTGCTCGCCGACGAGCCTGCCGTTGCGCAGGACTGTGAGCCGGTCGGAGATCTCGTAGATCTGGTCGAGGAAGTGGGAGACGAAGAGGATGGCGACGCCTGCGTCGCGCAGCTCGCGGATGACCGCGAAGAGCTCGTCGACCTCGGCCTTCTGCAGGCTCGAGGTGGGCTCGTCGAGGATGAGGACCTTAGCGTCGACGACGGTCGCGCGGGCGATCGCGCAGAGCTGCTGCACGGCGATCGAGTGTGCCGAGAGCAGCGACGACGTGTCGATGTCGAGGTGGAGGCGCTCGAGGTACTCGGCGGCCTGCCGGCGCATCTTGCGCCAGCTGATGAAGGGGCCGGTGCGGGGCTCGTGGCCGAGCATGACGTTCTCGGCGACGGACAGGTTCGAGCACAGGTTGACCTCTTGGTACACCGTGCTGATGCCTGCCGCCTGGGCCTGGTCGGGCCCGCTGAAGCTGTGCTCGACGCCGTCCACGAGGATCGTGCCGCTCGTCGTCTGGTAGACGCCGGTGAGGGCCTTGATGAGGGTGGACTTCCCTGCGCCGTTCTCGCCCATGAGGGCGTGCACCTCACCGGGGAAGAGGCGGAAGTCGACGCCGTCGAGGGCCTTCACGCCAGGGAACTCGATGGTGATCCCGGTCATCTGGACGATCGGAGCTGCGGTGCTCCCCGCCGTCTCGGTCATTGCTGCCTTCTTCCTGGTCACGCTGGCTCGGCGCGCCGTCGCGCCCTGGCGTCCCTGCGTCCTCGCGGTGGCCACCCCCGCCCGGCCCTCCTCGGCCGGGCGGGGGTGCGCCTGTCAGAACGTGCGGGAGTCGACGAACTCCTGGGTGATCGTCTGGTCGAAGGCCTCGTCGACGACGATGGTGCTCTTCTCGACCTGCTCGCCGGCGGCGACCTTCTTGATCAGCTCGGCGAGCTGGTCACCGAAGGCGGGGTTGCACTCGACGACGTAGTTGAACTTCTTGTCGACGAGGGCCTGCAGACCGTCCTTGACGCCGTCCACGGTGACGATCTTGATGTCGACGCCGGGCTTCTTGCCGGTCGCCTCGATCGCCTCGATGGCGCCGAGGCCCATGTCGTCGTTGTGCGCGAAGATCAGGTCCATGTCGGGGTACGCGGCGAGCGCGGCCTCGGTCGCGGCCTTGCCCTCGGCGCGGGTGAAGTTGCCCGAAGCCTCACCGATGACGTTGTCACCGACGATCGAGCGGAAGCCCTCCTGGCGGTTGGTCTGCGCGCCGGAGCCCATCGTGCCCTGGAGCTCGAAGATCTTGGCGTCGGGGTGGTTGGCCTTGACCCACTCGCCGGCGGTCACGCCTTCCTTGGTGAAGTCGGCGCCGATCCAGGTGACGAACGGGTCTGCGACGGTCGTGTCGACGGTGCGGTCGACGAGGACGACGGGGATCTTGGCGTCCTTGATGTCCTGGAGCACCTCGTCCCAGCCGGTCTCGATGACGGGCGAGAACGCGATGACGTCGACGCCCTGGTCGATGAAGTCGCGGAGAGCCTTGATCTGGTTCTCCTGCTTCTGCTGGGCGTCGACGAACGTGAGGTCGAAGCCGTTCTCCTTGGTGAGGTTGAACTTCACGGACTCGGTGTTGGCGGTGCGCCAGCCCGACTCGGCGCCGAGCTGCGAGAACCCGACCTTGATCAGGTCGCTTCCTCCGCCGGCCTGGGGCGTCCCGCCACCGGTCGTGGCCGGGTCGTCAGAGCCGCCGCCGCAGGCGGCGAGGGTGAGCATCGAGATCGTGGCCGCCGCGGCGACCATGGTCCGCGTGAACGTGTTGCGTCGCATATCTCCTCCTTGAGACACCGGTCCCCCTCAGGTTCCGGTACGAGCGCGAGGTCGGCGTCGACCTCGTCACAGTGATGATGTTAGCGCTAACAAACGCTGGTGCCCAGAAGTTCTTGGGTCACCGTTGTGTCACGATTTGCCAGCCTCGCAGACCGCCCAGGAATCCCCCGGTGCGACCTGCGCCGAACGTGTCAGCACGTCACAAGCCCTGTGCCAGACGGTAGTAGACCTGGTTCCACCGGACCTGGTCTGCAAAACCCCGACGCGTCGTCGTCTCGTCGATGACGAGCAGCTCCGTCCGGGCGATCTGAGCGAAGACCTCGAAGGCCTCCACACCTGCTGCGGTCGACAGCACCGTGTGGTGCGCGCCGCCCGCCGTGAGCCACGCTTCCGCCGACGTCGTGAAGTCGGGTCGCGGCTCCCACACGGCTCGCGCGACCGGCAGGCTCGGCAGCGGCGGGTGCTCGACCAGGTCGACCACGTTCGCCGTCAGCCGGAACCGGTCCCGCATGTCCGCGAGCGACACGACGACACCCACGCCCGGGTCGGTGTCGAACACCATCCGAACCGGGTCCTCCTTGCCACCGATCCCGAGCGGGTGGATCTCCACCCGCGGGGTCGACGTCGTCAGCGACGGGCAGATCTCCAGCATGTGCGCGCCGAGGATCCGCTCCGCGCCGGGGGTCAGGTCGTACGTGTAGTCCTCCATGAGGGAGGCGCCACCCGGCAGCCCCGCCCCCATGACCTTGGCGGCCCGCACGAGCACCGCCGTCTTCCAGTCACCCTCAGCACCGAAGCCGTAGCCCTTCGACATGAGCCGCTGCACCGCGATGCCCGGGAGCTGGCGCAGCGCGCCGAGGTCCTCGAAGTTCGTCGTGAACGCCTTCGCGCCGAGCTCCGAGAGGAACCCCTCGAGCGCCACCTCCTGACGCGCCGCGTACCGCAGCGCCTCATGACGCTCGCCACCGCGGCGCAGCTCAGGGACGACGTCGTAGAGGTCCTCGTACTCGGCGACGACGCCGTCGATCGCGGCCTCCTCCACCGCGTCGACGGCCGCCACCAGGTCGTTCACACCCCACGTGTTGACGGAGACGCCGAAGCGCAGCTCGGCCTCCGTCTTGTCACCCTCGGTGACCGCGACGTTGCGCATGTTGTCGCCGAAGCGCGCGAGACGCAGCTCGTGCGTCGCAGCCCAACCGGCCGCGCCACGCACCCACGTGCCGACCCGGCGCGTGACGGCGGGGTTGGACACGTGCCCGACGACGGTCGTGCGCGAGACCCCGAGCCGCGTCTGGATGTACGCGTACTCACGGTCGCCGTGCGCCGCCTGGTTGAGGTTCATGAAGTCCATGTCGATGCTGTCCCACGGCAGGTCCGCGGCCGCCTGCGTGTGCAGGTGCAGCAGCGGCTTGCGCAGCGCGTCGAGCCCGGCGATCCACATCTTCGCGGGGCTGAACGTGTGCATCCACGTGATCACGCCGAGCACCTTGTCGTCAGCGCTCGCGTCGATCATCGCCCTGCGGATCGCGTCCGCATCGGTGAGGACGGGCTTCCACACGACCGGCGCCGGCACGTCGCCCGAGGCGTCGAGCGCGCGCGCGACCTCCTGCGACTGCTCGGCCACCTGCCGGAGGGTCTCCTCGCCGTAGAGGTGCTGGCTCCCCGTGAGGAACCAGATCTCGCGGTCCTGGTACGGCTTGTTCATCGTTGCTCCAAGATCTCTCGTCGTCGAAAGGTCGCGTGCGGGCGTCGTCGCGGCGCAGGTTCAGCGCTGCGCGGGCGCAGGCTGGCCGTACACGTTCTGGTACCGGGCATAGAGGCTGTCGATCGCGCGCTGGTCGATCGGTACGGGCTCCCCGAGCTGCCGCGCGACGTGGATCGTCCGCGCTACCTCCTCGACCATGACGGCTGCCTTGACGGCCGCCGTCGCGTCCCTGCCGATCGTGAAGGGCCCGTGGTTCTGCATGAGCACGGCCGGGCTGCGCGAGCCCGTGAGGGTCTCGACGATGCCCCGCCCGATCGAGTCGTCACCGATGAGCGCGAACGGACCGATCGGGACAGGCCCGCCGAACTCGTCGGCCATCATCGTCAGGACGCACGGGATCTCCTCGCCGCGCGCGGCCCACGCGGTCGCGTACGTCGAGTGCGTGTGCACGACTCCCCCGACCTCCGGCATGTTCCGGTACACGTAAGCGTGCGCCGCGGTGTCCGACGACGGGGCGCGCGTGCCGTCGAGCAGCTCGCCGTCGAGCGTGCACACGACCATCGACTCGGCCGTCAGGTCGTCGTAGGTCACGCCCGAGGGCTTGATGACGAACAGGTCCTCGCCGTCGTGCACGCGGACCCGCTGGGACACGTTGCCCGCGGTCCACACGACCAGGCCCCACCTCGGAAGCTCGGCGTGCAGCCGCGCGACCAGGTCACGGACGCGCGCGACCTCCGCGCGAACCTCGGCGCTCATCTCGTCCAACGTCACCATCGTCCGTCCCTCTGCTCGTCCCGCCCCGGCGCTCACCGGAGCACCTCGGCGGCCGTCCGTACGGCTGCCAGCCCTTGCTCGTAACCCTCGAGGTAGTGCGCGTACCCGGCGACGTCGTCGGCGTCGGGGGTCGCGACCGTGGTCGACGTCGCACGCACGTGCTCGTCGAGGAAGTCCACGAGGGTGAGCCCGCGCGGGTCGAGGCGGTAGGAGGCGAGGACCGCCATCCCCCAGGCGCCCCCCTCGCCAGCCGTGTCGCTCACGCTCACGGGGACGCCGACGGCGGCGGCGAGCATCCGCTGCGCGACGCCGGCCGTCCGGAACATGCCGCCGTGCGCCTGGAGCGAGTCGATCGACACGCCCTCGTCCGCGAGGACGCGCAGCCCGAGGCTCAGCGCCGCGAAGACGCCGTACACCTGGGCGCGGGCGAGGTTGGCGAGCGTCAGACGGCTGCCGGGGGTCCTCACGACGAGGGGCCGTCCCTCGTCGAGGCCCGCGATCGGTTCGCCGGACAGCTGGTTGTACGCGTAGACGCCGCCCGCGTCGGCGGCACCGTCGAGCGCTGCGCGCAGCAGCGCGGCGAACACCTGGTCCTGCGTCGCGGGCGTGCCGAGCGCGGTGGCGAGCTCGCCGAAGACCGCGGCCCAGGCGCCGAGCTCGCTCGCACCGTTGTTGCAGTGCACCATCGCGACGAGGTCGCCTGCGGGGGTCGTGACGACGTCGAGCTCTTCGTGGACGTTGCGGAGCGGGCCTTCGAGGACGACCATCGCGAAGATCGAGGTGCCTGCGGAGACGTTGCCGGTGCGCGGGCGGACTGCACCTGTCGCGACCATGCCTGTGCCGGCGTCCCCCTCGGGGGGGGCGACCGGCGCCCCCGGGCGGATCGCTCCGCTGGGGTCGAGCAAGAGCGCGCCCTCCTCGGTGAGGAGGCCGGCGTCGGCCCCGGCGGGGAGCGGGGTGGGCAGGAGGTCGCCCAGCGGCGTGGTGAACCCGCGCTCGGCGAGGAGCGTGTCGACGACGGCGAGGCGCGCAGCGTCGTAGCCGCCGGTCGTCGGGTCGATCGGGAACATCCCGGAGGCGTCGCCGACGCCGAGGACGCGGCGTCCGGTCAGCCGGTGGTGGACCCATCCGGCGAGAGTCGTCAGCGAGGCGACGTGCGCGACGTGCGGCTCCTCGTCGAGGACGGCCTGGACGAGGTGGCTGACGGACCAGCGCAGCGGCATGTTGAAGTCGAGCGCCTCGGTGAGGAGCGCGGACGCTGCTCCGGTCGAGGTGTTGCGCCAGGTGCGGAAGGGGACGAGGAGCTCGTCGGCCGCGTCGAGGGCGAGGTAGCCGTGCATCATCGCGGAGACGCCGACGGCGGCGACCTCGACGGGGCGCACGCCGTGGCGCTCCTCGGCGTCGTCGAGCAGTGCGGCGACGGCAGCCTGGACCCCGGTCGTGACGTCGTCGAGCGCGTAGGTCCACACGCCGTCGACGAGCTGGTTCTCCCAGCCGTGCCCGCCCTGGGCGAGCGGCTGGTGGTCCGGTCCGACGAGGACGGCCTTGATGCGCGTCGAGCCCAGCTCGATGCCGAGCACAGCGCGACCGTCCGCGAGGATGGTCGATCCCTGAGCAGCTTCCGCCATCGTCGGCGTCCTCTCCCGTACCTCCCGGGAAGGGTTACTTCCCAGGGCCCGCGCCGCCGTTGGCGCGGTTGCGTCGTCGTCGGGCCGCGGGGCCCGGCGGAGTGACGCAGCATCATGTTAGCGCTAACAATCGCGCGTCGGCAACACGCTTGTCCGAAGAAGTCCGATCTGACGCTCAGCCGCGCGCTTCCGCGGGACCTGCACCCCGACGTCGGCTCAGGGGCGCGGCGGGGCCGTGCTCGACCGCACCTGGAGCGTCGGGACGAGCGGCGTCACGACCGGCTCGCGACCAGCGAGCATCGTGCGCATCGCATCGATCGCCAGCCGACCGAGCGCCTGGAAGTCCTGCCGCACCGTCGTCAACGGAGGGATGAAGTGCGCAGCACCGGTCGCGTCGTCGAACCCAGCCACCGACACGTCCTCAGGCACCCGCACCCCCGACTCCCAGAACGCGCGCAGCATCCCCAGCGCCAGCTGGTCGTTCGCCGCGAACACCGCCGTCGGCAGTCCCTCGCGCACCATCCGCCGGCCCGCCGAGTACCCGCGCTCCGCAGTCCAGTCACCCGGCAGCGGGTCCTCCATCGCGAGCCCAGCACGCTCGACCGCAGCCCGCCAGCCCGCGACGCGCGCCCGTGCGTCGAACCAGTCCTGCGGACCTGCGAGGTGCACGACCTGCTCGTGGCCCAGCCCGATCAGGTGGTCTGTGACCGCCGTCGCACCCGCGACCTGGTCGACGCTCACCGAGCGGATCATGCCCGGACCGGGAGAACCCTCACGGATCCCCGTCGACGAGATCATGACCACCGGGACGGGAGCCGCCAGGCTCACGACCGCACGGGTCGCGTCGACCTGCGGCGCGATCATGATGATCCCCTCGACACCCTGACCGAGGAAGTGGTCCATGACCTGCCGCATCGACGCCGGGTCGAACCGCGTCACCGTCGCGACCGACACGTAGTACCCAGCCTCGCGCGCCGCGACCTCGATACCGATCGCCGTCGACGACGGGCCGTACAGCGCCGAGCCGGTCGAGACGACGCCGAAGATCCCTGACCTGTTCGTCGCGAGCGCACGCGCCGCGCTGTTGCGGCGGTAGCCCAGCTCGTCGATCGCGTCGAGGACGCGCGCACGCGTCTCCGGCCGCACGTTCGGGTGGTCGTTGAGCACCCGCGAGACGGTCTGGTGGGAGACGCCGGCACGCTCGGCGACGTCCGCCATCGAGGGCGCTCGAGACGCGCCGGGACGCACACCCACCTCGTCGAGCGCCATGTCGTGCTCCCCTGTCGATCAGGCGCGGCCGGACCGCGCGTGCGACAACTATCTCACCGGGGGAGCCTCACAGCGGGAACGCGCGGAAGAAGTCCTCGATGCCGTCCGCAGGCCCCTCGGCGTGGAACGCCACGGTCCCGTTCACCCACGTCGCCGCGCCCGTCCCCGCAGGCACGGTACGGATGGTCGCCTCCGACGTCTGCGCGCCGCCGATCACGACCGGGAGCACCGTCGCGGTGCCGTCCGGCGTCGCCTCCGCGAACGCCCCCGCACGCGCCCCGGCGGTCGCACGCGCCGCGTCGGCGTCGCGCAGCTGGTTCACCTCGAGCACGACGTCGCCACCCGCCCCGTCCGTGTACGTCACGCGGTACGACTCGAGGGCGTCGCCGGGCCCCTCGGCGTCCTCGACCCCCGCGAACGCCCACTGCAGGACCGTGTCGGGGAGAGCCGCGACGAGCGGCGTCGGCTCCTCGCGCGGGGCAGGCGCGACCGCGGCCGTGGGCACAGGGTTGGTGATCGTCACGGCGGGCGGCGTCACGGGCGCCGTCGGCTCCCGGTTCGCGAGCACGGCAGCCGTCACGCCTCCACCGACGAGGACGACCGCACCGACGATCCCCAGGACGAGGCCGCGCCGCCGCGGGCGGCTGCGCCCGTGCTCGGGCACCTGGCCTCTCACTCCCACCTTCACCGGCTCGGCCGGCTCGGGGACCTGGGTGGGCTCGGTGTGCTCAGACATCTCACGTCCTTCCGTCGATCTTCCCGAGCCTACGGGGACCGGGCGGGCCGCGTCCTGGCGTCCAGGGCGCGCGAGCGTGTCGGAAGGGGCAGATACCGTGTCGCCCATGACGCCTCCCGCCGCCACCCGCACCTCTGCGCGCCTGTCGCGCCCCGCGTTCGCGTGCAGCGAGTGCGGCTGGACCACGAGCAAGTGGGTCGGGCGGTGCGGCGAGTGCCAGGAGTGGGGAACGGTCTCGCAGAGCGCGGGGCCGACGGCGGGTCCGCGCACGGCGGCGACGTCTCCCGCGCGCACCCCGGCGCGTCCGATCGACCAGATCCCCGTCGACGCGGCTCGCGCGGTGCCGACGGGCGTCGCGGAGCTCGACCGCGTCCTCGGGGGCGGTCTCGTGCCGGGGGCCGTCGTCCTGCTCGCGGGCGAGCCGGGCGTCGGCAAGTCGACCCTCCTGCTCGACGTCGCGTCGATCGCCGCAGCGAGCGGCCGCACCGTCCTGTACGTGACGGGCGAGGAGTCGGCCGGGCAGGTGCGGCTGCGCGCCGAACGGATCGGCGCGCTCGACCCGAACCTGCTCCTCGCCGCCGAGACGGACCTCGGGACGGTCCTCGGGCACATCGAGGCGACCGACCCGTACCTCCTCGTGCTGGACTCGGTGCAGACCATCGCGTCGGCCCAGGTCGAGGGCGGGCCGGGCGGCGTCGCGCAGGTCAAGGAGGTCGCTGGCGCGATCATCGCGGCCGCGAAGGGCCGCGACATGCCGGTCCTCCTGGTCGGCCACGTGACGAAGGACGGCTCCGTCGCGGGTCCTCGCACGCTCGAGCACCTCGTCGACGTCGTCTGTCAGTTCGAGGGCGACCGCCACTCGAGCCTGCGCATGGTCCGGGCGGTCAAGAACCGCTACGGCGCGACCGACGAGGTCGGCTGCTTCGAGCTCACGGAGTCGGGGATCGTCGGCCTCGCCGACCCGAGCGGGCTCTTCCTGTCGCACACCGTCTCCGAGACTCCCGGCACGTGCGTGACGGTGACGCTCGAGGGTCGCCGTCCGCTCCCTCTCGAGGTGCAGTCGCTCGCTGTCCCGACGACGCTCGCGAACCCGCGCCGCACGACGAACGGGATCGACTCGAGCCGGGTCGCGATGATCCTTGCCGTCATGCACCGCTTCGCGGGCCTGCGCGCTGAACAGCTCGACATGTACATCTCGACGATCGGGGGCCTGCGCGTCGTCGAGCCGTCGGCGGACCTCGCGATCGCGCTCGCCGCGGCGAGCGCCGTGAGCCACCGGCCGGTCGCCCGCGGGACGATCGCGGTCGGCGAGGTCGGGCTCTCGGGAGACCTGCGTCCGGTGTCCGCGCTCGGGCGGCGTCTCGCCGAGGCTGCGCGCCTCGGCCTGCGTCGGGCGATCGTCCCGCAGGCGTCGTTCGAGACGCTCGACCAGGTGCCTGCCGGGATGACCGTCCTGCCGGCCGTGCACGTCGCGCACGCTGCGGAGCTCGCTCTCGGCCCGGCCGAGGATCACCTCGGCGCGGCGAACGGCGCAACGGCGGCGCTGCGAGGGGCCTGACGGCTAGGATCGGCCTCGTGCCTCCGTACTCAGCCCACCTGGACGACCAGCTTCGTGACACCCTCGCGGCTGTCGCGCCCGGCACCGAGCTCCGGGACGGCCTCGAACGCATCCTGCGTGGGCGCACCGGCGCGCTGATCGTCATGGGCATGGACGGCGTCGTCGACGACATCTGCTCGGGCGGGTTCGAGCTCGACGTCGAGTTCTCCGCGACCCGTCTGCGCGAGCTCGCGAAGATGGACGGCGCGATCGTCCTCGACCGGCACGCCTCGCGCATCGTGCGCGCCGCCGTGCAGCTCCTCCCCGACCCGACGATCTCCACGTCCGAGTCGGGCACCCGCCACCGCACCGCCGAGCGGGTCGCCAAGCAGACCGGCTTCCCGGTCATCTCGGTGAGCCAGTCGATGCGGATCGTCGCCGTCTACTCGGGTGGCTCGCGCCACGTCATCGAGGACACCGAGGCGATCCAGTCCCGCGCGAACCAGGCGCTCGCGACGCTCGAGCGGTACCGCGCCCGCCTCGACGAGGTGTCCGGCACGCTCTCCGCGCTCGAGATCGAGGATCTCGTCACGGTCCGCGACGTGTGCGCCGTCGTGCAGCGTCTCGAGATGGTCGGACGCATCTCCGAGGAGATCGCCGGCTACGTCATCGAGCTCGGCACCGACGGGCGTCTGCTGTCGCTCCAGCTCGACGAGCTGATCGGCGGCCTCGGCTCCGACCGGGACGCCGTCATCCGGGACTATGTCGAGCTGTCCCGCAAGGACCGCACGTCGGCCGACGTCCTCGCCGAGCTCGGCGAGCTCGACTCGACCCAGCTGCTGGACCTGTCGCAGATCGGACGGGTGCTCGGCCTGCCGGGTGGGGGCGAGGCGCTCGACGCCGCAGTCGCCCCGCACGGGTACCGCCTCCTGTCGAAGGTTCCCCGCCTGCCGGGCGCGATCGTCGAGCGGCTCGTCGTGCACTTCGGCGGCCTGCAGCGCATGCTCGCAGCGACGATCGAGGAGCTCATGAGCGTCGAGGGTGTCGGCGAGCAGCGCGCCCGCGCGATCCGTGAGGGTCTGTCGCGTCTCGCCGAGTCGAGCATCCTCGAGCGCTACGTCTGACCCTTCTCGCCACGCAGTGGGTCCCACACCCAGCGGACCCGCGCGAGGTAGCGGGTTCCACGCCAGACAGGCGCCTGCACGGCCCTACCTCGTGCGCAAGCCCCTACCTCGCGCACCCGCCCGGCTTGTGACGCAGGCGTCCGACTCAGGACAGGACGAGCACGACCTCGTCGGACGTCTTTCCGAGGATGCTCGCCGTCGCGCGGTAGGTTCCGGCCTTCGCCTCGACGCCCTTCGTCGGGCAGCCCGGCTCGGACCGCACCCGCTTCCAGGTGAGGGACGCTGCGTCGGACTGGCCCGCCGCGAGCAGCAGCATCCGGGGCTTCGGGTCGACGCAGTCGGCGCTGCCCCAGATGCGGGCGGGTCCCGACACGATCACGAGCTCGCGCGTCTTGTCGGTGACGTCGATCAGGCAGGAACGGTCGCTCGTGTTCGTCACCTCGAGGGCGAACTTCACGTTGCGCCCCTGGAACGTCTCGCCGTCGGCCGAGAGCTTGATGCCGACGTCCTCCTGCGCGCACGCGGGCACGTCGCCCGACCCCCCGGACTCGGCACCGGTCTTGACCGGCTCCTCGGCGCTCGGGTCGGCGGGCTTCTCGTCGGTGCCGCCCGCGGGCTGGCCGTCCTTGCCGCCGGAGCCTGACGGTTCGGTGGCCGCGGCTGACGGGGTCGGCTTCGCGGGGGGAGCGTCGCCGGCGCCCGCGATCTTGCTGACGGCGGCTGCGACGAGTGCGACCACGACGACGACCGCGGCGATCAGGAGGAGTCGGCGCACCCAGTACACGCGAGGGGGCAGCGGGCCCACGGGGCGGATGACAGTGCTCACGCTCCCACCTTCCCTGGGTCGACGTCGGCGGCGATGCTGCCCCCAGGCTACGAACCGAGCAGGCGCGGCGTCGCGAGGCGCGCCGCACCGCGCGCGCCGCGGGGCACGAGGTGCGCGTGGCGTGCCACGTCGCGCAGAATCGTCGTCGTGCCTCCCTCCCCCGCCCTGGTCCGCGAGCGCGTCTGCGCGTGGTTCGCCGGTGCGGCACGTGACCTGCCGTGGCGTGCGCCGGACCGTACGCCGTGGGGCGTGCTCGTGAGCGAGGTGATGCTCCAGCAGACGCCGGTCGTGCGGGTCGAGCCGGTGTGGCGCGAGTGGATGGCGCGCTGGCCTGGGCCGGCGGACGTGGCGGCGGCGCCGACGGCGGAGGTGCTGCGGGCGTGGGGTCGGCTCGGCTACCCGCGGCGGGCGTTGCGGCTGCAGGACTGCGCGCGGGCGATCACCGAGCGGCACGACGGTCAGGTGCCGCAAGGTTTCGACGAGCTGCTCGCGTTGCCGGGTGTCGGGGCGTACACGGCGGGCGCGGTGACGGCGTTCGCGTTCGGGCGTCGCGCCGTCGTCCTGGACACGAACGTGCGACGCGTCCTCGCACGTGCTCTCGACGGTGCTGCGCTGCCGCACCCGCACCAGACGGTCGCTGAGGTGCGGCGCGCGGAGGCGCTCGTCCCGCAGGACGACGCGGAGGCTGCGGAGTGGGCGGCAGCGTCGATGGAGCTCGGCGCGCTCGTGTGCACGGCGCGCTCCCCGCGGTGCGTGAAGTGCCCGGTCGCGGACCTGTGCGCGTGGCGGCTCGCGGGCTTCCCTGCGGACGAGCACGCTGCCCGACGCCGCACGCAGGCGTGGGCGGGGACGGACCGGCAGTGCCGTGGCCGGGTCATGGCGGCGCTGCGCGCGGCGGACGGGCCGGTGCCGCGCGCAGGCATCGACTGGCCGGACCCTGCACAGCTGGACCGCGCGCTCGCCGGGCTCGTGGAGGACCATCTCGCCGAGCAGACGCCGGACGGCTACGTGCTGCCGCGCTGAGCGCGGCTGTGGGCCCGCGCTCAGCGGCGTCAGAGGTGCAGGAGCATCCGGGTGTTGCCGAGGGTGTTGGGCTTCACGCGGGCGAGGTCGAGGAACTCGGCGACGCCGTCGTCGTGCGAGCGCAGGAGCTCGGCGTACACCTCGGGTGAGACGACCGTCCCCTCGATCTCCTCGAAGCCGTGCCGGGTGAAGAAGTCGACCTCGAAGGTCAGGCAGAACACGCGTGCCAGTCCGAGCGCACGCGCCCGGTCGAGGAGCGTCGTCAGCAGCGCGGAGCCTGCGCCCGTGCCGTTCCACCCCGGGGCGACGGCGAGGGTGCGGATCTCGGCGAGGTCGACCCACATCACGTGCAGGGCGCCACAGCCGACGACCGTGCCGTCGGCGTCGACCGCGACGACGAACTCCTGCACGGCCTCGTAGTACGTCACCTGCTCCTTGGCGATGAGGATGCGCTCGTTCGCGTACGGTTCGACCAGCTCGCGGATGGCTCGGACGTCTGCGGGCAGGGCGGGCCGGACGGTGAACTCGCGGGAGGCTTCGGGCACGCCCTGCACGCTACTACCCCGGCACCGCGAAGCGCTGACCTGCACAGGAAGTGGCTGCTGCGCAGCCCGCGCGGCCGTCACGACACCGTCGTGGCGTCGCGCAGCGCGGCGCCACGTTCGGCGGCCGCGCGCTCGGCGTCGTCGAGCTCGAAGAGGCGCAGCGCGGTCAGCTCGTCGATGACGAGGTGGGTGACCGCGCCGGCGAGGAGGGCGGCGCGCAGCGGGACGACCTTGTTGTCGCCTGCGACCGCGCAGACGCGCCGGGGAACGGCACGCAGCTGGGCTGGTGTGGGGCCGGTCGCGCGCGCGTTGAGGTCGATGTCGGAGTAGGTGCCGTCGGCGCGCAGGAAGACCGTGCAGACGTCGCCGACGACGCCCTCGGCCTCGAGGGTCGCGACGTCGTCCGGCTCGAGGTAACCGGCGGAGTAGACGTGGCTCGGGAGCTCGCCCTGGAGGGCTCCGACCGAGAACAGGGCGATGTCGGCGCGGCGCTGCACGTCGACGACGCGCTGCACGCTGCGCTCGCGCCACATCGCGTCGCGCGTCTCGGCGTAGTCGAAGAACGCGGGGACGGGGAAGTAGTGGACGTGCGCGCCGAAGGCGCGCCCGAAGCCGGAGATGAGGTCGCCGGCGTAGTCGACGCCGGAGGTGCGGGTGTTGGCGGCACCGTTGAGCTGCACGACGGCGGAGCCGCGCGTGGGCTTGTTCGTCAGGTGCCCGGAGATGGCGTTGATCGTGGTGCCCCAGGCGATAGCGAGGACCATCTCGGAGTCGAACCAGGACGTGATGAGGCGGGCGGTCGTCCGGGCGACCTGGTCGAGGCGGTCGAGCTGCGCGCCCGAGTCGGGGACGGGGACGACGAACGCCTCGATGTCGTAGTCGTCGCGCAGACGCTGCGTGAGGCCGGGTGCTCGGGAGTGCGTGGGGCGCAGGGTGATCTCGACGATGCCGCTCTCGCGGGCGTCGCGGATCATCCGCGAGACGGTCGAGCGGGATGTCCCGAGGTGCTTGGCGATGGCCTCCATCTTCATGTCCTGGAGGTAGTACATCGACGCCGCGGCGTACGCGTCGCGGCTGTGCCGCAGGGAACGCAGGTCTGAACGAATTGCCACGCTGCCACCTCCACGGACGTCCCAGAGGGTCTTGTCACCCGGGATCTTGGTCCTAGCGTTGCACATATGTGCAGCCCGGTTGCGCGGATGTTCTACCGATGTTTGGTTGAGACCGGAACAGCACCAACCTCCGGCGAAAGGCCAGCAATGTCAGTCTCCGGCACGTCAACCCGTCTGACCCCCAGCACCCGTGAGGCCTCGCTCGAGGCGCTCCGCCAGAGCGCGGCCACCCCGCTCGACGTCCTGGTCGTCGGCGGCGGCGTGACCGGCGCCGGCATCGCGCTCGACGCCGTGACCCGCGGCCTGAGCACCGCGATCGTCGAGGCGCAGGACTGGTCCTCCGGCACATCGAGCCGTTCCTCGAAGCTCGTGCACGGTGGCCTGCGCTACCTGCAGATGCTCGACTTCCACCTGGTCAAGGAGGCGCTCACCGAGCGCGACCTCCTCATCAACAAGCTCGCCCCGCACCTCGTCAAGCCGGTCTCGTTCCTGTACCCGCTCGAGCACAAGGTCTGGGAGCGCGCCTATGTCGGCGCCGGCGTCGCCCTGTACGACGGGCTCGCGACCCTCGCCCCCGGCAAGCGCGCGATGCCGTGGCACCGCCACCTCAGCCGCAAGGGCATGGACCGCCTGTTCCCCGACCTGCGCCACGACGCCGCCGTCGGCGCGCTGCGCTACTGGGACGCGAGCGTCGATGACGCGCGCCTCGTCTCGACCCTCGTCCGGACCGCCGCGGGCTACGGCGCCCACGCCGCGAGCCGCACCCAGGTCGTCGAGCTCACGAAGAACGCGCGCGGCCGCATCGACGGCGCCGTCCTCCAGGACCTCGAGACCGGCGAGAAGATCACCGCCAAGGCTCGCCACGTCATCAACGCCACGGGCGTCTGGACCGAGGACACCGAGGCTCTCGCGGGCGGCTCCGGCGGGCTGCGGGTGCTCGCGTCCAAGGGCATCCACATCGTCGTCCCGCGCGACCGCATCCGCGGCAAGGTCGGCCTGATCCTCCAGACCGAGAAGTCCGTGCTCTTCGTCATCCCGTGGTCCCGCTACTGGGTCATCGGCACGACGGACACCCCGTGGGAGCAGGAGCTCACGCACCCCGTCGCGACCTCGGCCGACATCGACTACGTCCTCGAGCACGCGAACGCCGTCCTCGCCGAGCCGCTCACGCGCGACGACATCATCGGCACGTGGGCGGGCCTGCGCCCGCTCCTGCAGCCGGGCACCAAGGAGGGCACGTCGTCGGCCAAGGTGTCGCGTGAGCACACTGTCGCCTCACCCGAGCCAGGCCTCACCGTCATCGCGGGCGGCAAGCTCACCACCTATCGTGTCATGGCTGAGGACGCCGTCGACTTCGCGCTCGGCGCGGAGGCGAGCCAGCTCCCGTCCGTGACGTCCAAGACGCCGCTGCTCGGCGCCGTCGGGCTCGAGGCCCAGCGCAACTGGGCGCGCACCCACGCCTCGACGTACGGGTGGTCGAACGCCATGCTCGACCACCTCTTCCACCGGTACGGCGCGCTCGTCGCAGACATCGTCCACCTGTGCGAGCAGGACCCGAGCCTCGCCAAGCCGCTCGAGCACGCGTCCGCGTATCTCCGCGCCGAGGTCTCCTACGCGGCGAGCCACGAGGGTGTCCTCCACCTCGAAGACGTGATGCTGCACCGCACGCGCCTCGTCTACGAGGAGCGCGACCGTGGGCTCGCCGCCCTCCCCGAGATCGTCGACATCATCGCGCCGATCCTCGGCTGGGACGACGAGCGCCGGGCGGCGGAGATCGCGTCCTACACCGCGCGCGCCGAGGCCGAGGAAGCTGCTTCCCACGACCTCGACGACGCCTCCGCCGAGGAGACGCGCCTCAAGGCTGCTGATATCAGCCCCATGACAACGCTCGGTTCTCACTGAGCGTCCAGGTCGGTGCTGGCGCCCGCCAGCACCGACCGGCCGCCCTCGGGCGGTCTGGCCCGTCCGCGAGGGGCGGACGGGTATCCACGACAACGAAGTCAATGAAAGCGGGCACACCATGACACTGACCGACATCTTCGTCTCCGAAGTGATCGGCACGGCACTCCTGATCCTCCTCGGCGCGGGCGTCGTCGCCAACGTCGTCCTCCCGAAGAACAAGGGATTCAACGCGGGATGGGTCGTCATCACGTTCGGGTGGGGGCTTGCCGTCTACGCAGGCGTGTGGGCGGCGTGGAAGTCGGGCGCGCACCTCAACCCGGCCGTCACGTTCGGCATCATCGCGAACAAGCAGGAGAACTACGTCGACGGCATCCCTGTCGACGTCACCAGCACCCTGGTCTACCTCTCGGGGGAGATGGTCGGCGCGTTCATCGGCGCTGTCCTCGCCTACCTCGCCTACAAGAAGCACTTCGACGACGCTGACGCCGACTCGGGCTCCAAGCTCGCTGTGTTCTCGACCGGCCCGGCAATCCGTTCCTACGGCTGGAACCTCGTCACGGAGGCCCTCGGCACGTTCGTGCTCGTGTTCGTCATCCTGCAGTTCGGCAACTCGCCGCACGAGCTCGGCCCGCTCGCGGTCGCGCTGCTCGTGGTCGGTATCGGCATGAGCCTCGGCGGGCCGACCGGCTACGCGATCAACCCGGCACGTGACCTCGCGCCCCGAATCGCGCACGCCCTCCTCCCGATCAAGGGCAAGGGCTCGAGCGACTGGGGCTACGCCTGGGTGCCGGTCGTCGGCCCGATCATCGGCGGTGTTCTCGCCGGCCTCCTGGCCACCGCCGTCGCCTGACCTTGTCTAGCGCGGAAGGCCGCCACGAACGGCGGCCTTCCGCACGCACACCTGACCCCCCGCACACGACGCGAAGGAAACCTGGACCATGACGAAGAAGTACGTCCTTGCGATCGACCAGGGCACCACGAGCTCCCGGGCGATCCTCTTCACCCACGAGGGCACGATCCACTCGGTCGGCCAGCTCGAGCACGACCAGATCTTTCCCCAGGCCGGCTGGGTCGAGCACAACCCGGAGCAGATCTGGAACAACGTCCGCGAGGCTGTCGGCATCGCGCTGACGCGCGGCAACGCCACGCACGAGGACGTCGCGGCGGTCGGCATCACGAACCAGCGCGAGACGGCGGTCGTCTGGGACAAGACGACCGGCAAGCCGGTCTACAACGCGATCGTCTGGCAGGACACGCGTACCCAGAAGATCGTCGACGAGCTGGGTGGCTCGGACGGCCCCGAGAAGTACAAGGACATCGTCGGGCTGCCGCTCGCGACGTACTTCTCCGGCCCGAAGGTCAAGTGGATCCTCGACAACGTCGAGGGTGCCCGCGAGGCGGCCGAGCGCGGCGACCTGCTGTTCGGCAACACCGACACCTGGGTGCTGTGGAACATGACGGGCGGCCCCGAGGGCGGCGTGCACGTCACCGACGTCACCAACGCGTCGCGCACGATGCTCATGAACATCGACACCCTCGACTGGAACGAGGACATCGCGAGGGACATGACGATCCCGATGTCGATGCTCCCCGAGATCCGCTCGTCGTCCGAGGTGTACGGCCACGGCCGTGCGCGGGGCATGGTGCCCGGCGTGCCGATCGCCGGCATCCTCGGCGACCAGCAGGCCGCGACGTTCGGCCAGGCGTGCTTCGAGGTCGGTACGGCCAAGAACACGTACGGCACCGGCAACTTCATGCTGCTCAACACGGGCACGGAGCCGGTCCGGTCGGAGAACGGCCTGCTGACGACGGTCTGCTACAAGATCGGCGACCAGCCTGCGGTGTACGCGCTCGAGGGTTCGATCGCGGTGACGGGGTCGCTCGTGCAGTGGCTGCGTGACAACCTCGGCATGTTCGACGACGCGCCGGACATCGAGCACCTGGCGAGCAAGGTCGAGGACAACGGTGGCGCGTACTTCGTGCCGGCGTTCTCGGGCTTGTTCGCGCCGCACTGGCGCTCCGACGCGCGCGGGGCGCTCGTCGGCCTGACCCGGTACGTCAACAAGAACCACATCGCGCGTGCTGCTCTGGAGGCCACGGCCTTCCAGACGCGCGAGGTGCTCGACGCGATGAACGCCGACTCGGGCGTCCCGCTCAAGGAGCTCAAGGTCGACGGCGGCATGGTGTCCAACGAGCTGCTCATGCAGTTCCAGGCGGACATCCTCGACGTCGAGGTCGTGCGACCGAAGGTCGCCGAGACGACGGCGCTCGGCGCGGCCTACGCGGCGGGTATCGCGGTCGGGTTCTGGGAGGGCGAGCAGGACGTCCGTGACAACTGGGTCGAGGGCGGCCGCTGGAAGCCGACGATCGAGCCGGAAGAGCGCGACCGTCAGTACCGCCTCTGGAAGAAGGCCGTCACGAAGACCCTCGACTGGGTCGACGACGACGTGAAGTAGGCCGCTCGGCCTCCTTCTCCACACACGGATCGCCCGTCTGCACACGTGGAGTGTGCAGGCGGGCGATCCGTGCGTCTGGGAGGTTGCGCGCCGCCGGGCCGGTCAGAGGTCCGGCTGGCACTCCCCTGAGCCGAGGACGGCGAGCCCAGCACGGTCGCCCGGACCCCACGACGTCCTCGTCGAGTCGCTCGGGTGCATGAGTGCGTCCGTGTCCTCGACGTGGTCCAGGCCGAGCATGTGGCCGACCTCGTGGCGCAGCACCTGCACGTAGCCCGGTTCCCCCGCGTACCGCGGGTAGTCGAGCATCGTCGTATCGATCGCGACGGCGCCTGTCACGTATCCGACACTGCCGCCAAACTCGAGCGCGGAGGAACCCCCGAGCCCTGCGATGGTGCCGGCGAGCCCCGGCATCTCCGCCTCGTCGGCGAACCCGATGATCACGGGAGCCCACCGCCCGCCGTACTGGTCCGGCTGGTATGCCTCGCGCTCGAAGCTGACCCGCTCGCTCGTGGTGCCGTCGAGGATGATCTGCAGGCCCGTCAGCTCGCTCGCCTCGGCGAGGACGTGGCTCACCCAGTCGACGAAGTCCTCCGGCGCACGCGCGGCGTCGACGACGACGCGCAGCGGCCGGCAGGGCGACCAGGTCACCGGCATCTGGTCGTGGTAGTTCAAGAACTCGTAGGTGCCGACGAGCCCTTGTGTGCTGACGGCGGGGAGCAGCCGCTCACGCTGCTCCTCGAACCCCGCGGGAGGGCGGAGCCGTGACGTGACCCGTGGCATGTCGGCGAGGTCGGACATGGGCACGGTCAGTGACGGGTCGACCCGGTTCGGGCCCCAGCGGCTGTAACCCGCGATGAGGGAGACGACGACGATCACGATGACGAGGAACCCGGTGAGCGGGCTGCTGTCCCGGCGGGGTGCTCGAGAGGTGGCCGGCGACGGGACGTGCCACGCTTCGGGCCGCTGGCGGCGGGTGCGCGGCCGGTCTGCCTCTCGCTCGTACCGGGCGAAGGCCCTCGCGAGGGACTCGTCGTCGCGGAGCTGTTGCTCCATGGCGGTCCACTGTGCGTCCACGTTCTCGGGCGTCCACGAGTCTTGTCCCCCGGTCCCGGGCGCGGGCACCCCGCGAGGCGGGACCAGCGGCTCCGGCGACCACGACTGTGGCTCGCGGCGCTCGACCACGCCGTCGTCGTCGCGCCCCGCGTCCCAGGGGTCGCTCGGAGGGATCGCGGGATCACCGGGCGTGGTCACCCCCACATCGTGGCGTATCGAGGAGCATCCGTCACGCATGACCTGCGCACCCATGACTGTCCTCCTCGCCCGGGTGGGAGCATGGGCTCATGAGCCTCCACCGCCTGCCCGGTATCCGTGCCGTCGACCACGTGGTGACGGTCCCGCTCGTCCACCACGACGGCGCGGACCCGCGCACGATCACGGTCCTGGCGCGCGAGCTCGTCTCGGCGACCCGTGCGGGAGACGACCTGCCTCTCCTCCTCTTCTTGCAGGGCGGCCCAGGCGGCAGGTCGCCGCGCCCGCTCGGGAGCGACGGCTGGTGGGCGGCAGCGCTCGACCGGTTCCGTGTCGTGCTGCTCGACCAGCGCGGCACGGGGCGTTCGACCCCCGTGACCGCGGCGACCATGGCGGCGCTCGCGGACGGCGCGGGCTCGGACCCGGCGGCCCGGGCCGCGGCGCAGGCGGAGTACCTCGCGCACTTCCGCGCGGACGCGATCGTCGCCGACGCCGAGGCCGTGCGTCGGCGGGTCTACGGCGGGCGGCGGTGGACGACGCTCGGCCAGTCGTACGGCGGCTTCCTCACCCTCACGTACCTGTCGCGGCATCCTGAGGCGCTCGACGCGTGCCTCGTGACAGGCGGCCTCGCGAGCATCCACCCGGACGCGACGGCCCTCTACACGAACACGTGGGCGCGCACCCTGGTGAAGAATGACGCGATGCGCCGTCGGCACCCGGGCGACGCCGAGATCCTCGCGCGCGTCGCGGACGTGCTCGACGCCGGCGAGACGCGCCTGCTGAACGGCGACGTCGTGAGCACCCGCCGCCTGCAGTCGCTCGGCATGGACCTCGGCATGCAGGCCGGCGCGGACCGCATCCACTGGCTGCTCGACGACGCGTTCCTGCCCGACGGCGCACCGGGCGCCGACGAGCGGCTCTCCGACACGTTCCTCGCGGGCCTCGAGTCCGCGACGGGCTTCCGCACGAACCCGCTGTACGCGGTGCTGCACGAGTCGATCTATGCGAGCGGCGACGACGTCACGCCCTGGGCCGCCGCCGCGACGATGCCCGCTGACTTCGCTCCCGGCGCTCGGCCGCTCCAGCTCACGGGCGAGATGATCCTGCCCTGGATGTTCGAGGAGATCGCCGAGCTACGACCGTTCCGGGCGGCGACCGAGGCGCTGCACGCGCGGACGTCGTGGCCCGAGCTGTACGACCGCGAGCGGCTCGCCGCGAACGAGGTTCCGGTCGTCGCGGCGGTCTACCACGACGACATGTTCGTGCCGGCGGACCTGTCCCTCCAGACCGCCGCCGAGGTCGGCAACGTGCGCACGTGGATCACGAACGAGCACGAGCATGACGGCCTGCGCGTGGGCAACGCGCTGCCGCACCTGCTGCGCATGATCGACGAAGGGTTGTAGCGCCGCGCCGTCAGTCGGGAGCGTGCCGCTCGAGGAAGCGATACACCTCGCCGCCGTCGACGCCAGAGCCTCAGGGGGTGCCTGGACGGCTCCCGGGATCGCCGGACGCGCCCCATCGTGGAGCATCGGCCGGGTCACGATCTAGAGTCGCCATTCACGCCGCGTGCAGGTTGCCGAAGACACTTCTCCAAGGATCCGAGGACAGAGGGTAGAAATTCTTCAAGTCCGACGCTAGGTTGATTCCGTGCGCTCCGCAGGGGGAGCGAGCCGGCCCTACGAGGGGCGACTTGAGAGAGAGAGAGATGACAACCTCTACCCGCACGACAATCACCTTCGCCACAGCTGCGGCGATTCTCATCAGCTCTACTGGCATCGCACAGGCCCGCGACGCAAACGCCGCCGCCAATGAAGTCGCCCAGAGCATCGCTGCTGTAGCGCCCGAGGTTGGCACATTGATCGATCCAACAGAAGTGGGCGATAAGTTCCGCGCGTCCAGCACTCACACCCGCATCACAATCCCCACTGAGGGCGACGGCCAGATCGAGGTTGCATCTACAGACCCATCAGTTCCTGAGATTGCCGTTGAGCTCCCAGATCTCGTACGATCAAGTTCCGGCAGCCAGGCTGGCGACGGAACTGTGGTTTTTGAAAGTGACGACAACGCCTCGATCGCCGTGCAGGGGATCGCTGACGGATCGTTCCGACTTCTTTCGGTGCTGGAGGGGCGAAGCGCAGAAGAACGGTACACATACCGTTTCGTGGGGGCCGATCTCCAATCGCAAGAGGACGGCTCTGTGCTGGTTCTCGGACATGGTGCGACGATTGGAACAATCGAGGCGCCTTGGGCGCGCGACGCTGACGGACGAGAGGTTCCGACTCGGTACGAAGTGAGCGGTGACAATCTGGTCCAGGTCATAGATCACAGGTCCGGCGATTTCACCTACCCGATCACAGCAGACCCTTACGCATCGATCGGAATTGGCGTCTACATTCACTTCACTCGCGCAGAGACTAAGACCCTTGCCAACTCGGTCGGCGGAGCATCTGGCATTGGCGCGTTCTGCACAGCATGGGCCATCAAGCTGGCGAAGACTCCCGCGAGTGCAGCTGCGGGTGCGGTCCTCTCAGGGGCATGCCTTGTTGGCGGGCTTCGATTGGTATACCACGCCGGCAAGGCGGAGAACTCTAGCCCCAAGAAGTGCCTCTATCTGCGATACATCGGCGTCGGCACGACGGTCGTGCCACAGTACCTCCACGTCGGCGAGTACCGGGACTCACGATGCAAGTGAGCGCCAAGACTCTGGCGATCTGCTGGTGGGCGGCCATGGTTACATGCGGCGCGATGGTTGTTGCCACCTTCCTCACCGTGGGATCCCCCGCGAATGGGTACTTCACGGCGGGCGCTCTCATATCGATGCTCATATCGGTCTTCTTTAGTGGAAGGCCACGGGGGCAGCGAGGTCCCACTGGGGACAAGGGGTCGGACTGACTGCAGCAGAGTCGTCACCACTACATGCCCCACTCGGGCGATTCACCATTGCTGGCGCTGGATCGCCCGGGTGGGAGCATGCCCTCGTGAGTGGGCCGCCGCGACGATGCGCGGCCCCAGAGGCGCACCGCCAGCCCGATGACGATGATCGCGAACCCCAGCGCGAGATGCCCCGTCGAGAGGTTGGCGACGGGTGACGACGCCCGATCGAGGTCGGCCATGACGGCGTCCAGCGCAGAGCCGACGTCCGTGCCGAGCACCCGGGCCGCGACGTCGGGCAGGACGCTGCTCGTGATCAGCGCAGCCGCGACGGTCGCTGCGACCTGCCACGCACCGACGATGATGAGCGTGCGCGCCGCGACCCGGCGGACGCCACGTCCGCGGGCGATGAGAACGAGCGCGGTCGATGCCGCAACGAGCAGCGCGGCAGGCCACGCGCGCTCGAGCACATCCGCGGTTGCGAGGAGCCGCGACTCCGTGTCGGTGAGTGCCACGTACGACATGCTCACGGTCTCGACGCCGGCGCCGATCGACTCGAGCCAGCCCCGGACCGGGAACGTCAGCGAGGCGTCGCCGGTCGCATGGTCGGCCAGGCTGGTGAGGGTCTGGAACGCGAGGAGGGCGAGCGCAGCCGCCGCGCTGACGAAGGCGACGCCCATCAGTGCCGCAGTGCGCGCGGGCGATCCGGTCCCGCGGCGTGACGCCGCGCTCTCGTCGATGTCCACGTCTGTGATGCCGCTTGCCTGATGCCTCATCCGCCCCCCCCCTGGGAACGGGGTGCGTCCGCGCTCGTCGCGGTGCCCCCGTGACACGTCACGCTAGCGGGGCGCCGCTCGCGAAGACAAGGAAGGTTGTGCGGAGCCGTCAGGCGGGGGCGTGCCGCTCGAGGAAGCGGTACACCTCGCCGTCGTCGACGCCCGGGAACGTGCCCCGGGGAAGGGCGGCGAGGACGTGGCTGTGCATCTTCGCGCTCGGCCACGCGGCGTCGCCCCAGCGCTGCGCGAGCCGCTCGGGCGGGCGCTGGCAGCACGCCGCGTCCGGGCACGTGGAGGTCATGCGGCGCGTCGTCTCGCGACCGCGGAACCACTTCACGTCGCTGAACGGCACGCCGACGCTGATCGAGAACTCGCCGCTCTCGGCGGTGCCGGTCTGCGTCGAGCACCAGTACGTGCCGTTCGGCTTGTCGGTGTACTGGTAGTACTCGCTCGCCCTGTCGCGGGACGCGAACGCCTGCCGCGCCGCCCACCGGCGGCACACGGTCTGCCCCTCGATCGAGCCCGTGACGTCGGCGGGGAAGCGCACGCCGTCGTTCTCGTAGCCGCGCATGAGCGTGCCGGCGCCGTCGACGCGCACGTAGTGCAGGTGGATGCCGAGGTGCGCGGTCGCGAGGTTGGTGAAGCGCTGTGCGGCGGCGTCGTGGGCGATGCCGAACGCGTCGCGGAAGTCCGCGACGGCGAGGTCCTTCTCCTTCTTGCGCGCGGTCAACCAGTCGACGCCCGCCGAGCGCGGGACGAGGCACGCGGCGGCGAAGTAGTTGATCTCGAGGCGCTGCCGCAGGAAGTCGGCGTAGGAGGCGGGCCGCTCGTGGCCGAGCACGCGGTGCGCGATCGCCTGCAGGGCGAGCGACCGCAGCCCGTGGCCGCCGGGGATGGAGGCGGGCGGCAGGTAGATCCGGCCGTTCGCGAGGTCGGTGACCGTGCGGGTCGACGACGGCAGGTCGTCGGTGTGCAGGATCGTGAAGCCGAGCTGCTCGGCGAGCACCGCGACGACGCGGTGCGTGAGCGGGCCCGACGTGTACCCGGCCTTGCGGACGAGCGGCTCGGCGAGCTCCTCGATCTGGGGCAGGTAGTTGTCGACCTCGCGCATCTCGAGGCGCAGCGCGGTGGTCGCGCGTCGTGCCTCCTCGGGTGTCGCGACGGCCTCCGCGTCGCGGCGTGCGAGCTCGCGGTGCAGGCCGACGAGCGTCTCGAGGACGGGCAGCGGGAGCTTTTGGCTGGACTTGACCTCGGGGAGGCCGAGCCGGCCGAAGGTGGTCGACCGTTGGGCATGGTCGAGCTCGATCTCGAGCGCCGCGCGGTGCGACGGCGGCTCGGTCGACAGGAGGGCGGGCACGTCGACGCCGAGCGCGACCGCGAGCGTCCCGAGCGCGCTGATGCGCGGCTCGCGCTTGCCGTTCTCGATGAGGGAGAGCTGCGACGGCGCGAGGCCGGTCGCCGCCGCGACGTCGTCGAGCGTGAGACCGGCGCTGGTCCGGAAGTGCCTGATGCGGCGCCCGAGCGTGATGAGGTCCATCGCTTGACGATAGCGAAAGATCGAGCGATCTTCACGCGATCCCGTTCGTGAATCGTGCGCTGAAGGGCGCAAGGGTGGAAGCAGGACGGGCTGCCGACGCCCGCCGCACACGACAGGAGCAACCGATGAGCGTCATCGACCGTCCCCGCCTCGAACTGCCGCACGCGCCGGGCATGCTGCCCTCCCCGCGCGACGCGCTCGGCCGTCCGCTCACCGCGGGCGAGTGGGTCGACGCCGTCGCCGCGTTCCTCGAGCCCGACCACGTCCTGTGGTGCGACGGCTCCGCCGAGGAGCGCGCCGCGCTCCTCGAGCACCTCGTCGAGTCCGGCACGCTCCTCCCCCTCGACCCGGAGAAGCGCCCAGGCAGCTACCTCGCCCGCTCTGACCCGTCCGACGTCGCGCGCGTCGAGTCGCGCACCTTCATCTGCTCCGTGCGCGAGGAGGACGCCGGACCGACCAACAACTGGTGCGCACCCGACGAGATGCGCCGCGAGCTGCACACCGTCGCCGCGGGCGCCATGCGGGGCCGCACGATGTTCGTCGTGCCCTTCTCGATGGGACCGGTCGGCGGGCCCATCTCCCAGCTCGGCATCCAGCTCACGGACTCGCCCTACGTCGTCGTGTCGATGGGCATCATGACGCGCGTCGGCGCGCAGGTCACGGCCCGCATCGACGCGGGTGCGCCGTTCGTCCCCGCCGTCCACACGGTCGGCATGCCGCTGCGTCCGCTCGTCGACGAGCCGGGCCTCGCGGACCTCTTCCCCGTCCCGCGGGACAGCTCGCGCCCACGCCACACGACGGCGTCGGGCATCCCCGCCCCGCACCCGGACGACGTGACCTGGCCCTGCAACGAGACGAAGTACATCGTGCATCTGCCGGAGACCCGCGAGATCTGGTCGTACGGCTCGGGCTACGGCGGGAACGCCCTGCTCGGCAAGAAGTGCTTCGCGCTGCGCATCGCGTCCGTCATGGCTCGTGACGACGGCTGGCTCGCCGAGCACATGCTGCTCATCCGGGCGACGTCGCCCGAGGGCCGCGCCTACCACCTCGCCGCCGCGTTCCCGTCGGCGTGCGGCAAGACGAACCTCGCGATGCTGCAACCGACGATCCCCGGGTGGACGGTCGAGACGGTCGGCGACGACATCGCGTGGTTGCGCCCCGGCCCGGACGGGACGCTGCGCGCGATCAACCCCGAGGCCGGGTTCTTCGGCGTCGCGCCCGGTACCGGTTGGTCGACCAACCCGACCGCGATGCGCACGATCGCTCGGGACACGATCTTCACGAACGTCGCCCTGACGGACGACGGCGACGTCTGGTGGGAGGGCATGACCGACGCCCCGCCCGCACACCTGACCGACTGGCGGGGCGAGGACTGGACGCCCGGCTGCGGTCGGCCCGCTGCGCACCCGAACGCGCGGTTCACGGTCGCGGCGTCCCAGTGCCCGTCGATGGCGGACACCTGGGAGGACCCGGCCGGCGTCCCGGTCGACGCGATCATCTTCGGTGGGCGCCGCGCGACGAACGTGCCGCTCGTTGCCGAGGCCTACTCGTGGGAGCACGGCGTCTTCCTCGGCGCGACCATCTCCTCCGAGCAGACCGCCGCCGCCGAGGGGACGGTCGGCGAGCTGCGGCGGGACCCGTTCGCGATGCTGCCGTTCTGCGGCTACGACATGGCCGGGCACTGGGCTCACTGGTTGCGCGTGGGTGCAGGGCTCGACGTGTCGACGAGGCCGCTCGTGTTCCAGGTCAACTGGTTCCGCAAGAGCGCGGACGGCCGGTTCCTGTGGCCCGGCTTCGGGGAGAACTCGCGCGTGATCGAGTGGATCGCGCGGCGCACGGACTCGCGCCGCGGCCCGGACGCGCCGGGTACCGTGCGCGGCGCGGTCGGTCTCATGCCACGGTTCGAGGACCTCGACCTCGCTGGCCTCGACATCCCGGAGCGGGACCTTGCCGAGCTGTTCGACGTCGATCCGCGCGCCGGGCTCGTCGAGGCGGCGTCGACCGAGGAGCTGTTCGACCGATTCGACGGGCGCGTGCCCGCCGAGCTGCGCGGGGAGCTCGAGTCGCTGCGGGAGCGTCTCGTCGCCGACATCCGCGGGGACGTCGACTGACCAGCACAGAGACGCTCGTCTGACATCTGATGTCTGCGCTAGGCTGCCGGATGCGGTCCCTCCCGGACCCCGTCCGGCCAGCCCACGACGCGCACGACAAGGACATCGATGTCACAGCCTGCCCCCGCGCCCCGACACGGCGGCGCACGCCTGGGCGCCATCGCGCTCACCGCGACCCTCTGCCTCACACCCGCAGTGACCGCGAGCGCCTCCCCGACGCCGCACCGTGCCCTCGCCGCGGCAGTCGCCTCGACGATCTCGATCGACGACGGCAGCCTCCCTGCCGCGGACATCGGCTTCCGCGACCTCGGTCGCGACGGAAAGACCCGCCCGCTGCGCAACGACCTCACCGGCACGCTCAGCGGAGAGGTCGAGCTCGCCCAGAGCAGCTCGGTCGCCCCGACAGGCAACTCCGCCGCCGAGATGCCCACGGTCGTCGCGGAGCGCACCGCGCTGCTGCTGTTCTCCCCGAAGCAGGAGACGTCGTCGGTCACGGTGCAGGTCCGCGTCGGCTCCGAGGTCCAGGGCACCCTGACCATGAACCACCCCCGCCGGATCCCCGCGACCGACCAGAGCTTCGACGCACGCGGGACCGTCGCCTACTCGCTGCGCGCCTGGTCCGTCGAGCTGCCGTGGAACTGGGTCCGCCCCGGCCTGAACCTCGTCTTCACCGACGCCGCCGGCCAGACCGGTTCCGTCCCCACGATCGAGGTCGGTGCGCCGACCGAGCTCGTCGTCAACAACATCCGCCTCGGCATGCTCACCGACGCCCCCGTAAGCAACGGCCACCGTTTCATCACCGACCCGGCCTGGAGCGCTTCGGACTACTTCGACACGACCCCCGTGTCCCGCCTGGTCATGGCGCAGTACGAGGCCGTCGAGCTCGACAAGGTGATCGTCGCCTCGGGCGCGATCTACACGAAGGACTCGCCCAGCCCCGGAGAGGGCGGCGTCTACTCCGGCGACATGCGGGAGAACGTCGGCAAGGCTCAGGTCTCGACCGGCATCAACCTCGCGACCTTCGGCATCACGAGCTCCCCCATGAACCAGTCGCAGCCCGGCATCACCAACCAGCGGGTCATTCACCACTCCGCGGGGCTCTACGCCAACGGCCGTCACAACCACGGCCTCAGCGGCGGCAACGGCATGGCGACCCTCTACGACTCGGTCGGCAACGAGCTGAGCCACGAGCTCGGGCACTCGTACGGGCTTGGCCACTACCCAGGCATGAGGTGGGACCTCGCCGGCGACGAGATCGCCCGCCACGCCACGCACCACCTCAAGTCCGGGTGGGGCTACATCGCCCACCGCGGGCTCATGCGCTCGAACCTCTCCACGGCCAGCTTCGTCGCCGCCAGGGACATCAACGGCGCCACGTTCACCGAGAACCTCGCCGGCCGCTACAACTTCAACACCGACACCATGGCGGGCGGCTGGGACGCGAGCACCGTGTCGGACTACACCCACGTCACCGGCTACAGCCAGAAGCGCATCCAGAGCTCCCTGAAGGCTCTGACCGCCGACAAGTCCTACCCGAGCGGCTACCGCGACTGGGACGCCACCGCAGGCAGGTGGGTCGACGCCAGGGCGAAGACGCCGTCGTTCGACCGGCCCAGCCCCGCCCAGGTCGGCGTGCCCGTGCGCACCATCCTCGGCGGGTACAACCCCGACAACGCGAGCCAGACGCTGCTGTATCCTGCCTTCCGCTCGAACTACGGCGTCACGTTCGACCTGCCCCAGGCCACCATCACCGGCACGTCTGCGACCCGCGCCTGCTGGGCCGAGATCACCTTCCGGTCGAAGCCCACGCGCCACGTCCAGATCGACGCCTCGAGCGGCGTCAAGCAGGTCAACATCAACGTCGCCGAGGCGGACCGTCCCACCGGTGCCCGGCTCGCGTGCCGCGAGAACGGCGTCACGACGCCGCTGGGGAACCGCATCGCGATCGACCCGGACCTGCCCGCCATGGCGGCCCCCGTCGTCGTCGGCCAAGAGGCCGGCTACGAGGCTCTTCGCACGCAGGAGCTCAAGGCGATGAGCCCGCGCCTCGAGGCGCTCGCGGGTGCGGCCGTCCCGGTCCTCAGCGCCGCCGACCAGATCGCGCTCCGTGGCTGGTCCGACGACCTCTCGGCGCTGAGCCCTGCCGCCCGCAAGGTCGCAGAGCGCGCCCAGGAGCTCTCCGACCAGGCGACGCTCGTGAGCGCCTTCGCTGCTCAGCACAGCGCCGACATGGGCGATGCCGCGGTGTCGGACGCCCAGCAGGACCTCGTGCGACACCTGACCGACCGCGGCTTCCTCGACGCCCCCGGACGGGTCCTGCCGCGCGGCACCGTCGTCACGGTCGACGGCGGCAAGTGCCTCACGCTCGACCAGGACAAGGACGGCACGACGAGCGTCCGTGTCACCCCCAAGGCCGCCGACTGCACCGGCAGCTCAGCTGAACGCTGGTTCGCCGACGCGTCTGGGCGCATCCACCCCGCGGACCGCCCGGAGCTGTGCCTCAAGGCCGCGTCACCCACGACCGCCGAGCCGTGCAGCACCTCGGACGCCGCGCAGCGGTGGAAGTTCGAGGCGGACGGCCACGTCATGTCCGTCAGCCGTCCAGGCAACGCGCTCGACCTGAACCGTCAGACCAGCCAGCCGGGCCTCTACTCCCGCGCCACCGGCTCGAACCAGGTGTGGCGCGGGCTGACGACGAGCAGCAACACGCTCCTCGGCGCGCTGAGCTCGCGTGGTCTCACCGAGCTGTGGGCGGCCTCGGTCCCCGCGGTCCGGATCAACACGTCCCGTCAGGCAGCAGCCTCGGGTTGGCTGAACAGAGCGACGACGGTCACCGCCACGGCTGTCGACGCGTTCGCCACTGCCGAGACCCCGATGATCGAGATCTCCTCGGGCGCGGGCTGGGCGCCGTACAACACGCCGGTCAGTCTTCCGGAGGGCACCACGACGGTCCGGGTCCGCGCGACGACGACGGCGGGACGGTCCGCGACCGTCAGCCGGACGTTCAAGGTGGACACGGTCGCCCCGGCGAGCACGGCCACGATCGGCCCCACGAGCCTGACCGTCAAGGCCCAGGACGCCACCTCGGGTGTCGAACTGGTCGAGTACCGCCTCGGCTCGGGGACGTGGAAGCACTACCAGGCTCCGGTGCGTCTGTCCGCGACGCGCACCACCGTGCAGGTCCGCGCGACCGACGGCGCTGGCAACGTGGAGCCGGCCATCGCGGTCGTCACGTCGTCCTCCCCGGTGCGGGTCGTGGCCAGCGCCCCGAAGGTCGCCTACGGCAAGTCCGCTCGGCTCGCGGTCCGTGTGACGGCGAAGGACGGGAAGTCGACGCCGACGGGAACCGTCCAGCTGCTGTACGGTTCACGCGTCGTCGGCACCGGCACGCTCGCGAAGGGCAAGACGTCGGTCAAGCTGCCCGCGCGCAAGCTGCCGGTCGGCAAGCGCTCCCTCACCGTGCGCTACTCGGGTGATGCCAAGCACGCCGCGACGTCGCCGAAGACCAAGGTGCAGGTCGTGCGCAGCTCGTCCACCAGCAGGCTGACGGCACCCAAGACCGTCGCGCGCGGCGCGGGCCTCACCGCGAAGCTCCGGGTCACCGCGCGGACGAAGGTGGCCGTCCAGGGTTCCGCCACCGTGCGGGTCACCCGGACTGGGCAGGTCGTGCACACCGGGAAGGTGCGGGTGTCGAACGGCCGCGCAACCGTGCGCGTCCCCGGGCGCGCGCTCGACCGCCGCGGCACCTACAAGGCGACGGTGACGTACAGCAAGGGCACGACGGTCGCGTCGTCGCGCACCACTGCGGAGGTCCGCGTGCACTGACCGCCGTCGGCGGTCGACGGCGGCCCCCGGTCGGGTGCGTGAGCACCCTGGCCCGGGGCCGTCCGTCTTGTTAGCCTCGCCGCACCGACCAACGACGATCGGAAGGAGCCGCGTGGGCCTCGGTGCGGAGACGAACGACCACGCGCCCCTGCGTCGCGTCGTCGCGGAGTCGTGGCGCCGCTCGCGGGGGTTCGCGCTCGACCCGGATGCCGTGCCGGGCGTCGTCGACGTCGCGGACGACGAGCTGCGCGCCTACCGCGACGAGCACCCGCTCGTGGCGGCACGCCCGATCATCGACCGCCTGCTCGTCCAGCACGCCACGGACGCGGGACTGATCGTCGCGATCGGCGACCACGCAGGTCGGCTGCTGTGGGTCGACGGCGACCGTCGGCTGCGTCGCCGGGCTGAGGCGATCGCGTTCCAGGAAGGCGCTGACTGGTCGGAGCGCGCTGTGGGCACGAGCGCCCCGGGGACGGCTCTCGCCCTCGGGCGGGCGGTGCAGATCCGCGGCGAGGAGCACTTCGCGCGGCTGGTGCACCCGTGGTCGTGCTCGGCCGTGCCGCTGCGCGACCGTGCGACGGGCACGCTGCTCGGGGTCCTCGACGTCACCGGCGGCGAGGCGGCCGTCGCCCCTGTGACGCTGCCGCTGCTCGAGGCGACGGCTGCAGCCGTCGAGGCGGAGCTCGCGTTGATCGAGCGCGGGCGCGCGCCGATCCCCGCGCTCGCTGCGGCACCGGTCGAGCTGTCTGCCACGCCGACGCTGCGCGGGACCGGACCGACGCCGCACCGTCCGTCGCCCGTGCTCGCGATCCTCGGCCGGGACGACGGCGTGCTGCGCTCGTCGGCTGGCGAGGTGCGCCTGTCGCAGCGGCACGCCGAGATCCTCACGGTGCTCGCGGACCGGCCGGAAGGACTGCCGGCGACGGAGCTCGCGGACGCCGTCTACGGGCGGGACGACGCGGTCGTGACGTTGCGCGCCGAGATGGTGCGGCTGCGGCGCGCTCTGCGCGGCGTGGCGCCACACCTGGGCCCGCTCGCGCGACCGTACCGCCTGGGCGGCCGGCTCGACGTCGACGCGCACCAGGTGCTCGCGTTCCTCGAGCGTGGCGCGCACCGCATCGCGCTCGCGGCGTACCCGGGCCCGGTGCTGCCTGCGTCGGAGTCGCCGGGCACGGCGCACCTGCGCGAGACGGTGCGGGCTCAGCTGCGCGAGTCGCTGCTGGCGGGCGCGAGCGTCGACACCCTGCTCGCGTTCGCGCGGACGAGCGACGGCGCCGACGACGTCGAGGTGTGGCTCGCGTGCTTGCGGCTCTTGCCGCCGCGGTCACCGCGGCGGTCTGCGATCGTCGCGAGGCTCGAAGAGCTGGACGCTGCGCTCACGACCGGGACAGGGCGGGTGCGTCGACAAGAGACGGGCCGCACGAGGCGGGTCCGGGCGGGCAGCGCGAGTCAGCCCAGGCGCTTGCGGGGGTAGCTGCGCGAGGCGACGAGCCGGGGTTCCCCGAGCGAGGCCTCGAGCACGCTGGCGGCGTTGAAGAGCGCCGCGTCCGCAGCGATCCGCGAACGGCTCAGCGCGGCCGACCTGCGGCGCGAGACTGGACGCCCCATACCGTCGGCGCGGCGCACGAGCGCCTGCTGGATGGGCACGACGTTGCCCTCGTTCATGTCACTCCCCGAATTCCTTGCATCCCCGATGAGCCGACACGCGTCAGCGCTCGCTCTCCAACTCACAGTAGACGTCTCACACGTCTTCGGCAGGGGGAAACGTCCCACCAAGGGCGGGTGAATCGGGAATTGTCGTGATATGCGTCACCCCACCAGGGTGGGATCACCTACCCCGGGATGCGGTGCGCCCCGACCCCGCTGACACTCGAGTGAACAGTCAGTCCCACGAAACGGAGCAGTCATGGGTATCGGCGGAGGCATCTTCCTCATCGCGCTCGGCGCAGTCCTGTCGTTCGGGGTCAGCCCCGACGCGTGGGAAGTCTTCAACATCAACATCATCGGCTACATCCTCATGGCGGCGGGTGCGCTCGCCCTGATCCTCGCGTTCGCGATGCAGTCGCAGCGCCGGAACACGAGCCACACGGCGTACGTCGAGAAGCACGACGTGGAGCACCAGGTCCCGCCGGCGGGCAACCCGCCCACGGTCTGAGCAGCACGCGCCCCGACGAGGCGGCGTCGACCCTCCGGTCGACGCCGCCTCGTCGCGTTCTGCCCGTCGCCGCTCCGCGCGGACCCGACCGTCGATCCACCACGCAAGGGACGAACGTCCTGCGATGCAACCGGGCGCAACCTTCGCCGACCTACCGTCAGGGACGAGCCTCCCCCGAGGCGCTCACAGACAACGACGTCGAAGGAGCCACCATGACCGTGTATGCCGCCCCCGGCAGCCCCGACAGCCTCATCACCTTCAAGCCCCGCTACGAGCACTGGATCGGCGGCGAATGGGTACGCCCCGTCCAGGGCCAGTACTTCGAGGACGTCTCACCCGTCACGGGCAAGCCGTTCGCCGAGGTCGCCCGCGGGACTGCCGAGGACATCGAGGCTGCGCTCGACGCCGCCCACAAGGCGGCACCCGCGTGGGGCCGCACGAGCGCGACCGAGCGCGCCGCGATCCTCAACAAGGTCGCCGACGTCATCGACGCCAACCGCGAGCTGCTCGCCGTCGCCGAGACCTGGGACAACGGCAAGGCGATCCGCGAACCGCTCAACGCCGACCTGCCGCTCGCCGCCGACCACTTCCGCTACTTCGCATCCGTCATCCGCGCGCAGGAGGGCGAGTTCACCGAGCTCGACGGCGACACGGTCGCCTACCACTACGCCGAGCCGCTCGGCGTCGTCGGGCAGATCATCCCGTGGAACTTCCCGCTGCTCATGGCGACCTGGAAGCTCGCACCCGCGCTCGCCGCCGGCAACGCCGTCGTGCTCAAGCCCGCCGAGCAGACACCCGTGTCGATCCTCGTCCTCATCGAGCTCATCGGTGACATCCTGCCGCCGGGCGTCGTCAACGTCGTCAACGGGTTCGGCCTCGAGGCGGGCAAGCCGCTCGCCTCGTCCAAGCGCATCCGCAAGATCGCCTTCACGGGCGAGACGACGACCGGGCGCCTGATCCTGCAGTACGCCTCCGCGAACCTCATCCCCTCGACGGTCGAGCTCGGCGGCAAGAGCCCGAACCTGTTCTTCGAGGACGTCGCCGCCCAGAACGACTCGTACTACGACAAGGCCCAGGAAGGGTTCGTGCTCTTCGCGTTCAACCAGGGCGAGGTGTGCACCTGCCCGAGCCGCTCGCTCATCCAGAAGAGCATCTACGACACGTTCCTGTCGGACGCGATCGACCGCACCAAGCGGATCGTGCAGGGCAACCCGCTCGACACGGACACCCAGGTCGGCGCGCAGGCCTCCAACGACCAGCTCGAGAAGATCCTGTCGTACATCGACATCGGCAAGCAGGAGGGCGCGAAGCTGCTCCTCGGCGGTGAGCGCGTCGACCTCGGCGGCGACCTCACGGACGGCTACTACGTCGCGCCGACCATCTTCGAGGGCCAGAACAAGATGCGTGTCTTCCAGGAGGAGATCTTCGGTCCGGTCGTCGCCGTGACGAGCTTCGAGGACTTCGACGACGCGATCTCGCTCGCGAACGACACGCTCTACGGGCTCGGTGCCGGCGTGTGGTCCCGCAACGGCAACACCGCGTACCGCGCTGGCCGCGCCATCCAGGCGGGACGCGTCTGGGTGAACAACTACCACGCGTACCCCGCGGGCGCGGCGTTCGGCGGCTACAAGAGCTCGGGCATCGGACGCGAGAACTCGAAGCTCGCGCTGAGCCACTACCAGCAGACCAAGAACCTGCTGGTGAGCTTCTCCGACAACGCCCTCGGCTTCTTCTAGACCGGCCCGTCATGCCGATCGACGCGCAGGTCGTCATCCCCGGGGAGACGCAGTCGCGGGTCGCCCTCACGGACGAGGCGCTCGCCCTCCTGCGGATGCTCTGGGACAAGCACGGACCGCTCATGTTCCACCAGTCCGGCGGCTGCTGCGACGGCAGCTCACCCATGTGCTACCCGGCGGGCGACTTCCTGACGTCGGACGCCGACGTCCTCCTCGGCACGTTCGACATCGCCGAGGAGGGCGCGGCGCGGCAGGCCGTCGACTTCTGGATGTCCGCCGAGCAGTTCGAGTACTGGAGCCACACCCACCTCACGGTCGACGCCGTCCCCGGGCGTGGCGCCGGGTTCTCCGTCGAGGCGCCCGAGGGCAAGAGGTTCCTCATCCGGTCGCGGCTCATGGACGTGACGGCCTCGCCCCCCGGCGTGCGGGACATCCCTGGTCAGCCCTAACCTCAGTCATGGAGACCAGCCGCTCGGACGATGCCGCCCCTCGTCTGTGCGTCCTCGCGGCGGAGCCGCTGCTCACCGTGACGATCGAGGCGAGCGGCCACGAGGTCGACGTCCCCGAGGTTCACGTCCACGCAGGCGGCCAAGGCCTGTGGATCTCGCGCATGGCGGCGTCGCTCGGCGCGACGGTGACCGTGTGCGGGCCCTTCGGCGGGGAGACGGGCTCGGTCCTCGCTCATCTCGCCGAGCAGGAGAGCTTCGACGTGCGGACCACCACGGGCCCCTCGAACGGCGCGTACGTCCACGACCGGCGCGACGGCGAGCGCCGCGAGATCGCCCGCATGCCGTCCCCGCTGCTCGACCGTCACTGCCTCGACGACCTGTACGGCACGGTCCTTGTCGCGTCGCTCGACGCTGACGTGTGCGTCCTCACCGGGACCGAGGAGAGCAGCAACGTCCCGCCGTCGTTCTTCGGGCGGCTCGCCCACGACCTGCGCGCGGCGGGTCGGATCGTCGTCGCCGACCTGTCCCGGGGGCAGGCGAAAGCCGTGATGGACGTCGACGGGGTCATCCTCAAGATCAGCCACGAAGAGATGGTCGAGGGTGGCTTCGCCGACGACGACACGCTGAACTCCCTGCGCACCGCCGCCGAGGGGCTCGTCGCGGACGGGCTGGGCGGCGTCGTGCTGTCCCGTGCCCACGAGCCCGCCCTCGTCGTCACCGGCGAGAGCGTCGCGACCGTGACCACGCCGCCGATCACGACCGTCGACCACCGCGGTGCCGGCGACTCGATGACCGCCGGGATCGCCGTCGGGCTCGGCCGCGGGGAGAGCCTCGCGACAGCCGCGCAGCTCGGCGCGGCCGCAGGCGCGCTCAACGTCACCCGCCGTGGGCTGGGGACCGGACGCCGCGAGCAGATCGAGCGGTACGCCCAGCAGGTGCGGGTCGACCTGCTCGACTGACCCGCCCGGGTGCGGCGTGCCCGCGAGCGCGGCAGGGTGGAGGGACGACGACGCGAGGAGGTTGGCGTGCGCGCCCTCATCACGAACGACGACGGGATCGACTCCCCTGGGCTCACCGTGCTCGCCGAGCGCGCCGCGGCCGAGGGCTACGAGGTGGTCGTCGCGGCACCCCGCCGCGAGTCCTCAGGGGCGAGCGCCGCGCTCATGGGCACCGAGGACGACGGTCGGCTCATCGTCGAGCGACGCTCACCTCCCGGCCTTCCCGACGGCGTCGAGTCGTTCGGGGTGCGCGCTACGCCCGCCCTCATCACGCTCGTCGCCGCGCACGGCGGCTTCGGCCCGCCGCCCGACCTCGTCCTGTCCGGCATCAACCGGGGCGCCAACACGGGGCACGCGACGTTGCACTCCGGGACGGTCGGCGCCGCCCTGTCCGCCTCGACGCACGGCATGCTAGCGATGGCCGTCTCGCTCAACTCGGCCGACCCGACGCACTGGGACACCGCCGGGTATGTCGTCGAGCACGCCCTGCGGTGGCTCCTCGAGAACCCCGACCCGACCCGGGTGCTCAACGTCAACGTGCCGGACCGTCCGGTCGAGCAGGTGCTCGGCATCCGCCAGGCTCCCCTCGCGAGCTTCGGCATGGTCCACGCCCGCATCAAGGAGGTGGATCACGGCCACCTGACGCTCACCTACACGGGGACGGACATGTCGAAGGAGCCGCAGAGCGACGCCGGGCTCGTCGCGCGCGGCTGGGCCACGCTCTCGCTTCTGCGCGCGCCCGTCGCGGACGACGACGCCGAGCTGTTCCGCATCGAGCACGACGGGGCGAAGGAGCGTCGCTCAGGAGCGCGCCGCGAGCAGGTCGACGCGATCGACGCCGGCGTGATGACGGGCCAGGACCTGCCCGCCGACCGCGGCGGAGCCTAGCCGCCGGCGGTCAGGCGCGGCCTCACCCGTCAGTCGGGGTGCGGCCAGCTCAGGACGGCGCCACCGACCCCGTCCGCCCCAGCAGGACCGGAGGCCGTCCAAGCGACGAGATCACCAGCGAGCGAAAGACCCAGCGCCAGCCGATCGACCGGCAGACGCTCGGACCGCTGCTCGACGACGTCGACCAGGAACAGCTCGTGCTCCCCCTCCGCATCCATGGACTCGCCCGTCATCAGGACCCGGCCGTCGTCCAGACCGGGCTCGTAGGGATCCGCGCCGGCCAGCAGGACGGCCGTGCGTGCCGTCCGGTCGAGCACCCACACCTGGGCGTCATCCTCGCCGACGGCGACCTGGACCACGACGTGCCGCTCGTCCGCCGCTCTGACGAAGACGCTGCCGCGAGCACGGACGAGCGGCGTGCTGCTGCCCTCCGGGTTCTCGACGCTGACCTCGCAGCCGTCGTCCGTGCAGCTGTTCACCAGGAGGTCGTCCCCACCCGGGGTGACCCACACGTCCGGCGCGTCAGACGACCGCGGGACCCGCGTCCCGTCCCAGCCGACCGCGCCACCGCGGTCGTCGTACGCAGCGGACCGGCCGAGCGCACGCACGTCGTCCTCGGCACCGTCCCCTTCAGCGACCACGCGGCCCTCGTCCTCGCCGTCGGGCGCGTAGAGCAGGCGCCACGGGCCCTCGACCGACCGCTCGACCCACGCGACGCCCCCGTCGACGAACCTTGCGAGCACGCCGGGGTCGACCATCCCTGAGACTTCCCACCCTGGCGAGCGGAGCGTCGTCGTCCCGTGCGCACCGACGAGGCGGAGGGGCCCGTACCCGTCCGGTCCACCGCCCGGGCTCGCGTCACCCTCGAGGTCGACGGCGAGATACGTCCCGTCAGGTCGCAGGTCGGAGATCGTCGGTCGCCAGCCCTCGGCCACCGTCAGCTCGGACACGAGCGTGACCCCCTCGCCGAGGCGCACGTCCACCGCGTCGTCGATGTCGATGGTCGGACCGTCGACCGGTGTCCCGTCCGCCCAGGCGAGGATCGGCTCTTCGGGAGCGGGCGTCGTGACTGCCGGCGACTCGACGCCCGCAGGCGGCGTGGTCACCCCCGGGCTCGCGGCTGGCTGCTCGGCGGTGCAGGCCGCGAGCGCGCTCAGCGCGAGCACGGCGATGCCGGTCCTCATTCCTCGTCGCATGTGTTCCCCCTGCTCAGGCCAGCGAAGCGCCGGCACGCTCACGCTATCGGCCGGGGCGACGGCGGGGAAGAGGCGGGTACTGCGAGGGCGGTCGCCGACCGCGCGGTCGGCGGGTCCCGTCAGACAGGCCCGCCGACCGTCAGCCGTCGATCAGTAGGTCGTCCCCATGAGCCGGCGGACGTCGTCGAGGGTCGCGTCCGCGAGCTCGTTCGCGCGCTCGTTGCCGCGGGCGAGCATCTCGAGCACGTCGTCGCCGTGCGCGGCGAGCTGGGCGCGCCGCTCGCGGATCGGCCGCAGGTACTCGACGAGCGCCTCGGTGACCTCGCGCTTGAGCGTGCCCGCACCGCCGTCGCCGATGCGTGCGGCGGCGACCTCGGGGTCCTCGCCCTTCGTGAGGGACAGCAGGCCGAGCAGGTTCGCCACCTCGGGGCGTCCCTCCGGGTCGTACGTGATCGTGCGCTCCGCGTCGGTCTTCGCGCGCTTGACCCACTTCGCGGTCTCGTCCGCCGTCGCGGACAGCATGAGCGTGTTGCCGCGCGACTTGCTCATCTTCGTGCCGTCGGTCCCGAGGATCGTCGGGGTCGGTGCGAGGAGCGCCTCAGGCTCGCGGAAGTACTGCTCCCCGCCCGCGTACCGCTGGTTGAACCGGCGCGCGATCGTGCGCGTCATCTCGAGGTGCGGCAGCTGGTCCTGGCCCACGGGCACGAGGTTGCCGTGGCAGAACAGGATGTCCGCAGCCTGGTGCACGGGGTACGTGAGCATGAGGCCGCTCATCGCGCGCCCGCCCGTCGCCGCCGTCTCAGCCTTGACCGTGGGGTTGCGCTCGAGCTCGGAGACGGACACGAGCGAGAGGAACGGCAGCATGAGCTGGTTGAGCGCCGGCACCGCGGAGTGCGTGAAGATCGTCGTCTTCTCAGGGTCGATGCCGCTCGCGAGGTAGTCGAGCATGATCTCGCGGACCGTCCCGCGCAGGTCGCCCATGACGTCACGGTCGGTGATGACCTGGTAGTCGGCGAGGATCAGGATCGTCTCGACGCCCGCCGTCTGCAGCCGGACGCGGTTGGCGATCGTCCCGAAGTAGTGGCCGATGTGCAGCGACCCGGTAGGCCGCTCACCCGTGAGCACGCGGAACTGCGAGGGGTCCTTGGCGATCTGCTCCTCGACCTGGGCGCTGCGCGCGCGGGCGGCCTCGAGGGTCGAGATGGGTGCTTCACTCATGTGTGCGGGCTCCTGGGATCGGGCGCCGCCCCCGCGACCGAGGCGCGGGCCCGGCTGCGGCGAGCAGCTCGGGGACACGGACGGTCACGGCTGCGCGGGCAGCCACCACCATGCGTGCGTCGTCATGCCCCCAAGGCTACCGCGTCCGGCACGAGGACAGGGCTCACACGAACGCCTCCGGTGGCGGGCACGCGCACACCAGGTTCCGGTCGCCGTACGCCTGGTCGATGCGGCGCACGGGCGGCCAGTACTTGGCGCCGCGCTGTCCTGGCGCCGGGAACACCGCGAGGTCGCGCGGGTACGGGTGCGTCCACTCCTCGACGACGCTCGCCGCAGTGTGGGGCGCGTGCACGAGCGGGTTGTCGTCGGCAGGCCACCGGCCCTCCGCGACGGCGTCGGCCTCCGCGCGGATCGCGACCATCGCGTCGACGAAGCGGTCGAGCTCGGCGAGGTCCTCGCTCTCGGTCGGCTCGACCATGAGCGTCCCCGCGACGGGGAAGGACACGGTGGGTGCGTGGAAGCCGTAGTCGACGAGCCGCTTCGCGACGTCGTCGACGGTGATGCCCGTCGCGGCCCGCAGGGGCCGCAGGTCGAGGATGCACTCGTGCGCGACGAGGCCGCCCTCGCCCGTGTAGAGCACGGGGAAGTGGTCGCGCAGCCGCGCCGCGAGGTAGTTCGCACCGAGCACGGCCGACGCGGTGGCGTGCCGCAGCCCGTCCGTGCCCATCATCCGCAGGTACGCCCACGTGATCGGCAGGACGAGCGGGCTGCCGAGCGGCGCGGCGGACACGATCCGGCGGTGCGCCGGACCGTCGTCGTTCGTGAGCGCGGCGGAGCGCGGGTCGAGCGGGTGCCCCGGCAAGAAGGGAGCGAGGTGCTCGCGCACCGCGACCGGGCCGACGCCGGGGCCGCCCCCGCCGTGGGGGATGCAGAACGTCTTGTGCAGGTTGAGGTGGGAGACGTCGCCCAGGTCGCCGAGGCGGACGTGGCCGAGCAGCGCGTTGAGGTTCGCGCCGTCGACGTACACCTGACCGCCCGCCGCGTGCACGACGTCGCGCACCTCGGTGATCGTGTCCTCGTAGACGCCGTGCGTCGACGGGTAGGTGACCATGATCGCGGCGAGGTCGTCCCCATGCTCCGCGACCTTGGCGCGCAGGTCGTCGAGGTCGATGCTGCCGGTCTCGTCGCACGCGACGACGACGACGCGCAGCCCCGCGAGGACGGCGCTGGCCGCGTTCGTGCCGTGCGCCGACGACGGGATGAGGCACACGGTGCGTGCCGCGTCGCCGCGGGAGCGGTGGTACTCGCGCACCGCGAGGAGCCCGGCGAGCTCGCCCTGGCTGCCAGCGTTGGGCTGCAGGCTCACCGCGGCGTAGCCGGTCAGGTCGGCGAGCCACCGCTCGAGGTCGGCGACGAGCGCGAGCGTCCCGGCGGCGTCCTGCGGCGGTGCGAACGGGTGCAGGTCGGCGAACGCGGGCCATGTCACGGGCGTCATCTCGACCGCCGAGTTGAGCTTCATCGTGCACGAGCCGAGCGGGATCATGCCGCGGTCGAGCGCGTAGTCCTTGTCCTCGAGCGCACGCATGTACCGCACGAGGCTCGTCTCGGAGCGGTGCGTGCGGAACACGGAATGAGTGAGGTAGTCGCTCGTGCGGCGCAGCGCGGCAGGGATGCCGACGTCGGGCGTTCCGTCTGCGGCGGGTGCGGCACCGTGCGTGGTGAGGATCTCCGCGAGGAGATCGACCTCGGCGTCCGTCGTCGTCTCGTCGAGCGTCACCTGGAGCGTGTCGTCGTCGACGAGCCAGAGCAGGAGGTCGCGCTCGGCGGCCGCGGCGACGGCCTGCGCCGCGCGGCCGGGCAGGCGCACGGCGAGCGTGTCGACGACGTCGCGGTGCACGACGGCGTCACCGAGCGCGCGGGCGAGCCGCACCGTGCGGTCGTGGACGGCGCACGCGATGCGGGCGAGCCCGTCCGGGCCGTGGTGCACGGCGTACATCGAGGCGACGACCGCGAGGAGGACCTGCGCGGTGCAGATGTTGCTCGTCGCCTTCTCGCGGCGGATGTGCTGCTCGCGGGTCTGGAGGCTCAGGCGGTACGCGGGGGCGCCGTCGGCGTCCTTGGACACCCCGACGAGGCGGCCTGGGAGCTGCCGTTCGAGGCCCGCGCGCACAGCCATGTAGCCGGCGTGCGGGCCGCCGTAGCCGAGCGGCACGCCGAAGCGCTGGGTGGTGCCCACCGCGACGTCCGCGCCGAGCTCGCCCGGGGCGCGCACGAGGGTGAGCGCGAGCAGGTCCGCTGCGGCGACGACGAGACCGCCGCGCGCGTGCACGGCGTCTGCGACGGCGGACGGGTCCCAGAGCCGGCCCGACGCGCCGGGATGCTGGACGAGCACGCCGAACGCGGGCGGCAGGTCCTCGTGTGCCACGTCCGCGAGCGGCACCTCGACGACCTCGATGCCGACGGCCTCGGCGCGGTGCGCGAGCAGTGCGCGCGTCTGCGGCAGGGCGTCGACGTCGACGAGGAACACGTCGGTCGGCACGGCCGGGCGCGCGGCGCGGCGAGCGAGCAGCATGCCCTCGACGACGGCGGTGCCCTCGTCGAGCATCGACGCGTTCGCCGTCGCGAGCCCCGTGAGGTCCGCGACCATCGTCTGGAAGTTGAGGAGCGCCTCGAGGCGCCCCTGGGAGATCTCCGGCTGGTACGGCGTGTACGCCGTGTACCAGCCGGGCGCCTCGAGGATCCCGCGGCGAATCGCCGCCGGCGTGATCGTGCCGTGATAGCCCATGCCGAGGAAGGACCGGCGCACGCGGTTCGCGGCTGCGAGCGCGGCCAGCTCTGCGAGCGTCTCGCGCTCGTCGGCCGGTGCGGGCAGCGCAGACGCGAGGGGGTCGGCGTCCGCGTGCAGGACAGCGCCCGGGACCGCGCGCTCGACCAGCGCGTCGAGCGACGTGAGGCCCGGGTCGACGGCGGCGAGCATGCGGCGCTGGTCCGTCGCGTCGGTCCCGACGTGACGGTCGACGAAACCTGACGTCATCGCGGGCGCCGCCTCAGGCGCCGACGAGCGAGGCGTACGCGGCGGCGTCGAGCAGCGAGTCGATCGTCGCCGGGTCGTCGGGGGCGACGACGTAGAGCCACGCGGCGTACGCGTCGGCGTTGACGAGCGCCGGGTCGTCGACGACCGCGGTGTTGATCTCGACGATCTCCCCGTCGATCGGCGCGAACAGCTCGGAGACGGACTTGGTCGACTCGATCTCCCCCGCCACGTGACCGGCGACGACCCGCGTGCCCGGCTCGGGCAGCTCGACGAAGACGATGTCACCGAGCTCGGTCGCGGCGTGCGCCGTGACCCCCACACGCACCTGCCCGTCGACGACGGCGACCCACTCGTGCTCGGCCGTGTACCTCAGGTCTGCGGGGATGGTCATCAGGATTCCTTCCGGGAGTAGAACGGGAGCGTGCTGACGGTGACGGGGACGCGCGTGCCGCGCACGTCCGCCTCGAGCGGTAGCCCAGGGTCGGTCAGGGCCGGGTCGACGTAGGCGAGCGCGATCGGGTGCCCGAGCGTCGGCGAGAGCGCGCCGGACGTGACCTCCCCGACGACCGTGTCGCCGTCGAAGATCGCGGTGCCCGCCCGTGGGGCGCGGCGCCCCTCGCCGACGAGACCGACGAGCTGGCGGGCATCGGCCGGCGGGCCCGCGAGGACCGCCTCGCGACCGACGAACTCGCCCTTGCGGGCGACCGGTACCGACCGGGAGAGCCCGGCCTGCGCGGGGTGCACCTGCCCGGTGAGCTCGTTGCCGTAGAGCGGCATGCCTGCCTCGAGCCGGAGCGTGTCGCGCGCCGCGAGCCCGGCGGGGACCGCGCCCAGGTCGGCACCCGCCGCGAGCACGGCGTCCCACAGCGCGGGGGCCGCCGACGCCTCGAGGTAGAGCTCGAAGCCGTCCTCGCCCGTGTACCCCGTCCGGGCGACGAGGCCGTCAGAACCGGCGAACCGCATGGGCAGCGCACGGTAGTAGCGCAGCGTCTCGAGACCGTCGACCTCGAGGTCGGCGACCCGCTCGAGGACCTCCCGCGAGCGCGGGCCCTGGACGGCGACGAGCGCGAGCTCGTCCGTGACGTCGTCGACTTCGCAGTCCGCGCCTCGGCACCGTGACCGCAGCTCGTCGCGGACGAGGTCGCGGTTGGACGCGTTCGCGACGACGAGGAAGCGGTCGGGTGCCGTGCGGTACACGATCAGGTCGTCGAGGATCCCGCCGTCCGGGGCGAGCAGCAGGCTGTACCGCGCCTGACCGTCGACGAGCGGGGAGAACAGGCCTGCGAGCGCGTGGTCCATCGCCGCTGCCGCGTGCGGGCCGGTCACGAGGATCTCCGCCATGTGGCTGAGGTCGAACACTCCGGCCGCCTCGCGCACCGCCTTGTGCTCCGCGAGCTCCGACGTGAAGCGCAGCGGCATCCGCCACCCTGCAAAGTCGGTGAACCGCGCACCAGCGGCCTCGAGCCGCTCGTCGAGGGGGCTCAGGCTCAGGGACATCGCGCTCCTCCGCGCCGCTGCCGGTCGGGCCCCGCGCGGGTGAGGGACCCGCAGGTGAACAGGACGATCCGGGACGCAGCGCACCTCTGTGGCGAGAGTAGCAAAGGGGTGTTTCGGGCACGTTGCGCACGTGAGAGCCGGCCAGCGTCCGGGACGCGGGAGGATGGGGCGTGCACATCGTGGTCGAGCAGGTGGGGACGCCCGACGGCGACCGAATCGCGCTCACGTCCGTGACCGGCCGCGGCGAGGTCGTCGCGCGCCGCGACGTCGCCGCGGACGAGCTGCCTGCCGCGGTGCGCGCCGAGCCGGCCGACGTGCGGTGGACCTGGGCGGACACGTCGGTCGCCCTGCCCCCGCTCCTCGCGGCAGGCGTGCACGTCGCGCGCAGCCACGACCTGCGCCTGTGCCACCGCATCCTGCGCGACGCGGCCGCGACGGCGTCGAGCAGGCTCGCACGGAGGCCCCGGGACGGCTGGGACGACCCGCTGCCGCTCGCGGCGCCCGCACGGCAGGACGCGCTGTTCGACGCGGCCGAGCTCAGCCCCGCAGCCGAGCGTCTCGACCCTGTCGTCGAGCTCGTCGCCCAGCTCGACGCCGTCAGGGCGGCCGGAGACGGCGCGGGCCGGCTCCGCCTCCTGCTGGCCGCCGAGTCCGCGGGCGCGCTCGCCGCCGCCGAGATGACGTACGCGGGCCTGCCGTGGCGGCCGGACGTCCACGACGCCCTCCTCGCCGACCTGCTCGGCCCGCGCCCGCCCGAGGGCTTCCGCCCCGCGCGGCTCGAGGCGCTCGCCGCGGTGCTGCGCCGCGAGCTCGACGACCCGACGCTCAACCCTGACTCCCCCGTCGACGTGCTGAGGTCCTTGCGCCGCGCAGGCCTCCCCGCGACGTCGACCCGCTCGTGGGAGCTCACGCAGATCGACCACCCTGCGATCCCGCCCCTGCTCGAGTACAAGAAGCTCGCGCGCCTGTGGACCGCGAACGGGTGGCACTGGCTCGACTCGTGGGTGCGCGGCGGCCGCTTCCGGCCGGTCTACGTGGTCGGTGGTGTCGTCACCGGGCGGTGGGCGTCCGACGGCGGCGGCGCCCTCCAGCTCCCCCGCCAGGTGCGCGACGCCGTCCGCCCCGATCCGGGGTGGTGCTTCGTCGTCGCCGACGCCGCCCAGCTCGAGCCGCGCATCCTCGCCGCCATGTCCGGCGACGAGGCGATGGCAGGTGCAGGCCGCGCCGCCGACATGTACGAGGGCATCGTCGCGACGGGCGCCGTCGAGAGCCGCACCCACGCGAAGTACGGGATGCTCGGCGCGATGTACGGCGGGACGCAGGGGGTGTCCGGTCAGGTGCTGCCCCAGCTGCGGCGCGCGTTCCCGGCGGCGATCGGGCTCGTCGAGCGCGCCGCCGAGGTGGGCGAGCGCGGCGGCCAGGTCACGACGTGGCTCGGCCGCACCTCCCCGCGCCCGGACGGCGGGGGCGGCGCGCCGCTCGGCGAGGGCGAGGAGCGCGAGCGCCCCGCGGACGCGGGTGCCGAGGCCGCGCGAGCCCGCGCGTTCGGCCGCTTCACGCGCAACTTCGTCGTCCAGGGCACCGCCGCCGAGTGGGCGCTGTGCTGGCTCGCGCTCCTGCGCGAGCGACTGCACGCGCTGCGCCCGGAGGCACCGCTCGTCGAGCGACCCCACCTCGTGTTCTTCCTGCACGACGAGGTGATCGTGCACGCGCCCGCCGACCTGGCCGACGACGTCGCGCAGGCCGTGCGGGAGAGCGCAGCAGAGGCGGGGCGCCTGCTCTTCCCCGCGTCGCCCGACGACGTCGAGTTCGCCCTCTCCGTCGCGGTCGTCGAGTCGTACGCCGACGCGAAGGACTGAGGCGCCGCCCTGTAACCTCGTCGGGACCGCACCGATCCTGGGAGCCTCGCATGCACGCCCGTCGCCTCGCACGTCCTGTCGGCGGGTTCGCCGTCCTCGCGCTCGCACTCGCGGCATGCACGTCGTCGAGTCCCGAGCCAGCACCGACGACGTCCGCCGCACCCGTCGAGGTCGACCTGCGCGCGGCTTTCCCCGACGCGATCGCCGAGGGCGTCGTCACGCCCGTGAGCACCGACGTCGACGCAGGCACCGGCACCGTCCAGGCCGACGGCACGGTGCTGCTCACCGGCTCGAGCGACGGCGTCACCGACGACTCGATCGGGATCCTGGACCTCACGACGGGCGACGTCGAGTGGCTCGTCGAGGACACGGTGCCGGAGGCGGTGACGCTCGTCGCGGGCCAGCTCACACCTGAGGTCCTGACCTGGACCGTCGAGGTCGAGGCCGTGGACGAGCAGGAGCTCGCCGCGACGCTCGAGGACGTCGGCGGCTACGTGTTCGCGCTCGACCGCGCGAGCGGGAAGCGCACCGTCCTCGCCGACGCGTCCGGCGCGGGCGGCATGCCCCCAGGCACGTACGCCGCCTCGGTCGCGGTCCAGGACGGGATCGCGTACTGGGAGGGCCTCGACGGCGACGACCTGTCGACGATCTACTCGCGACCGCTCGACGGCTCGGGCGCGCCTGCGGTCGTCGCGACGGACGCGTGGGGAGTCGCGGCAGACCAGTGCGTGTCCGCCGGCAAGCTCTCGTTCTTCGCGTTCGCCGAGGACGACGTCACGCGGCAGCTCGTGAACGCTGACGGGACCGCAGGGGAGACCGTCGCCATCCCCGCACCGACCGCCGCCGACCGCATCGTCGAGATCCAGTGCGGCACCGCCTACATCCAGAGCCCGTACTCCGAGGACGGCGGCGTGAGCCCTGACGACTACGACACGGGCGAGGAAGGTATCGACGACGGCCTGAGCGAGGACGACGAGACCGCAGAGGGCGAGCCGCTCGAGGGCGAGGTCGTCGTCGAGGGCGAGAACCTCTCGACCGAGGGCGAGGCGTCGCCCGCCGACCCGGCGGGAGACCTCATCGAGCTCGTCGACGGGGCGAGCCTCGTGCGCTTCCGGGCGAACGGCGTCGGAAGGATCTCCTCCGTCGCGCTCGACGCGACCTGGATGACGCTCGGGCTCGCGGTCGGCGACGACGACTCCGAGTCGCGACAGCTGCTGTTCCACCGCGCGAGCGGCAAGGTCTACGAGCTCCCGCAGACGAGCATGACGATGCTCGACCTGCAGAACGGCTACGTCACGTACGGCTCGACCGCGACCGAGGACAGCGACTCGATCACGGTGGTCGGCAGGCTCACCGCGCCCTGACCCCGTCAGGCCGCTGGGGACCAGCCTCGGTCGTCAGGGCAGCGAACGCTCGACCTCGAGCAGGTGCGCCTGCATGAGCGTGCGTGCCTCGTCCTGACGACCGTCCTCGACGGCCGTCAGGATCTGGCTGTGCCACTCATGAGCGCGGGCGTCCGCGTCGGGGAGCGTCGTCGCGCGCCACCTGCGGTGCGGCGTCGTGCGCCCAGCAAGAGCGTCGACGAGCGCGGCAAGCACAGGGTTGCCTGCCCACGCCGCGAGCGCGGCGTGGAATGTGACGTCAGCCTCGAGGAACGCGTCGTGCCCGTCGTCGGACGGGCCTGCGAGCGCCGCTGCGGCGCGGTCGAGCGCGGCACGAGCGGCGTCGCGGGACGCCGCGTCGTCAGGCCTGCGTGCAGCCCCTGCCGCCGCCTCGGCCTCGAGCATGCGGCGCACGGCATGCGTGTGCCGCGCCTGACCGGCCCCCTGCAGCTCGACGAGCAGGCCGACCGGGCGCAGCAGGAGGCTCGGGGCGAGGCTCGTGACGTAGGTGCCGTCGCCTTGGCGCGACTCGAGGATGCCGAGCACCGCGAGCGCGCGCACCCCCTCGCGCAGGGACCCTCGCGACACCTCGAGGCGCTCTGCCAGCTCAGCCTCGACGGGCAGCCGGGCCCCCGGGGCGAGCTCGCCGTCGAGGATCATCTGCGTGACAGCGTCGACGACGCGATCTGTTCGGGACATGGGGCGAGTATCCATGCTGCGGCTCCTCGTGTGGACCGGCGGCGCGCCTCGGGGGAGCGCGCCACCGGGGGTCGGGTCGTCCGGCCGGTCGGCGGACCGGTCAGTCGACGAGCCGCTCGGCGACGGACGAGGCCGCGGTCCCGGCGGCGACCGCGGCACGTGCGGCGCTCTCGTGCCGCTCGCGCCAGTACGCGCCGTCCGGGAAGCGGTAGTCGGCGACCGACGCGGGGAACATCTCGGTCGAGTAGCCGGGCTTGCTCGGCAGGCGGTAGCACGCGTCGCGGACCACCACGGGGTCGGTGAAGTGCTCGTGCAGGTGGTCGACGAACTCGGTCACGCGGCCTTCCATCGAGCCGGAGATGGCGACGTAGTCGAGCATCGACGCGTGCTGGACCATCTCGCACAGCCCGACGCCGCCTGCGTGCGGGCACACCGGCTTACCGAACTTCGCGGCGAGCAGCATGACCGCGACGATCTCGTTCATCGACGCGAGCCGGCCGGCGTCGAGCTGGACGAAGTCGATGGCGTCGGCCTGGAAGAGCTGCTTGAACATGACGCGGTTGTGGCAGTGCTCGCCCGTCGCGACGCCGACCGGTGCGACGCCGCGCCTGACGGCCGCGTGACCGAGGATGTCGTCGGGGCTCGTCGGTTCCTCGATCCACAGGAGGTCGAGCTCCTTCATGGCGTTCACCCAGTCGATCGCCTCCTGGACGTCCCACACCTGGTTGGCGTCGATCATGAGCGCGCGGTCGGGGCCGATCACCTCGCGGGCGATACGGGCACGGCGGATGTCGTGCTCGAGGTCGAGGCCGCACTTGAGCTTGATGTGCTGGTATCCCTCGGCGACGGCCTCCTCGCACAGTCGGCGCATCTTCTCGTCGGAGTAGCCGAGCCAGCCGGCCGACGTCGTGTAGCAGGGGTAGCCGGCCTCCTCGAGGTGGGCGATGCGCTCGGCCTTGCCGGCCTCCTGGGCGCGCAGGAGGGCGATCGCCTCGTCGCGGGTGAGCGCGTCGGACAGGTAGCGCAGGTCGGCGATGTCGACGAGCTGCTCGGGCGTCATGTCTGCGAGCAGGCGCCAGACGGGCTTGCCCGCGAGGCGGCCGGCCAGGTCCCAGACGGCGTTCATGACTGCGGAGAGGGACAGGTGCACGACGCCCTTCTCGGGGCCGAGCCAGCGCATCTGCGCGTCGGAGGTGAGGTAGCGGTAGGTGCCGCCGAGGTCGGCGGCGATCTCGGCGACGTCGCGTCCGACGAGGTGCTCGGCCTGCTGGCGGGCGGCCGCGGCGACGATGTCGTTGCCACGACCGGTGGTGAACGTGAGGCCGTGGCCGGTGAGCGGGGCTCCGGTCGCGTCGACGCCGTCGGTGCGCAGGACGACGTAGGCGGCGGAGTAGTCGCCGTCCTTGTTCATGGCGTCCGAGCCGTCGGCGGTGAGGGACGTCGGGAAGCGCACGTCCTCGATCTCGATGCTGGTGATGCGTGCCATGGGTGGCCCTTCGTCGTTGAGGGGGCGGGTCGGGCTCACGCTACCAGTCATCTGATGAATTTGACCATGGCGGCCTCGCTTGCCCTCTCAAGCGAGCACTGTCGCGCTATTGATCCGACGATTCGATGCCCTACGCTGAGAACGTTCCGCTGCCCGGAGCGCCTGTTCCACGGTGCGGGGAGGGCGTGACCGCACGAAGGAGTGTCATGGACCAGTCGCACCGCCCCTACGTCGTCGGGCTCACCTCCGACAACGTCGCCACCGACGGCACAACTGTGTTCGGGGACATCGGCCTCGAGCGCCTCGAGGCCGCAGGCCTCACGTGGCGCACGATGCGCCCCGTCGACGGCCACGCGCTGACGCCCGAGGACCTCGACGGGTTCGACGCGATCCTGTCGTTCGGCCACTGGCCGTTCTCCCGCGAGCTCGTCGCCGCCTGCCCTCGCCTCAAGCACGTCGCCCGCTTCGGCGCCGGCTACGACGGGATCGACCCCGCCGAGCTCGCCACCGAGGGCGTGGTGCTCACCAACGCGCCTGACGGCGTCCGGCGCCCCCTCGCCCTGTCCGCGCTCACGCTCGTGCTCGCGCTGAGCCACGAGCTTGTGGCGAACCAGCGGCTCGCGTCGAGCGGCCGCTGGGAGGACCGTGGGCAGCACATCGGACGCGGGGTGGCCGGCCGCACGGTCGGCATCGTCGGTTTCGGCAGCGTGGGCCAGGACCTCGCCGGGCTCCTCGCACCGCTCGGCGCGCACCTCGTGACGGTCGACCGCGACAGCGCACGCGAGCCTGCGGCCCGGCTCGGCGTCGACCTCGTGCCGCTCGAGCGGCTCGCGGCCGGGTCCGACTACGTCGTGCTGACGGCGTCGCTCAACCCCGGCTCGTTCCACCTCGTCGACGCGACGTTCCTCGCCCGCATGCGCCCGACGTCGTACCTCGTGAACGTGGGACGCGGCCCGCTCGTCGACCAGGCGGCGCTCACGGCGGCGCTCGACGCGGGCCAGATCGCCGGGGCCGCTCTCGACGTCCTCGAGGAGGAGCCGCCCGCGGCGGACGAGCCGCTCCTGTCGATGGACCAGGTGATCGTCACGCCGCACGCGCTGTGCTGGACCGAGGACTTCGTGCGTGGCGTCACCGACTCGGCGTTCGAGTCGCTCGTCGACGTCGCGCACGGGCGCCGCCCGCGCAACCTGCTCAACCCCGCCGCGTACGACGCCGACCGCGGCGTCGGAACGTTCAGCCCCCTCCCCGATACCGAGGACGCCCGATGACCGCACCTGAGACTACGCCGCCCGCGGCCACATCCTCGTCACCTGTGGAGGCGATCGACCGCGCCCTCGTCGTGCTCGAGGCGCTCGCCCGCGGGGGCGCCCAGGGCGTCCAGCTCGCCGATCTCGCGGCCGAGCTGGGCCTCAACAAGACGACCGTGCACCGCTCTCTCGCGGCGCTGAGGTTCCGCGGCTTCGCGAGCCAGGACCCCGTCACGGGCGCCTACCTCCTCGGCACGGCTGCCGTCGCGCTCGGCGACCGCTTCCTCTCCGAGGACAACCTCCCGGCGCTCCTGCACCCCGCGCTCCTCGCACTGTCGGCGGCGAGCGGCGAGCTCGTTCACCTCGGCGTGCTGAGCGGGACGCACATCGTGTACCTCGACAAGGTCGAGCCGGAGCGGTCGGTGCGTGTCTACTCCGCGATCGGCCGGCGCAACCCGGCCGCGACGACGGCGCTCGGGCGCGCCCTGCTCGCAGCCCGCGGGACGGACCGCGCGTCGCTGCGCGGGTACACGGCGGATCTCGCGGACGGTGTCGAGGAGCGGGCATGGCACGCGATCGAGGCGGCTCGCGAGCGCGGGTACGCCGTCGAGGAGCGGGAGAACGAGCCTGACATCTCGTGCGTCGCGGTCGCGCTCGTCCGCGGCGGGCAGCCGGTCGCGGCCGTGAGCATCACGGCGCCGGCGGAACGGATGTCGCCCGAGCGGGTCTGCGAGCTGCACTCGCTCATCCGCTCGACGCTGCCAGACCTGCTTCCCGGCGGGCTGGGTCTCGGCGCAGCCTGACGCTTGTGCGGCCATCCGCCGCATGCGATGCTTGTTCCGTTCAGCGACATGAGCGTTTCGGGTAGCGAAACGGCTGCGATGAGGCGGCCCGCCCGAGACCGACAGGACGGACCCGCCATGAGCCCTCAGCCCCAGCAGACCCTCGACCAGCTCTCCGCAGCACGGCTCGTGCCCGTCGTCGTGCTCGACGACGCCGCCCACGCCGACCCGCTCGCCGCGGCGCTCGCCGCCGGCGGCCTACCGGTCGCCGAGGTCACCTTCCGCACCGCCGCCGCAGCCGACTCGATCCGTGCGATGGCCGCCCGTGGCGACATGATCCTCGGCGCCGGAACAGTCCTGACCACCGACCAGGTCGACCTCGCCGTCGCCGCAGGCGCGAGCTACGTCGTCTCCCCCGGGCTCTCCCGCGCCGTCGTCGAGCGCTGCCAGGAGCACGGCATCCTCGTCCTGCCCGGCGCTGTCACCGCGACCGAGATCCAGGCCGCCCTCGAGCTCGGTCTGACGACCGTCAAGTTCTTCCCCGCCGGCACGTCCGGCGGCGCCCCCGCCATCAAGGCCCTCGCCGCGCCCTTCGGCGGCGTCTCCTTCGTCCCCACCGGCGGCGTCGGCCCCACCAACCTCCACGAGTACCTCGCCATCCCCGCCGTCGCCGCCGTCGGCGGCTCCTGGATGGTCCCCAAGAACCTCGTCAACAGCGGCGACTTCGCCGAGATCACGCGCCTCACCGCCGAGGCCGTCGCGCTCGCCGCCCGCTGAACCGCCCCCGCACACGAACCTGCCCCACACCATGGAGAAGACGACGATGTCCCAGATCCCCGCCGAGATCGCCGCGCTCAACCTGCGCCCCGCCTCCGAGTGCCGCTACGACGCCGTGTCACTCGGCGAGGTCATGCTCCGCCTCGACCCGGGCGCCGGCCGCATCCGCACCACCCGCCAGTTCGCCGCCTGGGAGGGCGGCGGCGAGTACAACGTCACCCGTGGCCTGCGCCGCGCCTTCGGCCTGCGCACCGCCGTCGTCACCGCCCTCGCCGACAACGAGGTGGGCCGCCTCGTCGAAGACCTCATCCTCCAGGGTGGCGTCGACACGCAGCTCATCCAGTGGCGCGACTACGACGGCATCGGCCGCACCGTCCGCAACGGGCTGAACTTCACCGAGCGCGGCTTCGGCGTGCGCGGCGCCGTCGGAGTCTCCGACCGCGGCCTCACGGCCGCGAGCCAGCTCGGCCCCGACGACGTCGACTGGGACCACCTCTTCGGTGCGCTCGGTGTGCGATGGCTCCACACCGGCGGCATCTACGCCGCGCTCTCCGAGACGTCTGCGCAGACCGTCATCGCCGCCGTCACGGCAGCGAAGAAGCACGGCACCGTCGTCTCCTACGACCTCAACTACCGGCCGTCGCTGTGGAGGTCCATCGGCGGGATCGACAAGGCGCGCGAGGTCAACCATGAGATCGCTCAGCACATCGACGTCATGATCGGCAACGAGGAGGACTTCACGGCCTCGCTCGGCTTCGAGATCGACGGCGTCGACGAGAACATCTCCGAGATCGAGGTCGACTCGTTCGCGAGGATGGTCGAGACCGCTGCTGCCGCCTTCCCGAACTTCAAGGTCGTCGGCAACACCCTGCGCACCGTCCACTCGGCGTCCGACAACGACTGGGGCGCGCTCGCCTGGTCCCGTGACACGGGCATCGTCCACGCCACCATGCGCGAGCACCTCGAGATCTTCGACCGCGTCGGCGGCGGCGACTCGTTCGCGTCGGGCCTCATCTACGGCATGCTCGAGGGCCAGCCCCTGCAGACCGCCGTCGAGTACGGCGCAGCACACGGCGCCCTCGCCATGACCACCCCGGGCGACACGACCATGGTCACGAAGGCCGAGGTGCTCAAGCTCGCCGGCGGCGGATCAGCCCGCGTCGACCGCTGATCGCTCCCTCACGAGCCGGCGTCACGTTTCCCTGACATACGCTCCAGTGACATGTTTGAGCGACACTAGATGTCGCTTTCTCATGACATTGACGATAGTGTCAGGGAAACGTGACAGGAGGCTTCCATGCGTGTCAGCACGACCGGGGATCTCGGGGCGCTCGTACGCCAGGAGCGTCAGGACCAGGGCCTCACCCAGGCAGAGCTCGCCGAGCGCATCGGCACCACACGCCAGTGGGTCAGCCAATTCGAGTCCGGCACCCTCAACCCTCGTGTCGGCCTCGTCCTGGCGGCGCTCACAGCGCTCGACCTCGACATCGACGTCCGCTCGGGCGCGAGCACGAACCAGGTGCCGAGCATCCCGCCCGCCGCCACCGCTCTCGACTGGATGCGTTCAGTGGTGTTGCCGCGCCCCACACAGAGGCTCATCGAAGAGCAGGCCTTGCGAGTCCGCGCAATCGAGGCCCGCCAAGCCAAGCCGTCCACGACCTCGGACCCAGAGCAGTGAGCGAGCGGCCGCGGCTCGACGTCTACCTGCACGGCAGGCACGCCGGTGTCATCACCAAGACCACGACCGGGCTCGTCCTCGACTACGAGCGCGAGTACGTGGACGCCTACCCGGACTACCCGCTGTCCTACTCGCTCCCGATGACCACCCGCCGGCACAAGGGTGCCCGCGTCGCCAACTACCTCGACAACCTCATGCCCGACAACGGCGAGGTGAAGCGCGAGTGGGCACGCATGCACGGCGCAGAGTCCGACGAGCCGTTCGACCTCCTGTGGCACGTCGGCGCCGACTGCGCGGGAGCCGCGTCGTTCTTCCCGCACGGCACCGACCCCTCCGAGGCAGGGTCCCTCGAGCCGACGGACGAGGCGGCGATCGCCGAACGAGTCCGCATCCTCCGAGCCCGCTCGAGCAGCTGGGTGCCGTCCGACAGTCCGGGACGATTCTCGCTCGGCGGCGCCCAGTCGAAGTTCGCCCTCGCCCGCCACGATGACGGCTGGGCGGACCCGACCGGTATCCACCCGTCGACCCACATCTTCAAGACCGGCGTCGACGGGCTCGAGTCCTCCGACGTGATCGAGTACCTGACCATGCGCGTCGCCGGCGTGATGCTCGGCGTCGTCGCCCCCGTGAGCATCGAGCGCTTCGAGGACCAGCACGCCCTGGTCGTCGAGCGCTTCGACCGCGCGGTCGACGGCGAGGTCGTCGCACGTGTGCACGCCGAGGACATGTGCCAGATGCTCGGCCTGTCGTCCCTGCGCAAGTACGAGCACCAGGGTGGGCCAGGCGTCACCGACATCTTCAAGGCGCTCGACCTGCTACCCGCAGGCAACCGAGCCGCCGCGAAGGAGAGGTTCGCCCTCGCGCTGGCGTTCAACTGGGTGGCTGGGGGGACGGATGCGCACGCGAAGAACTACTCGGTGTACGTCGGCCCCGGCGGCGCCCTCGCGCCTCTGTACGACCTGTCGTCCTTCGCGCCCTACACAGCGCCGTTCTTCGGCAAGGCGCGGGAGCCGATGTCGGGGATGAAGATGCCGATGAGGGTCAGCGGCAACGAGCGCTTCGGTGACGTCGACCAGCTCCACTGGCGCTCGATCGCTCGCGATGCCCGCATCGCGCCCCGCACGCTCATCGACACGATCGGCACGATCGCGACCTACCTCCCTGGCGCCTGGGCGCGCGAGATCGCTCTCGTCGCGCAGGTCGACGACGCCCTGCTGACGCCCGTGGTTCTCACCTCGGCAGACGCGCTCGCGGCCTGGTGCGACAAGATCCTCAGCGTGCTCGACCCCTGAGTCAGGCGTTGGCACGTTGCGCACCACACGGACCTTCCCGAGGAACTCGAACTCCCCCTAGATCGACGCGTCTGACCTGCACAGACACGCCGATCGAGAATCTCGTCGAACTTTCTTGCCTCCAGGTGCATCCGCGCGGACCCCTCCGCCGGAAGTAGTGGGTGTCCATCACACCCGACGGGTCGACCACGACCCGGCACGCACCTCAGGAGCAATCATGCGAATCACGAAGCGCGCAGCATTCCTCGCCACCGGCGCAGCCGCAGCACTGGTCACCCTCGGCGCCGTCCCCGCCCAGGCCGCTGACGGCGACGCGACCCTGTCCGTCCTGCACGGCGTCCCCGACCTCACCGTCGATGTGTGGGTCAACGACGAGCTCACCCTCGACGACTTCAAGCCCGGCGACCTCGCCGGCCCGCTCGAGCTCCCTGCCGGCACGTACTCCGTCGCGATCACCGCCGCGGACGCGACCGACGCGAGCGACCCGGCGATCGGCCCCGTCGACCTCACGCTCGACGCCGGCAAGAGCTACACCGCGGCCGCTCACCTCGACGCCGAGGGCAACCCGACGGCCTCGCTCTTCACGAACGACACCTCGAAGACCGAGGCCGGCGAGGGCCGCCTCACCGTCCGCCACGTCGCTGCCGCCCCGGCGGTCGACATCCTCGCAGGCGGCGACGCCGTGATCTCCGACCTCGCGAACGGCAAGGAGGAGGTCCTCGACCTCCCGGCCGGCACGGTCCCCGCCGCGGTCGCCGCCGCTGGCACGACCGAGCCCGTGCTCGGCCCGGCCGACGTCGAGGTCGCCGAGGGCACCAACACGATCGTGTACGCGTGGGGCAGCCTCGAGGGCGACTCGCTCGCGCTCGCGACCCAGACGATCGACGGCCTGCACTCGACGCCGTCGGGCGTCCAGGCCGGCATGACCGGTCTCGCGGCCGAGTCCGACTCGGGTGTCAGCCCGCTCGCCGTCGGCGGCGGTCTGCTCCTCCTCGCCGCCGGCGGGGCTGCGCTCGTGCGCCGCTCCTCCGTCGCGACCGCCCGCGCCCAGCGCTGACCGGACGGACGACCATGCACCCGACCGGACGAGCTCTCCTCTCGCTCACGGCCCACGGTGCACCCCGGCCGGCGTCCCGCCCGCTCCTCGGAGCGGCGCGGGGCGCTCGGCCCGCGGGGGCTCGGGGCCGTGCGCGGTCCCGGGCTGCCGCAGTCGTCGTCGCCACGTCGCTCGCGCTCGCCGCCTGCTCGGGCGGCACGGTGACCGACGTCCCGGCCCCGACGCCGTCGGCTGTCTCCCCGACGGCGTCGGCCGCGGAGCCGGCCGCTCCCGTCGTCGTCCCGGACGTCCCGGTGGCCTTTGCGATCGGCGTCCCCGACGCCGCCCCACCGGCACCGGCGACGCTCACGATCGAGGACCTCGACATCGCGATGGCGGTCGACGCCGTGGGCGTCGAGCCTGACGGGACCATGACGATCCCCGAGGACGGGGACCGCGCCGGCTGGTACCGCTACGGCCCCGCCCCTGCGGACAGCGCGGGTGCGGTCGTCGTCGCGGCGCACGTCGACACCCTCGCTGGCCTCGGGCAGTTCTCCCGCCTCGTCGACATCGACGAGGGCACCCGCGTCACCGTGACCGACGACGACGGGCAGACCTTCACATACACGGTCACCGACATCGAGCGCATCGCGAAGACCGACGTGCCGCTCGAGCAGGTCTTCGACCGTGCAGGTGACAGGCGCCTTACCCTGGTCACGTGCGGTGGCAGGTTCGACCGCAGCACCGGACACTATGTGGACAACGTGATCGTCACCGCCGTACCCGCACCATGACCGCACTGACGACCGCACCACCGCCCACGCGCAGAGGAGAGCACGTGACCGTCACCGCGCGCGCTGACGACGACGCCCTCCGGGCGCTCGGCGCAGCCTTCGCCGGCGGTGACGAGAGCGCACTGCGCGAGGCGTACGAGCGCTGGTCAGCCCTCGTGCACACGGTCGCGATGCGGTCGCTCGGCAACCGCAGCGACGCCGAGGACGTCACCCAGGCGGTGTTCGTCGCAGCGTGGCGCGGGCGGCAGGGCTTCGACCCCGACCGCGCCAAGCTCTCGACGTGGCTCATGGCGATCTGCCGCAACAAGGTCGCAGACGCCCACGAGGCCCGGACACGGTCGCGGAAATCCGAGACTGCCGCCGTCGTGCTGGCCCCGGACGTCGCCGGGACCGAGGAGTCCGCCGCGGACCGCGTCGCGGACCGCGTGCTCGTCGCCGACGAGCTCGACCGGCTCGGCGACCCCGCCGGCACCATCCTTCGGCTCGCCTTCTTCCGCGAGCTGACGCACACAGAGATCGCCAAGGAGCTGGCCCTGCCGCTCGGTACGGTGAAGAGTCACGTCAGGCGCGGCCTGACCCGATTGCGCACACGACTGGAGGTGGACGGTGCAGCACGTCGATCCTGACGTCCTCGCGCTCGTCGCGCTCGGAGAGGACGCCGCGAGCGCCTCCGAGCGTGAGCACCTCGCCGTGTGCGAGCACTGCCGTGCGGAGCTCGCCGAGCTTTCCTCCGTCGTCGCGACCGGACGCTCCGTCACGCCCGAGGACGCGCTCGTCCCCGCCGCGCCCGAGGTGTGGGACCGCGTCAGCGCCGAGCTCGGTCTCGGTGGCGAGGGCGGTACCTCGGGCAGCGGGTCGTCGCCCGACGCGGGCCCTGCGGGCGTCCAGTCCTTCCCCGGTACGCCCGTCCCCGCGGACGCGCCCGTCCCCGTCGTCGACCTGCACGCCGCGAGCGTCCCGCCCGTCGTGCCGGTCGTCCCTCCGGCGGGAGACGCCGAGGACGGTCTGCAGCCTGACGAGCGCGCCGACGAGACCCGGGCGACCGTCACGGATCTGTCGTCGCGACGTCGTGGGTCGTCGCGCGGCGGACGCGTGCAGATGCTCGTCGCAGCGTGCGCAGCACTCGTCGTCGGAGTGACCGGCGGCATCCTCTGGGAGCGACGCGGGTCCGAGCCCCAAGAGGCCCCGATCGCGAGCGCAACCCTCGTCGCGCTCCCCGACTGGCCCGACGCGCGCGGAGAGGCGCGCGTCAAGGAGGTCGACGGTCACCGCCAGGTCGTCGTCGACCTCAACGCGCCGACGAGCGCCGACGGCTACCGCGAGGTGTGGCTCATCGCTTCCGACCTCTCCGGGCTCGTGAGCCTTGGCGTGCTGCAGGGGCAGGAGGGGCGTTTCGACATCCCGTCGGGCCTCGACCTCGAGAAGTACTCGCTCGTCGACGTCTCCGAGGAGCACTTCGACGGCGACCCGGCGCACTCGGGCGACTCGATCGTCCGCGGCCCCCTCGAGCCCAGCCAGGCCTGAGCGCGAGGTAGGCCCTCCCCCGCGAGATAGCCCCTCCCACGCGACGTAGGCCCCGGCACGCCCCTACCCCGCGCGGAACTTCCTACTTCGGCGCGCACGGCGAGGGACCGTCCGGCCGCGACCGTCAGGCCGGGATCGGGACGTTGTACGAGTCGAGCGCGGCCGCGCCGTCGTCCGCGAGGTCGAGCGTGGTCACCGTCGCGTTCCGCAGGTTGGGGAACACCTGCCGGTAGGACTCCGGGTCGATCCCGAGCAGCGCGCACAGCACGAGCCGCAGCAGCGTGGAGTGCGCGACGACGAGCACCCGTCCGTCGGGCTGCTGCGCGCAGATCTCACGGAACGCCGCAGCGGCGCGGGCGATCGCGTCGTAGCCGCGCTCCCCACCGGGCAGCGGCACCGATGCCGGGGACCGCAAGAAGGCGTCGACCGCGTCCGGGAACACGACGCCCATCTCGCTGCGCGTGAGCCCTTCGCCCTTGCCGAACGCGACCTCGACGAGGCGTGCGTCCGTGCGCAGCTCGAGTCCCGCGGCCTCGGCCGCGGGCGCAGCCGTGTCGATCGCGCGCTGCAACGTCGACGACCACACGGCGTCGAGCCGGGCGGAGGCCGCCCACCGGGCGAGGGCCTGCGCCTGCTCGTGCCCGACGTCGGTCAGCGGCACGTCCGACGAACCCGCATACCGGTTGCCCTCGTGCCACACGGTCTGACCGTGCCGCACGAGCAGGAGCGTCGTCATCACTCGCCCCCGGGGAAGCCGGCCTGGCGCCACGCCTCGTAGATCGCAATGGATGCCGAGCTGGTCAGGTTGAGGGAGCGGCGCTGCGGGAGCATCGGGATGCGCAGCTGCGCGCCGATCGCCGGGTGCGCGAGCACCTCGTCCGGCAGGCCGGTGGGCTCGGGGCCGAAGAGCAGCACGTCGTCGTCCCGGTACTCGACGTCGGTGAAGCGCTGGGTCGCGTGCGTCGTGAAGGCGAGGACCCGCGCGTCGCCCCACGCGGCGACGGCCGCGTCGAGGTCCGGGTGGACGACGACGTTCGCGAGGTCGTGATAGTCCAGCCCTGCACGGCGGAGCTTGGGCTCAGAGAGGTCGAAGCCGAGCGGTTCGATCAGGTGGAGCGGCGCGCCGGTCACCGCGGACAGGCGGATCGCGTTGCCGGTGTTCTGCGGGATGCGGGGCTCGAAGAAGGCGATGACGGGCACGCCTGCCATCGTCCCACGGGTGTGACGCAACCGTTCCCTCGGGGGCGCTCGTCGTGTGGTAGAAATTCATGTGACGTCTGCTCTCGCCCCCTCGGTTCTCGACCCGTCCGAGGCATCGGTAGCCACGTCCCTCCTCCCCGCTCGGGGCGCCGCGATCGTCGCCCGCCTGGCCGAGATCGCGCGTTTCGGCGCTGTCGGGACGATCGCCTTCTTCGTGGACCTTGGCGTCTACAACCTCCTGCGCTTCGGCCCTGGTGACGCCCCGCACGCGTCCGCCCTGTGGGCCAAGGTCATCGCCGTCGTGCTCGCGACCGCCGTCTCGTGGCTCGGGTCGCGGCACTGGACGTTCGCGGACCGCCGCACCGACCAGCCTGCACGCGAGGCGCTCAGCTTCCTCGTCGTCAACGGCCTCGGCATGGCGATCTCCCTGCTGTGCCTCGTCGTCGCGACGGACATCCTCGGCCTGACGTCGCCCCTCGCGGAGAACATCGCAGCGAACGGCGTCGGCCTCGCGCTCGCGAACGTGTTCCGCTACTTCGCGTACCGCCACCTGGTGTTCTCCGAGTCGCGCTGACGCCGTCGGCCCCCCACGGGCCGTAGCCTGGACAGATGACGACGCCGTCCTACACCCCCGACTCCTCCCGCTACGCGAACGCCACCTTCCGGCGGTGCGGCCGCTCCGGGCTCGACCTGCCTGCCCTCTCCCTCGGGCTGTGGCACAACTTCGGGGACACCAAGCCGTTCGACGAGCAGCGTGCGATCCTGCGTCGCGCGTTCGACCTGGGCATCACGCACTTCGATCTCGCGAACAACTACGGCCCGCCGTACGGCTCCGCCGAGGAGAACTTCGGCCGGCACATGGCCGCCGACCTGCGCCCGTTCCGCGACGAGATGGTCATCTCCTCGAAGGCCGGCTACGACATGTGGCCCGGCCCGTACGGCGACGGCGGCAGCCGCAAGTACCTGCTGTCCTCGCTCGACCAGTCCCTGACCCGCATGGGCCTCGACTACGTCGACATCTTCTACTCCCACCGCCCCGACCCGTCGGTGCCGATCGAGGAGACGATGGGCGCCCTGCACACCGCCGTGACGAGCGGACGCGCGCTCTACGCCGGCATCTCGAACTACACGCCCGCGCAGACGCGCGAGGCGCAGCGCGTCCTCGCCGAGCTCGGCACGCCGTTGCTCATCCACCAGCCGAGCTACTCGATGTTCAACCGGCACGTCGAGCTGCCCGACGCCGCGTCGACAGCCGACGCGGACGCCGTCGCGGACGGCGCGCGGTTCGCCCCCGCGCCGACGGGCGAGTCGCTCCTCGACACGGTCGGCGACCTGGGCATCGGCATGATCGTGTTCTCGCCGCTGCACCAAGGGCTGCTCACGGACCGCTACCTCACGGGTGAGGTTCCTGCGGGCTCGCGTGCCGCCGTCGGGCACTTCCTCAAGCCGGAGCGCATCTCGCCGTCGTACCTCGAGCGGGCGCGAGGCCTCGCCGAGATCGCGGCGGGGCGCGGACAGAGTCTCGCGCAGCTGGCGCTGAGCTGGGTGCTGCGCGACGCTCGCGTGACCTCGGCACTCATCGGTGCGAGCAGCGTCGCCCAGCTCGAGAACAACGTCGCGGCGCTCGAGGCGCCTCCGTTGACGGCCGACGAGCTCGCGGCGATCGAGCCGCTCGCGGTCCACGGCACGGTCTGACCGCCGTCAGGTGATGCTGGCGCGCGGGTGGCACAGTGGGCGCATGGAGAAGTTCTCGCTCGTCGCGATCGGCCGCCAGCAGCTCGACGCCGCACGGGCCGCGAGCAGCGGCCGCGCGGCGCAGACGGTCTACGGCGGTCACGAGCACGTGCTGCGCCAGACGATCGTCGCCCTGCGCGCCGGTGCGCGGCTCGACGAGCACGACAGCCCCGGCGAGGCGACCGTCCAGGTACTGTCGGGCCGCGTCGTGCTCGTCGCCGCGAGCGCGTCGTGGGAGGGCGCCACGGGCGCGCTGCTCGTCGTCCCGGCGGAGCGGCACGCGGTCGAGGCGCTCGATGACTCGACGTTCCTGCTGACGGTCGCCAAGCGCTGAGGCGGGCGCTGAGCCGGGAGCTAGCGCGCCATCCAGCCGCCGTCGACGGCGATGACCTGCCCGTGGACGTAGCGCGCGGCCGGGCTCGCGAGGAACACGACGACGCCACCCATGTCCTCGGGCGTGCCCCACCGGCCGGCGGGGATCCGCACGGAGAGCTGTTCGAGACGCACCGGGTCGGCGAGGAGCGCCTCGTTCATGTCGGTCGCCATGTAGCCGGGGGCGACGGCGTTGACGTTCACGCCCTTGCCCGACCACTCGTTGCACAGCGCCTTGGTGAGCTGCCCGACCGCGCCCTTCGACGCCGCATACGCCGCGACGTTGAGCCCACCCTGGAAGGTGAGCAGGGAGGCGGCGTTGATGATCTTGCCCTCGCCGCGCTCGAGCATGGGCCGCCCGAAGAGCTGGCAGAGCTGGAAGACGGCGCGCAGGTTGACGTCGAGGACGGCGTCCCACGCGTCGAGGGGGAACTCGGCCGCGGGGTAGCGGTCCTGGGTCCCGGCGTTGTTCACGAGGATGTCGACCGTGTGCGCGGCGAGGACCTCGGCGGCGACCTGGTCGATCGACGCGGCGTCGGCGAGGTCGACGCGGTAGAACGAGACCTTGCGGCCGCGCTCGGCCGCGTACGCCTCGAGCTCGGCTGGCACGCCGCCGCGTGCGAGGACGACGACGTCGGCTCCTGCGTCGAGGAGGGCCTGGGACATCCCGAGGCCGAGACCGCGTCCGCCGCCGGTGACGACGGCGGTGCGTCCCGTCAGGTCGAACGCCGGGTTGGGGGTGCTCATGCGTCTGCTCCGTCCGGGAGGGGGGTGACAAGGACCTTGAGGGCGTCAGCGCCGGTGGTCGCGGCGTCGAACGCCTCGGTCACCTGGTCGAGCGGGTAGGCGCGGGTCGGGAAGGTCTCGAGCCCGAGCTCGCCGGACGCGATGAGCTCGATCGCGCGGACGACGTCGGCCGTCGTGTAGACGCGCACGCCCTGGAGCGACTGCTCCTTGAAGCAGATCGCCTGCAGGTCGACCGGGGTCGGCTGCTTGTAGACGCCGACGATGACGATGCGACCGAGGACGCGCGTCGCGGCGGCGAGCTCGGCTGCGACGGACGGGTGCGCTGCCGAGTCGAACGTCGTGTCGGCCCCCTCCCCGCCGGTGAGCCGCGCGAGGTGCTCGGTCATGGTCACGCCGTCGGGGACGACGTCGAACCCCATCTCGTCGGCGACGGACCGGCGCCAGGCGCTCGGCTCGGTCACGACGACGCGGCCGGCGCCCGCGTGGCGGGCGACGAGCGCGGTGAGCAGACCGATCGGTCCGGCGCCGAACACGGCGACCGTGTCTCCGCGCTCCATGCCGGACAGCTCGACGGCGTGGACGGCGACGGCGAGCGGCTCTGCGAGCGCGGCGGTGCGCGGGTCGACGCTCGAGGGCACTGCGTGCAGCACGCGCGGCGGGAGCGCGACGTACGGCGCCATGCCCCCCGGGGCGTCGATGCCGAACAGGCCGAGGGCGTTGCACACGTGCGCGCTGCCCGTCGTGCACGCTCTGCACCCGCCGCACGAGATGAGCGGCTCGACGACGACGAGCTGCCCGACGTCGAGCCCGCTGTCGCCCGGCTGCTCGATCCAGCCGGACATCTCGTGACCGGGGACGAGCCCGTGCTGCGCGCGCGGGTGCTTGCCGTGGTAGATCGACAGGTCGGTCCCGCAGATCCCGTTGTACGCGACCCGGACGAGCGCCCAGCCGTCGGGGACCTCGGGGAGCGGGATCTCCTGGATCTCCGCCGTGTCCGTGGCGGTCCACACGGCTGCCTTCATGGTGGTCATCGCTGCGCTCCTTCGCGTGCGGGGGCGCACGAGACGTTGCGCCCAGGGGCCCCGAGCACCTCGGGGTTGACGATGTTGCGCGGAGCGCGGCCGGAGCAGACGTCGACGACGTTCTCGATCGTGCGGCGCTTGAGCTCGTCGTACGACTCCTCGGTGTACCAGGCGAGGTGCGGCGTGAGGACGACGTTGTCGAACGTGGTGAGCGGGTGGTCGGCAGGCAGGGGTTCGGTCTCGTGGCAGTCGATGCCCGCACCGCCGAGCGCTCCGGCGCGCAGCGCGTCGACGAGGGCGTCGGTGTCGATCACGCCGCCACGCGCGGTGTTGACGATGATGGCGTCGCTGCGCATCCGGTCGAGCTGTGCGGCACCGATCATGCCGCGCGTCTCGTCCGTCAGCGGCGTGTGCACGGACAGCACCTGGCACCGCTCGAGCAGCTCGTCGAGGCTCACGTGCGTCACGCCGCGGAACTCGGTCGCGCCGTCGGGCGCCGCGGCGTCGTACCCGATCACCTCGTAGCCGAGGCCGGCCGCCTTGCGGGCGGTCGCCGTGCCGATGAGGCCGAGGCCGAGCACCCCGAACACGCGGGCGCGCGTCTGGTAGAGCGGTCGGACGGCAGGCAGGTCGAACGCTCCCGCCCGGAGGCCACGGTCGAGCCGCGGGATGCCCCGCGCGACGGCGAGCGTGAGCCCGATCGCATGGTCGGACACGGACTCGGTGCCGTAGTCGGGGACGTTGCAAACGGCGATGCCGCGTGCGCTGGCTGCGGGGACGTCGACCGAGTCGACGCCGACGCCGTAGCGGCCGATGACGCGCAGCCGCGGCAGCCGGTCCATCAGCTTGCCTGTGATCTGTGCGTACTGGACGAGGATGCCGTCGGCGTCCGCGCACGCCGCGACGATCGCGTCGTCGTCGAACGCCTGACGGATCGTCAGCGTCGCGCCCGCCGCGTCAGCGACGCCCTGCTCGGGGGCGAACGAGTCGTGGTCGCACTCGGTGGTGGTGATCTGCACGGTGATTCTCCCGGTGCGTCGAGGCTGGGGTGGGCAGACGGTCAGCGGGCGAGCCAGCCACCGTCGACGGGCAGGATCGCCCCGTTGACGTACGACGCCGCGCGGGAGGCGAGGAACAGGACGGCGCCCGCGATGTCGTCGGCCTGGGCCCAGCGTCCTGCGGGGATGCGGTCGAGGATCGCCTCGGAGCGGTCCGCGTCGTCGCGCAGCTGCTGGGTGTTCGCGGTCGCGACGTAGCCGGGGGCGACGGCGTTGACGTTGAGGCCCTTGCTCGCCCACTCGTTCGCGAGCGCCTTCGTGAGGCCGGCGATCGCGGACTTTGACGACGTGTAGCCCGGGACGTTGATACCGCCCTGGAACGAGAGCATCGACGCGGTGTTGATGATCTTGCCGCTGCCGCGCTCGATCATGGTCCGTCCGATCTCGCGCGACAGCACCCACGCGGTGCGCAGGTTGACGTCCATGACGTGGTCGAAGTCCTCGTCGGAGTGCTGCGCGGCGGGCGTGCGGCGGATCGTGCCGCCGTTGTTGACGAGGATGTCGACAGGCAGGTCGGCGAGCCGGGCGGCGAGAGCGGCGACGGCGTCGCGGTCGGAGAAGTCTGCGCGGATGGGGGTGAGCTCGCGCCCCGCGCCCTCGACCGCGGTGCGGACGTCGGACTCACCCAGCTCCATGTTGTGCGAGACGCCGACGACGTCCGCGCCTGCTCGCGCGAGCATCGTGGCGATCGCGAGACCGATCCCCTGGCTCGCGCCTGTCACGACGGCGAGCTGCCCCTCCAGGGAGAAGAGGTCGGTGAGGTGTGCGGGGACGGTGCTGGTGCTCATGGTGTGTCTCTCGTTCGGTTCAGTCGGTCGCCCAGAGGCTGGGCGCCGGTGGTTCAGTGCGTGATGTGGCCCAGTGCCTCTGAGATGGCATCGGCGGTCGCGATCGCGTGCGGCGCCATCGCCTCCATCTGCGCCTCGTCGTGCTCGACGGCGATCGAGGAGATCGAAAGGCCGTACTTGACCGTGCCTGTGTGGTCGCGGATCGGGGCGGCGACGCAGACTACGCCGGGCACGTTCTCCTCGCGGTCGCGGGCGTAGCCCTTGGCGCGGACGTCGGCGATCTCGTCGCGCAGCCCGTCGATGGTGGTGATGGTGTGCGCAGTACGCGCCGTCAGGCCTGCACGGGCGACGAAACGCTCGAGCTCCTCGTCGCTCCAGTCCGCGAGGACGACCTTGCCGATGCCTGACGAGTGCATCGGGATCGCGTGGCCCACCCGCGACGGCATCTGGTAGGGCTTGTCCGAATCGCTGCGCACGAGGTAGACGATCTCGTCGCTCGCGACGACGCCGACGTGGACCGTGCAGTGCACGAGCGCGACGAGCCGCTCGACGTGCGGGCGGGCGATCGAGGAGATGTCGATGTTCTCGAGCGCCCGGCCCGCAAGGGTGAGGATCTTGGGGCCGGGCTGGAACTGCCCGTCCGACGACACGAGGATGAACTGGCGGTCCTGGAGCGTCGCCAGGATCCTGTGCGCCGTCGCCTTCGCGAGACCGGTCGCCTCGACCACGTCCGTGAACCGAGAGTGCGTGAGCGCGGCCTCGAGGACGAGGAGAGTCTTCTCGCTCGCGCTCGCGGCGTGCGTGGTCGGCTCGGTCATGTCATTCCCCTGTCTCGTCGCGCAGATCAGCGCATGTCCGTGACGGCGAAGCCGTCCATGTCGTCGAACGACTGATTCTCCCCGGCCATGCCCCAGACGAAGGAGTACGACGCGGTCCCTACTCCCGAGTGGACGGACCAGCTCGGCGCGATGGTCGCCTCGCGATTGCCGACGACGAGGTGGCGCGTCTCGGTCGGCTCCCCCATGAGGTGGATGACGCGGGCGTCCTCGGGGAGGTCGAAGTAGAGGTATGCCTCCATGCGCCGGTCGTGGGTGTGCGCGGGCATGGTGTTCCACATGCTGCCGGGGTGCAGGGTGGTGACGCCCATGACGATCTGGCAGGACCTGACGCCGTTCTCGTGGATGTACTGGTTGAGCGTGCGCCGGTTCGAGGTGAGCGCGTCGCCGAGCTCGCGGACGTTGCCCTGGCCTGCCTCGACGAGCGTCGTCGGGTACGCCGTGTGTGCGGGTGCGCTCATGACGTAGAACGCTGCGGGAGCCTCGGCACCTCCAGCCGAGGCGAAGGTGACGTCCTTGACGCCGCGACCGAGGTAGAGGCACGAGCCCTTCGTGAGCGTGTACGTGGTCCCGTCTGCGGTGATCGTCCCGGTCCCGCCGACGTTGATGACCCCGGCCTCACGGTGCTCGAGGAAGTGCTCGGACCGGATCTCGGGGAACGTCGGCAGGTCGAGAGGCTTGCTGGTCGGGCTGACCCCCAGGAGGACGACACGGTCCTGGTGGGTGTAGACGGCGCCGACCGCGTCGTCCCGGAAGAGGTCCTGGACGAGGTAGCGCGAGCGCAGCTCTGCCGTGTCCATCCCGGGTACGTGCTCGGGGCTGGTGGCGTAACGCTGTTCCATGAGGTTTCTTCTCCTATATATAGGGAGGTCTTGCGAGGTGGTCCGGGTGCCGGCCCGCTCGGGGGGACGGGCGCGGCACCCGGACGGGTCAGAGGAGTCCGAGCGCCGTCGGCAGCCAGGTGGAGAGCTGCGGGACGAACGCGACGACGACCAGGACGACGACGAGTGCGAGGAAGAACGGCACGAGCCGCCTGATGACGTCCTCGATCCTGAGGTTGGCGACCTTCGCGCCGACGAACAGCACGGGGCCTACCGGGGGCGTGATCGTGCCGATGCTCAGCGCGAAGCACATGATGATGCCGAAGTGGATCGGGTCCATCCCGAAGCTCGTGACGATGGGCAGGAAGATCGGCACGAAGATCAGCACTGCGGGGGTCGGGTCCATGAAGCACCCGATGACCAGGAGCATCAGGAGGATGAGCAGTACCAGGATGGTGGGGGTGTCGGAGATGGAGAACATCGCGTCGGCGACCATCTGCGGGATCTTGGCGAAGCTCATGACCCAGCCCATGATCGAGCTGACGCCGACGAGGAACATGACGATCGCGGTGGTACGTGCGGAGTCGAGGAGGATCGGGAAGAGGTCCTTGACCTTGATGCTCCGGTAGATGAACGACAGCACCAGCGCGTAGACGACAGCGATGCACGACGCCTCGGTCGGGGTGAAGATGCCGCCCAGGATTCCGCCGATCACGACGACGATGAGCAGGAGCGAAGGGATCGCGTCGACGACGACGAGCACTCGCGTCTTCATCGGGACGCGCTCGGTGAGCTTGAGCTCGGAGCGCTTGCGTGCGTAGAGGTAGACGATGATCATGCACGCGAGCGCCCAGAGAATGCCGGGGATGTAGCCGGCGACGAACATCGCCGCGATCGACGTGCTCGAGACGAGCGAGTAGACGATCATCAGGTTGCTCGGGGGGATCAGCATCCCGGACGGCGCCGACGCGATGTTCGTGGCGGCGGCGAAGTTCCTGTCGTAGCCCTCCTTCGCCTGGAGCGGGCCCATCGTCGAGCCGACGGCGGCGACCGCCGCGACGGCCGAGCCGGAGACCGCTCCGAAGAGGGCGTTGGCGGCGACGTTCGTCTGGGCGAGCGATCCGGGCATCCGCCCGACGAGCACCTTGGCGGCGTTGATGAGCTTGAGTGCGATGCCCCCGTTGTTCATGATGACGCCGGCCAGCACGAAGAACGGTATGGCGAGCAACGAGAAGTTGTTGATGCCGCGGAACATCTGTTGCGCGGACGTGAGCATGCCGTTCTCGAACCCGAGGGCCGAGACCATGGCGAGCGCCGACGAGAGGCCGACGGCGACGGAGATCGGCGCGCCTGCGAGCAGCAGGACGACGAGACCGACGACGAGGACGAGCCCTGCGAGAGCTGCGGTTTCCATCTGCGACCCTCCTTACAGGACGTCCGGCTCGGCGTCCGTGAGCACGCCGGACTCGGCACGCCGCAGGATCGCGACCAGATGGTAGAGCGTGTAGAAGATGATGAGCACGCCCGAGATCGGCAGTGCGGTGTAGAGCCAGCCGACGTTTACGGGGAGCCCGGTGAGGTTCTGGTCCCACGCGAGCGCCGAGACCTTGTACCCGCCGTAGACGAGCACGAGCGCCGCGAACAGGAGGATGGCGACCTGCACGAGGACGCCGACCCAGTGCTGGAGCTCGCGAGGCAGCTTGGCCACGGCGAAGTCCACGAAGATGTGGCCGCGTTCGCCGAACACGAGGGCGGACCCGAAGAGCCCGAGCCAGATGAAGAGGTACTTCGCGAGCTCTTCCGACCAGCTGCTCGGGCTGTCGAGCACCTGGCGCGTGAACACCTGCCAGGTCACGTCGACGACGAGCGCGCCGAACAGGATGACGCAGAACCACGCGAGCGCCCTGTCCAGACCTGTCTTGATCTTGTTCATGGTGTAGTCCTCAGATCCGCCCTCGTGAGGGTCACTTGGCCGCGGCGCGGATCTTCTCGTAGATGCCCTTGACGGTGTCGTTCGAGAGCTTCTCCTCGATCAGCGGCTCGAGCGCGGTGCGGAACGCGGCGGCGTCGACCTCGTTGAACTCGGCGCCGGCCTTCGTGGCGATGTCGATCGAGCGGGTCACCTCGTCGTCCCAGTAGCCGGCCTCGGCGGTGAGGGCCGTCTGGACCTCTTCCTTGAAGGCGGTGCGGTCGGCCTCGGACATGCCCTCGAGGATCTTCGGGTTCGTGATGAGGAAGTCCGGGAACATCAGGTGGCGCGTGTACGAGTAGTACTTCGCGATCTCGGCGTGCTTGAGGTTGGCGTAGATCGACTCGTTGTTCTCGGCGCCGTCGAGGACGCCGGACTGGATGGCGGTGTAGACCTCGCCCTGACCCATCGGGGTGCCGGAGCCACCCATGAGCTCCATCATCCGCAGGTTGGTGTCGGACTCGATGACCCGGATCTTCATCCCGGCCAGGTCGGCAGGCGTGTTGATCGGCTTCTCGGAGTTGTAGACGGAGCGGATGCCGCCGTGGAAGCCAGCGACGACCTCGATGTTGGAGCTCTTGAGGGTCTCGAAGATCTCGCCGGAGATCTCCGGGTCGTTGACGGTCTCGCGCTGGTGGTCCTTGCTGTCGAACGTGAACGGCAGGTTGAAGACCACGAAGTCCGGGTTGAAGTTCTCGAGCAGCGAGCCGGCGACCATCGCGAAGTCGACCGAGCCTGCCTGGACCAGCTCGAGCGTGTCCTTCTGGGTGCCGAGCGTCTCGTTCGGGAACACCTCGAGGTCGTAGCGGCCGTCGGTGCGCTCCTTGAGGCGGTCACCGAGCTCCGAGATGGCCTTGTACTGCGGGTGGGTCTCGGTCTGGTTGAACGCGACCTTGAAGACCTTCGTGCTGCCCTCGTCGTCCGAGCTGCAGGCGGTCAGACCGAGAACCCCCATGGCTCCGATCGCGAGAATCGAAACGACCTTGTTTCGCTTCATGAGGTGGCTCCTCTCGAGGGCTGACGCTGGTGGGCCGCAGAAGTGCTGGGGGCCGGTCCGATGCTCGACATCGAGCGGAGGTGATCGAACGACCTTGTTGCGATCCCACACCGTCACCCGCGACGATGTGATTCAGAATGGAACTCAGTTCCAGTGGACGGAACTAGTAAGCCATGGTCTTCCGAGCAAGTCAACCCACAGCATCTCGAAGAAGAGAGTCCGATGACTGACAACCGTGCCACTGCGCCCCGCACCCGCCTCACGCTGGGCTCGTACGCGTTAGCACCCCACCCCGGGCAGGACGAGTCCACGTTCTATGCCGCTCTGCGTGACGTCGCGTTCGACGCGTACGAGCTACCCGTCCCCAGCTCGGACGCGGCTGCGCACGTCACGTCCTGGATCCTGAAGCACCTCCCCGACGACCGGGACGTCGTCCTCACAGCCATCCCGAGCACTATGCGTCGGCTGGGCGAGAGCCCGGGGTACGGGCTCGCGTCCAGCGACGGCGAGGGCCGTCAGGCGGCCCTGACCGACCTCGCGGTCGTGGGCGAGCTGGCGCAGCGGCTCGCCGACGCGTCCGGCCGTCGGCGAGTCGTGGCGGTCGAGGTCCACTCGGCGCCAGGTCCCGACGGCAGGAACGCTCGCGGGGGCGCTCCGGGCTCGTCGGAAGCACTCGCGAGCTCGCTCGCGGACATTGCGGGGTGGGGCACGGGAGCGCGGATCGTCGTCGAGCACTGCGACAGGCTCGTCACGGGGCAGCGCCCGGAGAAGGGCTTCTTCTCGATCGCGGACGAGATCGCGGCTGTGCGCCGCGCCATCGACGTGGGCCTGCCTGCGGCCGACGACGGCGGCTCACCTCTCGGGGTCGCGCTCAACTGGGGGCGGTCGGCGATCGAGGCGCGCGACGCTGCGGCGCCCGTGGCGCACGCCCGGGCAGCCGCGGCTGCGGGTGTGCTGCGGGGCGTGATGCTGTCGGGGGCGACGCCCGAGGCGACCGAGTGGGGCGAGCCGTGGACGGACGCTCACATCCCGCCGCGGGGTGCGGCCGCTGCGCTCACCGCATCGGCAGCGTCCGCGCTCGACGTCGAACAGGCCCGAGCGACGTTCGCGGCCGCGGCCGGCGGCCTCGACTACGTCGGGGCGAAGGTCTCGGCACGCCCGCTCGACGCGAGCGTCACCGACCGGGTGGCCCTCGCCGAGGCGACGCTCGCTCTCGTGCGCACAGCGAACGGAGCCTAGAAGCAGGCGACGCGCGGCGACCAGCCGTCTCCGGCTGCGGTCGCCGCGCGTCAGGCCCGGCCCGCGCCCGACCGCGCCAGGGCTTCAGTCCGGGACATGGCCGGAGAGCTCCGGCACCGGATCGCGCAACAGGTGCGCCAGGCGGGTCAACGACTCACTGACGGCCGCTCGCTTCGCCTGGTCGGCATACCTGTCGAGCATCGACACCCCGACAGCGCACGGCCGCGCCCCTGCGGCGCCGGGAACGGCGACAGCAAGGCCGACGACGTGCTCGAACGTCCGTCCGTCGTCGACCCCGTAACCCTGCCGCCGCGTACGTTCGAGCTCTTCCTCGAGGACGCGCTCGACCACGGAGCCGTCGGACGCCTCGGCGACCGCCCGGACAGCCTCCGCACGTCCAGCCTCGTCGAGCGCGGCGAGCAACACCTGACCGACGGCGGTCGTCGTAGCAGGCAAGCGGTCCCCGACAGAGGCTGAGACGCGCAACGGTGCCGTGCCCTCGTGCCGCGCGAGGTACAGGACGGCGGGGACGCGCCCACCGGAGGTCACCATCTCGTCGAGCACGGCGAGCTGCACGACCTCCTCGCGGAGCACCGGGTCCTGCCGGCACACGGTGGCGAACTCACGCACCGGCTCGAACTGACGGACGTACGCTCCACCCAGCGCGACGGCCGAACGCCCGAGGCGCATCCCGCCGTCGGCCCGTTCGACGTAGCCCGCAGCCTCGAGCTCTGCGCAGAGCGCGGACGTCGAGGACTTGGGCGCACCGAGCGCCCGGGACAGCTCGCTCAGGGAGCGCGGCTCGCCGCGGGAGGCGGCGAGGATCTCGAGCAGCGCGATCGCACGCGCGACCGCCGGGACGCTCACGCGAGGTCCTCCAGGCGCACGCGGTTGCGCAGCGGCTCACCTGCGAGCAGCCGGCGCGCGTTGTCGGCGGCGAGCTGCGCGATGCGGGCGTCCTCGGCGTCGCTCAGCGCCGCGGTGTGCGGGCTGAGGAGCACTCGGGGGTGCGCCCAGAGGGGGCTCGTCGGATCGAGGGGCTCGTGCGCGACGACGTCCAGCGCTGCGAACCCGACCTGACCGGTCTCGAGCGCGCCGACGAGCGCCCGCTCGTCGATCACGGTCCCGCGACCGACGTTGACGACTGTCACGCCGCGACGCGCCGCGTCGAGGACGTCGTCGGCGACGAGTCCTGTCGTCCCTGGCGCTCCCGGCAGCGTGACGATGATCGCGTCCACCTCCCCGACGACGTGGACCACCTCCCCGAGCCCGACGACCCGCTCGACGCCGGGCACCTCGACCGGCGACCTGTTCGCCCCGATGACTCGAGCACCGACGGCGCTCAGCAGGCGCGCGCAGTCGCGACCGATGCTCCCGAGCCCGACGACGAGGACCGTCTGCTCGTGGACCTGGCCCATGGCCCAGCGCGGCGCCCACTCGCGCGCCCTCTGGTGCGCCTGGAGCCTCGGCAGGTCCTTCGCCCCGGCGAGGACGCCCAGAAGGGCAAACTCGGCGAGCGTCCCGCCGTGCACCCCAGCCGAGGTCGTGAACGCGATCCGGTCGAGCGCACCGTCAGGCAGGCGCGCAGCCGCGACCTGAGAAGCTCCGCCCGCGGCCATCGTCTGGACCCAGCGCAGCCGCGGGTTGGCCGCGACCGTGCGTGCGAGCGCCGCCGGGGACACATCGGGGATTCCGTAGAGCGCCTCGCCCGTGTCGACGAGCGCTTCGAACGCTGCCTGCTGCTCGGGGGTGCGCCGGAACGCCGGGTCACCGTCGTGGTCGCCCGGGTAGCGCATCGGGGGGAGCAGCGAGTGGTCACGGACGAGCTCCAGGCCGGGCACCTCGCTCTCGAGCTGGACGCACAGTGCCTCGGGGAGCGGGGTGGCGAGAACCATACGGAGGGTGTTCGACATGGTGAACAGTATTCATCATGTCGAACAACTCGGCTAGGGTGGCTCTCATGGACGCACAGACGATCGAGGGAGATGTCGGTTTCGTGGGGCTCGGCACGATGGGCGCCCCGATGGCCGGGCACTTGCTCCGCGCGCTCGGCCCCGGGCGGCTGCACGTCACGGCTCGCCGCCGCGACGCCGCCACCGACCTCATCATGGGCGGTGCCGTCTGGCACACGAGGGCCCGCGAGGTCGCAGCCGCGAGCACGACGGTGGTGCTGATGGTCCCCGACCTCCCCCAGGTCCGGCAGCTGCTCGAAGGTCCTGACGGTCTGCTTGCCGGCGCAGGCGACGACCTGCTCATCATCGTGAGCTCAACCTCGTCGCCGCAGGGTGTGCGCGACCTCGACGCCGAGGTCCGCTCGAGGACCGCGAGCACCGTCCGGGTCGTCGACGCCCCGGTGTCCGGTGGGGAGGAGGGCGCACAGGCCGGCTCTCTCGCGATCATGGTCGGCGGACCCGAGGACGATGCGGCGCGGGCGTGCGCCACGCTCGCGCCCTGCGGGCGACCAGAGCACCTTGGCCCGCTCGGTGCGGGACAGGTCGCCAAGGCATGCAACCAGATGATCGTCGCCGCAACCGTCGCCGCCCTCGGCGAGGCGAGCGTTCTCGCGGAGCGCGCGGGGCTCGACGTCGCACGGCTGCTCGCGCTGTTCGGCACCGGGTACGCCGGGTCGCGCATCCTCGACGTCAAGGCACGGCGTTTCGCCGAGCACGACCATTCGCCGTCAGGTGCCGCGAAGTTCATGGTCAAGGACCTCGGCTTCGCGACGGAGGAAGCAGCCCGCACCGGCACGGGCACCCCGCAGCTCGATGTCTTGAGGTCCGTGTTCGCCGATCTCACGGATGCCGGTCTGGGCGACCAGGACACAGCCGTTGTGCAGGCGTGGATCGGGCAGCTCGCACGCACCACTCTCTGACTGTGATCTGCCTCACGTAGCCCGCAGGGTGACGCACCGGTTGTCGAGGGCGCGCGTACGCACGCGATATCACCTCGCACACCTCCGCACCAGACCCTGCAGTCCCTCATCCAGGCTCACCCCCTTCAGGCGCGGGGTTATCGTTCCCGTGAACCCGTGCCCGTCAACGAGGACGAACCATGACTGACAAGAACGCGATCCTGGGGAAGCTCACCCCGGGCTCCCGGCGGAACTTCCTGGATACGCTGCGCGCCGAGAACACCGGCGCGATCCTCCTGCTCCTGGGCGCCGTCGTCGCACTCGTCTGGGCGAACTCTCCGTGGGGTGACAGCTACCGCAACCTCTCCTCGCTCCGGTTCGGCCCGTCTGCGGTGCATCTCGACCTCGCCCTCGCGCAGTGGGCGACCGACGGGCTCCTGGCGATCTTCTTCTTCGTCGTCGGCGTGGAGCTCAAGCGGGAGATCGTCGACGGCCAGCTGCGCCGCCCCGCGACGGCGATCGTGCCGATCGTCGCAGCCGTCGGCGGCATGGCCGCACCCGCGCTCATCTATGCCGCCGTCAACGCGATCGGCAACGGCGACCCGCAAGGCTGGGCCGTGCCTGTCGCGACCGACATCGCGTTCGCGGTCGCCGTTCTCGCGATCGCCGGGAGAGGACTACCGACCGCCCTGCGCGCGTTCCTGCTCACGCTCGCCGTCGTCGACGACCTTCTCGGCATCATCGTCATCGCCGCTTTCTACACCGAGTCTCTCGACTTCCTCGCGATGGCAGGAGCCGGTCTCGTGATCGCCGCCTTCGCCATCCTCGTCCGCAAGCACGGCGGCGCGCCGCCCTGGCTGCTGGTTCCCCTCGCTGTCCTCGCATGGGCGCTCATGCATGCGTCGGGCATCCACGCCACGATCGCAGGGGTCCTGCTCGGGTTCACCGTTCCCGCCCTTCCCCGCGCTGGCGAGCGGCACAGCCTCGCCGAGCACTACGAGCACCGGTGGCGGCCCATCTCCGCCGGCTTTGCCGTCCCGGTGTTCGCGCTGTTCGCCGCCGGCGTCACGATGACGCCCGACGCCCTGCGCGACGCCCTCGGCAACCCGGTCGCGATCGGCGTCGTCCTCGGCCTCGTCGTCGGCAAGCCCCTGGGCATCACCGCCGCCACCTGGCTGCTCGTGCGTCTCACCCGAGCGACGCTCGACGCAGCGCTGCGCTGGCTCGACGTCGTCGCCGTCGCCTGCGTCGGCGGCATCGGCTTCACCGTGGCCCTCTTGATCGGCGAGCTGTCGTTCGAACCAGGCTCTCCCGACAGCGAAGCAGGCAAGGCCGCGATCCTCGTCGGGTCGCTGCTGTCCGCCCTGCTCGGCGGCCTGCTCCTCGCCTGGCGCTCGCGCGTGCACCGCGCGTCGGCCATCGGCGCTGACGACGTGCAGGTTCGTACCCAGGAGGATCCGCCCCACAACGGCTAGGATCGTCCAGGCTGAGCGGGCACCGAGGCAAGGACAGAGGCGACGAGCGACGTGAGCGACCACAGCTATGGGGTCATCGAGGCAGGCTCCGGCCACCTCGGGCACGTCACGTGGGCCGCTTTCGGTCCGACCGACTCCCCTCTTCCCCCAGCGGTCCTGGTCCACGGTCTCGGGGACTCGGCCGCGTGCTGGCCCGGCATCGTCGAGCACCTCGCCGAGCAGCGCCTCGTCATCGTCTCGGACCTGCGAGGTCACGGCGACTCCCCTCTCCCCGACGGCCCCGTCACGGTGCGCGCGCTCGCGGACGACCTCGCCGTCGTCGTGCACCGCGTCGCGCAGCGGCCCGCCGCGCTCATCGGGCACTCGCTCGGCGCGCTCGTCGCGCAGGATCTCGCGCTGCGCGGGCCTGCACTCGTCTCGGCACTCGTGCTCGAGGACCCGGCCTGGACGGCGGACGACTCCACCTTCCCCGACGTCGCGCGCATCCTGCGCGAGCTGAACCGCACCCCGTACGCGCGGCTCCTCGCATCCGTCACCCGCGACCACCCGAGCTGGCCGGCTGCCGAGGCAGCCCCGTGGGCGACGTCGAAGCGGCAGCTCGACCCGCGATTCCTCGACCGCGCCACCGGCTTCTCTCAGGACTGGGTCGCACCCCTGGCCACGCTCGCACCCGACGGCGAGTTCGCGACGACCGTCCTGCTCGGGCAGGAAGAGCTCGGCGGGATCATCCCCGGTGCGATGGCTGTGCGCGCCGAGGAGCTGCTCGAGGGCAAGGGCGAGGTCTTCGTCCTCACCGCGGGGCACGACGTGCGGCGCGAGCAGCGTGCGACCTACCTCCAGCTCCTCGACGAAGCCCTCGCTCCCCACCCGGCCGGCTGAGCCGCGCCGCACCCACGCGGCGGCAGGTCAGTCGGGCGACGGCGCGGTCGACGACTCAGGTTCGAGGAGGAGGATCGCGTCATGGTGGGTGCGCAGCGCTGTGGCCGGGACGGCAGGCCCGACGGGCGCAGAGAGCGTCGCGGCGATCGCGGCGGCCTTCCGGCGCTCGGGCACGTTGACGATGATCTTCTGGCCCGCGAGCAGTCCCGGCACGGTCGTGGAGATCGCACGGTCGGGCACGTCGTCGATCGACTCGAAGTGGCCTTCTCCCACCTCTTGTCGTCGTGAGGCCTCAGCCAGTGCAAGCACACGCACCCACCGCGGGTCGGAGAACCATGCGGCGTGCGGCTCGTTGAGGCCGATGTGGGCGTTCTCGCCGATGCCGAGGACGACGACGTCGATCGGGTCCTCGCGCAGCAGCGCTTCGTAGCGCTCGGCCTCGGCGAGTGGAGACCTGACGTCGCCGCGGAGCCGGTGAACGATCCCGGGCTGGAACGGTGTGACGAGGTGCTCCTGGATCCACGTGCCATATGCGGCCGGGTGGCCAGGGGGTAGGCCGACGTATTCCGCGACCTGGAAGATCGTGACGGCGGCCCACGGGATGCTCTTGCCCGGGAGGGCGCGGACGAAGGGAAGCTGTGCGTTGCCCGTTCCGATGAGGACGCGGGCTTCGCCGTGCTCCCGGACGACGCCGCGGATCGCGTCGGCGAACAGGGTCGCGGCGCGGTCGCCGAGCGCGTCGGCGTCCTCGTGGACCTCGACGGTGAGGCCGTCGACGGCGAATGTCATAGGGATGTAACTACCAGCCGGACGCCACGCCGTCGAGGTTATGGTTGACCTTCCCACTGGATCGGGTGTATTTATCCACATTCGCGCGCCGTGCGTGAGACGAACGACGAAGGTCCCCGGCACTCCTGGTGCCGAGGACCTTCGTCGTATCTGTGCTGCTGGGGCTCAGGCGCCTGCGCTGAGCTGCCCCTCGCCGCCGCTCGAGCTTCCCTTCGAACCGGTCGATGCGGGAACCGCGATCGACTCGATCTCGGGAACTTCCGAGGCAGGTGCGCCGGGCTTGCGCGGCTCGCCGCGGAAGGTGAACTCCCCGAGCGGGGCCTCACCTTCGGCGTCGACCACGATGTTCTCGCCAGCCTTGAGGTCGCCGAAGAGGATCTTCTCGGAGAGCACGTCCTCGATCTCCCGCTGGATCGCGCGGCGCAGCGGACGTGCGCCGAGCACGGGGTCGTAGCCCTTGTCGGCGAGCAGGCTCTTGGCGGCGGGCGTGAGCTCGACGCTCATGTCCTTGTCCCGCAGACGCTTGTCCAGGCGGGCGATCATGAGGTCGACGATCTGGACGATCTCCTCGTGCGTGAGCTGCGGGAACACCACGACGTCGTCGACACGGTTGAGGAACTCAGGCCGGAAGTGCTGCTTGAGCTCGTCGTTGACCTTGCCCTTCATGCGCTCGTAGTCGGTCGACAGCTCGCCGGACGCCGCGAAGCCGGTCATCACGCCCTTGGCGATGTCCCTCGTGCCGAGGTTCGTCGTCATGATGATGATCGTGTTCTTGAAGTCCACGACGCGGCCCTGCGAGTCGGTCAGGCGACCGTCCTCGAGGATCTGCAGGAGCGAGTTGAAGATGTCGGCGTGCGCCTTCTCGACCTCGTCGAACAGCACGACGGAGAACGGACGACGGCGAACCTTCTCGGTGAGCTGGCCGCCCTCGTCGTAGCCGACGTAGCCGGGAGGCGAGCCGAACAGGCGCGACACCGTGTGCTTCTCGGAGAACTCCGACATGTCGAGCTGGATGAGCGCGTCCTCGTCGCCGAAGAGGAACTCGGCGAGCGCCTTGGCGAGCTCGGTCTTACCGACACCCGTCGGTCCCGCGAAGATGAACGAGCCACCGGGACGCTTCGGGTCCTTGAGCCCGGCGCGCGTGCGGCGGATCGCCTGCGAGATCGACTTGATGGCGGCTTCCTGGCCGATGACCCGCTTGTGCAGCTCGGTCTCCATCTTGAGGAGCCGCGAGGACTCCTCCTCGGTCAGCTTGAAGACAGGGATGCCGGTGGACTGCGCGAGCACCTCGGCGATCAGGTCCTCGTCCACCTCGGCGACCGAGTCGAGGTCTCCGGACTTCCAGGCCTTCTCGCGGTCGGCGCGCTGCGCGGTGAGCTGCTTCTCCTTGTCGCGCAGGCCGGCGGCCTTCTCGAAGTCCTGCTCGTCGATCGCGGACTCCTTGTCGCGGCGCGCCTCGGCGATGGCCTCGTCGAGCTCGCGGAGCTCCGGCGGCGCGGTCATGCGGCGGATGCGCAGGCGCGCGCCTGCCTCGTCGACCAGGTCGATCGCCTTGTCCGGGAGGAAGCGGTCGTTGATGTAGCGGTCCGCGAGGGTCGCGGCGGCGACGAGCGCGCTGTCCGTGATGGACACACGGTGGTGCGCCTCGTAGCGGTCGCGAAGGCCCTTGAGGATCTCGATCGCGTGCTCGAGGTTCGGCTCGGCGACCTGGATCGGCTGGAAGCGCCGCTCGAGCGCGGCGTCCTTCTCGATGTGCTTGCGGTACTCGTCGAGGGTCGTCGCGCCGATCGTCTGCAGCTCGCCGCGGGCGAGCATCGGCTTGAGGATCGACGCCGCGTCGATCGCGCCCTCGGCAGCACCGGCACCGACGAGCGTGTGGATCTCGTCGATGAACAGGATGATGTCGCCGCGGGTGCGGATCTCCTTGAGGACCTTCTTGAGACGCTCCTCGAAGTCACCGCGGTAGCGGGACCCGGCGACGAGCGCGCCGAGGTCGAGCGTGTAGAGCTGCTTGTCCTTGAGCGTCTCCGGGACGTCGCCACGGACGATGTCCTGGGCGAGGCCCTCGACGACAGCCGTTTTGCCGACGCCGGGCTCACCGATGAGGACAGGGTTGTTCTTGGTGCGGCGCGACAGGACCTGCATGACGCGCTCGATCTCCTTGGACCGACCGATCACGGGGTCGAGCTTGCCCTCGCGGGCGGCCTGCGTGAGGTTGCGCCCGAACTGGTCGAGGACGGCCGAGCCGGCGGGCTGCCCCTCGTTGGGAGCGCCCGCAGCGACCGGCTCCTTGCCCTGGTAGCCGGACAGGAGCTGGATGACCTGCTGGCGCACACGGTTGAGGTCGGCGCCGAGCTTCGTCAGCACCTGGGCGGCGACGCCCTCGCCCTCACGGATGAGGCCGAGCAGGATGTGCTCGGTGCCGATGTAGTTGTGGCCGAGCTGCAGGGCCTCGCGCAGCGAGAGCTCGAGCACCTTCTTGGCGCGCGGCGTGAACGGGATGTGGCCCGACGGCGCCTGCTGGCCCTCGCCGATGATCTCCGTGACCTGCTGACGCACGGCGTCCAGCGAGATGTTCAGGGACTCGAGCGCCTTGGCGGCGACCCCCTCACCCTCGTGGATCAGACCGAGCAGGATGTGCTCGGTGCCGATGTAGTTGTGATTGAGCATCCGTGCCTCTTCTTGGGCAAGGACGACCACCCGACGCGCTCTGTCGGTGAATCTCTCGAACATCTGCTGCTCCTCACGAGCGGCGTTCACCCGCGCCGGATAGCGCACAGGTCTGACCGCTTCGACTCTAACCAAGCGAGGGGTGCCGTGATGCCCGTGTTCGCCATGGGCGTGACACCTCGCCGGAGCGGGCGTGAGGGCACCGGGACCGCTCGGCGGGACGTCCGTCACGTTCCGCGTCGGGCGCCGCCCAGGTCAGGTACGCTCCCACCGTGAACATCCGGCAGAGCGCTCTCCAGCCCGCGTCGACGTCGTCGTCGCTGCGCTGTTGCTGCCTGCCCGCAGGCACCTTCGGGTGTCCCTGTCAGCGCTGAGGCGCTGCCCCGGCACCCGGCTCGGGTGCCCGACGTCGTCGCGACCCGTGGTCGCCGTCGTCCCCTCCCCGTCGCTGACGTGAGTCTTCCCGTCCCGGCCTGAGCGCCGGCGCTGCGAGCACCCGTCCGACACGTCCCCGGCGCTCCGCCCACCCTCGGGCTGCGCCTCCCGAACGGCCACGACATCCTGGACCTTGCGGACATCCGTCCGCCGGGCCGGCGTCGCTGTCACCACCCCTCAGGAGAACCATGAACATCCGTAGGTCCGTCGCCTCCACCGCCGTCGTCCTGTCAGCGCTCGCGCTCGCCGCGTGCTCGTCCGACGGCGACGAGAAGACCGCTGCCGACCCGGTCGCCGCGCTCAAGGAGTCCGGCGTCCTCAAGGTCGGCACGGAGGGCACGTACGCGCCCTTCACCTTCCACGACCCCACGTCGGGCGAGCTGACCGGCTACGACGTCGAGGTCATCACGGCGGTCGCCGAGAAGCTCGGCGTCAAGCCGGAGTTCTCCGAGACGAAGTGGGACTCGATCTTCGCGGGCCTCGAGGCCAAGCGGTACGACGTCGTCGCGAACGAGGTCACCATCAACGACGAGCGCGCCGCGAAGTACGACCTGTCCGACCCGTACTCCGTGTCCGTCCCCGTCGTGATCGTGCCTGCGGACGACACCGAGCTGACGGGCCTGGCCGGCTTCGAGGGCCGCACCGCCGCCCAGACGGCGACGTCCAACTGGGGCGCGCTCGCGCGTGACAACGGCGCGAAGGTCGAGCCGATCGACGGCTTCACGGAGGCCGTCACCGCCGTCCGGGACGGCCGCGTCGACTTCACGGTCAACGACAACCTCGCGGCCCTCGAGTACCTCACGTCGACCGGCGACACGAGCGTGAAGATCGCGTTCGAGATCCCTGAGGAGAAGGTCGTGCAGGCGTTCGCGCTGCGCAAGGACTCGGGTCTCGTCGCGGAGATCAACAAGGCGCTCGGCGAGCTCGCGGCCGACGGGACTCTCGCCTCGATCGGTGAGAAGTACTTCGGCACCGACATCTCGAAGTGACGGCGACGGCCCTGACGAGCGGAGGTCTCACGATGTTCGGCATCGACGACCAGCTGCAGCAGCTGCTCCTCGACTCGCTCGTGCCCCTGCTCGTCGGGGCCGTGCGCGGCACGATCCCGCTGACGCTGCTGTCGTTCACGATCGGCCTCGTCATCGCGCTCGTCGTCGCGCTCGCCCGCATCTCCCGGTGGCGCGTGCTGCGCTGGGTCGCGCGTGCGTTCGTGTCCCTCATCCGCGGTACGCCGCTGCTCGTGCAGCTGTTCATCATCTTCTACGCGCTGCCGTCGCTGGGCATCGTGATCGACCCGTTCCCGTCAGCGATCGTCGCGTTCTCGCTCAACGTGGGCGGCTATGCGGCCGAGGCGATCCGTGCGGCGATCCTCTCGGTGCCGCGAGGGCAGTGGGAGGCGGCGCAGACGGTCGGCATGTCGTACACGACGACGCTGCGCCGCGTGATCCTGCCGCAGGCGTTGCGCGTCGCGGTCCCGCCGCTGTCCAACACGTTCATCTCGCTCGTGAAGGACACGTCGCTCGCGTCGTCGATCATGGTGACCGAGCTGTTGCGCAAGGCGCAGGAGATCGCAGCGCCGTCGTACGAGTTCCTTGCGCTGTACTCGCTCGCCGCCGTCTACTACTGGCTGATCTGCACCGTGCTGTCTGCGGTGCAGTCGCGGCTCGAGAGCCGCCTGGAGAGGTACGTGACCGTATGACCGCCCCCGCTCTTCTCGAGGTCGTCGACCTGCACAAGTCGTTCGGCGACAACGAGGTGCTGCGCGGCATCGACCTGCGCGTCGACCGCGGTTCCGTGACGGTGCTGATCGGCCCGTCCGGGTCTGGCAAGACGACGCTGCTGCGGTGCCTCAACGCGCTCGAGACGCCGCAGCGCGGCGTCGTGCGGGTCGACGACGCCGCCGTCGACTTCGCGACGTCGCCCACGCCAGCAGACCTGCGTCGGCTGCGCGCCGGCTCCGGCATGGTGTTCCAGGCGCACCACCTGTTCCCGCACCGCACGGCTCTGCAGAACGTGACCGAGGGTCCGATCTACGCGCAGAAGGTCCCGCGGGCGCAGGCGGAGGCACAGGCTCGCGAGCTGCTCGCGAAGGTGGGGCTGGCCGACAAGGAGGACGCGCTGCCTGCGCAGCTGTCCGGCGGCCAGCAGCAGCGCGTCGGTATCGCGCGGGCGCTCGCGCTGCGCCCGGCGCTGCTCCTCTTCGACGAGCCGACGTCGGCCCTCGACCCGGAGATCGTCGGCGAGGTGCTCACGGTCATGCGCGACCTGGCGGCCGAGGGTTGGACGATGGTCGTCGTCACGCACGAGATCCGGTTCGCGCAGCAGGTCGCTGACCACGTCGCGTTCCTGGACGGCGGGGTCGTCGTCGAGGAGGGGCCGCCGTCCGAGGTGCTCACCGCGCCCCGCGAGGAGCGGACGCAGCGGTTCCTCAAGCGGGTCCTGGACCCGCTCGGCGAGTAGGGCGGGCGTCCTCCCCAGTTGGTCGCTTCGCCTCGCCTGGCCTGGCCTGGCCTGGCCTCCTGACGATCTCCCACCTTTCCCCCGACCGATCGCCCGGTTGCACACGTCGCGTGTGCAACCGGGCGATCGGTGCGCAGCCCGCGTCACTTCCTCCCGCACGGATCGCCTCGGTGCACACGTGAGGTGTGGATGCGGGCGATCGGTGAGGCAGGTGCGGGAGGCGCCTGCCCGCCTCACTGATCCACAGGTTCGGGACATATGTGGCGGCCTGAGCGGTGGATCGCTACCTTGCTCACCATGCCCGCGACCCGCTCGTCCGCCCTGCGCTGTGCCTCTGTCGTCCTTGCGGCGATCCTCCTGACCGGGTGCACGAGCGAGGTAGCGCCCGCGCCGACCGCACCGACGACGACGGCGGCCACCCCGACGGCGAGCGCGTCACCGTCCGCGACACCCACCCCTGCCACTCCCACCGAGCCGACGATCGAGAAGATCACGACGCCGCCGCCCGTGCCCGCGGACCTCACGACGCCGGGGAAGGTCGGGTCGAAGGCAGCGGTCGAGTACTTCGTGGCGCTGCATCCTTACACCGTGAACACCGGCGACGCGGAGCCGCTGCGTGAACTCGCGTCACCGGCATGCGACTACTGCAATCAGCTGATCGCTGGCGTCGAGAAGGACGTCGCAGCCGGTTGGACCACCTCCGGTGACGTGATCACGATCGACGATCTGTGGCTCAACCCCGGGGAGTCCACGGAGAACAGCCACTTCTGGATCGTCGATGTCCACTCATCTGGCGCGACAAGAACCGGACCTGATGGTGTTCAGTCGAGCATTCCTGGAAAGCAGAGCTCCCGGGGACTCCGCGTGGCATGGACGGGCGACCGTTGGCAGGTGTCGCGCGTCCGCGCGGTGGAGTACGTCGAGTGATCCCGTCAGTGGCGTCAAGCTGCATCGCGCTTGCCTTGAGCGTGGCCCTCGCTATCGGTGCACCTATCGGGTTCGCTACGCAGACAACCGAGGGAAGCACAGAGAAGAATGCGGACGACACAGGCTCGACGCAAACAACGTGGGACACAGTCCCGTTGGGGGACGGCAAGTACCGGGCCAAACGGGATGACCGGGACCGTCGGAGGGCGCCCAACCCGGAGACGCGCCGCCCCGTGAATGGTCCTCCGCTTGTCGAGTCGCGGGCGATCGACCCGGCGATGTGTCAGCCGGGCTCGTCGGTCTCCTATGACCCGGCGTACTCCTACCGGTGTGACGGGTTCG